>CAWBQP010000034.1:0-398591 GCA_963790735.1 uncultured Alphaproteobacteria bacterium | reverse complement strand
TTCGTCCTTCAGCGCCACGCCGGTGATCTGGCGCGCGATGCCTTCACGCACCAGCCACGCGATCTTGAAGGCGGCTTCATCGTAGCTCAGGCCCGCGCCGTGGATATTGGACACGCAATTGCGCTTCTCGTCGGTGAGGCCGATGCGCGGCGCAAAGGTGAGATAGGCGCCGAGGCTGTCGGGCGCCGACAGGCCGGGCCGCTCGCCGATCAGCATCACCACCATCCGCGCGCCGAGCACGGCGCCGATCTCGTCGCCCAGCGCCACCCGCGCGCCCGATGCGACCACGGCATGGCCAAACCGGATTCCCGCCTCCGTCAGGCGCGGGGCAAGATGGCGAACCAGTTCGACGGCGTGGACATTGACGGCCGCCGGCGACAGCCCGTCGCCGATCACGATCACAACCTCGCTCGCGCTGCCGCTTTGCTTTTCCAGCGCGCGCGCGCGAATCCGCATCCAGCATGCGTCCGAGATCGGGACGGCGCAGATAGTCGCGCCGGTTGCTGCGCCTGGCTGGAAACCTCGCCGACCTGCAGGCCGAGGCCGGCCAATCCGGCAACCAGATGCGGCGCATCGAAAGCGGTGTGAACGGCATCGCGCGCACGCGCGTGGTCGAGCGTGAAGGCAAGCAGTGCGTCGGTCGGCATGCTCGCGCCGGAGCGGCCGAGCCCGACACGCGCCGGCGTCAGCTCCCGCAAGGCTTCGAGCGAGCGGGACGGCGGCGCCGGCGTTTTCATGGGCTTTTACTCGGCAGGGACCGAGGCCTCGCGCAGCCGGATCGAATAGTTCGATGCGTTCTGCTGACCGACCGATGCGGCGCGCGCGAACATGATCAGATGATGTGCGATCATCGCCGGGCCGATCAGGCCCTCGATATCGCCGCGACGCAGCCGTCCCAGCGCGAACTTCCAGAACACTCTTCTGTAGTCGCCGAGCACGCCGACTTTCCAGAAGATGTTCCGCAGCATGATCAGGCCGCGCTTGATATTGGCCCAGCTCTTCTGCTCGGGCGTCACCGGCACCTTGATCCGCTGCGCATAGGTGTAGTCGCACTGGTACTGGTAGCGCGCGAACAGCTTTTCCGGCTGGTAGGCGACTTCCATGCATCTGCGCCAGGAACTCGACCACCTGATCGTAGGGCAGCAGGAACTTGACGTTGGAATCGCGGCCGTCGTCGTCATTGACCAGCCGGCCTTCCTTCGCCAGCCGGTCCCACAGCGGCGTCTGCGGCAGCGCCTGCAACAGATTGATCGTGAGCAGCGGAATCTGCGACTCCTCGACGAACGCAAGCAGCGCATCGCCGGTTTCCGGCTTGTCGGTGTCGAGCCCCATGATGATGCCGGAGACGACTTCCATGCCGTAGGAGTTGATGGTCTGGATGCCTTCCAGGATCGGGACCATCATGTTGTGGTCCTTGTGCATCGCCTTCAGCGCGTCGGGATCGGGCGTCTCGATGCCGCAGAACACGGTGACGAAGAACGCCTCGCGCATCTTCTCCAGAATCTCGGGCCGCTTGGCGATGTTCAGCGTCGCCTCGCAGGCCAGCCGCATCACGTAGCCGGTCCGCTTCTGCCATTCGACCAGATGCGGCAGCAGATCCAGCGCCGCCTTGCGGTTGCCGATGAAATTGTCGTCGACGAAATAGACCGAGCCCGTGACGCCGCATTCGCGCAACTTGTCGAGTTCGGCGATGATCTGCTCCGGCGACTTCAGGCGCGGATTGCGGCCATAGAGGCCGGGGATGTCGCAGAACTCGCACTGATAGGGACAGCCGCTGGAATACTGGATGCTGCCGAGGAAGTATTTCTTGACCTCCGCCAGCTCGTAGGCCGGAAGCGGAAACTCGGTCATCGGCAGGCGATCGTTGGTCTTCAGCACCACCTGCTGCTCGGGACGCGACGGGTCGCGCGCCAGCCGCGCGATCAGCTCATTGGTGGCGTCGCCGAGTTCGCCGACATGGAGATAGTCGAACGAGGGATAGTAATCCGGGCACGCGCTCACCGACGGTCCGCCGATCGCGACCGCGAGATCGAAGGCATGCGCGCGGCGGCAGATGTCGTTCATCTGCTGGCGCTGGATGTGCATGCCGCTGACGAACACCGCCTCGGCCCACTCGAAGTCTTCCTTGGTGGCGGGGCGAATGTTCTCGTCGATGAAGCGGACCGGCCAGTTCTCCGGGAGATAGGCCGCGATCAGCAACAGGCCCTGCGGCGGCATGAACGCCTGCACGCCATCGGTCAGGGGATAGGCGTACTCGAACGTACCGAAAGAAGACGTATAGCGCGGAAAGACGCACAGGATGCGCCGTACCGTTCCGATGCCTTCAGCTCTCATCAAATTTCCTCAAGGCTGGCATGAATTTAAGCACGACATTGAAAGCTGGGCCAGAAATTCTTCAACATTGTGACAGTCAATTCTAACTCATTGTGGGTTCTAACTCCTTGTAGGTTCAATTGGTTGCAGGAAAATCTGCTGGCCCGCGGGCCGTGGGCTGTGGCCGGCGTTCAGGCGATCAGCCGCGCGGCAAATTCGGGCAGCAGACCCGCATTGCCTGCAAGCCGGAAATCGCCATCCGCGAGGCCTGAGCGAACCAGCCAATCGTCGAACTCCGGCGCCCGCTTCAAGCCGAAGAGGTCGCGGATATACAGCGCGTCGTGAAACGAGGTCGACTGGTAGTTCAGCATGACGTCGTCGGCGCCCGGCACCCCCATGATGAAGGTGACGCCGGCGGCGGCCAACAGCGTCAAGAGATTGTCCATGTCGTCCTGGTCGGCCTCGGCATGGTTGGTGTAGCAGACGTCGACCCCGAGCGGCAGGCCGAGCAGCTTGCCGCAAAAATGATCCTCGAGGCCGGCGCGGATGATTTCCTTGCCGTCATACAGATATTCCGGACCGATGAAGCCGACGACGCTGTTGACGAGCAGCGGATCGAAGGCGCGCGCCACCGCATAGGCCCGCGCTTCGCAGGTCTGCTGATCGACATTGTGATGGGCATTGGCCGACAGCGCCGAGCCCTGCCCGGTCTCGAAATACATCACATTGTCGCCCACCGTGCCGCGGCGGAGCGACAGCCCGGCTTCACGCGCCTCGCGCAACAGCGCGAGATCGACGCCAAAGCTGCGGTTGGCGGCCTCCGTTCCCGCGATCGACTGGAATACCAGATCGACCGGAGCGCCCTGCCCGATCAATCCGAGCGTCGTGGTCACGTGGGTGAGCACGCAGCCCTGCGTCGGAATCTGCAGCCGCGCGATGATGCCGTCGAGCAGCCGCAGCAGCTCTCCGATCACGGCCGGATCGTCGCTGGCCGGATTGATGCCGATGCAGGCATCGCCCGATCCCAAGCAGGATGCCGTCGAGGATCGAGGCGGTAATGCCCTTGGCGTCGTCGAAGGGATGGTTGGGCTGCAGCCGCACGCTCATCCGCCCCTTCAGGCCGATGGTGTTGCGGAACGCCGTCGTCACGGCGCACTTCTTCGCGACCAGGATCAGATCCTGGTTGCGCATCAGCTTCGAAACGCCGGCGGCCATTTCCGGCGTGATCCCGCGCGAAACCTTGTTGAGCGTTTCGCTGGTTGCGGCATCGGACAACAGCCAGTCGCGGAAGCCGCCGACGGTCAGCGCGGAAATCGGCGCAAAGGCCTGCGCCGCATGGCTATCGAGGATCAGCCGGGTGACCTCGTCGTCCTCGTAAGGGATCACGGCCTCGTTGAGGAACTGCTTGAGCGGCACGTCGGCGAGCGCCATCCGCGCCGCGATCATTTGTTCGGCGCTTTCGGCCGCGACGCCGGCAAGACGGTCGCCGGACCGCGGCGGCGTCGCCTTGGCGAGCAGTTCGCGCAAATCGGCGAATACATAGGAGGTGGCACCGATGATCTGGCGATAGACCATGCTGACTTTCCTGCGCCCCACCCGCTCCGTTGCCGCGCTAATCTATGCCGCGCGGACGGCCAAGGCTACAGCAGCGATCCCCGTGCGCGGCGGACCGGACCAGCCACCAGCGTCGCGCCTCTGGCTAATCCAGCGTACTAAAATGGCGGATGGAAAAGCTTATCTCATAGGCCACCGCGCTGAGCACAAACAGCATATGGAATCTCGGGTTGCGCGTTCTCGCGGCTACCGCGGACAGCAGTATGAATGCACCGGTCGCAACGAGATATTCCAGTCCCAGCGATCGCAGATGCGCCTCGCCCTTTATCAGGGTGTCGATCACATCGAGCGATTCGGTCAGAGCCGCAAAGCCAAAAAACCAGCGGCGGCGGGAGAGGAAGTAATCCTGATAGCCCTTGTATTCATCGAGATCCTGAGGAAAAAGCAGGGCACTCAGGAAGTAGTACATCGATGCGTACACGCAAACGAAGAAATAGAGGCCATAGGTCCAGTGCTGGATCTGGCTCAGCCGAAACTCCCACCACCAGAACGTAACCACGTTCAGGAGCGCCCAGGCGACCCAGCACAGGTGTACAGGCCAGATCCGGTAGCGACCGGGGTGCTGGACCAATGCCGCGATGCCGCTGACCAAACGCGTGACGCTGAGCCCGAGGATCAGGGCGATCAGCACGCGCACGTGAAGATAGAGATCGAGATTGGCCGGCAAGGCCGCCGCACTTTGAGCCATCAGTCCCAGTTCTCGCTCACAATCGAAGCCGCGCAGTGCCTTGTTGCAGCAAGCGTCCTGCGCGCAGGATGTTTCCAGACGATGGCTTGAGGATTGCGCGCCTGCCGCCTGGGCAAGATGAGCTGAACCAAATTCCGTCGCCGTGCTCGCTGTCTAGCTTGATTCGCGCCACGCGTGCTTGCCAATGCCGGCACCCCCTGGTGAGAACGCTTGCTCCGCGATCGCAGCAGACAGGGCGCGCGGCCACTTTCGTTTGGCAGCGTTGCCGCTCGCGGGTGCCGCCAGAAGGCCAGACGGGTTGCACCGTCATACCGGTCCGGTTCGCATTGCCCGCGGTCGCGGAGCCTGGTCGCCGTCGGCGGAAACGACCACCTGCAATTGCACTGTCATACCAAGGCCCGCTGGGGTCGCGCAGGAATGCCGAATATTCCCGGAAAGACAACTCGCCATAACCTGCATAAGCATATGAAAAAGCTATATTACTTAGGATTAGTTGCAGTTATTTCAATTTCGCGCGTTAAGACAATCTCCATCAAAATTCAGCACACTTTGCCCGTGCTGTGGGCATTCAGCGGATCCACTCCGGCGTGCCGATGCGGCTGAATTGTAAATCCCGTACCCATTTTTGGTGGCGCCATGGCATCCCGGTTTTCGCTCGCAGCCAAATTGTATTCGATCTTCGCGCTGTTCGCGCTGCTCGTCGCCGCCATCACCGTCCTGTCCGACTACAACACCCGTCAGAATGCCGACCTCACCGAAGCGGTATCGACCGCCAGCCGCGCGGCGCTCAACGTCGAGCGCATCAATTCGCTGGTCTATGCCGTCGTGATGGAATCGCGCGGCGTCTACATGTCGACCGATCCGGCGGTGGTGAAAAAATACGGCGACGGCCTGCTCAAGTTCAACGAACGCATTCTTGAGGTCGTCAAGAACTGGGAGGCGCTGGTCCAGGCTGACGACGCCCAGCAGTTTGCCACCTTCAAGAAGCGCATCCAGCAGTTCGTCGATTTCCGCAAGGAACTCGTTCGCCGCGGTGTCGAGATCAATGCGGCAGCAGGCCGCGAATGGGGCGACAATGACGCCAACCGCGAAGTGCGGACGGCGCTGAACAAGGATCTGGAAGCGCTGTCCAAGGTCTATGCCGAACGCAGCAAGCGACTGGCGCAACAGACCGACACCAACCACACGCATGGCCTTTGTGCTGACCTGCCTCGGCATCCTCGCGCTCGTAGTGGTCGTGCTAGGCGTGCTGATCATCGCCCGTTCGATCGCCCGCCCGCTTTCGGTCATCACCGCGACCATCAAGCAGGTCGCCGACGGCGCCGAAGGCGTCCAGGTTCCCCATACCGGCCGCGCCGACGAAATCGGCGCGCTGGCCCGCGCGATCAGCATCTTCCAGGAAGCGATGGAGCGCAACCGCAACCTCAATTCGCAGGTGCTGGAGGATTCGAAAGCGCGCGACGAGCGCACCCGCCATATTGAAACTTCGGTGGACGCGTTCCGGGAAGCGATCGGCGGCGTGCTGCGCGCGGTCACCGACAATGCGACCTCGATGCGCGGCACCGCCCAGACCATCGCCAGCGTTTCATCTGACGCCAGCGGACGCGCGGTGGCCGCCTCCGGCGCGACCGAGCAGGCTTCCAGCAACGTTTCCGCCGTCGCCAGCGCGGCCGAGGAGCTCTCAGCCTCGGTCGAGGAAATCGGCCGCCAGGTGCGCCAATCGGCCAGCGCCGTCGAGCAGGCGGGCCTGCGCACCGAAAAATCGGTCTCCGAAATCGAGGGACTTGCGGCCGCGACCCAGCGCATCGACGGCGTGCTCAGCCTGATCCAGGCGATCGCCGAGCAAACCAATCTGCTGGCGCTCAACGCGACGATCGAAGCCGCGCGCGCCGGCGACGCCGGCCGCGGTTTTGCGGTCGTCGCCCACGAGGTCAAGGCGCTGGCCGAGCAGACCGCGAAAGCGACCGCCGAAATCGGCCAGAACGTCGGCTTGATCCAGACGTCGACCAAAACCTCCGTCGAAGCGGTTCGTGAGATCGGCAACGCGGTGCGCGAGATCAACGAGGTGACCTCCATCATTGCCAGTGCGATCGAGCAGCAGGATGCGGCAACCCGCGAAATATCGTCGAACGCGCAATTGGCGGCGCAGGGCAACGGAACGCTGGTGGTCAATATCGGCTCGCTCAGCGACGCCATCGGCACGACGAGCACGGCCGCGGCATCCGTTCTCACCGCATCCAGCGAACTGACGGCCACCGCCGAGACGCTCTCGCGCGAAGTCGAAAAGTTCTTCCGCAATCTGCGCGCGGATTCGTCCGAGCAGATGCGCAAGACCGGGACGTAAGCGGACAGCATCTCCGATCGCGCCAAAGTGTGAGGAGACCGCGACACGCCGATCATTGGCCCTTGGCACGCCGCGGGACTTGTTCGGGATAGCGACGTGTCGCCGATAACAAAATCGACGTGAATGACCGCTCCACAAGCGACATGGACTTCTGCTGCATCCGCAAGCGAGCGCGGCAGATGGGGCGCGCTCCCTTGCGGATTCAGTCCCCGCCATCCGCATTAATCCTCGCGTCTCGCCTGCACCTCTCGCCGACTATTCCCAACCGTAGGCTACGGGACCCGCACGCCTCGCAAGCCAGCTTCGGCAACGGCGTTCTGCACGGTGCCATCAGACCGGATTCGGTTCACGAACGCGTCGATGGTGGGAAGCTCCGAGGCGGCCCGATTACGCACTCCGATCGCCATTTGCACGACATTGAAGCGTCCAGGCAGCACGCGCGCGCCGGGCAAGGCGTCGGCGATACGGTGGGCAAGGTGCAGGTTCTCGCCGTAAACGTCGGCCTTTCCTGTCGCCAGCGCCTCGCGCGCCGGCTCGAACCCACCGGGCACTGGAACGATCTCTGCATTCTTGATGAGACGACGCAGTACAGTCTCGGGTGCGCTGCCTTGCGCGACCGCGATCTTCACGCCGGGACGGTCAACTTCCTCGGCGTTGGTTGGTGCCGCGCCGGGGCGCGCGACATAGCCGTTGTCGACCTCCATGAATGTCACGCTGAAGGCAAGGTGCTCTGCGCGCGAGGGATCGCGCGCAGCAAGCCCGATGTCCCATTCATCGGTCGCGAGGCTTTCGTTGTAGCGCGCAGGATTGTCGTAGGGCTTGAGGTCGACCGGAACGCCGAGATGCGTAGCAAGCGCGCGGGCCACGACGACGGAAACGCCGCCAAAAGTGCCGTCAGCGCGTCGCGTCACCAGAACGGGATTGGAGGCGATCAAAGCAGCGCGCAGTTTGCCGGTCGGAAGCAATGTACTGTTGACTGCTGGGGCTTGCGCCCGCGCTCTGGCGTGCGTCCAGCCTGTGGCTAATGCCGTGATTGCGACCGCGACCGTCTCTCTCCGTGTCCACATGGTGTAACCCTCCGACGCGGAGACTATTTGCGCTGGACAATCTTAGACTAGTCCGCTCCTACCAGACGTCACAAGGCAGTCATCGCGGAAATGGAAAGCCTGGCAAGGCTGCGAACAGCCGCGCTCACTCCACCGGCACCACGTCCACGGCCACGCCAAGCTTCTGCTTGCGCGAGCCGACAATGATGCCGTCGACCGGCGAGACATCGGAGAAGTCGCGCCCGATTGCCAGAATGATGTGATCGTTCTCGATCATGATGTCGTTGGTCGGATCGAACCCGACCCAGCCGAGCTCAGCGCCGCACCACACCGAAACCCAGGCGTGGGTGGCGTCGGCGCCCTGCAGGCGCGGCCGCCCGGGCGGCGGAATGGTGCGCAGGTAACCGCTGACATAGGCCGCCGGCAGACCCAGCCCGCGCAGGCCCGCAATCATCACATGGGCAAAATCCTGGCACACGCCGTGGCGCTTCTCGAACACCTCCTGCAGCGGCGTCGAGATCACCGTGGCCTTCGGGTCGTACCTGAAATCGTTGCGGATGCGGCGCATCAAATCGGCGGCGCCTGAAAGAATGCCGCCGCCCGGCGGGAAACTCGCCGCGGCATAGGCGGTGACCGGCGCCTGCACCGGCACCAGCGCGCTCGCAAAGACATAGCCGATCGGCGAAGCGGGGCCGAGACTGGTGGCCTCGAACGCCACGTCGCGGATCTCATCCCATGACGGGCTCGGCGCGGCGCGGTCGGGCACCTTGCGCGACACCGAAACGCGCGAGCGGGAATTGATCCGCAAATTGCGATGCGCGGTTTCGATCAGGATGCTCTCGGTATGGGTGCCGAAAAAATCGCGCCGCACGGCGCGGTCCGCGGGCCGCGGCCGGATCTCGACCGAATGGGAAATCAACTGCTGCCCGTCGCCGCGACTTCGGCTCCAGCCGCAGCGAGCACCGCGCAAAACTCACCGGGCTCTCGTAAGCGTATGTCGTGACGTGGCGGATGTCGTAGATCACGCGAGGCCCGTGAGCTTCTCCGGCCGGCTCGCATTGGGCCCGTGCGGGAAGTAATGCAGGCCGATGGCGTCGGCGAGATTGAGCAGATCCTGCTCCAGCGCGAACAGGGTTTTGACATCCAGCGCCGCGGCTTCGGCGGTCGTCAACGTCGCCTGCAACGCCACCGCCAGCCGCTGCGGCCGCTCGATCAGGCCGTGCTCCTTCAGGCTCGGGAGCGCGGCGATGTGATCATTCAGCGTCGCCACCTGAAACGCGACCGAGCGCGGATTATAGGGATCGAGCACCGCGAGATCGCGCACCGGCGCCAGCGCCGGGCCGACCAGATAGCGCGAACGATAGGTGATCTGGCAATCGACCAGCGTCAGCAGCACATCGAGGTCTTCGTCGCCGGCTTCGTCATAGGCGAATTGCCGCGCGAACCGCGCGGTATTGATGGCGCGCTCGGCGCGGCGGCCCATGTCGAGGAAGCGCCAGCCGGCGGCGCGATTTATGTTTTCCTGCGCCAAACCTGCAAGGCTTGCCAGTTCCTGCAACGTCAGTTCGGCGGCGCTGACGACGCTGTCATCGTCGTCGACCTCCAAGGCGAGACGCTCCACCATCTCGGTGATGATCTGCCAGGCGTCGGGCGAAAGCCGCTCGCGTAACGAGCTCGCGGTGCGCTGCGCCGATTTTGCCAGTGACAGGGCCGAGCCGAATTTGTCCGGGCTCTGCAGCGCCTCGGCGACGACCCTTGCGGGGTTGCGTCCGCGTCGCCTGCGAGGTCGCGCCCCAGGTCACCAGAAGCCGCTGGATGCGCTCGACCGAGGGCAGCGTGGTCGACGATCCCTTGACGGGGTCGCGCATCGGCGCGCCGAGCGCGCGGATCAGCCGCAGCGTCGCCTCGGCGCGCTCGAGATAGCGGCCGAGCCAGAACAGATTGTCCGCGGCCCGGCTCGGGACCACGCCGGCGATGCGCCTGATGCGCACGGCGTCGGCCCCCGGCAGCAGCGTCGAAGCCGACACCGCCTTGTCGGAGACAATCCAGACATCCGCCGACCGCGCGCCATCGCCCATCGAGACGGCGCGGGCATCGGGCTGTTCGGCAATTCTGCAGAAACCGCCGGGCAGAATGGTCCAGCCCTGGGGCGTCGCCGCGGCAAACACCCGCAGTACGAACGGGCGCGGCGTGATCCGGCCCTGCTCCCACACCGGCGTCGTCGACAGCCGCACCAGTTCCTGTCCGACATAATCGATGCCGCGGTCGGCGATCGCGCTCCTGAGCCGGTCGCGCTCGGCGGGCGACAACTCGGCGGCGAGCACGGGGCCATTGCCGGAAAAGCCCGGAACGGCCCGGCCATAGGCGCCC
Source organism: uncultured Alphaproteobacteria bacterium (assembly GCA_963790735.1). Classification (GTDB taxonomy): domain Bacteria; phylum Pseudomonadota; class Alphaproteobacteria; order Rhizobiales; family Xanthobacteraceae; genus Bradyrhizobium. The sequence continues at coordinate 388,216 of CAWBQP010000034.1, read as the reverse complement.
TCGATCGCGAAATCTTCCAGCCGCGACAGCACTTCCTCGCGCGCGGATTTCTGCCCGCACCACCAGGTGGCGATGTGCGGCATGATCAAATTCTCGCTGAGCAAACGCCGGCACAGGCTGGGCAGGAAGCCGAGCAGCGCCCGCGCTTCCAGCACGCCGGAGCCCGGCATGTTGGCGACGACGACGCCGTCCTTGCGCAGCACGTCGATCAGGCCGGGCACGCCGAGATGCGAGGACGCATCGAGTTCCAGCGGATCGAGGAAATTCGAATCGACCCGGCGCAGCAGCACGTCGAGCCGCTTCAAGCCTGCGACGGTGCGGATATGGATGCGGTCGCCGCTGACGGCGAGGTCGTCGCCCTCGACCAGCAGAAAGCCGAGATAGCGCGCGAGCGTGGCGTGCTCGAAATAGGTTTCGCTGAACGCGCCGGGCGTCAGCAACCCTATCCGCGGCTCGTCGCGATCGGCGCTGGCGCGCAAGCGAATCGCGGAACGCCTCGAAGAACGGCGCCACGCGCTCGACATTCATCGACTTGTAGAGACTGGAAAAGGCGCGCGACAGCACCAGGCGATTTTCCAATGCATAGCCGGCGCCTGACGGCGCCTGGGTGCGGTCGTTCAGCACCCACCAGCGCCCGTCGGGGCCGCGGCCGACGTCGGCCGCATAGAAATGCAAATAGCGGCCTCCCGGCGGTTTGACCCCGCAGACCGCCCGCAGATATTCGTTGCTGCCGGCGATGGCGGCCGCAGGCACCGCACCGTCGGCGATCAGCCGGCCCTCGCCATAGAGATCGCGCAGCACCATTTCGAGCAATTGCGCACGCTGCGCGATGCCGGTGGTCAATTGCGCCAGTCGGCCTCGTCGATGATGAGCGGCAGATGGCTGAGCGGCCACAGCCGGTCGGCGGTCTCGCCGGGCGCGCGGTAGGTGACGCCGGCCTCGCGCAAATGCCGGTCGGCGGAGGCGAAGCGCCGCTCGATATCGGCCGGCGAAAGCGCGGCAAAGGCATCGAAGAAACGGCTCCACGCCGCGCGGGGCGCGCCGTCCTCGCCGATATATTCGTCGGGAATGCCGGGCAGCCGCGCATAGTCGCGCGTCCATTGCGCGATCCGGCGCTGGCCCGGGCGGGCCTTGCTTTCCTGACTGTTACCCTGGCCGGCCATCCCGCTCCCCTTGAGGCGTGCTTCTGAATAGATCAGAATCGCAGCCGGGGCGTCCTATTTTTTGACGCGTTCTCCGCTGGAAAACGCTATGGCTTTTTTGACGCGTTTTCCGCTGGAAAACGCTATGGCAGGAGCGGCGTCCTCAAGTCGAGCGTCAAGGGGAATTCAATCGTGCGTTCCTCGGGCGGCGGGTCGATTCTGCCCGGGGTGTGGCCATGGTCCTGAAACCGGGCCAGCCGCCGGGCTTCCGCCTCGTAGGAATTGACCGGCTTGGTATCGTAGCTGCGGCCGCCGGGATGGGCGACGTGGTAGACGCAGCCGCCGAGCGAGCGGCCATTCCAGGTATCAATCAGGTCAAATGTCAGGGGCGCGTGGACCGGGATGGTCGGATGCAGCCCCGACGCCGGCTGCCAGGCCTTGAAGCGGACCGCGGCGACCGCCTCGCCGGAGCGGCCGGTAGGCGTCATCGGCATCCGCCTGCCGTTGCAGGTCACGACATGGCGGCCTTCGACGAAGCCCGTCGCCTTGACCTGCAGCCGCTCCACGGAAGAATCGACATAGCGCACGGTGCCGCCGGCCGATCCCTCTTCGCCGAGCACGTGCCAGGGCTCCAGCGCCTGCCGCAATTCGAGCGCGACGCCGCCATGATGGACGCGGCCGAACGCCGGAAAACGGAATTCGAGCTGCGCCGAGTACCATTCGGGCGAGAATTCGTAGCCGGATTGCCTGAGCTCATCGAGCACGCCGAGGAAATCCTCCCAGAGGAAATGCGGCAGCATGAAACGATCATGCAACGCCGTGCCCCAGCGCACGAACTTGCCCTGCTGCGGTTCGCGCCACAGCTTTGCGATCAGCGCGCGGATCAGGAGCTGCTGCGCCAGCGACATCCTGGGATCGGGCGGCATTTCGAGCGCGCGGAATTCGACCAGCCCCAAGCGGCCGGTCGGCCCGTCGGGCGAATAGAGCTTGTCGATGCAGATTTCGGCGCGATGGGTATTGCCGGTGATGTCAACGAGGATATGCCGGAACAGGCGGTCGACCAGCCATAACGGGGCCTCGACATCAGGCGGCGGCACGTGGGCGAGCGCGACTTCCAGTTCATAGAGCCCGTCATGCCGCGCCTCGTCGATGCGCGGCGCCTGGCTGGTCGGGCCGATGAACATGCCGGAGAACAGATATGACAGCGACGGATGGCGCTGCCAGTACAGCACGAGGCTCTTCAAGAGATCGGGGCGGCGCAGGAACGGCGAATCCTGCGGCGTCGAGCCGCCGACCACGACATGATTGCCGCCGCCGGTGCCGGTGTGGCGACCGTCGACGAGAAAGCGGTTGGCGCCGAGGCGAACCTTTGCGGCGTCTTCATACAGGCCGAAGGTGATGTCCACCGCCTCGCGCCAGCTCTGCGCCGGCTGGATGTTGATTTCGATCACGCCGGGATCGGGCGTCACCTTGATCACCTCGACGCGCGGATCGTAGGGCGGCCCGTAGCCTTCGACATGAACCTGGAGCTGCAGTTCCTCGGCGGTCGCTTCCACTGCCGCGATCAGTTCGAGATAATCTTCGACCTTCTCGACCGGCGGCATGAAGACGCACAACACGCCGTCGCGGATTTCGACGGATGCCGCCGTGCGCACCGGCTTGGGCTTGGGCTCGGGTTTTGGCTTCTCCGCCAGTCTTGCGGGTACGCCTCCCGCTTCGGCGTCCTTATCTTCGGCTGCGAGTTCGAGCCGCGGCTCCATCGGGTCCTGCTCGACGACGTACGGAAACTCTTCGGGCGGGACATGCGGCAGCGACGCCATCGGCAGCCGCAGCCCGAGCGGGGAATCACCCGGTATCAGAAACAGATGGCCACGCTTGAGCTGCCAGCGTTCGCTCATCCAGCCCGAGGCGTCTTCGCCCGCGTGCTGGATCGGCAGCACAAAGCCCTTGGGCTTGTTCAACCCCTCATCGAATACCCGCGCCATGCGCGAGCGCTCTTCCGCATCGGCCAGCTTGGAGTCGCTGGGATCGACATTGATCGGGAGTGCCGCTTCCTTCTGCAGCCAGTGTACGGAATCTTCATAGGCCGGCATGACATAGCCGGCATCCAGACCGAGCCGCTTCGCGGTGTCTTCCATGAAAGCCTTGGCGTCTTCCACCTTCGCCTTGCGCGGGTTCTCGATCTTCGCGATCAGGTCGGCATTCTTCCAGATCGGAACGCCGTCCTTGCGCCAATAGAGGCCGAACGCCCAGCGCGGCAGGCTTTCGCCCGGATACCATTTGCCCTGCCCGTAATGCAATAGCCCGCCCGGCGCAAAACGCGCATGCAGCTTGCGGATCAGTTCGTCGGCCAGCGCCTGTTTGGTCGGACCGACGGCGGCGATATTCCATTCAGCCGATTCCAGATCGTCGACGGAGACGAAGGTCGGCTCGCCGCCCATGGTCAGGCGCACGTCATCCGCTTTGAGATCGGCATCGACCTGCTCGCCGAGGCTGTCGAGACGCGCCCAGGATTCATCGGAGAACGGCCGCGTGATCCGCGGCGCCTCGCGGATGCGCCGGACGCTCATCTCGAAGCCGAATTCGACATTGGCGAAGCCCGCGCTGCCCGAGATCGGCGCCGCCGAGCGGTAATGCGGCGTGGCGGCGACGGGAATGTGCCCCTCGCCCGTCAGCATGCCCGAGGTGACGTCGAACCCGATCCAGCCGGCGCCCGGCAGATAGACCTCGGCCCAGGCATGCAGGTCGGTGAAATCGCTTTCGACCTCGCGCGGGCCCTCGACCGGATCGATGTCGGGACGCAATTGAATGAGATAGCCGGAGACGAAACGCGCCGCGAGGCCGAGATGACGGAAGATATGAATCAACAGCCAGGCCGAGTTGCGGCACGATCCGGAGCCGGAGGCCAGCGTCTCCTCCGGCGTCTGAATGCCCGGCTCCATCCGGATGACGTAGCTGATCTTTTTCTGCAGTTGCGCGTTGAGGTCGACCAGGAAATTGACGGTGCTGTCGGCCTCGCGCGGAATATCCTTCAAGTACGCCGCGAACAGCGGCCCCTGCTCGCCGGTGGCAAGATAAGGCGCGAGTTCGGTCTTGAGATCGCTGGTGTACTGGAACGGAAAACTGCTGGCGTATCCCTCGACAAAGAAGTCGAAGGGATTGACCACCGTCATCTGCGCCGAGAAGTCGACTTCGATCTTGAGTTCGGTCGCCTTCTCCGGAAACACGAACCGCGCCAGCCAGTTGCCTTGCGGATCCTGCTGCCAGTTCACGAAATGGTTTGAAGGCGTCACTTTAAGCGAATAGCTCAGGATCGGCGTGCGCGTATGCGGCGCCGGACGCAGGCGAACGGTTTGCGGGCCGAGATCGATCGGTCGGTCGTATTTGTAATGCGTGACGTGATGTAGTGCGACGAAGATCGACACGGACCGGAGACTCCAGCGGCTTTTTTAAGCAGAACACTGGTTCCGGGTGGGATCAAGCATTAACAACGGGCACGGTGTGCCTACAGGAAGTGCGGAGTGGCATCTCGTAGCCCGGATGGAGCGAAGCGCAATCCGGGATAGCTCGACGCGCTTGCGAGACCGCCCCGGATTTCGCTTCGCTCCATCCGGGCTACGATTGCGAGACCTACATCGTAGCCCCAAGCACCCACGGCGCGAACTCGGCGCCGCCGAAGTCAAAACTCTCGCTCTTGGTCGGCTGGCCGGATGCCGTTTTCAGCATCAGTTCGAAAATGCGCTGGCCGCATTGCTGCACGGTTTCCTCGCCGTCGAGGATGGTGCCGCAATTGACGTCCATGTCGTCTTCCATGCGCTTGTACATCGGCGTGTTGGTGGCGAGCTTGATCGAGGGCGCGGGCTTGCAGCCGAACACGCTGCCGCGGCCGGTGGTGAAGCAGACGAGATTGGCGCCGCCCGCCACCTGCCCGGTCGCCGCGACCGGGTCGTAGCCGGGCGTGTCCATGAAGACAAAACCCTTCTTGGTGATGGGTTCGGCGTAGTTGAGCACGTCGACCAGATTGGTGCTGCCGGCCTTGGCCATCGCACCCAGTGATTTCTCGAGGATCGTGGTGAGGCCGCCGGCCTTGTTGCCGGGGCTCGGATTGGCGTTCATCTCGGCGCCTTCACGCTTGGTATATTCTTCCCACCAGCGCATCAGCCCGACCAGTTTTTCGCCGACCTCGCGGCTGACCGCGCGGCGGGTCAGGAGATGTTCGGCGCCGTAGGTTTCTGGCGTCTCGGACAGGATCACGGTGCCGCCATGGGCAACCAGGAGATCGCTCGCCGCACCCAGCGCCGGATTGGCCGACACGCCGGAGTAGCCGTCGGAGCCGCCGCATTGCAGCGCCACCGTCAGTTCGCTGGCCGGCACGGGCTCGCGCTTGACCTTGTTGGCGTCCGTCAACGCCTCGCGCACGAAGGCGATACCGGCCTCCACCGTCTTGCGGGTGCCGCCGACCTCCTGGATGTCCATCGCGCGCAGGCGTCCGGCGAGCTTCTGTTCCTGCATCAGCCCGCCGATCTGGTTGACCTCGCAGCCGAGCCCCAGCACGATGACGGCCGAAAAATTCGCATGCCGCGCATAGCCGCCGAGCGTCCGGCGCAGCAGCGCCAGCGGCTCGTCCTGTGTCATGCCGCAGCCGGTCTTGTGGGTCAGCGCCACCACGCCGTCGACATTCGGGAAATCGGCCAGTGGGTTGTCGCCGGTAAAAGGATTCTTCTTGAACATGTCGGCGACGATGCCGGCGACATGGGCGCTGCAATTCACCGAGGTGAGGATGCCGATATAGTTGCGCGTCGCCACGCGGCCGTCGGCACGGCGGATGCCCTCGAAGGTCGCGGGCAGATCGAAGTTCGGCACCGGCTTGACGTCGACGCCATAGGCATAGTCCTTGGCGAAATCGCCCATGCCGCAGTTTTGCGTATGAACATGCTGGCCCGGCGAAATCGGCACCGTCGCAAAGCCGATGATCTGGCCGTAGCGGCGCACCGGCTCGCCGACGGCGATCGGCTTGATGGCGACCTTGTGGCCCGCCGGGATCCGCTCGGTCGTGGTGACCCCGTCGGCCACCACCATGCCGGGCGGCAGGCTCGAGCGCGCGATCAGCACGCCGTCGTCGGGATGCAGGCGGATGACGGGTGCCGGGGTCATGGGTGTCTCCTTGGTTCGCGTTCACCTCTCACCGTTTTTTACGGGGAGAGGTCGAATTCTCGCAACGCGAGAATTCGGGTGAGGGGCAAGGCACAATGTCAAACGCTAACACAGCATTCGCGGATAGAGGCCCCTCACCCCATCCCTCTAAGAGCGAGCTTCGCTCGTCTCGACCCCGCAAGAGCGGGGCGAGGGAGAAGTAAGAGCTTACGCCTTGCCGCCAGAGTCCTTGCGGGTCTGGTTCACCTGCATCTTGGCGTAGGTCATCATCAGGCCGCTCTCGTTCGACAGCGTCACCAGCTTGAAGCCCATGTTGATCGCGCGCACCGCGCCCTCGGCGCCCGAGCAGTGGATGCCGGGATGGAGGCCGCGCTTGCCGCATTCCTTGATGATCTTCTCGTAGATCTTGAGGATTTCGGGCTCGTCGCGGTCGAGCTTCGGCACCAGGCCATAGGAGAAGCCGAGATCCGACGGGCCGATATAGACGCCGTTGATGCCTTCGACGTCGAGGATCGATTCCATGTTCTCGACCGCGGTCTTGGTCTCCATCATCGGCAGCAGCACGATCTCGTCGTTCGCCGTCTGCTGATAGGTGCCGGCCGAGCCATACATGCCGGAACGGATCGGGCCGTTCGAGCGCGTGCCCTTCGGCGGATATTTGGCGTACTGGACGAGGTTCTTCGCCTCCTCCTTGGTGTTGATCATCGGGCAGATCACGCCATAGGCGCCGCCGTCGAGCACCTTGCCGATGATACCGGGCTCGTTCCAGGGCACGCGGACCATCGGCGTCACCGGGTGGCCGTTCATCGCCTGAAAGCATTGCACCATCGAGAGGTAATCCTGCACGCCGTGCTGCATGTCGACGGTGACGCTGTCGAAGCCGCATTGTGCGATCACTTCGGCGGAAAAGCCGGACGGAATCGCGAGCCACGCGTTCACCACGGCCTTGCCCGAGGCCCATACTTTCTTGACGTTGTTGGTTGTCATTGATCGCTTTCCCTTTGTGATCGTTGCAATTGTTGGAGTTCGCGGAGTTGATTAGCTGGTGGCGCGCTGAATGCTGGCCTCGCTGACGCCGACCTCGCGGGCGGTGTTGACGATCGCAGCCCAGGTATCGTCCGGCAGCGGTACGCCGTTCCTGGTGCGCTCGGCGCGCATCTTGCGTTCGGGGTCTCCGGGAACCAGCACGGACTCGACGCCGGCAATCGGCTTGGTCTCCCGGATGAAGTCGGTATAGCGCGAGATTTCCTCGTCGAAGTAGTTGCTGGTGTCGATCACCTTGGGATCGACATAGAAGGCGAGCATGCCGTTGGCGAACTGCCGGCCGCCGGACGTCGCGCCGGTGCCGGTGAGCGCGCCGCCGAGCAGTTCGCAGATGAAGGCCAGCCCCGATCCCTTGTGCTCGCCGAACGCGCGGATCGCCCCCGTCCCCTGGGTATGGTCGCGCGGCCCGTCCGGCGTGTAGGGACCATAGAGCACGGACGGCTCCTCACTCAGCGTGCCGTCGGCGTCAACGAGCGCGCCCGTGGGCAACTTCTTGCCGCCGCGGCTCGCCACCAGCACCTTGCCTTCGGCGACGATCGAGGTGGCGAAATCGAGCACGATCGGGTCCTGCCCCTGGCGCGGAATGCCGACGCAGTAAGGCGCGGTCGAGAGTCGTTTCTGAACGCCGCCGTAAGGCGCGACCAAGAGCGAGCCGGCCGCATTGACGAAGTGGACCGACACCAGTCCTTCGGCGGCGGCCATTTCGGCCCAGTCGCCGACGCGGCCGATATGCCCGGCGTTGCGCAGTGCGACCGCCGCCAACCCCGCCTTCTTGCACTTCTCGATGCCGGTCCGCACCGCGAACGGCGTCACGGTCTGGCCATAGCCGAACTTGCCGTCGACCACGGCGAGCGAGGGGGTATCGACGACGATCTCGGGGGTCTGGTTGGGAACGACGTTGCCTGTCTTCTTCCAGCGGATATAGACCGGAACCCGGATCACGCCGTGGCTGTCATGGCCGGTGAGATTGGCCGTCGTGAGATAGGTCGCGATCCGCCTGGCTTCCTCGGGTGAGGACTCCGAATGAGAGAAAACCTCGGCGACAAAATCGATCAGGTTGTTGAGTTGTATGGTGACCATTTTTCGGATTTCAGCCTCGTCCTAGCGTCGGGGCGGCCTCTTGTATCGGCGGCGAACCCCTCAACTCCCGCGCCGGTTTTGATGACCGGCTTGGCCGGCACTTTGAGCGAAAAATCGCGCGCGTGTCTACCATTAGACAAATGATTGCAATCATTTGCCCGGCCGTTATGCATCGGGCCGGTAGCATCATGCAAATTTGTGATTACTCGTCGGCCTCGGCGTCTGCCTCGTCAGCCACTTCCATCTCCGCAAGGCTGCGTTCCAGTTCACCCAGCATGTCCTGTAATTCGGCGAGCTTGCGGGCGCCAAAGCGGCCGGTGATTTCGGCGTAGATCGCCTCTGAAGTGGGCGCGACGGCTTCGATCAGTTTCAGTCCCTTGGGCGAGATCGAGACCACGCCGCGCCGCAGATCGGCCTCGGCAGTGCGCCGCTCGATCAGATCGCGCGCTTCGAGATCGCGCAGGATCCGCGACAGGCTCGGCCCAAGCAGGAAGGCGACGCGCGCCAGCTCCGTAACCTCGATGGTATCCACTGCCGTCAGCGCGCGCAGGATCCGCCATTGCTGTTCGGTCAGCCCGTGATTGCGCAAGGACGGTCGGAACTGGCGCATCACGGCTTCGCGTGCACGCAGCAACGACATCGGCAGCGAACGGGAGAATTCGCGCATCGGCACGCTGCGGCCCTCGCCTGCTCTGCCGGCGTTCGAACGCGATCCGTCCGGCGATTTCTTGCCTGCCATCTTCAGTCGCCTGCCATCCGGAATCATTGAATAGAGAGAAGGATAAAGTTTTGCGCTGCAACAAGCACCAAATCAGTTTGCGCCATATCACTTAACATGTTAAACATATTTCAGCACCCGCTTTTTTGCCCGAGTACGCCGGACGCCCATGGCCCTTTCCAGAGACGACATCCGCAGCGCTGCCGAGCGGCTCGATCAGGCCGAAAAGACCCGCCAGCAGATCCGGCAGCTTTCGCTCGAACATCCCGGCATAACGATCGAAGACGCCTACGCTATTCAGAAAGCCTGGGTCGAGATGAAAGTAGCAGGGGGCCGTGTCGTGAAGGGCCACAAGATCGGCCTGACCTCGAAGGCGATGCAGAGCGCGCTCAACATCGACGAGCCTGACTTCGGCATCCTGCTCGACGACATGTTCTTTGCCGATGGCGGGCTGGTGCCATCCGACCGCTTCATCGCTACCCGCGTCGAGGCCGAACTTGCCTTCGTGATGAAGTCGCGGCTTTCGGGGCCGGACTGCACGATGTTCGACGTGCTCAACGCCACCGATTTCGTGGTGCCCGCGCTGGAGATCCTGGACACGCGGGTCGAGCGGGTCGATCCGCAGACCAAGGCGACCCGGAAGATCTTCGACACCATCGCCGACAATGCCGCGAATGCCGGCATTGTGCTCGGCGGCCGCCCGATCCGGCCGATGGATGCCGATTTGCGCTGGATCGGCGCGCTCTGCTTCCGCAACGGCCAGCTCGAGGAGACCGGGCTTGCGGCCGGCGTTCTCAACCATCCCGCAACGTCCGTGGCGTGGCTCGCCAACAAGATCGCGCCCAATGGCCTCGCGCTGGAAGCCGGACAAGTGGTGCTGGCGGGATCGTTCATCCGCCCGATCGAGACCCGCAAGGGCGACACGATCCAGGCGGACTATGGTCCTTACGGCTCCGTGAGCTGCTACTTCGCTTGATGTCTTGAGACCAAATCGCAGGAGTGATCTGGCTATGCCGCATTTCACGATCGAATATTCAGCCAACATCGATGTGCTCGTCGACATGGGCGAAGTCGTCGAAGTGGTCCGCGTGGCCGCGATCGAAACCGGCATCTTCCCGCTCGGCGGCATTCGCGTCCGCGCCATCAAATGCGAGTATTATGCAATCGCGGACGGCGCGCCGAACCTCGGCTTTCTCGACATGGTGCTGCGGCTCGGCGAGGGGCGCGATCTCGCGACCCGCAAGAAGGCCGGCGAACATATTTTCCAAGCGCTGTCCGCTTATCTTGATCCGGTATTTGCCAACGGCAAATTCGCGCTGTCGTTCGACATGCAGATCAACGACAAGGAAACCAGCTGGAAGCGCAACAACATTCACGCACCGCCCTTCGTGGCACGCCCGCCCGCTACGCATCGCGCCTGAAAGTGGAGGCTATCAATGGATAAAGTGACACCCAAGGACGTCTTTCAGGCCAACCGCGACCGCGCAGCCCCCCTGCTCGCCAAATTAAAGAGCGACGGCATCGGGCATATGATCGACGGCAAGACCGTGCCGTCGGTCTCCGGCCAGACGTTCGAGACGAAATCCCCGGTCGACGGCACGGTGCTGGCGTCGGTCGCGCGCGGCAATGCCGATGACATCGACCGTGCCGCGACCGCGGCCGCGACCGCCTTCAAATCCTGGCGCGACATGCCGGCGGCGGCGCGGAAGAAGTTGCTGCATCGCGTGGCCGACGCGATCGAAGACCATGCCGACGACATCGCGGTGCTGGAATGCATCGACACCGGGCAAGCCCACCGCTTCATGGCCAAGGCCGCGATCCGGGCGGCCGAGAATTTCCGCTTCTTCGCCGACAGATGCGCCGAGGCCCGCGACGGCCTCAACACGCCAAGCGAGGAGCACTGGAACATCTCGACCCGGGTGCCGATCGGCCCGGTCGGCGTGATCACGCCGTGGAACACGCCGTTCATGCTGTCGACCTGGAAGATTGCGCCTGCGCTAGCCGCCGGCTGCACCGTCGTGCACAAGCCGGCGGAATGGTCGCCGGTGACGGCGGACCTGCTGGCAAAGCTCGCGAAGCAGGCCGGCCTCCCCGACGGCGTGCTCAACACCGTCCACGGCATGGGCGAGGAAGCCGGCAAGGCGCTGACCGAGCATCCCGCGATCAAGGCGATCGGCTTTGTCGGCGAGAGCTCGACCGGCTCCGCGATCATGGCGCAGGGCGCCCCTACCCTGAAGCGCGTCCATTTCGAGCTCGGCGGCAAGAACCCGGTGATCGTATTCGACGACGCGGATCTGGACCGCGCGCTGGATGCGGTTGTCTTCATGATCTACTCGCTCAACGGCGAGCGCTGCACCTCGTCGAGCCGGCTGCTGGTCCAGGAGGGTATCGCCGCAAAATTCATCGAAAAGCTCACTGCCCGGGTGAAGGCGCTGAAGGTCGGCCACCCCCTCGATCCCGCCACCGAGATCGGGCCGCTGATCCATGAGCGGCATCTCGCAAAGGTCTGCAGCTATTTCGAGGTCGCCAAAAAGGACGGCGCCACCATTGCGGTCGGCGGAAAGCCACATGACGGCCCCGGCGGCGGGCATTACGTGCAGCCGACGCTGGTCACCGGCGCAAACTCAAAAATGCGGGTGGCGCAGGAGGAAGTGTTCGGCCCGTTCCTGACCGTGATCCCGTTCAAGGACGAGAAGGACGCGATCGAGATCGCCAACGGCGTGCAATACGGCCTGACCGGCTATGTCTGGACCGGCGACATGGGCCGCGCGCTGCGGGTGGCGGATGCGCTGGAAGCCGGCATGATCTGGCTCAATTCCGAAAACGTCCGCCATCTGCCGACGCCGTTCGGCGGCATGAAATCGTCAGGCATCGGCCGCGACGGCGGCGACTATTCGTTCGACTTCTATATGGAGACCAAGCACGTCTCGCTCGCGCGCGGGACGCACAAGATTCAGAGATTGGGAATCTAGAACTCACCGTCGTTCCGGGGCGATGCAAAGCATCGAACCACAGATGTGCAATTGCACATCGGGGAACCTCGAGATTCCGGGTCTGGCCCTTCGGACCATCCCGAAATGACGAACCTAACTAAGGGAACGCCTATGCCGGTGCCGACACACGTCTTCGATCCTCCCTTCAACATCATCCGCTGCAGCCACGCCGTGCTCGATGTCGTCGACCTCAACAAGAGCCGCGCCTTCTACGAGAACACCGTCGGCCTCCATGTCGAGGACGGCGACGACAAGGCGGTGTATTTGCGCGGCAGCGAGGAGCACCAGCATCACTCGCTGGTCTTGAGGAAAGCGCCGACGGCCGCCTGCAACCGCCTCGGTTTTAAAGTCGGCAATGATGGCGATCTCGACAAGGCAGCCTCATTCTTTTCCGAGAATGGCATCGCTTACGCCTTCACCGAGCAGCCGTTCCAGGGCCGCACGCTGCAATTCACCGATCCCGCCGGCTTCCAGCTCGAACTTTACGCATCGATGGAAAAGCGTCCGCATCTGCTGCGGCGCTACGACCTCTATAAGGGCTGCCATCCGCAGCGGCTCGACCATTTCAACGTATTCGCCCCCGAAGTTCAGAATACGGTCGATTTCTACGCCCGGCTCGGCTTCCGGCTGACCGAATATGGCGAGGAAGACGGGCCGAACGGGCGCATCGCGGCGGCCTGGATGCACCGCAAGGGCAATGTCCATGATTTTGCCATCACCAATGGCAAGGGTCCTCGCCTGCATCACATTGCCTATTGGACGCCGACGGCGATGAACATCCTGCATCTCTGCGACGTCATGGCCTCCAGCGGCTACCTGAAGAACATCGAGCGCGGCCCGGGCCGCCACGGCATCTCGAACGCGTTCTTCCTCTATGTCCGGGATCCTGACGGCCATCGCCTCGAGCTCTACACCAGCGATTATTTCACCGGCGATCACGACCACGAGCCGCTGCGCTGGTCGCTGAAGGACCCGCGCCGGCAGACGCTATGGGGCGCACCCGCCCCGCGCTCCTGGTTCGAGGAGGGTTCGCCCTTCACAGGCCAGGCCGTGCGCGAACCGGCCTTTGTCGCCGACGTCACGATTGCGGATTGATCGGATAACAGATGGCCCCTCCACGTCTTGCCACTTTCGTCGTCAACGGCGCGCAGAAATATGGCGCCGTGACCGATGCCGGCATCGTCGATCTCTCCGCGCGTTTCGCCAAGGAGTATCCGACGCTGCGCGAAGCCATCGCTGCCGGGGCCTTGATGAAGCTCGCCGAGGAAGGCGCGCGGCATCAGCCGGACCACGCACTCGATACGATTACATGGCAGCCGCCGATCCCCTCGCCGGAAAAGATCATCTGCATCGGCGTCAACTATCCGGACCGCAATGCCGAATACAAGGACGGCCAGGACGCGCCGAAATACCCGAGCATGTTCATGCGGACGCCGCGCTCCTTCGTCGGCCACAACACGCCGCTGGTGCGGCCGCGCGCCTCCGCGCAGCTCGATTACGAAGGCGAACTGGTGCTGGTCATCGGGAAGGCCGGCCGGCACATCAAGGAGAGCGACGCGCTGGACCACATCGCCGCCATGACGCTCTGCAATGAAGGCACCATCCGCGACTGGGTGCGGCACGCCAAGTTCAACGTCACCCAGGGCAAGAACTTTGACTCTACCGGCAGCCTCGGCCCGTGGCTCGTGCCCTATACCGACGAAAGCCAGATCGCCGACATCCGCCTGACCACGCGGGTCAACGGCGAGACGCGGCAGGACGACCGCACGGGACGATTGATCTTCGGCTTCCGCTACCTCATCAACTACCTCTCGACCTTCACCACGCTGGTGCCCGGCGACGTCATCGTGACGGGAACGCCGACCGGCGCCGGCGCGCGGTTCGACCCGCCGCGCTACCTCAAGCCGGGCGACGTCATCGAGGTTGAGGCGGAGGGGGTTGGCGTGCTGAAGAACGGCGTGGCCGACGAAGCCTGATAAATCCTGAGAAGCGAGTGGAAATAACATGACTTCAATTTCCGGCGGCGAAGCAATCGTCAATGGCCTCGTCGCGCATGGCGTCGACACCGTGTTCGGCCTGCCCGGCGCGCAAACCTACGGCCTGTTCGATGCCTTCCATCAGGCGCAGCTGAAGGTGATCGGCGCGCGGCACGAGCAGGCCTGCGGCTACATGGCCTTTGGTTATGCGCGGTCCTCGGGGCGCCCCGGGGTATTCAGCGTGGTGCCCGGCCCCGGCGTGCTCAATGCGGGCGCGGCGCTGCTCACTGCCTTCGGCTGCAATGAACCGGTGCTGTGCCTGACCGGTCAGGTCCCGACGGCGTTTCTCGGCAAGGGCCGCGGCCATCTGCACGAGATGCCGGACCAATTGGCGACGCTGCGCACGTTTGTGAAATGGGCCGACCGCATCGAATATCCTGACGTCGCGCCGGCGATGGTCTCGCGCGCGTTTCAGGAAATGATGTCGGGCCGCCGCGGCCCGGTGTCGCTGGAAATGCCGTGGGACGTCTTTACCCAACGCGCCGAGGTCGGCGCTTCAAAGGTGTTCGACACCCTTCCCGCCCCGCAGCCCGACCCTGACCGTATCAAGGCCGCCGCTGATCTCATCAAGGCCAGCAAGCGGCCGATGATCTTCGTCGGCAGCGGCGCGATCCATGCGCGCGAGGAAATCCTTGAACTGGCCGAGATGATCGACGCGCCGGTGGTGGCGTTCCGCAGCGGCCGCGGCATCGTCTCCAACGCCCATGAGCTCGGGCTGACCATGGCGGCGGCCTACAGGCTGTGGCCGACCACCGATCTGATGATCGGCATCGGCACCCGGCTGGAATTGCCGACGATGTCGCGCTGGCCCTATCGCCCCGACGGACTGAAATCGGTTCGCATCGATATCGATCCCGTGGAAATGCGGCGCTACGTGCCCGACACGGCCGTCGATCGCGGACGCCAGGGCCGGCACCGCCGATCTGGCGGCGGCCGTGAAAAAGGCCGGCTACAGCAAGAGCAGCGGCCGGCGCGGCGAGATCCGCGAGGCGACCGCGGCGGCGCATCAGGAAATCCAGAAGGTTCAGCCGCAGATGGCGTATCTGAACATCCTGCGCGAGGTGCTGCCGGCCAATGCGATCGTCACCGACGAGCTGTCGCAGGTCGGCTTCGCCTCCTGGTACGGCTTTCCGATCTACGAGCCGCGCACCTTCATCACCTCGGGCTATCAGGGCACGCTCGGCTCCGGCTTCCCGACCGCCCTCGGCGCCAAGGTCGCCAACCCGGACCGCCCGGTGGTCGCGATAACAGGCGATGGCGGCTTCATGTTCGCGGTGCAGGAACTGTCGACCGCCGTGCAGTTCAAGATCGGCGTGGTGACGCTGGTGTTCAACAACAACGCCTACGGCAACGTCCGCCGCGACCAGCGCGAGCGTTTCGACGGCCGCGTGGTCGCGTCCGATCTGGTCAATCCGGATTTCGTGAAGCTCGCGGAATCCTTTGGCGTTGGCGCGGCGCGCGTCACCTCGCCGGATCATTTCCGCCCCGCGCTGGAAAAGGCGCTGGCCGATGGCGGGCCCTATGTGATCTCGGTGGAGGTGCCGACGGATTCGGAAGTGAGCCCGTGGGCGTTCATTCATCCGGCGAAGAATATCTAAACCTGCCTCGCCATACTTCGCTGCAGCCGGGACGCCGCGATCACGAGCAATCCGGCGCCGGCCACCGACCAGCACGCCACCGGCGCCCATTGCAGCAGCGGCGCGTATTCCGGCAGCTTCTGCAGGCCGCCGGCGACCGCCGCCATGCGCGCAAAGGTCGCGAGCGCCAGCGCGGAGAAGACGAGCCCGACGACCTTGCCCTCGGCGCCGGTCTCGCCGATCGCCAGCGCCGCCGAGACCGCGGCCATCAGCATGCAGCCCCACGCAGCACCAGCGATGAACTGCGCGGCGATCAGCATGTTGAGATTGCCGGCCGTTTCCGCAGCTAACACCGCCACCGCCCCGAGCAGGCCGGCCGCGCCCATCACGATCAGCCCGCCGCGGTGCTTGACGATGACGCTGGCCGGAAACATCGCGATGTTGAAGCCGATCCAGAACACCGGCATCAGCCATTGCAGTTCGTCCGGTTTCGCGAACCGCAGATAAAACGGCGTGCTGTTGATGGAAAAATGCAGTTGATAGCCGAGCGACAGGATGACCATCGAGGCGATGAAGAACATCGGCACCTGGCCGAGCGCTTTTGCCGGCGCCAGCGGTTCTTTCGCAACTGGTGTTGCCTGCGCAAGGCCGCGTTCGACCCGCGACAGTGCAAGCGCCGTGACCAGCAGCACCACGCCCGAGATGACGAATGGCAGCCGCGGGTCGTGATTGCGCAGCACCACGCCGAGATAGGGCGAGACCGCGCCCGCCAGACCGTAGCCGAGCATCGCCAGCGCCGCGAGATACGGGATCGCCGGCCGCGCGCCGTATTTGCCCAATAACGTCAGCGGCGGCGCGCGCAAGGCCGATGACGTCACGACCCAGATCAGGATCAGGCGCGATGAACCAGACCTGCGCACCCGGCCCCGTGCCCGCCACGAACGGCAGCGCGACAAAGGCCGCGCAGGAGATCGCGGTCAGGACACCGACGAACACGCCGAGCTTGCCGACGAACGGCGCGATCCTGTCGGCGGCAATTCCCATCGCCGTGTCGGTGATGGTGAAGATCGCCTGATCCAGCATCAGGATCAGGATGACGGCAGTCGGCGCGATCCCGACATCGGCACACAGCTTTGGCAGGTAGATGACGTAGGTGGTCCAGCCCAGCGTGAAGACGAGCTGCAGCACGGCAAGATAGACGCCGGTGCTGTTAGCGCTGGTGTTGGTCTCGGACGTTGCCTCTGATGTGGTCATGTCGGCCCCCCGGCTTATGAACCATAAACCATGGGAACCTGCGATGGAACGGCTCTTCCCTTCTCCCCTTGTGGGAGAAGGTGGCTCGCTGACGCGAAGCGGCAGCGAGACGGATGAGGGGTCTGTCTCCGCGGATAGAGACCCCTCATCCGGCGCTTCGCGCCACCTTCTCCCACAAGGGGAGAAGGAAGATCACCGCGCTTTTCGAAAAGTCAGGTTGATGCGCTGGCGGCCCATCAGCGCATGTTCGCCGTCGGCGAGCGGGGCTACGCCGTGAAAGAACAGCCGCGACGGGCCGCCCCAGACCACGACGTCGTCATGCTCCAGCCTGTAGCGGCGCGGCTTGTCGGCGCGCTTCAGCCCGCCGAACAGGAAGATCGCCGGCAGGCCCAACGAGACCGAGACGATCGGCGCGGCAAAATCCAGTTCGTCCTTGTCCTGATGCAGCGACAGCTTCGCGCCGGGCACATAGCGATTGATCAGGCAGGCCTCCGGCTCGAAGCCGTTGAACCCGGCGTCCGACGCAGCGTCGGCCGCTAGTCTCCGCAGCACCGCCGGCATCGCCGGCCACGGCTGCTTCGGACTCGGGATCGATGGCGTCATAGCGATAACCGGTTTCGTCCGACACCCAGCCGGCGCTGCCGCAATTGGTCATCGCGACCGACATCTGGTGGCCGCCCGGCGTAAACAGATGCCGGAACGGCGCCTGTTTGACGATCGCGCGAAGTGCCGGAAGCAACTCGGCTTCGAACGCCCGTGCAAATCCGCGCAGCAATACCGCGCCCTCCGCCATCACTTCGCGTGACGGGCGCACATCCGGAACAGCCTCGAACAAATCCGCAGTCAACTCAGTCCGCACTCATTTGGCATCGTGGAAGATCACGCCGACGGTATGGCGGTGGCCGGAGCGGATCCGGCTGACGCCATGGCGCAGATTAACGCGATAAGGCCCGCGCGTCCCCTGCACCGGCCGGTGATGCACAGCAAACGCCACCGCATCGCCCTGCCTGAGCGGAACCACCTCGGGCCGCGACTGCATCCGCGGCCGCTGCTCCGTCAGCACGAACTCGCCGCCTTCGAAATCGCGCCCCGGTTCCGACAGCAGGATCGCGACCTGCAGCGGAAACACGTGCTCGCCGTAAAGGTCCTGGTGCAGGCAATTGTAGTCGCCCTCGCCATATTGCAGCAGCAGCGGCGTCGGCCGCGTCTGCCCGGCGTCGTGGCAGCGCTTCAGGAACGCCTCGTGCCGGTCGGGGTAGCGGATATCGATCCCCATCGTCTCGTTCCAGCGATTGGCGATGCCGCAAAGCCGCGCATAGAGCGCGGGCCGCAATTGCGCGATCAGGTCGGGCAGCGGATAGGCGAAATATTTGTACTCGCCGCGGCCAAAACCGTGGCGGCCCATCACGATCCGGCTGCGGAAATTCTTGTCGTCGGGATAGAGCGCGGCCAGCGCGGCGCATTCCTCCGGCGACAGCAATCCCTTCAGGACGGCGCAGCCCTGCGCGTCGAGGTCGGCGGTCGCCTGCGTCCAGTCGATGGCGTCGACGCGGGCGGCGATGTCGGGCGGAACGGTCGATATTTCTTGCGGTTGCTTTCATGGCGGGCAGTCTCGCAAATCCGATCGGTGCTGCGCCACCCGATTTCCGGGAAGTCTCTCCCCGTCATTGCGAGCGAAGCGAAGCAATCCATAGCCGGAGCCACGGAACCATGAAATGCTGTCGGATCGCTCCGTGCGCTAACGCTTCGCTCCGCAATGACGGCGGTGAGAGCAGCTCAGCCCAGCACCGGCATCGTGATCACATCATAGCCATGGCTGATCTTCCGCTTCAGCACGGGGTCCTCCAGTTCGAACTCGAACCGGCTGGCCGGGCGGATGCCGCCCTTGGCCGCGAAGGTGCCGCCGAACATGGCGCAGCCGTCGGGCAGGCCCTTGCCGCCGAAGCCGCGCTCGATGAGATCCTTCACCGGCAGCATGGCATCCAGCGTGCCCTCCTGATACAGCACCCGCGCGCCGTCGATGACGGCCCAGGAGCGCAGGATCATCTTGGTCCCAGTGCGCGATGACGTCCTCCAGTTCCCACAGCACGGACGCCATCGGCTTGTCGCACATCTGTTTTGACACCGTGACGCTGTAGGCTTCCACCTTGCGGTCGGTATGGTCGGAGCCGCAGCCGACGAAGATGCGGCCCTGCCAGCCGATCAGCACGAACTCGACCTCGCCGCTGGAATTTTCGCCGCGAGACCTCGATGCGGTCGACCTGCGTGATCCGCCGCGCCGAGCATCGGTAGTAGATCGGCGTCGAAGCCGGCCGCGCGATGCCGATCGCTTCGAGTTCGGCGATGTGCTTGTCGCGCGCCACCGGATCGCGGCCGGTCCAGCCGGCGATGACGGCCTGGTCGATCGCAAGCGTCAGCGGCGTCGACGCGCCCTTGTCGTCGACGTTGAAGGTCAGATCAAACACGGATGATGTTCTCCATTCCGGCGGCGAGTTCGAAGATGCGGCGGTCCGATCCGCCCGCCGCGGCCAGCATCAAGCCCACGGGCATCTCGCCTTCGCGATGCGCCGGCAGCGAGATGGCGCAGCCGTCGAGCATGTTGATCAGCGTGCAGTTGCGCAAGGCGCGCAGATTTTGCGTGGCGAAGGCCTTGTCATCGGCGAGATCGGCGATTCTGGGCGGCGCATTCGCCGTGGTCGGCAGCACCAGCGCGTCATAGGGGGCGATGCGCGCTTCGGTGCGTGCAATGAACGAGCGGCGCGCGTTGAGGATATCGATATAGTCCGCCGCGCTGATGCCCTCGCCGCGCAGGATGCGGACGTGGACGCGAGGATCGTAGACGTCGCCATGGCTGACGATCAGGTAGCGATGCCAGGCGTAGCTTTCCGCGGCGGCAAATCCGCCCTTGCTGTTCATGACGCCGACATCGTGGAATTCCGGCACTTCGATCCGCTCGATCGAGGCGCCCTGCCGCGACAGCGTTTCCAGCGCCCGCTCGAACGTCGTCGCCACCTCGTCGTCGAGATCGTCGAGCGCGATCGTGGTCGGCACCGCAAGCCGCATGCCCTTGATCGGGCGCGGCTGCAGCGGCTGCACGGCCTCATCCGCGAGCACGGCGTCGAGCACCGCACAGCAGTCGACGGTGCGCGCCAGCGGACCAAAGCTGTCGAGCGAGGACGACAGCGGCACGCCGCCGTCGAGCGGCACGCGCGCCTGCGTCGGCTTGTAGCCGACGATGCCGTTAAAGGCCGCCGGAATCCGGCACGAGCCGCCGGTATCGGTGCCGAGCGCGCCGTAAGCCATACGATCGGCGATCGAGACGGCCGCGCCCGAGGAGGAGCCGCCGGGCACATGGCCGACGCTGCGATTGAAGACGCTTTTCGGCGTGCCGTAATGCGGATTGATGCCGATGCCGGAATAGGCGAACTCGGTCATGTTGGTGCGGCCGATGACGATGAAGCCCGCCCGGCGCAGCCGCGCCACGACAGGCGCATCGGCCTCCGCCGGCGCAGAATCCTCCAGCGCGCGGGAGCCGGCGCGGGTCACCTGCCCCTTGATGTCGTAGAGATCCTTGATCGACACGGGAATGCCGGCATAGGGCGACGGCGCGGCGCGGCTTGACGCAGATGATCCATCGCGTCCGGCGGCGGCGATGCGCCGCATCCTTGTCGACATGAATAAAGGT
Organism: uncultured Alphaproteobacteria bacterium; assembly: GCA_963790735.1. GTDB lineage: Bacteria > Pseudomonadota > Alphaproteobacteria > Rhizobiales > Xanthobacteraceae > Bradyrhizobium. The sequence goes on along the minus strand of CAWBQP010000034.1, from coordinate 367,533 downwards.
TCGCGCGCCCTCGCCGGCGGGATCGGCAATCCTTGCGAGACAATCCTCAACCAGTTTGCGCGCGGTGGTGCGTCCAGCGTCGAGATCGGCGGCGAGGCTGGCGAGTGTCGGATGGTTCGGCATGGTGTTCTTGATTCCTTGCCTGTGCGATTTACCGTAGCGCGGACTATCTCCGATGACGGGCTGGCATACAAGCGCTCTCACGCGCAGGGAATGCGGCCATGCGACAGCACCGCTGCTGGGACCGTTGACGGAGATCGGTCAATGTCGCATCAAGACCGCAACAAGCGGGTGGACGCCCGCGCCCCAAGGAGAATAGCCGATATGGCGGAGCCCGCGCGCGCGAAACCAAAACCCACGCCTGAAACGCAGCATTTCTGGGATGGAACGCAGGCCGGCGAATTGCGCCTGCAGCGTTGCGATGCCTGCGCCAATGTCTATTTCCCGCCGCGCCCGTTCTGCCCCTCCTGCGCCTCGCGCAAGGTCAGCGTGTTCAAGGCCAGCGGCAAGGGCACGCTCTACAGCTACGTCATCAACCACCGCCCGGCGGCGCCCGGCTTCACCCCGCCTTACGCGATCGCGGTCGTCGAACTCGACGAAGGCCCGCGCATGATGAGCAACATCATCGACTGTCCGCAGACGCCGGAGGCGCTCGAACTCGACATGAAGCTCGAAGTCGCGTTCGAAAAGCTCGACGACAAGATCACCCTTCCCTTGTTCCGTCCGGCGAAGGGCTAAGCACCATGCGCAGAAATGCAGTCGCCGTCGTCGGCGCAGCCGAGACCACCGAGCTCGGCGTCATCCCGAACATGTCGCAGATCCAGCTTCATGCGGATGCGGCGCTCAACGCCATCGCCGATGCCGGACTGAAACTGTCCGATATCGACGGCATCGCCACGGCCGTGGAAACCCCGCAGCAGATCGCCCATTATCTCGGCATCACGCCGACCTGGGTCGACGGCACCTCCGTCGGCGGCTGCTCGTTCATGCTGCACGTCCGCCATGCCGCGGCCGCGATCGAGGCCGGCCTTTGCAAGACCGTGCTGATCACGCACGCCGAAAGCGGCAAGTCGATGATCGGCAAATTGCCGCGCTCGACGGCGCCCGACAGTTTGAACGGCCAGTTCGAGTCGCCGTTCGGCGTCTACGGCCCGCCCAGCATGTTCCCGATCCCCGTGCTGCGCTACATGAAGACCTACGGCATCACCCATGAGCAGATCGCCATGGTCGCGGTGGTGCAGCGGGAATGGGCCGCGAAGAATCCGCGCGCCACCATGAAGGCGCCGATCACGGTCGAGGACGTGCTGAATTCGCGGATGATCGCCTATCCGTTCCGCATCCTGCAATGCTGCCTCGTCACCGACGGCGGCGGCGCGCTGATCCTCACCTCCGCCGACCGCGCCAAGGACTTTCCGAACAAGCCGGTCTATATCCTCGGCACCGGCGAGAGCGTGGAAACGCCGATGGTCAGCCAGATGGAGACGTTCAACTCCTCGCGCGCCTTCAAGGTCGCAGGCCCCACCGCGTTCCGGGAAGCCGGCATCGCCCACAAGGACGTCGATCATCTGATGATCTACGACGCCTTTGCGCATCTGCCGCTTTTTGGCCTCGGCGATCTCGGCTTCATGCCGCACGAGGAAACCGGCAAGTTCATCGCCGACGGCAACACCCGCCCCGGCGGCAAGCTGCCGCTCAACACCAATGGCGGCGGATTGAGCTATATGCATTCCGGCATGTACGGCATGTACGCGCTGCAGGAGAGCGTGCGGCAGATGCGCGGCATCGCGCCGGCGCAGGTCAAGGACGCGAAGATTTCGGTCTGCCACGGCGTCGGCGGCATGTTCGCGGCGTCTGGCACGATCATCTTTACGAACGAGAAGTGAGCACGCTGCCCGCCTCTCCCTCTCCCGTTCTTACGGGTCGAGACGAGCAATTGCTCGCTCAGAGGTTGGGGTGAGGGGCTGCTTCCACACACTCGGACTCGCGGAGAGTCCCTCACCCGGATCGCGCGCTGACGCATGCGATCCGACCTCTCCCCGCAAGCGGGGCGAGGTAAGAACACAAAATCAATCGGAGAACCCCCATGGCAAAATCACTGCAAGACAAAGTCATCATCGTCACCGGCGCAGGCCGCGGCATCGGCCGCGAGATCGCGCTGCTCTGCGCCGCCGAAGGCGCCAAGGTCGTGGTCAACGATCCCGGCGTCGCCGCCGACGGCGCCGGTTCGAGCGCTGCGCCCGCCGAGGAAGTGGTCGAGGAGATCAAGAAGCGCGGCGGCACTGCGGTCGCCAACTTCGAGTCGGTGGCGGAAGCGATCCCCGCCAGCAAGATCGTGAAGACGGCGACCGATCATTTCGGCCGGCTCGACGGCGTCGTCAACAATGCCGGCATTTTGCGCGACATGATCTTCCACAAGATGAGCGTGGAAGCCTTCGAGGCCGTCATCAAGGTGCACCTGATGGGCTCGTTCTACGTCTCCCACGCCGCGGCGCGGATTTACCGCGAACAGGAGAGCGGCTCCTTCGTGCACTTCACCTCGACCTCGGGCCTGATCGGCAATTTCGGCCAGGCCAATTACGCCGCCGCCAAGCTCGGCATCGTCGGCCTGTCGAAGTCGATCGCGCTCGACATGGGCCGCTTCAACGTGCGCTCGAACTGCGTCTCGCCGTTCGCCTGGACCCGCATGATCGGCACCATCCCGACCGAGACCGACGCCGAGAAGGCGCGCGTCGAGAAGATCAAGCAGATGGGCCCGGAGAAGATCGCGCCGGTCTGCGCCTATCTGCTTTCCGATGCCGCCAAGGACGTCACCGGACAGATCTTCGGGGTGCGCATGAACGAGATCTTCCTGTTCAGCCAGAACCGCCCGCTGCGCTCGGTGCAGCGGAGCGAAGGCTGGACGCCGCAGACCATCGCCGAGCACGGCATGCCGGCGCTCAAGGGATCGTTCTACAAGCTCGATCGTTCCGCGGACATCTTCCCCTGGGATCCGATCTGAGGTCGAGTCGTAGGGTGGGCAAAGGCGCATAGCGCCGTGCCCACCATCTATCGGAGATCATCATCTTGGGCGGTGGGCGCGCTTCCGCCTTCGCTCGTTGAGCTACGGCGGACAAGTCGCTTTGCCCACCGCTTTGCTGCGCTGCCAAACCTGAGTAGCACCGCCATCTCTGATCGTTTCATCACAGCCCGCCCGCTTTATGCCGGAATGCGGGCAGATGTTTTTCCTCCCAACAAAAAATACACGGGAGGAAATCATGACAACCTCGCTGACCCTTTCCGATCCCCAACAACAAGGCGGCGGTCTTGACCGTCGCAAGATACTGACCGGCGCGGCAGCACTCGCCGCCTCCGCCGTGACGATGAAGACGGCCTCTGCCGCCTCCGTCGCGCCGCTCGGCCAGACCGGCGCGCCGACCACGGCATCGCCGCCCCTGCCGCTCGGCCCGCTTCCCGGCGCCCGCTATCCGGACTCTCGCCTGGAGTCGATGAAGAAGCCGAAGGTTTCGTTCGGGCCGACAGGCTTTCCGGCCTTCGCCGGCACCATGGCGGTCGAGCGCGTCGCGACCGGATTCCGCTGGGCCGAAGGCCCGGTCTACTTCCCGGCCGGGCGATATGTTCTGTTTAGCGACATTCCCAATAACCGCATCATGCGCTTCTCGGAGGATGACGGTCACCTCAGCGTCTACCGTCAGCCGTCGATGAACTCGAACGGCAACACCATTGACCGCGAAGGACGCCTGATCACCTGCGAACACAGCGGCCGACGGGTCACCCGGACCGAACTCGACGGCTCGATCACGATCATCGCCGACAAGTACAATGGCAAGAAACTGAACTCGCCGAACGACGCGGTCGTCGCGGCCGACGGTTCGATCTGGTTCTGCGACCCAGCCTACGGTATCGGCGGCTTTTACGAGGGCATCAAGGCCGACGCCGAGCAGGACAAGAAAAACGTCTACCGGGTGGATCCGAAATCCGGCGACATCAAGATGGTGGTCGATGACTTCGTGGAGCCGAACGGCCTTTGCTTCTCGCCTGACGAGAAGAAGCTCTATATCTGCGATACCGGCTTCACCGACGGGCCGGACAACCCGTCGCATATCCGCGTGTTCGACGTGGATCTCGCGGCCGGAAAGCTTTCGAACAGCAAGGTCTTTGCGGACATGCCCAAGCCCAGCATTACCGACGGGCTGCGCTGCGACACCGCCGGGCGCCTTTGGTGCTCGGTCGGCTGGGGCGATCCGAACGAGGACGGCGTGCGCTGCTACACGGCGGACGGCGACCTGCTCGGCAAGATCCACATCCCGGAAACGGTCGCCAATTTGTGCTTCGGCGGCCAGCAGCGGAACAGACTTTATATCTGCGGCTCGTCGTCGCTCTATGCAGTCTACACCAGTGCGCAGGGCGCGATGAAGCCGTGAGGAAGCTCTGAGGCTTCAGTACGTCATTGCCTGCGACAAACGCGAAGCGTTTGCGCAAGGGAGCGAAGCGACGAAGCAATCCATGCATCCGCGCACGTGGAGAGATGGATTGCTTCGCTGCGCTCGCAATGACGGGGTGAGGCCGCGACCCACCCTCACCCGCTATTCCTCAGCCCCGCCGAAATCCCGTTGATCGTGAGCTGAATCCCGCGCAGCACCTGCTCGTCCGGGTTCTGCGCGCGATGCTCCTTCAGCAATTCCACCTGCACGTGGTTGAGCGGGTCGAGATAGGGGAAGCGGTTGCGGATCGAGCGTTCCAGCAGCGGGTTGCCCTGCAGCAGCCGTTCGTGCCCCATGATGTCGAGCAGCGTCTCGATCGAGGAATGCCACTCGCGCCGGATGCGCCCGAAAATGCTTTCGCGCAACTTCACGTCCGGCACCAGTTCGGCATAGCGCGAGGCGATCGCGATCGAGCTTTTCGCCAGCACCATGTCCATGTTCGACAGCAGCGTGCGGAAGAACGGCCATTCGCGATAGAGTTCCTGCAGGAACGGCATGCCCTGCTCCGGATGTTCGGCGATCCAGGTCTCGACTGCGGAGCCGAAACCATACCAGCCCGGCAGCATCAGCCGGCATTGCGCCCAGCTGAACACCCACGGGATAGCGCGAAGGTCCTCGATCTCGCGGGTCTTCTTGCGCGACGCCGGACGGCTGCCGATGTTGAGCGTCGAGATTTCGGTGATGACGGTCGAGCCCCAGAAATAATCGGCGAAGCCCTCGGTCTCGTAGACCAGCCCGCGATAAGCCCTGAAGGCCAGCGCGGACAGTTGCTCCATCGCGGTGAGATATTCCTTGCGCGGCGCGCTCTGCCGGGGATGCAGCAGGCTCGCCTCCAGCGTCGCCGCGGCGAGGATTTCCAGATTGCTGCGGCCGACTTCCGGGTTGGAATATTTGCTGGAGATGATCTCGCCCTGCTCGGTGATGCGGATCTGGCCGTTCACGGCGCCGCCGGGCTGCGCGATGATGGCGTCATAGCTTGGCCCGCCGCCGCGGCCGACCGAACCGCCACGGCCGTGAAACAACCGCAAGCGCACATGGTGGCGCTCGAACACCTCGACCAGTTCGATTTCGGCCTTGTAGAGCTCCCAGCCCGAGGTGACGAAGCCGCCGTCCTTGTTGCTGTCGGAATAGCCGAGCATCACTTCCTGAATGCCGCCGCGGCTGTCGACCAGCTTGCGGTAATCGTGCAGCGACAGCATCCGGTCCATGATGCCGGATGACGCCTGCAAATCCTCGATGGTCTCGAACAGCGGCACGATGTTGATGGCGCTGCGGCCGGAGGGATTGATGAGACCGACCTCCTTCAGCAGCACCGCCACCTCCAGCATGTCCGACATCCCCTTGCACATGGAGATGATGCATTGGTGGATCACGTCGGTGCCAAACCTGGCATGGGCCTCGGCGGCTGCGCGGAACACCGCGAGTTCGCCCAGCGTCTCCTCGCTGTACTTGACGAAGGCCGAACTGAGCGGCCTTGCACTGCGCAGCTCGCTCAGCAGCAGATTGACGCGGGCTTCCTCGTTGAGGTCCAGATAGGACATCCCGGGGATCGCCGCGTCGAACAGTTCCGCCACCGTGCGCTCATGCACCGCCGAATTCTGCCTGATGTCGAGCCGGGCGAGATGGAAGCCGAAACAATCCACGGCCCGGCGCAACGAGCGCAGCCGGCCGCGCGCGATCACGCCGGAATTATTCGCAATCAGCGAACGATCGAGCACGTCGAGATCGGCCTTGAATTCCTTCACGCTCGCATAGGGCGCGGCCTCGCCGACCGGCCGGCGCGTGGTTTCAACCTCCAGCCGCACCGCGGTCGCCGTCAGCCGGGCATAGATGCCTGATACCGCCAGGCGATACGGTTCGCCGCTCCGATGCGGCGAGGTGTCGGGCGAGCGCCCGGCCAGCGCGCGCAATTCGTCGGAGACATCGGCAAGATGCGCCGCCAGCGACAGTTCCGAGCCGAGGACGTGCAGCTCCTCCAGATAGAAGTTCATCACCCGGCTCGACTGCAGCCGCAGCGTGCCGCGCATGACGTCGGCGGTGACGAACGGATTGCCGTCGCGGTCGCCGCCGATCCAGCTTCCCATGGTCAGGAACGACGCCAGGTCGCCTGATGTGCCGCCCTCCTCCTGGTTCAGCCGGTCTTCCAGCGCGCAATGCAGCCGGGGCACCTCATGCAGGAACGTGTAGTCGTAGAATGAGAGGCCGTTGGCGACCTCATCCAGCACGGTCAGCTTGGTCCGGCGCAGCAGATTGGTCTGCCACAGCGTCAGCACGGCGCGGCGCAGCTGCTCGGCGCTGGCCTCGATTTCTTCCGGCGTCATCTGGACGCGTTCGCGGCGGTCGAGCAGCGCCGCGATCTCCATCTCGCGGTCGATCGTGCTCTTGCGGCGGACTTCGGTGGGATGCGCGGTCAGTACCGGGCTGACCTGGGCCGCCCCAAAGAATTGGCGCAGGTCGGCGGCGCTGAGACCGGCGGTCTTTGCATGCGACAAGGTTTGCGCAAGCGTGCTTGCCCGCGGCCCGCCGGCGCCGCGCCCGCGCATCTGGCGGATGTTGTTCTGGTCCTCGGCGATATTGGCGAGATGCGAGAAATAGCTGAAGGCGCGGACGATCCGCACGGTATCGCTGGTCGACATGCTGTCGAGGATGGTTTCGAGTTCCCGCCGCGCCAGCTTGTCCTCGTCGCGGTGGAACCGGATCGAGGTCTGCCGGATGCGCTCGACCAGGTCGAACACCTCGGCGCCCTCCTGATCGCGCACGGTATCGCCGAGAATACGGCCCAGCAGACGGATATCGGTCCGCAGCCGCGCGTCTTCCTCCAACGCCAGCGCTTCGTCGCTGCGATTGGACCGGGCCTCGGTCTCGGAAGGCATGGTCTGGGAAGGCACTATCTGGGAAGTCATGGCTGGCTACCTCAGAAATTGCCCGGCAATTCCGAGTGTGCAAGTTTTTTGCCGCAGTGCAAGATAAAGATGGAGACACCACGGCTGTCGTCCCCGCGAACGCGGGGACCCATACTCCGTGTCGTCTCTTATGGCACGCCGGAGAGAGACCTCTTACAGGCCCAAGCCGGTGGTTATGGGTCCCCGCGCCCGTGCGCAATTGCGCACTAGGCGGGGATGACAGAAATCAAATCCTCCGCCCCGCCCGCTCCCAATAGGGATCGCGCAGGCGGCGCTTGAAGATCTTGCCGGAATCCTCCCGCGGCAGGTTCGACTGGATTTCGATGTGTTTTGGCACCTTGTAGTCGGCCAGCGATATCTTGAGCTGCGCGCGAACGGAAGCGATGTCGAGCGTCACGCCCGGTTGCGGCTCCACCACGGCCATCAGCGCCTCGCCGAATTCCGCATCGGGAATGCCGAACACGGCGCAGTCATGCACGCCTGGAATCGCATGCAGCGCGGCCTCGATTTCGGCCGGATAGATATTGACGCCGCCTGAAATCACCATGTCGCGCTTGCGGTCGCAGATGAAGACATAGCCGTCGGCGTCGATGTAGCCGACGTCGCCTGAGGTGATGAAGCCATCGCGATCGATCTCGGAACGCTTTTCCGGCTTGTTGTGATAGGTGAAATCCGGATTGCCGGCGATGCGCGAATAGATTTCGCCGATCTCGCCCTGCGGCAATTCCTTGCCGTCGTCGCCGATGAAGCGCAGTTCCGCCCCCGGGGCGATCTTGCCGACGGTGCCGGGCTTGTTCAGCGCGTCCTCGGAGGTGGCGAAGGTAACGGCGCCTGACTCGGTCGAGCCGTAGAATTCGTAAATGATCGGCCCCCACCATTCGATCATCGCGCGCTTGACGTCGGCGGGACAGGGCGCGGCCGCATGGATGATGTGGCGCAGCGACGACATGTCGTACTTCCTGCGGACCTCCTCCGGCAGCTTCATCAGCCGGATGAACATGGTCGGCACCATGAAGATGGTGTCGATCTTCTCGGTCTCGACCACGCGCAAAAACTCCTCGGGGTCGAAGCGCGGCATGATCACCAGCGCGCCGCCGAGACGGCCCGCGCGCAGGCCGAACGAGTTCGGGCGGAATGATAGAGCGGCCCGGGAAGCAGCGCGCGGGCCCCCGGCTTGAGGCCGTAGATCAGGCTGCGCATGCGCTCCGCATTGGCGCTCTGTTCCGGCGTCGGGGCAAACCGACGCACACCCTTGGGATGGCCCGTGGTGCCCGAGGTGTAGATCATGTTCTGCGGCTGCGGCACCGCCGGCCCGTCATAGCGCGGGTGCTCTTTCAGCCAGGATTCGAAATCGATCGCGAAATCGGGCGTGGTGAGGTGATCGGGATTGATCTTGTAGTTGGCGATAATTTCCGGCGGCGTCGGCACGCTGAGCGCAGTGACGCCTGGCGGTATCGCCTCGCGCAACTGATGCAGCATGTCGGCATGCGCGATCAGCACCGAGGTGCCGGAATCCTTCAGCACATAATTGATCTCTTCCGGCTTGAAATGCCAGTTGACCGGCACGCCGTAGGCGCCGAGCCGCATCGCGGCATAGGCCGCCTCGATGAAGGCGATGTCGTTGCGCATCAGCATGGCGACGCTGTCGCCCTGCTTGACGCCGAGTTTTTGCAAGCCGCCGGCGATGCGGTCGGTGCGATCGGCGACCTCGCCGTGGTCGCGCCTGCGCGGGCCGCTGATGATGCCGTGGAAGGGGGAGGATGAGTTTTCGGTCATTGCCTTGTTCTTTTTGGACAGAGGACTTCTCTATGATCGTCATGGCCGGGCTTGACCCGGCCATCCACGTCTTTGCTTTGTGTCAACAAAGAACGTGGATCACCGGGACATCTAGTGCGAAGACGCGCTTCTGCCCGGTGATGACGGAGTATGGCGCTAAGCCTCCGCAAACCGCGGCGCGCGCTTTTCCATATTGGCGCGCACCGCCTCGGTCTGGTTGGGGCTGCCGAGCAATTTCTGCTGCTCGACGGATTCGGCGAGCAGCGCCGGACCGGGATCGACGGACAGGTTGTTCAGCATGCGCTTGGCGGCGCGGATCGCATCCGGGCTCTTGCCGGCGATTTCGCGTGCGACCTCGAAGGCCGCGGCAAGCGGATCGTCGCAGATCCGCGTCGCGAGGCCATAGCTCATGGCTTCCTGCGCCGAGAAGATGCGGCCGGTATAGGTGAGGTCGCGCAGGATATCGTCACGGACCAGGCTTGCGAGAATTGGCGTGCCGGCCATGTCGGGCACCAGGCCCCATTTGATCTCCATGATCGACATCCGCGCATCAGGCGTCAGGAAGCGCATGTCGGCGCCGAGCGCGAGCTGGAACCCGCCGCCGAAGGCCACGCCCTGGATCGCGGCGATGACCGGCACCGGAAGCTGCCGCCAGCCCCAGACCGCAGCTTGCGGAAAGTTCGCAACACCATGCGTGCGTGCAGTGAGGTCGCGTTTCTCGCCACCGGCGATCCCGTTACCGCCGCTTTCCTTCATCGCGGCAAAGCGTCCCATATCGAGACCGGCGCAGAACGCCCGCCCCTCCCCGGACAAGACTACCACCCGGACGCCTTTTTCATGGGCCAGCCGTTCGGTCGCGGCCACCAGCGCCTCAAACATCGCGGCATCGAGCGCGTTCATCTTGTCCGCCCGCACCAGCCGGACGTCAGCGATGCCGTCCGAAATCGATATCGAGACGCGTTGTTCCATGAGAATTCCTCCACTCTTCATCTCTTGACGCTTTACAGAACGGCGGTTGCCGGATTTAGTCAATCGACCAATTAACAGACAATTCCCGTGGGTGGAAACGATGTTCAACGATCAGCTTCTCGTCGGGCGGCGCATTCTCGTGACCGGAGGCGGCACCGGTCTCGGCAAGTCCATGGCCGCGCGATTTCTCCAACTGGGAGCCGAGGTCCATATCTGCGGCCGCCGCAAGATCGTGTGCGACGAGACCGCGACCGAACTGATGGACCTGCATGGCGGGCGCGTCGTCAGCCACGGCGTCGATATCCGCAACGCGATGGCCGTCGACGAGATGATCGAAGCGATCTGGACCTCGGGGCCCCTCACCGATCTCATCAACAACGCCGCCGGCAATTTCATCTCGCGGTCGGAAGAGCTCTCGCCGCGCGGCTTCGACGCCGTCGCCAACATCGTGATGCATGGCACCTTCTACGTGACGCACGCGGTCGGACGGCGCTGGATCGCCGCCAAGCTGCCCGGCAATGTGGTGTCGATCACCGTGACCTGGGTGCGCAACGGCTCGCCCTATGTGGTGCCGTCGGCGATGAGCAAGTCGGCGATCCACGCCATGACGATGTCGCTGGCGGTCGAATGGGGCAAACACGGCATCCGCCTCAACACCATTGCGCCGGGCGAAATCCCGACCGAGGGCATGAGCAAGCGCATCAAGCCCGGCGACGAGGCCGGCGCGCGCACCCGGGCGCAGAACCCGATGGGCCGGGTCGGCACCATGGAGGAGTTGCAGAACCTCGCGGTGTTCCTGATCTCCGGCGGCTGCGACTGGATCAACGGCGAAACCATCGCCATGGACGGCGCGCAGGCGCTGGCGATGGGCGGCAATTTCTATCAGTTGCGCGACTGGAGCGACGACGACTGGAACAAGGCGCGCGAACTCGATCAAGGCGCAGAACGAAAAGGACCGCGCGGCGCGGGGGTGATGTCGTTCCTGCGAACGCAGGAGCCCATAACCACCGTCGCCAATTGTTACAAAGGCAACCAGCTGCGTTGTCTCACCGACAAGCCGCGGCGTATGGGTCCCCGCGTCCGCGGGGACGACATGTTGAAGCATCGCGGCCTCCATCCCGTATTGTCTTTGTTGCCGGATGACGCCAAACTCCGCGCAACGAAAACAAGACGCTACGGGAGAGACATGTCCGCTTCGCAGCAACTGACGAACCTTGCCGACATGGTGCGCGACCGCGCCAAGACGCTTGGCAACGCGCTGGCCTATGAATTCGAAGGACGCCAGACAACTTTCGCCGAATTCGACGTCAAGACCAACCGCGTTGCGAATGCGCTGATCGCGCTCGGCGTCAAGCCGGGCGAGCGGATCGCCTATCTCGGCAAGAACAGCGACATCTATTTCGAGCTGCTGATGGGCGCGATGAAGGCCAAGGTGGTGATGGCGCCGGTCAACTGGCGCCTTGCCGGCCCCGAGGTCGCCTTCATCGTCAGCGACTGCAAGGCGCCGGTGCTGTTCGTCGGACCCGAGTTCATCACGCAGGTCCGCAACATCAAGGCGCAACTGCCTGATGTACGCACGGTCATCACCACCGAAGGCGGCGCGCCGGAATGGCAGGATTTTTCGGCCTGGCGCGATGCGGCCAGTGGCGATGATCCGAAGGTGCCGATCAGCCCGAAGGACATCGCGATCCAGCTCTACACCTCGGGCACCACGGGCAAGCCCAAGGGCGCGATGCTGTCGCATGCCAACTTCCTCAATCTGGTGAACGCCGGCAGCGAGGCCGAGAAGCCGGAATGGAACAAGTGGACGGCGGATGACGTCTCGCTCGTGGCGATGCCGATCTTCCATATCGGCGGCTCCGGCTGGGGCGTGATGGGGCTCTATCACGGCGCCAAGGGCGTGATCGCGCGCGAGTTCGATCCGACCAGGATTTTGGATTTCTTCGAGCAGTCCGGGATTACAAAACTGTTCATGGTGCCCGCCGCGATGCAGTTCGTGGTGCGGCAGCCGCGGGCGCGGCAGGTGGATTTCTCGCGCCTGAAATACATGCTCTACGGCGCCTCGCCGATTCCGGCCGCGCTGCTGAAGGAATGCATCGAGGTGTTCAAATGCGGCTTCGTGCAGTTGTACGGCATGACCGAGACGACAGGCACCATCGTCAGCCCTTCCGCCCGAGGACCATGTCGAGGGGCTGGAGCGCATGCGCTCCGCCGGCAAGGCGCTGCCCGGCATCGAGCTTGCGATCCTCGATCCCGACGGCAAGCGGTTGCCGCCCCGCGAAGTCGGCGAGATCGCCACCCGCTCCGGCTCCAACATGGTCGGCTACTGGAACCTGCCGGAGGCGACCGCCAGGACGCTCGGCAGCGACGGCTGGCTGCGCACCGGCGACGCCGGCTACATGGACGAGGACGGCTACCTCTATATCCACGATCGCATCAAGGACATGATCATCTCCGGCGGCGAGAACATCTATCCCGCCGAAGTCGAGAGCGCGGTCTGCGATCATCCTGACGTCGCCGAAGCCGCCGTGATCGGCATCCCCGACGACAAATGGGGCGAAGCGGTGAAGGCGATCGTGGTGATGAAGCCCGGCAAGCAGGCGACCGCCACCGACATCATCAATTTTACGCGCGAGCGCATTGCCGGATTCAAGACGCCGAAATCGGTGGACTTTCATGGAGGCGCTGCCGCGCAATCCGTCGGGGAAGATCTTGCGACGGAATTTGCGCGAACCGTATTGGGCGGGGAAGGATCGTCAGGTGAATTGATGTCCTCCGCTGTCGTCACCCGCTTTGTACGCAATTGCGCACTGGCGCAGCGTGCCCAGTATTCCAGAGGCCGCCGGAGATTGAATGGACAGGGCACGGCGTACTGGATGCCCCGCCTTCGCGGGGTATGACGGCACAGTGCGCGGCGGCGAGGCGCTCCGCACACTCAATGCTTCCCCGCCCCCATATACCCGAACAGGAATCCCGCGACCTTCCGCTTCTGAATTTCCTCGCTGCCTTCGGTGATGCGGTAGCGGCGGTGGTGGCGGTAGATGTGTTCGAACGGCTTGTGGCGCGAATAGCCCATGCCGCCATGGACCTGCATGGCGCGGTCGGCGGCCTCGCAGCACAGGCGGTTGGCCCAGAAATTACACATCGAGACGCGATCGGAGAGCGTGTGCTCGACCTGCGCCTGCGTGAGCTGGTCCATCTCCCACGCGGTCTTGCGGATCAACAGCCGGAGCATCTCGGCCTGCGTCGCCAGTTCCACCAGCGGCCACTGGATCGCCTGGTTCTCGGCCAGCGCCTTGCCGAACGGTTTTCGCTCGCGCGCATATTTGACGCTTTCGTTGATGCAATAGACCGCCGCGCCCAGCGAACTCGCCGCCTGCCGGATGCGGTTCTCGTGCACGAAGCACTGCGCCAGCGACAGGCCGCGGCCGACTTCGCCGAACAGCGCATCGTCAGGCACGAACACGTCCGTGAAGCTGACGCGCGGATGGTCCGTCGGCATGTTGAAGGTCCACATATACTCCTCGACCTTCACGCCCGCGCTCTTGGCCGGCACCAGCAGGCAGGTGATGCCGCGCGCATCGCCGTCATCGCCTGACGTGCGGGCAAACAGCGCGCAATGGGTCGCGACATGCATGCCGGTCGTCCACATCTTCTGGCCGTTGATGATCCAGCCCTTGACGTTGTCGCGGGTCGCCGGCACCGCCCTGGTTTCCATATGCGTCGCGTCGGAGCCGTGCTCCGGCTCGGTGAGGCCGAACGTGATGCGGTATTTTCCGGTGATCGAGCCGTCGATCATCGCCTTCTGATCGTCGGTGCCGTAGCGGTCGAGCATGGTAACGATGGGCAGATTGCCGACGATCGAATGCTCGTTCTGCAGATCGTTGTGCAGGCCGAGGCCCTTTGAAGCAAAATGCTCGCGGATCACGGCCATCCAGAGATTGGAACCATCCTTGCCGCCGTAACGCTTCGGAATCGCGAAGCGCAGATGGCCGGCGGCGTCAGCCAGATTCTTCGCCTTGCGCAGCAGCGCTTCCCATTCGTGCCGCGGCAGGCCGCCATTGTCGAAATCGGTGCGCGCCCATTCGCGGCGGTGATCGAAGAAGCGGATGTTGTCGTCGGCCTCCTCCAGCGGCTTGATCTCGCGCGCGATGAAGCGGTCGAGTTCGTCGAGATAGGCTGTGAGGTCGGCAGGCAGGTTGAAATCCAAGGCGGTCTCTCCCGGAAATGTCGTTTGTTCTTGATTTGCGTTTAGGCGCTACGCGAGCGCTCCTGCTCGGATCGATTTAGGTTGGAAGACCACGCCCAAGTCAAGCAACGGAATGGACCTTGGCACGCGCGGGGGCCTTGCGTAATTGGATGGTATCGGACGCCGCGACGGCGCTATGATCGCGGCCAGATATTCTTCGCCGCAGAAAATCGAAACGGGAGCAAACATGGACCTGAAATTCTCCAAGGTGACGCGCAAGGGACCGGTCACGATCATCACGCTGTCGCGGCCCGAAGTGTACAATGCGTTGCATACCGACGCGCATTTCGAGCTCAACAAGGTGTTCGACGATTTCTCCGCCGATCCCGAACAATGGGTCGCGATCGTCACCGGCGCCGGCGACAAGGCGTTCTGCGCCGGCAACGACCTGAAATGGCAGGCCGCCGGCGGCAAGCGCGGCTGGGACAAGGGCGGCTTCGCCGGCCTCACCTCGCGGTTCGACTGCGACAAGCCGATCATCGCCGCCGTCAACGGCGTCGCGATGGGCGGCGGTTTTGAGATCGCGCTGGCCTGCGACCTCATCATTGCCTCCGAGAATGCGACCTTTGCGCTGCCCGAGCCGCGCGTCGGCCTCGCGGCATTGGCCGGCGGCGTGCACCGGCTGCCGCGGCAGATCGGGCTGAAGCGCGCCATGGGCATGATCCTCACCGCGCGCCACGTCTCGGCCAAGGAAGGCCTCGAACTCGGTTTTGTGAATGAGGTGGTTCCGGCCGGCGAAGCGCTGGCGGCAGCCGAGCGCTGGGCGGAGACGATCTGCAAGAATTCGCCGATGTCGATCCGCGCCTCCAAGCAGGCGATCCAGCGCGGGCTTGAAGGTCGCTGGAACAGGCGATCGCCGAGCAGCGCGAGTACCCGGCCGTGAAGGCGATGGCGGCCTCGCAGGATTACATCGAGGGGCCGAAGGCGTTTGCGGAGAAGCGTCCGCCGAAGTGGCTGGGGAAGTAGATGATCGCCTTGTAGGATGGGTAGAGCGAAGCGAAACCCATCATTGAGGGCGTCGAAGCTCTTGATGGGTTTCGCTGCGCTCTACCCATCCTACGATTTCCCCAGCTCCCTCTTGTACGACGCGTAGTTCGGCTGATCGACGGCGAGCTTGTCCATCGTGGTCTGCCAGAGATGCTCGGCCAGCCCCGGCGTCTGCAGATCGACCTCGCCTTTTGCAATCTTGTCCGACAGCGCGCGATTCAATTCGATCAACGAACCATCCGCGCCGAGCAACTGCTTTCAGCCGCGCGGCTTCCGCCGCATCGCCCCCCTGCTCCAGCGCCAGTTGCCGCGTGACGAGATCCAGCGCGTTGATGCCGACGCGGAGCTTGAAGGCGTTGTGGCCCTTGATGGCCGGCGCGATCTCGTTGCGGAGAAAATCCGCGACCGCCTTGATCAGTTCGGTGGGTGTCGGTTCGTCCTGCATCTTACCCTCCTCTCGGAGCCAGCAGTCTCAACAAATCGATTTCCGTCTCCGACGAGCGCCGGCCGATCATGGCGCGCTCCATCGAATGATCCGGGCCGGAGCGGAAGCGCTGCATCATGCCGCAGCACATGATGCCCCAGCGCAGCGTGCCCATCACTTCCCAGAACATCACGCGGTCGGGATCGACCTTGCGGCCGGCCTCCTCATAGCCCGCGAACAACTCCTCGCGCGAACCGAAGCCGCCGACCGGCTTGTCGATCTCGCCGAAGCGCCAGGAGTTGACGCAGATCCAGCCGAGATCCTCCATCGGGTCGCCGAAATGCGCGAGCTCCCAGTCCAGCACCGCGCGCACGCCGTCGGGGCCGATGATGAGGTTGCCGTGGCGGAAATCGCCATGCACCAGCGTCACCTCTTTCGACGGCCCGGGATCGCGCTCGCGCAGCCAGCGCAGCGCCAGTTCGAACACCGGACGTGGCCAGCCGAAACTGCGGTATTCCCGTTCGAGGTCGGCGATTTCCTTTGTCGCGCTCATCTCGCGCAGTTTCGGCAGCTTCAAAGCCGGCAAGCCGTGAATGCCGGCGATCACCCGGCCGAGCTGCCGCGCCAGGATCGGACGCGCCTTGGCAAACTGCTCATCGCGCAGAATCTTGCGCGCGATGGTCTCGCCCTCGATGCGCTGCATGATGAAGCCGGTGCCGAGTTCGTCCTCGGGCTTCAGCACATGCATCACGCGCGGCGACGGCAGGCCGGCGTCATGCGCGAGCTGCATCAGCGTCGCCTCGGCATCGAGCCCGGCGGCCCGCCCCGGCGACGCGCCATAGCCCGGCGGCGCGCGGCGCAGGATGGCGCCGACATTGCCGGCCGGATGCACGATGTCGAACGTCCAGGTCTCCTGGCTGGCGCCGCCGGAAAGTTTTGCGGCCCCAGTCACGCCGGTCGCTCCCGGATACCAGGAGGCGACGCAGCGTCCGAGTTGGTCCTCGATCATTTGCCTTTGAACTTGGCCGGGCGCTTTTCGAGGAACGCGGTGACGCCTTCCTTGAAATCTTCCGCCGCGCCCGCGATGCGTTGCGATTCGAATTCGAGGTTGAGCTGTTCCTCGAAGGAATTTTCCGGGCTGTCCCAATAGAGTTTTCGGATCAGCGACAGCGCGATCGTCGGCCCATTGGCGAGCTCATGCGCGAGCTTCATCGCCTCTTCCATCAAGACCGCATCGTCATGGACGCGGTTGACGAGGCCCCATTCCAGCGCCTTCTCCGCCGGCAGCCGCTCGCCCATCAGCGACAGTTCGACCGAGCGCGCCTTGCCGATCATGCGCGGCAGCAGCCAGGTCGAGCCGCAATCCGGCACCAGGCCGATGCGGCGGAACGCCTGCAGGAAATAGGACGAGCGCGCGCACAGGATCATGTCGCCCATCAATGCGAAACTCATCCCGGCGCCGGCGGCGGGGCCGTTGACCGCTGACACGATCGGGCAATGCAGCCTGCGCAGCCGCCGCAGGAACGGATGAAAGCCGATCTCCAGCGATTGCCCGGCATTGCTCTTGCCGGCTTTCTGGTTGCTGCGGCCCTGCAGATTGGCGCCGGTGCAGAACGCGCGCCCCGCCCCGGTCAACACCAGGCAGCGCACCTCCTCCCGCTTGTCGTCGATCGCATCGAGCGCCTCGCCGAGACCGCCCAGCATGTCCATCGAGACCGCGTTCATGACCTCCTGATGGTCGAGCTTGAGAATGGCGACCGGGCCATCGAAATCGAGCGTGACGTGCTTGAACTGCATTGTTTCCTCATGACTTGTGTTTACGCGCTATTTCGCTGCGCGGAAGATCGGACGATGTCTCGCCCATATTTGATTTTCCGGACGCGCTTGTCCATGCTTGCAGCAGACCATCTGCCCGCCACTGGGCGCACGACTTAAGCGTGCGCGACTGCCAATAGCAACTCCACAATGGAAACATCCAATGAGCATCTTTGACCTCACCGGCCGCACGGCGGTCATCACCGGCGGCAATGGCGGCATCGGCCTTGGCATCGCGCAGGCGTTGAACGCGCAAGGCTGCAACGTCTCGATCTGGGGCCGCAATGGCGAGAAGAACAAGAGTGCCGCCGCAACCATGTCGGCTGGGCCCGGCAAGGTGCATACCCAGATCTGCGACGTCTCCGATCCCGCTTCCGTCAAGGCGGCGATGCAGGCGACCCTCGACACGTTCGGCCGGGTCGACGGCTGCTTTGCCAATGCCGGCATCGGCGGCGGCGGACGGCGCGCCTTCATCGACCGCACCGAGGAGGAATGGCGCAACATGTTCGCGACCAATCTCGACGGCGTCTTCCATGTGTTCCAGGTCGCCGCGCGCCACATGACCGAGCGCGCCGAAGCCGGCGACAAGTTCGGCCGGCTGGTCGCGACCTCCAGCCTGGCCTCGCTGTTCGGCACCGCGCGCAACGAGCATTATGCCGGCACCAAAGCGGCGCTGAACGCGCTGTGCCGCGCGCTTGCCGTTGAGCTCGCGCGCCACGGCGTCACCGCCAATGCGATCCTGCCCGGCTGGATCAAGAGCGACATGACCGCCGGCATCATGGCCAACGACAAATTCGTCGCCAACGTGATGCCGCGCATCCCGGTGCGCCGCTTCGGCGAGCCGACGGATTTCGGCGGCATCGCCGTGTACATCATGAGCAAGGCGTCGTCGTATCATACGGCGGATTGTTTCGTGATCGATGGCGGGTATACGGCGTTTTGAGGTGATGGCGTCTTCATCCTCCCCTGGAGGGGGAGGATCGGTTCGCATGAAATGCGAACCGAGGTGGGGTGACGGTCTCTCCACTTCCAACAGCGCCCGAGTTGAGAGGCTGTCACCCCGCCCCGTCTCACATTTCGCTGCGCTTCATGTGAGCCGACCCGCCCCCTCAAGGGGCGGGTGCGCAGCTCGCGGCACGCGCTGAATATTGCCCGCATTACGGACGGGATATTTGGTACCGGTCCCCGGGGTCGCTTCGCTCGCCCGGGCTACGTTTCTGCGAATCTATCCCCACGGTCCGCGCGAGGCCGAGGGCCGGCCCCACGGGCTGCGGCGCGGATAGTTGCCGCGGGCGTTGACGGAAGGCGTTCCGCCCTGCGCGCCCATTTGCGCGGCGAGCTGCTGCAACGCCGCGATGCGGTTCTCGGTCGAGGGGTGCGTCGTGAACAGATTGTCCATGCCGTGACCCGACAGCGGGTTGATGATGAACATGTGCGCGGTCGCCGGATTGCGCTCGGCTTCCGGGTTCGGGACCTCATGCGCGGCGTTCAGCGATCTTGGACAGCGCCGACGCCAGCCACATCGGCTGGCCGCAGATGCGCGCGCCGAGATCGTCGGCGGCGTATTCGCGGGTACGGCTGATCGCCATCTGCACCAGCATGGCGCCGAGCGGCGCCAGGATCATCATGGCGATCGAGCCGATGATGCCCGGGCCGTGATTGTTGTCGCGGTTGCCGCCGAAGAACATGCCGAACTGCGCCAGCATCGAGATCGCACCGGCGATGGTCGCGGTGATGGTCATCAGCAGCGTGTCGTGGTTCTTGATGTGCGCGAGCTCGTGCGCGATCACGCCGGCGAGTTCCTCGCGGCTGAGCGACTGCATCAGGCCCGTGGTCACGGCGACCGCCGCATTCTGCGGATTGCGGCCGGTGGCGAACGCGTTGGGCTGCGCCTCGTCCATCACGAACACGCGCGGCATCGGCAGGCCGGCGCGGCCGGCCAGTTCGGCCACGAGATTGAAGAGGTCTGGCGCGGTGCGCTGGTCGACCTCATGGGCGCCGTACATCGACAGCACCATGCGGTCCGAATTCCAGTAGGCGAACAGATTGGTCGCAGCCGCGACCACAAGCGCGATCAGGGCGCCGCCGGCGCCGCCGATCAGATAGCCGACGCCCATGAAGAGGCCGGTGAGACCGGCCAGAAGAATGGCAGTCTTCGAAATAGCTCATTGTCGTCTCCTTGCCGCCCACAGCCGGACGCCGGGGCTGGCATCCCAGAAGTAGGAATTCCCCCGGCGGCGCTTCAAGATGCCGGGGTGCGTCGTGGCGCCGCGTTTGCCCGGGAACCAACGCGCGAGGCGGATTAACGATCCGTAATCTGCGGGAGTTAGTGAGACGGAAGCATTGCACGGCGGCCGGACTGGGTACCGCGCGAACATTTGCGGTAACGAATCCCGGCCGCCTTCATTGCTGACAAGGTTGAATCAAAGTTGCATTTCCGGCGGCCTGGTGAAGCCGCCGAATTCCCTCTCCAGCAGCCCCGCAAACGCAAGCGGCGTGCGATCCTCGAACAAGGGACCGATGATCTGCACGCCAATCGGAAGACCGGCTTTGGAACGGCCCACCGGCATCACCGTGGCCGGCAAACCAGGCGGCGTCGCGACCGTCGACCAGACGATCAGTGAAAGGTAGGGGTGGGTTTCGCCATCGATGTCGATCGTGCGCTGCTCCTGATCCGGCTTCTGGTCGTGTGGGAATGCGACCACTGAAAATGGCGGACACAGCACCACGTCGAATTCGCGGAACAGGGCAGCCCATTGCTGGCGCAGCCGGGCGCGGGCGATTTCTCCGGCCATCCATTGGTGGTGATTGAGCAAAGGCGCGCGGGTTCGCCACGCCTTCAGACTGTCGTCATCCGGTTTGAGTGCCGCAACTTCCTCCTGGTGCTTCTTGAAGAATTCCGGAGGACGGCCGAAGGCGACGAAGTTGCGCACCATGCGGGTGTGCAAACGTGCGGATTCGGCGAGATCAGGCAGCAGCGAGCTTGACCGCGCAACTTTCGCGCCCGTCGTCGACAGCCTGCCCGCGAGCTGATCCAACGCAGCGCGAATTTCGCTCGCCACCGGCAACAAGGGATGACTATCGAGCATCAGGACACGAAAGTCTTTCAAGGCTCCGTGGCGCGCCGGCGGGAGGGTAAGACGGTAAGCGAGCGCATCAGAACTCGTCCGGTCCTGCCAGCACGTCCAGCGCCAATGAAAGATCAGCGGCGGTTCGAGCCATTGGTCCGCAGACACCAAGTCCACTTGTCAGATCGGTCGCCAACGCCGGCGAGCGCGGCGGCGCCTGGCCGCGTTGCGGGACCAGATTGGATGTGGGCTTGTGGGCGAAAACGCCGCACAGATGCGCCGGTATCCGGGTCGAGCCGCTGAGGTCAGAACCGAGCTCCAGCGGCACATAGCCGGCGGCCAGCGCCGCCGCGGATCCGCCGGACGATCCGCCGGCCGTGCGCGTGATGTCCCACGGATTGTTCGTGGTGCCGTAGATCGGATTGAAGCTCTGCCAGTCGGCGATTGCAATTGCGAGATTGGTCTTGCCGAGGATCACGGCCCCCGCCGCCTTCACCCGCGCAACGGCGACTGCGTCTTCAGGCGGCTGCCAGTCGCGGCCCGCCGGCAGTCCCCAGGTGGTCGCTAGTCCCCCGACATTGAAGGACTCCTTGACCGTCATGGGTATGCCCAGCAACGGCCGGCGCTCGCCGCGCGCCAAGCGCGGCATCCGCCTCGAACGCGCTGCTGCCCGGGCCCGTTCGAAGTCGCGCACGACCACGGCATTGATCCGCAAATCGAGCGCTTCGATGCGGCCGACGGCGTGCTCGAACAATTCGACCGCGGAAACCTTGCGCGCGTCGAGCAGCGCCCGCAGCTCGCTCACGCTGCGATAATCCAGGCCTTGCCCCAAAGCGGTCGCGCGCGCCTTTTGGGCGGAAGCCGGGTTGGGCGAGGTGCCCGACATGGCCGCCAAAGTGCCGGCGGCTGCGCCCAGAAAGAAACGTCGGTTCATGGTCATGATGGCTCTCCTCCGCCTGGCGGCGTAGACGCCATTCCCGTTGCCGCCGATCTGGCCTAGGATCGGGAGCAAGCATGGCGTCGGCGTTGCCGCCGTTCTGTTTCGGTTGGGAGAGCTTGGGCGCTTTGACGCCGCGACGCCCGAAAGAGTGCCGAATGAACGCCGAAATTGGCGCGAAAACGAAGCCGACGGCCACGGACGGCGACACCCCGGCCATGGTTCGCTCGCGGCGTATTGCGCTTCGCAGGATTCGTGGTCGATCTCGACCGGGGCGAGTTGCGTGTTGGCGGCACGGCGGTTTCCCTGCGCCCGAAAACCTTTGCATTGCTCGCCTACCTGGCCGGCCGTCCCGGCCGGTTGCTGACCAAGGACGAACTGATCGCGGCGGTGTGGCCCGATGTGACCGTGACCGACGACTCGCTGGTGCAATGCGTCAGCGAGCTTCGGGCCGCCCTCGGGGATGACGGCCAGAGCCTGATCAAGACCGTTCCGCGGCGCGGCTACCTGCTCGACGCATCTCCGGTCGAGGCGACGCACGCCGATGAAGCGTCGGGGATCAACGCGAACGCTGCGGCTTCGCACGACGCGCCGCCCCGACCTGCCGTGCGAAGCCGGTCGTTGCCGCTGCTCGCCGCCATGGCGGCTGCGGTCGCGCTCGCCGGAGCGCTCTGGTTCGCGCTTGGACATCGGGGGCAAAGCGGCGCCGTCGTCAGCAGGAACACCATCACCATCCTGCCGCTGGCCGGCGTCGGCGGCCAGAATGCCGCCGATCTCGCCGAGGCCGTCACCGAAGATCTGACCATCGAAGTGTCGCGCCTGCCCGATACGGTCGTGATCGCTCATCCAGCGAGAAATGCGCCGGCGTCCTGACAGCGACGCACCGAGCATCGGCCGCCGGCTGAACGTCGACTATGTCCTGAGCGGCAGCCTGCAGAGGCAGGGCGAAGCCGTCTCGATCGCGGTGAAACTGCAAACGAGCGCCGGCGGCGCGCTGCTGTGGTCGGAGCGGTTCGACTATGGCGAGCAGGCCGGATGGAATTGGCGGCGCGACATCACGGCGCGCATCGCCAATCAACTGAAAGTTCGGATCGACGAATCCGGAATGCCCTTCGACAAGCCTTATGCCGGCCGCACGCTTCGCCGCGCATCGACCCGACGCTGCAGGGTTTGCGTATCCTCAAGCGGATCTATACGCGTGAAGAGCCGCAGCGGGCCCGCGCCCTGTTCGAGCAGGCGCTGCAGATCGATCCCGATTCCGCCACTGCGCTCTCGGGGCTGGCGCTCAGCCACATCACCGAAGTGCTGAACCGCTCGAGCAAGACCCCTCACAACCAGATCGCACTGGCCGCGCAAGCGATCGAACGATCCCTGGCGCTGCAACCCAACGATCCCCGCGCCAACTACGTGCGAAGCCTCGTGCTGTCGACGCAGGGCCGCATCGATGAAGCCGAACAGGCGATCCGGCGCGCGCTGTCGCTCTATCCGAACTATCCGCGGGCGCTGCAGCGGCTGGGTTTCCTGAAACTGCAGCAGGGCCATCCCGAGGAGGTCGCAGCCCTGGTCACGCTGTCGCTGCGCCTCGATCCAACCAATGCCGAACAGGTCAGCCTCGGTCACTTCACGCTCGGCATGGCGGAATTCCATCTGCACCATGACGACGCCGCCTACGAGCATATGCGGCAGGCGACCATCAGCAGTCCGCAGAATGGTTTTGCCTGGCAATGGCTCGCAGCCATCGACGGCCTGCATGGCCGCACCGAGCAGGCCAGGATGAACCTGGCAGAATATCAAAATCGGTTTCCCGGTCATACGATCGGCGGCCTGAAGGCTACCGAGCTTTCGCGCCATCCTACGTTCTGGCAGGGACGCAACCGGTTCTATGAAGGGTTGAAGCTGGCCGGATTACCCGATAGCTGTTTGAGCAGGCGGAATACCTCGCCTATCGGCTGCTTGTGCAAGACCCGCATCGCCGTCTACATTGCTGGCAACGGGCAGCGCGCAGGGCCGTCCCGCGGCACAAGCGCAGGCAATTGGCGCCGTTCGTTAAAAAAGCAACTCGGGAGGAATTGAAGAAATGTTTTCGCACGTGATGATCGGCACCAACGACCTGGAAAAGGCCAAGGCCTTCTACGACGCGCTGCTTGGCACGCTCGGCGTCCGGCCGGCCAAGGTCGATGGCCACCGTATTTTCTACTTCACCAAGACCGGCGTGTTCTCGGTATCGAAGCCGATCAACGGCGAGCCGGCGACGCACGCCAATGGCGGCACCATCGGCTTTGCGGCCGAATCTCCCGAGCAGGCCGACGCCTGGCACGCGGCGGGCATCGCCAATGGTGGCAAGACTTGCGAAAATCCGCCCGGCATTCGCGAGGGTTCTGCGGGCAAACTCTATCTGGCCTATTTGCGCGATCTCGACGGCAACAAGATCTGCGCGATGCATCGGATACCGGCGTAGGCGGATCGTAGTAGATCGTAGGATGGGTGGAGCGAAGCGATACCCATCAGCCGCGGCCGGTGGCTGTAATGATGGGTTTCGCTTCGCTCTACCCATCCTGCGCACTACGCACTGCGACGCAATCAAAGGGGGCCACGTCATGAATTGATTTGCCAGATCCCTGGCGGCGTTCGCCGCATTGTTTGCGGCCAGCGTGCTGCCGGCCCACGCAGAGCTCGATGTTATCAATCTCAAGAAAGCGATCGAGACGTCGCTCGCGAGCGACTATCCAAAGCTCGACGCGCTCTACAAAGAACTCCACGCCCATCCCGAACTTGCCTTTCAGGAAGTGAAAACCGCAGCCCGGCTCGCCGCGGAGATGCGCGCGCTGGGCTTCGACGTCACCGAGAATGTCGGCAAGACCGGACTGGTCGCCATCTACAAGAACGGCGACGGGCCCACCATCATGGTGCGCACCGAACTCGACGGCCTGCCGATGGAAGAGAAGACCGGCCTCGACTATGCGAGCCGCGACAAGACCACCTGGAACGGACGGGAGGTGTTCGTCGCCCATAGCTGCGGCCACGACATCCACATGGCGAGCTGGGTCGGAACGGCGAAGACCTTGCTTGGCCTGAAAGACCAGTGGCGGGGCACGCTGATGTTCATCGCCCAGCCGGCGGAAGAGATTGTGGCCGGCGCCCGTGCCATGCTTGCGCATGGCCTGTTCACGCGCTTTCCCAAGCCCGATATCGCGCTTGCCCTGCATGACGGCCCATTCCTTCATGGCACGGTCTTCTATCGTACCGGAATTGGCTCGTCCGCCGCCGACGGTCTCGAGGTGACATTCCACGGCCGCGGCGGTCACGGTTCGGCGCCGCACACGGCCATCGATCCCGTTGCGATTGCGGCGCGGTTCATCGTCGACGTACAAAGCGTGATCAGCCGCGAAAAGGATCCAACTGAATTCGGCGTCGTGACCATCGGCGCCATTCACGGCGGCACCGCTGGAAACATCATTCCCGACTCCGTGCAACTCTCCGGCACCATTCGCTCCTTCAAGCCCGAGGTTCGCGCCAAACTGCATGCCGGGATCGAACGAACGGCAAAAGCCGCTGCCGCCATGTCAGGCGCACCCGCGCCCGACATCAAGATCCTCGAGGGCACCAAGCCCGTCATGAACGATCCCGATGTGGTCACAGCCGTCGCCGATGTGTTGAAGGCGGCGCTCGGCGACAAGTTCAGGGTTTCGCCGCCGGGGACCGCCAGCGAGGATTTCTCCGAATTCGCCGGCGCCGGCGTGCCGTCGATGATGTTCAACATCGGCGTCTATGACCAGGAACGTATCGACGCCGCACGCAACGGCGGCCCGCCAATACCATCCAATCATTCGCCGCTGTTCGCGCCGGTGCCGAAGCCGACCATCGAAACCGGCGTCACCGCGATGACGCTCGCGGTGCTCGGTGTTTTCGAGCAGAAGGCCCGGCGCAAATGAATTGTAGGATGGGTAGAGCGCAGCGAAACCCATCACCCTGACGCGAGAGGATCGATGGGTATCGCTTCGCTCCACCCATCCTACGCACTTGCCACGAGACGGAAAATCGCGCCCTTTTCGCCCGCGCTTGTACAAGCCCTGCCCGCCCGTCTACATTGCCGGCCAACGAGCCGAGCGCGCGCCCGCAAGATGAACGTTCTTGCGCAAATGGGAGGAAATAATCCATGAAACACGCCTACATCCCGCGAACGACGACCTACAACCTCAATCCGGGCGAAGAACTCAACGATTTGCGGATGTCGGACGAGGTCCGTCCGCTGTACGAGCACGTCAAGAAGTTCATCCGCGAAACCGTCGACCCGATGTCGGTCGAGTTCGTGCGGCTTGGCGAGGACAAGAAGGACCGCTGGAGTTTCACGCCGGAACAGCTCGCGGTGCTGCAGAAGGCCAAGGACAAGGCCAAGGAAGAAGGCCTGTGGAATTTCTTCCTGCCCGACGACGAGACCGGCCAGGGCCTGAAGAATCTCGATTACGCCTATATCGCGGTCGAGCTTGCGAAAAATCCGATGGCCTCGGAAACCATGAACTGCTCGGCGCCGGATACCGGCAACATGGAAGTGCTGGAGCGCGTCGGCACCAAGGCGCAGAAGGAGAAGTGGCTGAAGCCGCTGCTCGCTGGCGAAATCCGTTCCGCCTACGCGATGACCGAACCCAATGTCGCCTCGTCCGACGCCAAGAACATTTCGACCAGCGCAAAACTCGTCGGCGACGAGTGGGTGATCAACGGCGAGAAATACTACATCTCCGGCGCCGGCGATCCGCGCTGCAAGATCATGATCGTGATGGTGAAGACCAATCCCGACGCGCCGCCGAGCAAGCAGCAGTCGCAGATCCTGGTGCCGATCGACACCCCCGGCGTCGAGATTCTGGGCCCGATGCACGTGTTCGGCCACGACCACGCGCCGCGCGGCCACATGCACCTGCGCTTCAACAATTGCCGGGTGCCGAAGGAGAACATGCTGCTCGGCGAAGGCCGCGGCTTTGAAATCTCGCAGGTCCGCCTCGGACCGGGCCGCATCCATCACTGCATGCGCACGATCGGCAAGGCCGAAAAGGCGCTCGACCTGATGGTGTCGCGCGGCCTCACCCGCGAAGCCTTCGGCAAGAAGATCGCCCATCTCGGCGGCAACTTGCAGATCATCGCGCAGGCGCGCTGCGAGATCGAGGCGATGCGGCTGATGGTGCTCAAGGCCGCCAAGGCGATGGACGTGCTCGGCAACAAGGAAGCGCGGATCTGGGTCAGCATGGTGAAGGCCATGGTGCCGGAGCGCACCTGCAAGATCATCGACCAGGCGATCCAGATGCACGGCGCGACCGGCATTTCGCAATGGAGCCCGCTCGGCGAGATGTACCAGGACGTCCGGCACCTGCGCTTCGCCGACGGTCCGGATGAAGTGCACTGGATGGTGGTCGGCCGGCACGAACTGAGCATGCCGTAGGTCCTTCCCCTTCTCCCCGTTCTTACGGGGAGAAGGCCGGGATGAGGGGCTCTCACCACGCATTCGACTCGCGGAGAGTCCCCTCACCCGCCGCGCTCAGGCGCGCAAGAGCGCTGCCGAGCGCGTCGACCTCTCCCCGCAAGCGGGGCGAGGCAAGGAGCCCCGCCGAAGCAGGTAACCCCCATGCAATACGACCCGAACGATCTGAAACCCCGCGAGCGTTACAAGGTGCTGACCTCGTTCGTGCTGCCGCGGCCGATCGCGTGGGTGACGACGATCGGTCCGACCGGCGTGGTCAACGCGGCGCCGTTCAGTTTCTTCAACGTGTTCTGCGAGGACCCGCCGCTCTGCATGTTCGCCGCCAATCTGCGGCCCGACGGCCGCGTCAAGGATACCGTGATCAATATCCGGGCGACGAACGAGTTCGTGGTCAACATGACCGACGAGGCGCTGGCGCATGCGATGCATGAGAGCAGCGGCGACTTTCCCCCTGAGATCGGCGAGCCGGATTACCTGAACCTCAAACTGGCGCCCTCGACGAAAATCGCCGTGCCGCGGCTGGCGGATGCGCCGTTTGCGATGGAATGCAGGACCTGGAAGGAAATCGACGTCAACGGCGACCGGCTGCTGATCATGGGCGAAGGCATCCACTTCCACATCCGCGACGAATTGTGGGACCACGCCGCGATGCGCGTGCACATGGATCGCTATCACCCGATCGGCCGCATGTTCGCGGATCGCTATTGCCGGACGGATGATCGCGTGGTGTTTCCGCCGGCCGAGGGGGCGAAGACGGCCGTCTAGACGTAGGATGGGTGGAGCGAAGCGATACCCACCAGCCTCACGAACGGTGAATGGTGGGTATCGCTGCGCTTTGCCCATCCTACGAACTATGGCGCCGGCCGGTGCGCGCGCAGGAAAGAGCGGATCTGGCGCACCGCGAGCGGCACGCGCTCCTTCGGCTCCTTCCACGGAAACAAGCTGACTTCCGCGTTCGGCGCCAGCATCGCGCTCTCCATCGCGACCGCATAAGGATGCGCCGGGATATCGTCGGGCAGGATCAGCACCGGCGTCTGGCACTGGCGGACGAAATCGCGCGTCACGGTGAAGACGAAATCCGGATCGGTGCGATACATCCGCGTCAGGAATTTCTCGGCCATCTCCATCGTGATGTCGGGCCGGCGTTTTGTCAGTTCCGGCGCCCAGCCCTTCATGTTGTTGTCGTAGAACCAGTCGCGCATCTCGGGACGCGAGCCTGAAGGCATCGCCAGCACGCCCGCCACCACGCGATCCGGCGCGCGCTTGATCAGATTCCAGATCAGCGGACCGCCGATGCAGAAGCCCAGCACCATGAATTTGTCGAAGCCGAGATGATCCATCAGCGCGAGCTGATCGTCGGTGTGGGAATCCCAGGGCCGATCGATCTCGAGCGGACCGGAGGATTGGCCGGGCGGGGCATTGCGCAGGTCGAAGGCGATGCAGCGGTACTCGTCGCCGAACTCCTTGATGGCGTTGAAGGGCGGATAGTCGCCGGTAATCCCTGCGATGTTCGAGTTCAACCCGCCGCCGGCGATCAGGAGCAGCGGGAAGCCGGAGCCGGCTTCCTCATAATGGATGCGAACGGCGCCCTTTTCGAAAAAGCTCATGGCGTTCCCCCTGCCCGCCTCACGCCTTCGCCGGCTCGCCGATCTTGTCCTGCGTCTTCGTGTCGAAATCAGAGGCCTCATGCCGCTCGTGCAGCTGGCTCGCCGGATCGCCCGAGATACGGTTGACCATGCGGCCGCGCTTCACCGCCGGGCGCTTTGCAATCGCGTCGGTCCAGCGCTGCACGTTCTTGTATTCGTGCACCGACAGGAATTCGCCGGCGCCGTAGACCAGGCCCTTGGCCAGCGCGCCGTACCACGGCCAGGTCGCCATGTCGGCGATCGTGTACTCGCTGCCTGCGAGAAATTCGTTGTCGGCCAGACGGCGGTCGAGCACGTCGAGCTGGCGCTTCACCTCCATGGCGTAGCGGTCGATGGCGTATTCGATCTTGGTCGGCGCGTAGGCGTAGAAATGGCCGAAGCCGCCGCCGAGAAACGGCGCGCTGCCCATCTGCCAGAACAGCCATGACAGGCATTCGGCCCGCGCCTGGCCGCCGGCCGGCAGAAAGGCGCCGAACTTTTCGGCAAGATGCACCAGGATCGCGCCGGACTCGAACAGCCGGATCGGCTGCGGTCCGCTGCGGTCCATCAGCGCCGGGATTTTCGAGTTCGGATTGACAGCGACAAAGCCGCTGCCGAACTGGTTGCCGTCGATCTTGATCAGCCAGGCATCGTATTCCGCGCCGCTGTGACCGGCCGCCAGCAGCTCCTCGAACATGACCGTGACCTTGACGCCGTTGGGAGTAGCCAGCGAATAAAGCTGAAACGGATGGCGGCCGACCGGCAGTTCGGCCTCATGCGTGGGCCCTGCGATCGGGCGATTGATGCTGGCGAAGCGCCCGCCGCTTTCCTTGTTCCAGGTCCAGACCTTTGGCGGCTCGTAAGCGGCGGGATCGTTGACGGGGGCGTCGGTCATTCGGGTTGGCTCCAGGCTTCTTCGGCCGTTTCGCGGTTGCAGTGATCTGTCGCGCGGCGGCCAGTGCAATCCATGTAAGGCTTCGTATCAGCACCGCAACCAAACAAAAAGCGCGCAAAAATCAGGGGAGGAATGCGCCATGCTGCGACCCCTGCCCTGACCGCACGGCGTGGCAGGTGTACTCGGAGCAATGCTCCTGTGGCTGGCGCAGTCGAGATCGGCCATAGTGGATGTGTCGCTACAAAAGAGACCCTCCAGATGCTCCCATCACAGCGCGCCTTGTTCGAGATACCGCGCCAGATTTGCTACCTGAATGCGGCTTCCTACAGCCCGCTGCCGCTAAAGACGCTGGAAGCCGGCCGTGCCGCGGTGGGACGCAAGGGCACGCCCTGGACGCTCGAGGCTGGTTTTGCGAACGCGCAGCATGAACGTGCGCGGACCGCTGCCGCCCGGCTGATCCATGCCGAGCCCTCCGATATCGCGCTGATCCCTTCGATCAGCTATGGCGTGGCGACGGCGGCGAAGTTTTTGACGCTCGGCCGCGGCACGCGCGTGATCGTGCTGGAAAACGATCACTCCTCCCCGGTGCTGGAATGGCAGGCGCGGGCCGAGGCGGGAGGGTTTACCGTCGAGACGGTTCGCCAGCCGGACGACGGCGACTGGACATCGGCGGTTCTCGAAAGCATCGAGCGATCCGGCGCCCGCGGTCAGCCTGGCCTCGATCTCGTCGGTGCACTGGTCGGACGGCGGGCTGATCGATGTCGACAAGGTCGGCGCGGCACTGAAACAGCGGGGCGCGGCTTTCCTGATCGACGCGACGCAAGGCGCCGGCGTGCTGGCGATGGACGTGCAGCGTCTCGATCCGGATTTCGTGATCTTCCCGACCTATAAATGGCTGCTCGGCCCATACGGCCGCGCCTTTCTCTATGTTGCGAAACGCCATCAAGGCGGTATCCCGCTTGAGCAGACCGCGTCCGGCCGCCGCAACGTGCGCGCCGAGAACGCGGTCTATTTCACCGATCGTCAGTTACGTTCCCGATGCGCGGCGCTTCGACATGGGCGAGCGCGATCATTTCATCTCGATGGAGATGGCCTCGATCGGCATGGAGATGATGGCTGACTGGGGCGCGCCGGCCATTGCGCAACGTCTCGCGATGCTGACGGAGCGGATCGCGCAAGCCGTGCGCGGCATCGGCATCCAAATTGGCGAACCTCATCTGCGGGCGCCGCATATATTGAGCCTCGCCTTCAAGGGCGGAATGCCGGCGGGATTGATCGAGGGAATGGCAAGCGAAGGCGTCTATGTCGCACCGCGCCTGGGGCGCATGCGTGTGTCGCCGCACGTTTATAATGACGAAGCCGACGCTGACCGGTTTGTTGAGGTGTTGGCGCGGCGGCTGCGGGGCTGACATGTAGGGTGGGCAAAGGCGCACTTGCGCCGTGCCCACCATGTTCACGTCACGCCGCAAGATGGTGGGCACGCTGCGCTTTGCCCACCCTACGAACTCTAACTTTGTCGTCATTGCGAGGAGCGAAAGCGACGAAGCAATCCATTCTTTCTTTGTCCAGTGAGATGGATTGCTTCGCTTCGCTCGCAATGACGGCTAGGACGCCGCCATCTCTCGCGGCTCCTCCACCCTCTCCATCACAAAGCCCTCATAGCCCTTGGCCGCGACGTCGTTGCAGATCTGCCGGTAGGGGCCGACGCCGCCGATATAGGGCATGAAGATGCGCGGCTTGCCGGGGACGTTGGCGCCCATGTACCAGGAATTGGCCTGCGGGTAGAGCGTGGCGTAGGCGACCTCATTGACGTGCGCGACCCATTTGTCTTCGGCATCGGTGGCCGCTTCCATGGTGTCGAGGCCGCGATCACGCAAGTACGCCATGCAATCGCTGATCCAGTCGACGTGCTGCTCGATCGAGACGATCATGTTCGACAGCACCGACGGGCTGCCCGGACCGGTGATGACGAAGAGGTTGGGAAAGCCCGCGCTCATGAGACCAAGATAGGTGCGCGGGCCTGCGGCCCATTTCTGGTTCAGCGTCTGCCCGCCGCGGCCTTTGATGTCGATCTTCGCCACCGACCCCGTCATGGCGTCAAAGCCGGTCGCCAGCACCAGCGCATCGACTTCGTAATCCCTGGCGCCGACGCGCACGGCATTCTCCGTGATCTCCTCGATCGGGCTGGACTTGATGTCGACCAGCGTCACGTTGGAGCGATTGAAGGTCGCGAAATAATCGGTGTCGATGCAGATGCGCTTGGAGCCGATCGGATGGTTGTTCGGCTGCAACAGCTTTGCGGTCTGCGGGTCCTTGACGATTTCGGCGATCTTTTCGCGGACGAAATTGGCGGCGGTGTCGTTGGCCGCCTTGTCGAGCCCGAGGTTGTTGTAGACCGACATGAAGGTGAGCCCGCCGCGATTCCAGCGTGCCTCGTATTTCGCGCGGCGCGCGTTGTCGCCGTCATCGAGCGCGCCGCGGTCGGGCATCTCGGTATAGATGCCGTTCTTCGCCACCTCGCGCGCAAAACGCCTGATCTCGGGATAGTTGGCGCGAAACGTCTCCCGCTCCTGCGCGCTGAGCGCGGCATTGCGGGCGGGAATGGAGAAGTTTGCGGTGCGCTGGAATACCGTCAGATGGCTCGCCTGTTCGGCAATGACCGGCACCGACTGGATCGCCGACGATCCCGTGCCGATGACGCCGACGCGCTGGCCGGTGAAATCGACTTCCTCATGCGGCCAGTGGCCGGTGTGGTAGACCTTGCCCTTGAAGCGATCGAGGCCCTTGATGTCGGGCATCCGCGCGTTCGACAGGCAGCCGGTGGCGAGTACGACGAATTTTGCCGTCACTGTCCTGCCGTCGGAAGTCGTGACCGACCACAGCGAGGTCGTCTCGTCGAACACGGCGCTGTCGACGCGGGTGTTGAACTGGATGTCGGGCCGCAGGTTGAAACGATCCGCGACGTGGTTGGCGTATTTCAAAATCTCCGGCTGCGGCGCGTAACGCTCGCTCCAGTTCCATTCCTGCTGCAGCTCTTCGGAGAACGAATAGGAATACTGCATGCTCTCGACGTCGCAGCGCGCGCCGGGATAACGGTTCCAGTACCAGGTGCCGCCGACATCGGAGCCCTGCTCAAAGACCCGCGCCGTCATCCCCTGCCCGCGCAACCGGTGCAGCATGTACATGCCGGCAAAGCCCGCGCCGACCACGACGACGTCGTAGGTCTCGGTCGGTTTGGCGGTAACGGAAGGCATGGCGGACATGTATACTGGCTCCCTGATATTCTCTTTGATTTGGCAAGCAGCATTCCTTCCGTAGCGCCAAAGCGCAAGACGCAAATCCGCGGCATGGCCTTGCATATTTTGCGAGGTGGAATGTGTACTTCTCAGGATGGGCCGTCCCGCTTGGCACGCATGCCCCCGATGGGCTAGCGTCGGTTCAACACCGCCAATCAAAACCAACAATGAGCGGCTGGCCCGCGGCCGCCACAGGGAGCAACAACCATGAAATCGCCGATCTGCGACATGCTGGGTATCGAGTTTCCGCTGCTCGCCTTCAGCCATTGCCGCGACGTGGTCGCGGCCGTCAGCCGCGCCGGCGGGTTTGGCGTGCTGGGCGCGACCGCGCACTCGCCGGAGACGATCGAGCAGGAACTGAAATGGATCGACGATCACACCGACGGCAAGCCCTACGGGCTCGACGTGCTGATCCCCGAAAACATTTCGACCGCGGGTGAAAAGGACGTCACCTGGAAAAGCCTGGAGGCGCGGATCTCGCCGCAGCATCGCGACTTCACCCGCAACCTCCTGAAGAAATACGGCGTCGAACTGACGACGACCAACGTCGCCGACAACCAGCCGCAGCCATTCGACGCGCAGCGCGCGTTAGAAGTGCTCGATGTTTCGTTCCGCCATCCGATCAAGCTGATTGCGAACGCGCTCGGCGTGCCGCCGAAGGCGATGATCGACATGGGCAAGAAGCACAATGTCCCGGTCGCCGCGCTGGTCGGCGCCAAGGAACATGCGCTGCGACAGGTCGCAGCCGGCGTCGATATTCTGGTGGTGCAAGGCACCGAGGCCGGCGGCCATTGCGGCGAGGTCTCGACCATGGTGCTGGTGCCCGAAGTGATCAAGGCGATCAAGCCGATCCGCGACGTGCCGGTGCTGGCCGCCGGCGGCATCATGACCGGGCGGCAGATGGCCGCCTGCATGGCGATGGGCGCGGCGGGCGCGTGGACCGGCTCGGTGTGGCTCGCCACCGTCGAATCCGAGACCACGGAAATCTTCCGCGAAAAAATGATCGCGGCGTCCTCGCGCGACGCGGTCCGCTCCAGGGGCCGCACCGGAAAGCCGGCGCGGCAATTGCGTTCGGTATGGACCGATGCATGGGACCGCGGACCGGACAGCCCCGGCGCGCTGCCGATGCCGCTGCAGAGCATCATCAGCCGCGACGCCTTCAATTCGATCGACCGCGCCGCCGCCGCCGGCAATGCGCAGGCGCGCGACCTCGTGACGTACTTCGTCGGCCAGGGCGTCGGCCTGATCGACAGCGTCAAATCGGCCGGCGCGGTGGTGCAGGAATTCAAGGAAGATTTTGCCGATGCGGTGGAGCACATGAACATGCTGATGGAGGAGTGAAGGTCTCTCCACGTCATTGCGAGCGAAGCGAAGCAATCCATTGCGCCACGAAGAAAGTATGGATTGCTTCGTCGCTGCGCTCCTCGCAATGACGGAACAGCGAACCGCGAATTGAATCTCTAGAAAGTGAAACAAGAAGAAATGCCCAACACTCCCCTCCCCGAAGACCGCATTCCCGTCATCGTCGGCGTCGGCGAAATCGCCGACCGGCCCAAGGACATCGCCGCCGGCCTCGAGCCGCTGGCGCTGCTCGAAGAAGCCGTGCGGCGCGCGGAAGCGGATAGCGGGGCAAAACTGCTCGGCGATCTCGGCTCGCTCGACGTCGTCAATTTCCTGAGCTGGCGCTACCGCGATCCCGAGAAGCAGCTTGCGGCGCGGCTCGGCGCCGATCCGGCGCATTGCTATTACGGCCCGGTCGGCGGCGAGAGCCCGATCCGCTACATTCACGAGGCCGCAAAGCGCATCGCGCGCGGCGAATGCAGCGTGGCCGTGATCTGCGGCGCGGAAGCGCAATCCACCGCAACCAAGGCCGAGCGCGGCGGCATCGCGCTGCCCTGGACGCCGTTCGCCCATGACGTCGAGGAGCCGAAGCGCGGCGCGGCGTTCCAGAAGCCGATGGCGGTGAAGCTCGGCGTGTTCAGGCCTATTACAGTCTATCCGCTGTATGAATCCGCCACATCAGCGCATTGGGGCCAGACCCCGCGCGAGGCGCTCGCCGAATCCGGTGCGCTGTGGTCGACCTATGCGCGCGTCGCTTCCGGGAATGAAAATTCATGGCTGAAGAAGCGTTTCACACCTGACGAGATCATCACGCCGACGCCTGAGAATCGCCTGATCGCCTGGCCCTATACAAAGCTGATGGTGGCCAATCCGACCGTGAACATGGGCGGCGCGGTGCTGCTGACGTCGCTGGCAAAGGCCCGCGCGGCCGGCGTGCCCGAAGATCGCCTGATCTATCCGATCGGCGGCGCCTCGGCGGAAGAGCCGCGCGATTATCTCGTGCGCGACCAGTTCTACGAAAGCCACCCGCAGAACGCGGTTCTGAAGGCGGTGATGGACCTCGTCGAGGGCGACGGCAAAAAATTCGACGCCATCGAGCTCTATAGCTGTTTCCCCTGCGTGCCCAAGATGGCGCGGCGGACGCTCGGGCTTGGGCCCGACGTGCAGCCGACGGTAACCGGCGGCCTCACCTTCTTCGGCGCCCCGCTCAACACCTATATGACGCACGCGGCCGTCGCGATGGTACGCAAGCTGCGTGAGCGCGGCAGGCTGGGTCTGCTCTACGGCCAGGGTGGTTTTGTCACCAAGCATCATGGGCTGGTGCTGTCACGCGAGGCGCCGAAGGAAGCGCTCCAGCAGGAGACCAGTGTGCAGGCCGAGGCCGACCGCAACCGCCGCAAGGTGCCGGACTTCGTCACCGAGGCCAGCGGCAAGGGCAAGGTCGAGGCTTTCACCGTGATCTACAAGGGCAAGGGTGAGGTCGAGCACGGCGTGGTGATGATGCGCACCGAGGCCGACGCGCGGGCGCTGGCCCGCATCCCCGCCAGCGACGGTGCGACGCTCAAGCATTTGCTGAACCTGGACCGGACGCCGGTGGGATCGCTCGGCGCGATCGTGGCGGCCGACGACGGCGTGCTGGAGTGGCGGGTGGGATAGCCTCGGCGACGACACAGGGCTTGACGGGTGCGGCGACACCGGCAAATCTTGCCAGCATTGTGTCTGCACCATTAGAACCCTGTTCGTTGGAAACCAGTGTATTTTGGCAAACCTCATTCGATATCTGACCAAAGCCGCCCTGCTGTCAGCCACGCTTGCCATCGTCGCCCTGCCTAACCTGGCGCGCGCGCAGTCCGGGAGTGCCGGCGGCAGCATCGGTAATGACGAAAAGTCGCTGTCCGGTTCGCGCGAGACGCCTCGCGCAGCCGAGCCCTCAAAACCGGCACGACGCAGCCGAACCGAAACCGAAGCGCCGAGCCGCGCGCCGCGAAAGAGCGGCGGAGGCGGCAATGCTGGCGGCAATATCGACGGAGCGTGGATTCTCACCAGCGTCGGCACGCCCTGCGGCAGCTCCAGCGATACAGTGGTCATCTCCAGCGGCAGGATGGTGGGGCAATACGGCACCGCCCAAGTCAGTCCGAACGGCGGCGTCTCTGGTGTCGGGTCCGCGGGAAGCCTGAGTTGGACCATGTCCGGCCGCTTTTCCGGCCGCAGCGGATCCGGCACATTCCGGCGATCCGATGGCTGTGCCGGAAGCTGGAGCGGATCAAAACAATAGATGCGGTTCCCCGACGACAGTCGGAGTCAGCGCAGCATCAACGAGGATTCCCGCGCCTCCAGGCGAACATGAACGGGGCCAAATGCGGCAGCTAACCGCACTTCGCCCTGGGCACGCTGTCGTGTATGAATTGACGAAGCACGGACAGGCATTTGGACCAGGGCATGACATGGCAAATCGATCCAGGACGGCGCGAACCACCGTGGCGGCGCGGCGTTGGGGTCCTCCTGCCGTTCTGACGCTCGCGGCGATGGCCGCCCTGACGGCGCTGACCGCCGACGCCGCGGCAAGACAGGCGCGCCCCGCGCCCCTCAAGGAGGCGACAGCTCCGCGCGATGCCGGCGAGCCGATCATGGCAATCGTGTCGATCAAGACCCAGCAGGTCACTTTATACGACACCGACGGCTGGATCCTGCGCGCGCCGGTGTCTACCGGCACCACGGGACGCGAGACGCCAGCCGGCGTCTTCGCGGTCGTCGAGAAAGAAAAGGATCACCGCTCGAACATGTATGACGATGCCTCGATGCCGAACATGCAGCGCATCACCTGGAACGGCATCGCTCTGCACGGCGGGCCCCTGCCCGGCTATGCGGCCTCGCACGGCTGCGTGCGGATGCCGTTTGGCTTTGCCGAGAAGCTGTTCGACAAGACGCGAATCGGAATGCGGGTGATCATCTCGCCTGATGACGCCGAGCCGGTGGAATTCTCCCATCCGGCGCTGTTGGTGCCGAACCGGGAGGCCGTCGCGGCCGCGCCGGCCAGGGCGGAGGCGCTTCCCCGCGAGGCGGCCGAGGCCGCCAAAACGGCCAATGAGACGAAGAAGGCCGCAGCGACAGCCGCGCGCGAGACGGCTTCCCTGACGGCGGCGCTGCGCAAGCTGGAGGGACAGAAAGCCCGCGCCGACGCGGAACTCGCCTACGCCGAGAAGGTGCTCGTTTCAGCCAAAACGGACGAGGCCAAGGCGCGGGCCGAGGACCTCAAGCAAAAGGCCGCCGCCAAGGCCGCGGAACTGGGAACGCAGCGCGACACCGCCAAGGCCGACGCGACATCGAAGCTCGACGCCGCGGCCGCCGCCAAAGAAGCGGCCAAGGCGGCCCAGACGAGGAAGGCCGACACCGCCAAGGCGGCGAGCGAGGCGAAGCTCGCGCTCGAGCCGGTCTCGATCTATATCAGCCGCACGACACATAAGCTTTACGTGCGCCGCCCTACGCAGAAGCCGGCACCCGACGGCGGCGGCGTGGTGTTCGACGCAACGATTGAGGTTCCGGTCAATATCCGCAATCCCGAAAGGCCGATCGGTACGCATGTGTTCACGGCGGTGGCGCGCAACGAATTGGGCCTGCGCTGGACCGCGGTCACCATCGACGACGGAGACAATGCGAAGTCCGCACTCGATCGCATCACCATCCCGCAGGAGGTGCTCGATCGCATCGCGCCGACCGCGTTGCCGCGATCCTCGATCGTCATCTCGGATGAGCCACTGAGCAAAGAGACCAACTATCGCACCGAGTTCGTTACGGTGCTGAGCAATCAGCCGCAAGGCGGCTTCATAACGCGCAAGCCCACGCCGCCCGATATCCTCGTCGCAGGCCCTAACGACGACGGCTTCAGCCCTTTTTTCCAGCCCAGCTGGAACTCCCAACCCGTCAATACGCCCCGGCGCGGTGGCCAGGACTATCCTCCGCTGCAACCGCGCTGGTGGTAAGACGCGGCACGTCACGCGTTTGCCGCTCAGGGCAAGGGCGAGGTTAAGGGGACGCCTATCCCTTCACGTCCTGCTTCTCCGACGCCGTTGCGGGCTTGCCCTTGGCGTCTGCGCCGACGACACGGACCTGGTCGCCATCGGCGATCCCGTCCGGCGGCGCAGTGATAACGCGGTCGTCGGCTGCGAGGCCGGAGGCCAGCTCGATCTCCCTGCCGAGGTCGCGGGCGATCGTCACGGTCTTGAACAGTACCTTGTCGTCGGGGCCGACAGTGGCGACCCGCAGGCCGTCCTTGTTGAAGATGAGGGCGCTGGCGGGGATATGCAGCGGCACCGTGTCGCGTTGCAGCGGCAGGCGGACGTTGGCGTAGCCGCCCGGCATCAGTTCGCCGTTCGCATTGTCGAGCGCAAGCTGCATGCGCGTCGTCCCCGAAGATACGTCGACCGATTGCGACGAGGCTTCCACCGTGGCCGCAAACGTCCGGTTCGGATATTCCGGCATCGCCAGCACTGCCTTGGCGCCGATCCTGATCGCGGGCACGTAGTTCTGCGGCACGTTGACATAGACGCGCAGCTTGCTGATGTCGGAGACCACGAACATCGCGGGGCCAGCGCCGCCGCCGGCATTGATCAACGCGCCGACATCGGTTTCGCGCGAAGTGACCACGCCGTCGAACGGCACCGTGATCTTCTTGTAGCCGGCGAGCGCTTCCAGCCGTTCGACGTTGGCCTGGCCGGAATTGACGGCGGCCTTCTTGTTGGCGAGATCGGCGGTGCGTTCGTCGATTTCCTGCATCGAGACGAAGTTCGAGGCGAGCAGCGTCTTGCGCCGGTTCAACGTTGCTTCGGACAGCCGCGCGCTGGATTGCTGGCTGGCGAGATCGGCCCTCGCCTGCAGCAATTGCTGGTCGAGGTCCGGCGCCTCGATCTCGGCGATCACCTGGCCCGCCTTGACCCTGGCGCCGATGTCCACGCTCCAGCTCTTCAAGTAGCCGCTGACGCGCGCAAAAATCGGCGCGCGCGAATAGGCTTCCAGCCGGCCCGGCAGATCGATGGTAGGGCTGAGCGCCTTCCCGCTGGGAAGCGCGACGGCGACGGTGGGGATCGCCTGCGCATCGGTCCATTCCTTCAGTTTCGCGCTGGAATCCTCGCGGGCACGAATGCCGGTGGCGACGATCAGCGCCGCGCCGATCAATGCCGCAACCCCGAATATGCCCAGTTTCCGATGCGAGACCGGCGGGCGTGGTTCAGCGGGCATGCGGCATCTCCGATGAGGCGGCGGCTTCGGCGCCTTGCTTCTTGTGTACCATGCTGAACACCACGGGAACAAACATCAGGGTGGCGATCGTCGCAAAAATCAAGCCGCCGATCACGGCGCGCCCGAGCGGGGCGTTCTGTTCGCCGCCCTCGCCGAGACCCAGCGCCATCGGCGCCATGCCGATGATCATGGCAAGCGCCGTCATCAGCACCGGACGGAAGCGGACGAAGCCGGCTTCGAGCGCGGCAGCGACGGGATCGCCGAGCTGTTCGTAGCGCTCGCGGGCGAAGCTGATCACCAGCACGCTGTTGGCGGTGGCCACGCCCATGCACATGATCGCGCCGGTCAGCGCCGGCACCGAGAGCGTGGTCTGGGTCGTGAACAACATCCAGACGATGCCGGCAAGCGCCGCCGGCAGCGCCGTGATGATCACGAAGGGATCGGACCAGGACTGAAAGTTCACGACGATCAGGAAATAGATCAGCACGACCGCGGCAAGCAGTCCGAACAGCAGGCCGGAGAAAGCGCTGTTCATGGTCTCGACCTGGCCGAGCAGCACCACCGACGAACCCTTCGGCACATCCTTGGCCGTGTCTGCAATCGCGGTTCTGACATCGGCGGCGACCGCGCCGAGGTCGCGGCCCTGCGGCGTCGCAAAAATCTGCACCATCGACTGGATGTCGTATTGCGAGACGACGGCACTCGATATCGAACGTTTCACATCCGCAATGCCGCCGAGAATTGGAGATTGCGGATTGCCGCTGGCGGTGATCGGCAATGCCTGCAGGGCGCTCAGCGAGTCCATCTTGTATTGCGGCGTCTGCATGACGATCGAGTAGGACACGCCATTATCGGGGTTGAGATAGAAGGTCGGCGCGACCTGCGAACTGCCGGCGAGGTTGACGACGAGGCTGTTGGTGACGTCGCGCTCGGTCAACCCGACATATTGCGCCCGCGTACGGTCGACGTCGATGTTGAAGGTCGGGTTGTTGGGCGATTGCTGGATGCGCGCGTCCGCGATGCCGGGAATCCGGCGGATCCGGCTCAGCAGCTTGTTGGCGTAGGCGAAATTCGCTTCGAGGTTGGCGCCGCGGATCTGCAGGTCGATCGGCGCCGGCGCGCCGAAATTCAGGATCTGGCTGACGATGTCGGCCGGCAGGAACGAGAAGTTCATGCCGGGAAACAGCCGCGGCAATTGCTCGCGCAGGGTCTGGACGTATTCGTCCGTCGGCCGGTGGCCTTCCCGGAGCTTGATCTGGATGTCGCCGTCGGCCGGGCCGATCACGCCGGTGTTGTTGTAGGTCATGTTGATGCCGGAAATCGGCATGCCGATATTGTCGGTGAGCGTGTCGATCTCGCCGGGCGGAATGATCTTGCGGATCGCCTTCTGGACGTCGGCGAGCTGGTTGGCGGTCTCCTCGACGCGGGTGCCGACCTGGGTGCGGACATGCATCAGGATGTTGCCGGCGTCGACGGCGGGAAAGAAGTTGCGGCCCAGAAACGGCACCAGCAGGAACGACAGCGCGACGACGGCGAGAAAGCCGGTGACGAACAGCGGCCGCCGCTCCAGCGCCATCGACAGCAGATCGTGGTAGGTGGCGCGAACACGCTCGAACCGCGCCTCGAAGCCGCGCTGGAAGCGCACCAGCGGATTGCGCGTCGGCGGCGGTCCGCCCTCATGATGGACATGCGCCTTGAGCAGATATTTCGCCATCGTCGGCACCAGCGTGCGCGACAGGATGAAGGACCAGATCATCGCAAACATCACCGCTTCGGCCATCGGCACGAACAGGAAGCGCGCGACGCCCTGCAGGAAGAACATCGGCACGAACACGATGCAGATGCAGAGCAGGGATACGAAGGCCGGCGTCACGATCTGGTTGGCGCCGTCGAGGATGGACAGCTCGACCGGCTTGCCCTGCTCCAGATGGTAGTTGATGTTCTCGATGGTGACGGTGGCGTCGTCGACGAGGATGCCGACCGCCAGCGCCAGCCCGCCGAGCGTCATGATGTTGAGCGTCTCGCCGATCGCCGACAGCATGATGATGGCGCCGAGCACCGACAGCGGGATCGAGACGGCGATGATGACCGTCGAACGCCAGCTGCCGAGGAACAGCAGGATCATCACGCTGGTCAGGAGAGCGGCGATGACGCCTTCGACGGCAACGCCCTCGATCGCGCCGCGGACGAACAGCGACTGGTCGCCGATGAAGCCGATCTTCAACGTCTCGGGAAGCTGGTCCCTGACGTCGATGACCTTCTGCTTGATGCCGGCGATGATATCGAGCGTCGAGGTCGCGCCCGCCTTCAGCACCATCATCAGCACCGAGCGGTTGCCGTCGACGTGAACGATGTTGGTCTGCGGCGGGTTGCCGTCGCGCACGGAAGCAACGTCGCGAATATAGACCATCGCGCCGTTGACGGCCTTGATCGGCAGTCCGCCGAGCTCCTCCATCCGAAGCGGCGAGTTGTTGAGCTGGATGATGTATTCGAACTGGCCGATCTTCTGGGTGCCGACCGGGGTGATCAGGTTCTGCGCGGCCAGCGCATTGGCGACATCCTGTCCCGACAGGCCGCGGGCCTGCAACGCGGTCGGATTGAGGTCGATCTGAACCTGGCGCTGCTTGCCGCCGAACGGATAGGGAATGGCGGCGCCGGGCACGGTGACCAGCGGCGTGCGCAGCTGATTGATGCCGATATCGGCGAGATTTTGCTCGGTCAGCCCCTCGCCCGAGAGCGCGACCTGGATGATCGGAACGGTGGATGCGCTGTAGTTCAGGATCAGCGGCGGCGTCGCGCCCGGCGGCAGTTGCCTGATCATCGTCTGCGAGATCGCGGTCACCTGGGCGTTGGCGGTGCGGATATCGACATTCGGCTGGAAGAAGATCTTGACGATTCCAATGCCGTTATAGGAATTGGCGACGATGTGCTCGATGTCGTTGACCGTCGTCGTCAGCGCCCGCTGAAACGGCGTGATGATGCGCCCCGACATCTGGTCCGGCGGCAGGCCGGTATAGTTCCAGACCACCCCGATGACCGGGATGCGGATATCCGGAAAGATGTCGGTCGGCGTGCGCAGCGCCGCCAGCGGCCCGATGATCAACAGCAGCAGGGCGAGCACGACAAACGTATACGGCCGGCTCAACGCAATACGGACCAGCGCGATCATGTAAGTGGCATTCCCGGGGCCCCGCGGCGGGATGGCGACCGGGCGCCTGCAAAAGCCCGGTCTGACTGCGCTGATTTAGCCGAAACGAGCTCAAAAGGCCAATTCCGGCGGCGCAGCCACCCTTCACTTCCCCGGCATAGCTCCGGGCGCCGGGCCGCAGCCTCCCTCGTCAGGCCGCCCGCACGGAATCCAGGAACTTGCCGACTTCGAGCTTGAGGCGGTTGGAGTCCGACGACAGCGACTGCGCCGCCGAGAGCACCTGCGACGACGCGGAGCCGGTCTCGCTGGCGCCGCGCTGCACGTCGGTGATGTTGGAGGAGACCTGCTGGGTGCCCTGGGCGGCCTGCTGCACGTTGCGGGAGATTTCCTGCGTCGCCGCGCCCTGCTCCTCCACCGCCGCCGCTATCGTCGATGCGATTTCCGACAGCCTTTCGATGGTCCCGCTGATGGCCTGGATCGCGTTCACCGACTCCTGGGTCGCGCCCTGGATACTGGTAATCTGCTGGCCGATCTCGCCGGTGGCCTTTGCGGTCTGTTCGGCGAGCGCCTTCACTTCGGAGGCCACGACGGCAAAACCGCGGCCGGCCTCACCGGCGCGGGCGGCCTCGATAGTGGCATTGAGCGCCAGCAAATTGGTCTGGCCCGCGATGGTGTTGATGAGTTCGACCACGTCGCCGATGCGGGCCGCCGCCTTCGACAATTCGCTGACGCGGTCATTGGTGTGACGGGCCTGGTCCACGGCCTCGCCGGCCATCCGCGCCGATTCCTGGACCTGGCGGCTGATCTCGTTGACGGAAGACGACAGCTCTTCCGTCGCTGAAGCTACCGACTGCACATTGGTGGTAGCTTCCTCAGATGCCGCAGCGACCATGGTCGTCACTTGCTGGGCGCGCTCGGCAGTCGCCGTCAGCGTCCCGGCGGAAGCTTCGAGTTCGGTGGACGCCGACGATACGGTTTCGACGATCTCGCCGACAGCGGCCTCGAAGGAGTTGGCAAGCCTGACCATTTCGGCCTTGCGCTGTTGCGCCGCAAGCTGGTCCTGTTTGATCTTCGCTTCCGCCTCGTCGCGCGCCTTCTGCTCCGAGACGACCTTGAATTTCTCGACGGCGCCAGCGACGGCGCCGAGTTCGTCCTTGCGCCCGAGGCCGGGCAACACCACCCCGAAATTACCGCCGGCAAGCTCTTCCATCGACACGCTCAATGCACGCATCGGACGGGCGATCGTGAAGTAGGAGAATATGCTGGTCACGATCAGCAACAGAACCGTGCCGATACCCAACGCCAGGGATTCCCATTCCGCCGTAGCCATTTCCTTTGCAGCCTGGGCGGCCTGCTCTTCCACGCTGTGCTTGGCGAAATCGGCGATCTGGTTGGAGAGCGGTTCGATCTCGGCGACAATCGGCAGCGTCACCTCGCGAGCGATGCGGATGGCTTCCTCGTTCAGCTTCGCAATCCGCGCCGCGGCCTCGGCGCCGCCGCCGGCCGCGGCAATCATTTCACCGCGGACGGCTGCTATCTGCAGGGAGCCGTTCATGTAGTCTCCTGCTCTCGCCTTGAGCTTCTCGATGCGGGCGCGATTCTCGGCGGACTTGGATATTCTGAGCATCTCATCGGAAAACTTGTTCAGCGCCGTCAGCCGGTCCGCCAGA
This sequence comes from uncultured Alphaproteobacteria bacterium, assembly GCA_963790735.1. Taxonomy (GTDB): domain Bacteria; phylum Pseudomonadota; class Alphaproteobacteria; order Rhizobiales; family Xanthobacteraceae; genus Bradyrhizobium. Next base: position 323,244 of record CAWBQP010000034.1, on the reverse strand, counting down.
TAATCTTTGGCCTTCTGCAGATCCGCCGCATTGTTGGCGAGGCGCAGGTCACGAGTGCCGATCTGCATGCCGCGCAGCGACGCCTTGGCTTCCGCCGCATCCCGCGCGATCGTCTGTTGCCCGGCCATGCGCGCGTCGAGATCGCGCATCGCGGCGTTGGACCGGATCTGGACGATGACCATGGTGACGACGAGCAGAACGCCGAGGCCCGAGGCGATGCCGAGCTTGGCTCCAATGGAAAGGTTCAGAAGAAAACGGGTGAGGCTCGACATGGATCACGTCCTTGACAACAGAGGTCAGTAAAATGACTGCAATACCGGTTGTTTCCCGAATGGCGGGATCACGCTTGAAGAAGAGCCGGGCCACATGATTGGACGAGCCGGTTCGTTACGAACGAAGGGCTCCTGCGGCAAAGCCACAGAGCGGCACTCATGCCGCTAAGGTTTCATACGGTGGTTAATGAGGGACTAAATCGAGCTGCTTGGGGAAATCGTAGTACTACGGTATCGCCGCTCGCTTCGCCGGTATCACGGCTGACTGTCCGTATTCTTACGTGCCGCCAACAAGGTCTGCTGCGGCGTTTCGCCAAACAACTCGCGATACAGCGCGGTGAACTCGCCCATGTGCCAGAAGCCGTTCACGAGCGCGACCGCCTTGATCGATTGCAGCGACGCACCCCGCAGCAGTTGCTGACGCACGCTCCACAGCCGCCGCAGCCGCATATAACGATGCATGCTCATGCCGCGAATGGCAACCACGGCGTTATGCAGCGTCCGGACCGAGACCCCAAGCTGTCGTGCCACGTCGGCGCTGTACAGCGTCTTGCCGGCGTTGACGGCGACGAACTCGTCGAATTTCCGGACCAGCGACAGATAGTGGCTCAGGCTCAGGCGCTTGGCTTCGGACGCCGGCGATGCGGCGGCCATCGCCAGATCGACCGCCTGCAGGATCGATTCTTCAACACTCCCGATCACATCAGGCTGAGCGAGTGTATCGGGCGAATGCGACGCCAGCATCAGGACATCGCGCAACGTCGTGCGAAGCGCCTCGCATTTGGCAGGTTCCGTCGCGATCAGCTGAGCGCGGTCGAGCTCGCCCGGCCAGCCGCGATCGTCGACGGAATCGAAATTCACCAGGGCGACCAGATTGGCCTGCGGCTCCACGATCTCACACTGCGCGCTGCCTTTGACCAGCAGGAACGTCGGCGCGCGGGCCTCCACACCGTTCAGGATCAGCGAACCCGCATCGTCCATCATCAGACCGACGATCGCCCCGGTCGTGGAATAGTGCATCTGAAGAATGCGCGGAAATGTCTGCTGCAGATAGATCGTGCAGGCCTTCAGCTTCAGCGACGCGAACGATGCGGCGAAGTCCCGATGATCGAGCGGAATGCTGCTTGCCTCGCCCAAGCCTTCGATGCTCCGGAAATGATCGATATCCGGAGACCGGTTGATCTTCACGAAGTCGGATTCAACTAGTTCATCAAGCAACGACACGCGGCGGTCATCCGAGCCGTCGGTAGCGATCGTCGCAACAACGAAAAAACGCTAGCCGGCAGTGAGAGGGATCGTATGCGCAACTTGACGATGGCGGATGGGTGCCTCGATGCGCCCTGCCATCGGATGAAGCGTCTTGAGTTCTGACGCGTCTTCATTGACGCAGAACTCATGGCATCAGATCTTCTGGCATCAGATCTTCACGATGCCTTTGTATCTTACCAAGTTTTCCCGATTCCGGAAATTCATTGGCCACATTCGCCATCAATTTCACTCAAGGCGATTGGTTGGCCCATGCCGCAATCGCAATTTTACGATCTAGAGATGTTTCCCGCTCCTCGTACAGCCGGACAACAGGCTGCCTGAAGGCAGCCTGCGCTTCTGATTCGCATCATCGGCGAGCCGCAAAGCCGGCATGAGGAGCCGGCTTCGGACCGAATAGTCAGTACGATCAGGCCGCCCGCACCGAGTTCGAGGAACCTGCCGACCTCGAGCTTGAGGCGGTTGGAGTCGCCCGACAGCGATTGCGCCGCCGCAAGCACCTGCGAGGACGCCGATCCGGTTTCGCTGGCGCCGCGCTGCACGTCGCCAATATTGGAGGACACCTGCTGGGTACCCGTCGCCGCCTGCTGCACGTTGCGGGAGATTTCCTGCGTCGCGGCGCCCTGCTCTTCCACCGCGGCTGCGATGGTCGACGAAATCTCCGACAGTTTTTCGATCGTGCCGCTGATCGCCTGGATCGCGTTCACCGATTCCTGGGTCGCCGCCTGGATGCTCGATATCTGCTGGCCGATCTCGCCGGTGGCCTTCGCGGTCTGTTCCGCCAGCGCCTTCACTTCGGACGCCACGACCGCGAAACCGCGGCCTGCTTCGCCGGCGCGCGCCGCCTCGATGGTGGCGTTGAGCGCCAGCAGATTGGTCTGGCCCGCGATGGTGTTGATCAGTTCGACGACGTCGCCGATGCGGGTTGCCGCCTTCGACAATTCGCTGACGCGGTCGTTGGTGACCCGCGCCTGATCGACCGCGTCGTTGGCCATCCGCGCCGATTCCTGCACCTGGCGGCTGATCTCGGTGACGGACGAGGCCATCTCCTCGGTGGCGGAAGCCACCGATTGTACGTTGGTGGAAGCTTCATCGGAGGCCGCCGCGACGGCGGTCGTGAGTTCCTGCGCGCGTTCCGCGGTCGACGTCAGCGTGCCCGCCGAGAGTTCGAGCTGGCTGGATGCCGACGATACGGCTTCGACGATCTGGCCGACGGCGGCTTCGAAATCGTTGGCCATCTTGTTCATGTCCGCCTTGCGGCCGCTCGTCGCGCGGGTCTGCGCCTCGCGCTGCTCGACCTCCAGCGCCTGACGGGCGACGGCATTGCTCTTGAAGATCTCGACCGCCTTGGCCATCTCGCCGATCTCGTCGCCGCGTCCGACGCCGGGCACCTCGACGGCGAGGTTGCCGCCGGCGAGATCGTTCATCGCGACCGTCATCCGTTGCAGCGGGCCGGTGACGCTACGCGCCACGAAGATCGACACCACGAGCATGAACAGCAGGATCACGCCGGCAACGATCAGGGAGCGCTGGGTCGAAGCCCAGGTCTGCGCCTTCAGGTCGTCGATGTAGACGCCGGTGCCGACGACCCAGTTCCACGGCGCGAAGCCGACCACGTAGGACAATTTCGGCTGCGGCTTGTCGAAGCCCGGCTTGGGCCACTCATAGGGAACGAAGCCTGAGCCGCTCTTTTTGACCGTGTCGACGAAATCGACGAACAGCAGCTTGCCGTTCGGATCCTTGTAGGCCGACAGATCGTTGCCGTTCATTTCCGGCTTGATCGGATGCATCACCATCTTCGGATGCATGTCGTTGATCCAGAAATAGTCGTTGTTGCCGTAGCGGAGCGTCCCGATCCGCGCCATCGCGCGCTTCTGGGCGTCGGCGTCCGAAACGCCGCCCTTCTGCACCGCGGCATGCTCTTCCTTGATGATGCCGAGCGCGAGGTCGCCGAGGTGCCGCAGCTCGATCTGTTTCTGCTGGTCGAGGCTCGATGCCAGTTCGCGCGACTCGAGAAAGGTCACGCCCAGCAGCCCGATGAAGCTGAGGCAGATGAGGGCATAGATCTTTCGGCCAACCGTCATCCTGGCCCGGCGTATCGCTGCAAACATGTCTGATCTCCACGCGACGACAGGGGTCGTCCGCCATTTCGCGGAATCGTATATGTCGCCTGCTTTCTTCCCGTTAATTTTGTATTCAGTAGATATACTGGGTTTCCGTTAACCGGACTCTGGGCCGGCGCCTTAGGCCGCCCGTACCGTGTCGAGGAACTTACCGACTTCGAGCTTGAGGCGGTTCGAGTCCGTCGATAGCGATTGCGCCGCTCGTGGTCGTGGGAATGGGGGAATCAAAGGTTCTATCTCGGCATCCAAACAGCAAAAGGCCCGCCCCCGGCTCAGGGGCGGGCCTTTTGGCCTGCGATATGTCGGCTGCTTACGCCGCGCGCACCGAGTTCAGGAACTTGCCGACCTCGCGCTTGAGACGGCTACTGTCTGATGACAGCGACTGGGCCGAGGAGAGCACCTGCGAGGACGCCGTGCCGGTCTCGCCGGCCCCGCGCTGCACGTCGGTGATGTTGGCGGAGACCTGCTGGGTGCCCCGGGCGGCCTGCTGCACGTTGCGGGAGATTTCCTGGGTGGCGGCACCCTGCTCTTCCACGGCGGCCGCAATGGTCGAGGAGATCTCCGACAGCTTCTCGATCGTGGTGCTGATCGCCTGGATCGCCCCGACGGACTCCTGGGTCGCCGCCTGGATGCCGGTGATCTGCTGGCCGATCTCGCCGGTCGCCTTCGAGGTTTGTTCCGCCAGCGCCTTTACCTCGGACGCCACGACGGCGAAACCGCGGCCGGCGTCGCCGGCGCGCGCCGCCTCGATGGTGGCGTTGAGCGCCAGCAAATTGGTCTGTTCGGCGATGGTGTTGATGAGTTCGACCACCGCGCCGATGCGGGCTGCCGCCTTCGACAATTCGCTGACCCGGTCATTGGTGGTGCGGGCCTGATCGACGGCCTCATTGGCCATCCGCGCCGATTCCTGAACCTGACGGCCGATCTCGGTGATGGACGAGGCCATCTCCTCGGTGGAGGAGGCCACCGACTGCACATTGGTGGAGGCTTCCTCGGAAGCCGCGGCCACCATCGTGGTCAGTTCCTGGGCGCGTTCGGCGGTCGCCGTCAGCGTGCCGGCGGAGGCTTCGAGTTCGGTAGACGCCGCCGACACGGTCTCCACGATCTGGCCGACCGCGCCTTCGAAATCGTCGGCGAGCTTGATCATTTCGGCCTTGCGCCGCTGCGCCGCGACCTGGTCCTGCTCGACCTTGGCTTCGGCTTCCTCGCGCGCCTTGTGCTCGGCGTTCTCGCGAATGACGGTCACCGTCTTGGCGAGGTCGCCGATTTCGTCGCCGCGGCCGGCGCCGGGAATCTCGACGTCGAGATCGCCGCCGGCCATCCTGCCCAACGCACCGTTCAGGCGCGTCATCGGACGTGCGACCCCGAGGAAGGAAAACACCACCGAGGCGAGCAGCGAGATGACGACGACGATCGCCATGATCAGGTTGATCTGGTTGGCGCGTTCGGTATCGGCCACGACCTCGTCCTTGGAGATCTTCGCATCCTTTTGCGCGCCAGCGACCGTCTCTTCCATCAGATTGGCGACATCCACGGCGGCCTTGACCGTGCGGTTGGTGATGATGTCGTTCTTTGCCTGCTCGGTCTTTACAGCTTCCTCATTGGCGGCCAGGAAGCGCTTGACGATGGAGGACAGGTTGCTGACCACGACCAGCAACTCGCGGTCATCCGCCTCACCGCGCAGCTTGTTGAAGACATCCTTCAGCGAGGCCTCGGTCTTGCCCATCTCGGTGACCAAATTGGCATCGCCGGTAGCGCCGAGCTTCCAGGCAGCCGCCCGCAGCGCGTTCACCCTGGCATCGGCCTGAAACAGCAAACGTTCGATATCGAGGCGATTGTCCAGCTTCGCCATGGCCGGCGAACCCAACTGGGCCGCGACGGACTTGGTCCATTCATCCGAGACGACCGAGCGCTTGTCGATCTGCGCAAGCAGCGTGGTCTGTGCCTTGGCGAGATCTTCCACGGCGGTGGTAAAGCCGTCCATCAAGGCCTTGATCTTCTGCAGCCGCTCCCTGGCGTCCGGCCGCTGGGCGGTTGCGAGCGCGGCATCCAGTTCCTTCGCTGCGCTCGCCTTGTGGCGCTGCAAATCGGCCATGGTCTTTTCGACTTCAGCTGGGGTTCTCGCCAGCCTGACGGCGCTGGCGGCAAGCTGAATCTTGCGCAGGTCGATATGCGCGGAGAGCGAGTTGTCGGCCACCTGCTGCGACCGGGCCGCGCGCCCGCTGCCTTCCTCGATTTTCGATTCGGTGACCATCTGGTTGGCCACCATGCCGATCGCCAGCAAGACGCCGACCGCCCCGGCCAAGCCCAGTTTGTTTCCGATACGGTTGAGCTTGATCATGTGGACGACCCCAAATTCTTCTGAAGCATTTTTCTCGAGGCGGAATTTTCGAAGGAAGGAACCCGCAATCTTCGCGCGCGAATCCCGGAGATGCGCGGGCAGCGTAACGGGGACCGGTTAATTTCCGCTTGCGTGAAACTACGGGATATCCAATCACGGTTGCATCGAAACCAATTTCTCGTAAAACGAGAAAAGGCCCGACTCCCTTTCCAGGAGCCGGGCCCTTCGTCTGCGCCGCCGGATGGGTCGTCAGGCTGCCCGGACCGACTCCAGAAACTTGCCGACCTCGTGCCGGAGGCGGTTGCTGTCGCCCGACAGCGACTGCGCCGCCGACAGCACCTGTGACGAGGCGGCGCCGGTTTCGCCGGCACCGCGCTGCACGTCGGTAATGTTGGAGGAAACCTGCTGGGTGCCGCGGGCGGCCTGCTGCACGTTGCGCGAAATTTCCTGCGTCGCCGCGCCCTGCTCTTCCACCGCAGCTGCGATGGCCGAGGAGATCTCCGCCAGCCGTTCGATGGTGCCGCTGATTTCCTTGATCGCATTCACCGACTCCTGGGTCGCGCCCTGGATGCCGGTAATCTGCTGGCTGATCTCGCCGGTGGCCTTTGCCGTCTGCTCCGCGAGCGCCTTCACTTCCGACGCCACGACCGCAAAGCCGCGGCCAGCGTCGCCGGCGCGCGCCGCCTCGATGGTGGCGTTGAGCGCCAGCAAATTGGTCTGGCCTGCGATGGTATTGATAAGCTCGACCACGTCGCCGATCCGGCTCGCCGCCTTGGACAGTTGGCTGACCCGGTCGTTTGTGACGCGGGCCTGGCCAACCGCATCGGTTGCCATCCGTGCTGATTCCTGCACCTGACGGCCGATCTCGGTGACCGAGGAGGAAAGCTCTTCGGTCGCCGATGCCACCGACTGCACGTTGGCGGAGGCTTCCCCGGAAGCCAACGCCACCGTTGACGTGAGCGTCTGCGACCGTTCGGCCGTCGCCGACAGCGTGCCGGCGGAGGCCTCGAGTTGCGTCGAAGCCGACGACACCGTCTGCACGATCTCGCCGATCACGTTTTCAAAATTGCGGGTGATGCCGTCGACCCGCCGGCCACGCTCGATCTTGGCTTCGGCGTCGAGCGCCGCGGCCTCGTCGGCGGCCTTCTTGGCGATCAGCGCCTGCTTGAACACCTGCAGGGTATCCGCCATGGCGCCGATCTCGGTCTGCTCGCCCTGATGCGGCACGTCCGCGCTCAGATCGCCTTGGCCGAGCGCCTGCATCGGAGCGACGATGGAGGCAATCCCGCTCGATACGTCGCGAACCAGATAATAGCTGACAGCGATACCCATGATGACGGCCATACCCAGGATGGTCGCGAGCATCATGAAAGCGAATGCATAATTGTCGGCGGCCTCCTGCGCCGCCTTGTCGCCGCCCGCATTGTTGAGGTCGATATCCTTCTTCAGGACTGCGTCAGCCTCGAGCCCGATCTTGTTCACGGTGGTCGTGTTCAGATCGTGCGCTTCCGTGGGCATCGTGCCGGCCGCCTTGCGCGACAGCGCCATGATCTCCTCGGTGCCCTTCTTGTACTTTTCCCACAACCTGACCCATTCGTTATACAGCGCGCGCTCTTCCGGCGACGTAATCATCGGCTCATAGGCCGCCCGGATCTTGTTGTTGGACTCAATAACGGTCGCCAGCGTCTTTTCATTTGCCAGCTTTTCTTCCAGCGTCTCGGACAGCATGTGCTCGCGGATCACGTTGCGATAGGTGATGACGCCGGCACGCAAGTCACCCAGCACACGGACGCTCGGCATCCAGCTCGTCGCGATGTCCACCGTGTTGGCGTTGATGGCGCGCATGTTCCTGACCGCGAGCAGGCCCATGCCCGTCATCGCGACGAGCAGGAATGCCACAACGGTGATGATCTTGGTGCGGATGGAGTATTTGGCGAGCATGGCGGGAATCTCTTGGTTTTGGGCGCGGAGGACGCCGAACGTGACGAGGCAGCGAAAGTCGAGGGAATCAAAAGGATGCCGTTGCGAAAATAAAACCCGGCACGTCCTCAGGTTGAGTTAACGACGTCGGGGTAAAAATACGTAGGCGTCAGATCGCGCCGGCCGAAGAGCGCCGTCGCAGCGATCAGCGCATCAGCTTCAGCGCGTCCGAGAAAAATTCGGTTCCACCGAAATTGCCTGATTTCAGGGCAAGCAGCATCTCGCCCTTGTCGGCGCCAACAGCGCTCAAAACCGGCACTCCTGCAGCGATTTCTGCGCCTACGAGGAATCCGGGAATGCGCAGGCGATCGACGACGGCGCCTGAAGTTTCACCACCGGCGACCACCAGTCGCCGAACGCCTGAGCGCACCAAACCTTCCGCAATATCGGCCATCGCCTGCTCGATGGCATGTCCGGCTGCATCGCGGCCATGACGAGATTGCAGAGCTGCGACCTGGTCCGGCGTCGAGCTGCTGGCGATCAGGATGGGGCCGCCGCTGATTCGGTCGCTCGCCCAGGCCAGCGCCCGACGTGCCTCGCCGGGGCCGGCGACGATCTGTTCGGGATCGAGATGCAGCACGGCCATGGACTTCTCGGCGCTGGCGATCTGGGCCAGCGTCGCCTGCGAGCAACTCCCGGCCAGGCACGCCGCCGGCCCACCGACGGGCGCGCCGGACACCGCGCCGGCCGCACCTGATTTGACCTTGCCGGATGCGACCAGCGCCCGGGCAAGACCAAGGCCGATGCCGGACGCGCCGACCGACAGGCGATGGTCCAGCGCAACCGCGCCGATGGTTTCCAGATCGCGGTCGAACACGGCGTCGATGATCGCAGCACCCAAGCCCTTTCCGGCGAGATCGGCGAGACGTCCGCGAACTGCGTCCGCGCCGCGCGCAAGCGTCGCCAGATCGACCAACCCGACCTTGGTCTGGCTCTGGCGCGCCAGCACCCGCACCAGATTGGAATCGTGCATCGGATTGAGCGGGTGATCCTTCAGCGGGCTTTCGTTCAGCGGCACGGCGCCTACGAACAGATTGCCCTGGTAGACGGTGCGGCCGGTTTCCGGAAAGGCCGGCGTCACCAGCACGATCACGTCGCCGGAATTGGCGCGCAGCGCATCCATCACCGGGCCGATATTGCCGGCGTCGGTGGAATTGAAGGTCGAGCAGATCTTGAACAGCACGTGACCGGCGCCACGGCCGCGCAGCCACTTCTCCGCCGCGCGCGAACGATCGACCGCAACACCGGCCTCGATCGAGCGGCTCTTGAGCGACACCACCACCGCGTCGACCTCCGGCAGCGCGAGGTCGTCCGACGGTACGCCGATGGTCTGCACCGTGCGCAGACCCTGACGGGTCAGCGTGTTGGCGAGATCGGAAGCGCCGGTGTAGTCGTCGGCGATGCAGCCCAGGGACAATTTCACGGCTTCACTCCGGCATAGGGCTTGAACCAGCCGAGGCCGTCGGTGGTCTTGGCCGCGCGGATTGTATTCGCAGCCGACGAAGCCGCCATAGCCGAGCCGGTCGAGCTCGGCGAACAGGAACGGATAGTTCAGCTCCTCGCCATCGGGTTCGTTGCGCGAGGGAATGCTGGCGATCTGGACGTGGCCGATGATCGGCATCATCTCGCGCAGCCGCATGGTGACGTCGCCATGAATGATCTGGCAATGATAGATGTCAAACTGCAGCTTAAGATTCGGGATATTCAGATCGGTAATCAGGTCGCGTGCGAACGCAAAATCGTTGAGGAAGTAGCCGGGCACGTTGCGGGCATTGATCGGCTCGATCACGACGTCGATTCCATGGGGGGCGAAAAACTCGGCGGCCCATACCACCGACTTGTGAAACCCCACCACCGCGTGGGGATCGCCGCGGTCGGCGATGCCGGCCATCAGATGCAACCGCTTGACGCCAGTTGCCTGCGCATACGGTAGCGCGACGTGCAGGCTCTGCTGCAGATCGGCAAACCGTTCCGGCAATGCTGCAAAACCTTTTTCGCCGGCGTCCCAATTGCCCGGCGGCAGATTGAACAGCGCCTGCGTCAGGCGGTTGCGCTTCAGCCGCTCGCCGACGGCTTCCGCCGGATGATCGTAGGGAAAAAGGAATTCGACCGCGGTGAAGCCCGCTTTCGCCGCCGCCTCGAAGCGATCGAGGAACGGCACATCGGTGAACATCATGGAAAGATTGGCTGCAAAGCGCGGCATCGAGCGTCCCCTTCTTGATCTTGCTGCTATTTCGGTTCGCCGGGCAGATGCGTACCGGTGACGCGGGCATACATCCGCGCCACCGAGGCGTCGTCGTCGCGGCCCATGCCTGACGCGGCCGTCATCAAGAACATCTGCAGCGCGGCAGCCGCAACCGGCACCGGGAATTTCTGCGAGCGCGCCATGTCCTGGATGATGCCGAGGTCTTTCACAAAGATCTCGACCGCGCTGCGCGGCGTGTAGTCACCGTCGAGCACATGCGGAATGCGATTCTCGAACATCCAGGAATTGCCGGCGGACGCCGTGATCACTTCGTAGACCTTCCTTATGTCGAGGCCCTGCTTGGCGGCGAACGCGATCGCTTCCGAGGCGGCGGCGATGTGCACGCCGGCCAGCAACTGGTTGATCATCTTGAACGCAGCGCCCTGGCCGGCGTCGTCGCCGAGCTCGTAAAGTTTGGCGGCCATCGCATCGAGTGCCGGGCGGGCTCTGGCAAAGGCCGCCGGACTGCCGGATGCGAGGATGGTGAGTTCGCCTTGCGCCGCACGCTGCGCGCCGCCTGATATCGGCGCGTCGAGGTAGTGCCGCTCAGTTCCCTCCAACTGCTTGGCGAGTCGGCGCGCGACGTCGGGGTCCATGGTGGCGGAGGAGATGAACACGGCTCCCTTGCCCAGGGTCTCAGCGACGCCATTGGCGCCGAACAGGATGGTCTCGGTCTGGGCGGCGTTGACCACGACGCTGACGACGATGTCGGCTGATTTCGCGGCCTCCGCCGGTGTGCCGGCACCCTTCCCGCCGTCGGCGACAAACCGCGCCACGGAGTCCGCCGAAACGTCGCAGCCGGTGACTTCGAGGCCGGCGCGGCGCAGCGAGGTCGCCATGCCATAGCCCATCGAGCCGAGCCCGATGACGGCAACGCGCGGTTTGGCGGATTCTGGCATGCGGCGGTCCCTCAATTGGTTTCATTCTAGCCGCCATTGGCCGGCGGCCTTGCCTCTGGGTATCACGGCTTGGCCGCGCTGCCAAAGCGTGGGACAAGACAAAAAACGGGGTGCCGCCATGAGCGAAACAAGGATCCGCGAGGAAATCTGCCGCCTCGGCCGCTCGCTGTTCGAGCGCGGGCTGACACCGGGCTCCTCGGGCAATATCAGCGTGAAACTCGACGACGGCGGCTGGCTGGTGACGCCGACCAATGCCTCGCTCGGCTCGCTCGACCCGGCGCGGATGTCGCGGCTCGACGCGGGTGGACGGCTGGTTTCCGGCGACGCCCCGACCAAGGAAGTGCCGCTGCACACCGCGCTCTACCAGACCCGCGACGCGGCGCGTGCCGTGGTGCATCTGCATTCGACCCATTCGGTGGCGCTGTCGATGCTGCCGGAGATCGATCCCCGCGCGGCCCTGCCGCCGATGACGCCGTATTATCTGATGAAATGCGGCCACACCGCGCTCGTGCCCTACTACCGCCCCGGCGATCCGGCGGTTGCCGACGCGATCAAGGGGCTGGCCGGGAAATACTCGTCCGTACTGCTCGCCAATCACGGGCCGGTGGTGTCTGGCGATACGCTGGAAGCTGCCGTCTACGCGATCGAGGAACTGGAAGAGACGGCGAAACTCTATCTGCTGCTGCGCGGGTTGAACCCGCGGTATCTGTCGCCGGCGCAGGTGGAGGATTTGACGAAAGTGTTTGGGCTGACGCTGCCCGAAACTCACGATCACACATAGTCATCCCATGCAAACCAATCTCAAATGCTTCAAGTCCGATAGAAAGTTCTGGGTGATTGGCTATGGGGCAGGCCACGGTCCCCTTCTGCTGAGAAGTGGAAAGACCGACGAACACCATACCCGCATCGACGTGCTAATTCTCGACATACGTGCGATGGAAATTAGATCCTGGTCCGAAGGATTTGAGATCGCGCTGGTTGATCAGGCCTATCTACGAGATTTCCGCAGCTGCCCCGCCGAGATGATGGAACCAGGACTTAATGTGTACGCCATCTCCGGCAAAGGGTGGCAAGGCTTCATCCTTGGTGGAAAGCTTTGCGTCCATGAAGATGAAGCCGATTTCATGGCACCAAGTGCGTTCGCTGCTGCAAATCATGTAGGCCTGGCCCTAGCGGCAAGGCCAACGGACGCCGAGGTCGAAGCGGCGGCTCGTGTCCTAGATAAGGCGGGGCGCCACCATCATTGGTGGTCCAAAACCATTAAACCGTACGATGAGTTTGCCAAGACGGACCCGATCGCCAAGAGCGAGTTTGAAGGGCTCGTGGAACAGATGCTGATGGCCGCATCACAGGCAAAGCGAAATACGGAAACACCATAACGCGCTGCCGTCGTAGCCCGGATGGAGCGCAGCGCAATCCGGGGCCAGCGTTCGTTGTTTCCCCGGATTTCGCTGCGCTCCATCCGGGCTACGAGTCACAATCCCAGATACGCCTTCCTCACATCCGGATTGACCCGGATGTCCGCAGCACTCCCCTGCATCAGCACGCGGCCGGTCTGCAGGATGTAGGCGCGGTCGGCGATTTCGAGGCACTCCGACATGCGCTGTTCGACGATCAGCACGGTCATCCCTGCGTCGCGGATGCGTTTCACCGCCTGGAAGATTTCATCGACCAGTTTTGGCATGATGCCCTGCGACGGCTCGTCCAGCATCAATAGCCGCGGCCGCGTCATCAGCGCGCGGCTGATCGCCAGCATCTGCTGTTCGCCGCCGGACAGCGTTTCGGCGCGCTGCTCCAGCCGCTCCTGCAGGCGCGGAAACAGTTGGAACACGAGATCCAGTGGCTCCTCGCGGTTGGTCTGGCCGCGAAAAAGATAACTGCCGAGCCGCAGATTGTCGCGCACCGAGAGCCGCGGAAACAGCCTGCGGTTTTCCGGCACATAGGCGATGCCGCGCGAGGTGATGACGTGCTGCGCCATGCCGTCGATCCGCGTGCCGTCGAACGACACGGTGCCGGAGCGCGGACGTTCCGCGCCTGCGATCGATTTCAGCAGCGTCGACTTGCCGGCGCCGTTGGCGCCGGCGACGCAGACGATCTCGCCCTTTGCCACTTCGATCGAGACCGCCGATATCGCGACCAGGCCCTGATAGGCGGTGGTGACTTCATGCACCGACAGCATGACGATCCCCCAGATAGGCGCTGATGACTTTCGGATCGCGAACGACGTCGGCAGGTTTGCCTTCGACCAGCACCTTGCCGAGATCGAGCACGATGGCGCGGTCGACCAGCGGCATCACGATTTCCATGACATGTTCGACCATCAGCACGGTGACGCCGGTATCGCGCACCTTGCGCACCAGTTCGACGCCGGTTTTGGCCTCGACCGGCGTCAGCCCCGTGAGCACCTCGTCCAGCAGCAGCAGTTTCGGCTCGGTCGCCAGCGCGCGGGCGACTTCGAGCCGGCGCTTTTCGGAAGGCACCAGATCGCTGGCGAGCACGTTGGCGCGCGGGCCAAGCCCGCAGAACTCCAGCACCTCATGCGCCTTGCGGCGGGCATCGCGCATCACGGTGGTGCGGACCAGCGCGCCGACGATGACGTTGTCGATCACGGTCATGGTCTCAAAACTCTTCACGACCTGGAAGGTGCGGCCGACCCCGCGCTGGCAGCGTTCCGCCGCCGGCAACGCGGTGACGTCATCACCGTCGAAGATGATCGAGCCTTGCGTGGGCGGCAGCACGCCCGCGATCAGGTTGAACAGCGTCGACTTGCCGGCGCCGTTCGGGCCGATGAGGCCGACGATTTCGCCACGCCCGACCGAGATCGAGACGTCGCTGTTGGCAATCAGGCCGCCGAAGCGCTGCCAGACGCCGCGGGTTTCGAGGAGTGGCGTCGTCGTCATCGGACCGCCTCCTTGCGCCTGGGCGAGAACAGGCTCACCAGCCCCTGCGGCCGCGCCAGCGAGATCGCGATGATCAGGCCGCCATAGACGATCAGGTCGACACCGCGGCCGGAGCCGCCGGCGTAGGACCGCGTCAATTCCGTGAGCGGGATCAGGATGACGGCGCCCAGCATCGGCCCCCACAGCGTGCCGATGCCTCCCAGCACCGCGGGCAGCGCCATCAGCAGCGAGATGTGAAAGCCCATGATGCTCTCGGGATCGATATAGGAGACGAACTGCGCATAGAAGCTGCCGCCGACCGCGACCAGGAACGCGGAAACCGCGGCGGCGCCCATCTTGGAATTGAACACGACGACACCGAGGCTTTCAGCGGCGTCCGGATTGTCCTTCACCGCGCGCCACCAATAGCCCCATTTGGAATCCTCCAGCCACCAGGTGACGAACCAGGCGACGCAGGCCAGCGCCAGCGCAAAGTAGAAGTACGGCAGCTTGCTGCGCGGGAACTGGAATTTCAGCCAGCTGTCGCCGCGCACGGGAATCTCGATGCCCATTGCCGCACCTGCCCAATCCCAGTTGTGGAACAGCAAGAGCCCGATCTCGGCAATGACGATGGTGGCGATGACGAAGTAATGCCCGCGCAGACGGAAGCAGGGATAACCCAGCGCCATGGCAATGACCGCGGAGATCGCGCCGCCGCCGATCATGCCGAACCACGGCAAGACACCGAACTTGGTGAACAGCAGCGTCGTGGTATAGGCGCCAATCCCGAAATAGAGCGCGTGACCGAGCGAGATCTGCCCGCAATAGCCGGAAAGGATATTCCAGCTCTGCGACAGCGCCCCCCACATCAGCGTCAGCACCATGATGTTCTGGACGTAGGAGTCCTTGACGAACAGCGGCACCACGGCTGCGATCGCGGCAAGACAGAATGCGACGATGAGGTCGCGGCGGCGGCTTCTGGCGAATTCGCTATCCATCACATCGATCCGAACAGGCCGCGCGGCCGGATGAAGACGACGAGGAGATAGACCGCGTAAATGCCGACCGCCTTGAGCGAAGGCGGCAGCAGCATTGCGGTCGTCGCCTCGACGAGGCCGACGATGATGCCGCCGGCGAAGGCGCCGAACACGCTGCCGAAGCCACCCAGCGCCACCGTCACATAGGCGATCAGCGCGAACGAAGCGCCGACGTCAGGATAGATGTAGAAGAATATCGCCATCACGGCGCCGGCCAGGCCCACCAGCGCCGCACCGAGGCCCCAGCCCAGCGCGAACACCTTGTTCTTGTCGATGCCGACCAGCGCCACCGCGCCGGCGTCCTCGCGGGTCGCCTCCAGCGCGCGGCCGAAGTCGGTGCGGTTGATGAAGAGATACAGCGCGCCGAACGCGGCGATCGCCACCAGGGCGCCGACCAGTTGCGGCACCGGCAGGAAGATGCCGAAAACCGAAACGGTTTTGCCGCCGAGCCAGGAATGCGTAACGCTGCGGTAGTCCGGCGTGAAGAAGAACTGCGCCACGCCGCGCATGACGATGGCGAGGCCGAAGGTGGAGAAGATCTGCACCATGCCGGCGTTGGCTTTGGCGCGGACCGCAAACCGCACGATCAACAGATAGGCCAGGGCTCCGAACACGAACAGCGCCGCGGCGACCAGCGGCGCCGCCAGCAAGGGATCGATCGCGAAGAACACGAACAGGAAGAACGTCGCGTACATCGCGATCATCAGGAATTCGCCGTGGGCGAAGTTCACGACGTCCATCAGGCCGAAGATCAGCGCGAGGCCGACGGCGATGAGACCGTAGAGCAGCCCCATGAGGAGGCCGCTCGCCAGGCTTTGGATGATTGTCTCGGCGGTCACGGTTGTTGCTCCACGCCAACGTGAGCATTCGTCATTGCGAGCGAAGCGAAGCAATCCATCTCACCGCGGAAAGAAAGAATGGATTGCTTCGTCGCTGCGCTCCCTTGCGCAAACGCTTCGCGTTTGCCGCAGGCAATGACGAGTGGCGGCAGTCCCCGGATAATGGTCTCGACTCTCATGTCCCGTCCCCCGCCCCCGCGTCGATCGGCTTATTTCATCGGCCAGACGGCTTCGGCGATGGCGGCCTGCGGCGGGAAGATGGTGACGAACTTGCCGCCGATATATTGCAGCAGCACCGGATCGGCGTCGTTGTTCTGGCCCAGTTCGTCGAACTTGACGCGCTTCCACGGCATGATGGTCTGCTCGCCCGGAATGTCGGTCGCCACCAGCGCCTCGCGGATCTTTTCGCCGTCGGTGGATTTGGCGCGGTTGATGGCTTCCGCCATCACGAGCAGGCCCATGAACTGCCGCGAGGTGAGGTCGTTGAAATCCTTGCCCGACTTCTCCTTGAACATCGCGTTGATCTTGCCGACCATCGGCCGCTTGGCGGCGAGGTCGAGCGAGAAGCTGCCACGCGAGATCACGCCTTCGAGCTTGTCGCCGACCGCATCATACAGCGCCTTTTCGGAGAAGCCGGCGTCCTGCGCCACGATCGCGTTCGGCTTGTAGCCGAGCTCGGCCATGGTCTTGACCAGCAGGATGCCGTCGGTGGTGTAGCTCGAGGGCATCAGCACGTCGGCGTTCGCGGTCTTGAGCTGCTGCACTTCCGCCGACAGCGACGGCGAATTGGAGCGATACTTGATGTCGGTGGCGATCTTGTAGCCGCGATCGGCAGCCAGCTTGAGCTGGGTGTTGGCGGAATCGGTGCCGAAGATGGTGTCCTCGTGGAACAGCGACAGCGTGTCGATCTTGGCGCCCTTCTTCTTCATGGCGTCGAAGAAGTTGAACATCGCGGCCGAGAACATCTCGTCATGGGGTGCTGCGCGGAAATAGAACTTGAGACCGCGCTTATGCAGGCTCGGCGAGGAATTGTCGGCCGAGATGAACGGGATCTGGTAGCGCTCGCAGACCTGGCTGACGGTGACCGCGACCGAGCTCTGATAGGTGCCGATGACGGCGCAGACCTTATCCTGGGTGATCAGGCGCTCGGTCTCGGCGCGGCCCTTCTGCGGATCGGCCTGATGGTCGGCGAACACGAGGCGGATCTTGGCGCCGCCGAGGCCGGGCAAGCCTTCGCCCTTTGCCAGCGGCAGATCGAAATCGTGATCCTTGTTGATGATGTCGAGCGCGGTCTCGTACGACTTCTGCGCATCGACGCCCATCTGGGCGCTGGCGCCGGAGAACGGATAGATCACACCGATCACCACTTCGGAAGTCTGGGCGCGGGCCGCTATGGGTCCGAGCGCCGCGGCGGCGGTGGCTCCAAGCAAGACATTCCGGCGCGTGATGTTCATGGCGATATCCTCTGTTGGTCGGCAACTATCGATGAAACGGTTGATGGGTACGGTAAAGCCTCAATGCGTGGCATTGATTGCATCAAAGCACGGCAAGCTGTTTGTTCATGAGATCGGTCACCAGCATCAATCCGGGCGCATGCGTGATCGCAAACGGCACCTTGGCGGCTGCGATCACCGATTGCGGCGTGACACCACAGGCCCAGAACACCGGAATTTCGTCCGCCTCGACCGGCACTGGATCGCCGTAATCGGGCTTGTTGATGTCGGCGATGCCGATCGATTGCGGCTGGCCGAGATGAACCGGCGCGCCGTGCACGGAGGGAAAGCGCGAGGTGATCTGCACCGCGCGGATTGCGTCCGCCGGCTTGAACGGACGCATCGACACCACCATCGGCCCCGCGAACGGCCCCGCGGAATCGCAGGCGATATTGGTGCGGTACATCGGCACGCGCAGCTTGCGCTCGATGTGGCGGATCGGCAGGCCCTCCGCCAGCAATGCCTCCTCGAAGGAATAAGAACAGCCGATGACGAAGGCGACGAGGTCGTCGCGCCAGTGCGCCATGATGTCGGTCGGCTCCTCCACCACTTCGCCGTCGCGCCAGACGCGATAGCGCGGCAGGTCGGTGCGGATATCGAGGTCGATGCCGAGCGCAGGGATCCTGGGATCGCCGGCATCGGACATGCCGATGATCGGGCACGGCTTGGGATTGAGCTGGCAGAACCGGTGGAACGAGGCCGCGAGCTTCTCGGGCAGGATCACAAGGTTGCCCTGGACAAAACCGTTGGCGACGCCGGCCGTGGTGCTCGCCATGCCGCTGCGGCAGGCGTGCCGGGCCGCGACGCTCGGCGATAAATTCGCCGTATCGTGGCTGGGTCCTTCCGTCCTCGCCAAGCTGGTCATCGTTGTCCCCGCTTCCATTCTTGTCGACATCCACTCCCGCATATGGCTATGATAATGTCTAATCGTCTTTTCTAATCAAGTTCAATAAATTAGATTTATCGATCTGCGGGCAGAGGATGCATGACTGATTTCAAGGCAATTGAGACCTTCATGTGGGTGGTCACGCTCGGCAGCTTCCGCGGCGCTGCGCAGAAGCTCAACACCACCCAGCCCGCGATCTCGCAACGGATCGCCCAGCTCGAACGCGAGGTGGGCGTGAAACTCCTGCAGCGCGACCGCCGCATGGTGCTGCCGACGCCAAGCGGACGGCAATTGATGGTCTATGCCGAGAAGCTGATCGGGCTGCGCTCGGAAATGCTGGCGGTCGTCGGCGACCGCTCGGCGATGCGCGGCGTGCTGCGGCTTGGCGTCGCCGAGACCATCGTGCACACCTGGCTGACGCAGCTGATCAAGGGCGTCAATCACGCCTATCCCAACCTCACACTCGAAATCGAGGTCGACATCACGTCGAACTTGCGGACGCGACTGTTGGCGCAGGAGATCGAACTCGCTTTCATGCTTGGCCCGGTGACAGCGCCGACCGTCAGCAACCGCGTATTGTGCGACTATCAAGTGGGCTTTCTGGCCAGCCCCTCGCTCGGCCTTGGCAACGGCAGGCTGACGGTGCACGATCTGGCGAAGTTTCCGATCATTACGTTTCCGCGCAAGACGCCGCCCTACGAAATCGTGCGTTCGCTGTTCAACCGACCCGACCTGCCGCCGATGCGCCTGCACGCCAGCGCCTCGTTGGGCACCGTCATCCATATGGCGATCGAAGGCCTCGGCATTGCGGTCATTCCGACCGCCATTGTCGAAAGCGAAATGGCCGATGGACGGCTGCAATTGCTGTCGACCAACCTGCAGATACCGCTGTTGACGTTTTCGGCGAGCTGGCTGGCCTCCCCGGATACGGTCGCGGTGGAACGTGTGGCCGAACTCGCCGCAAATCTCGCGCAGGGCGGCGTCATTGTTGACGCGCCGCGCGAGGCGCGTCATTGAAAATGCGCGCCTCGCGTATCCTGAACTTCGGAACGGCCAATGACAAAAATCGCCTCCAACCTGCAAATCAACTCCGCCCGGCTGTGGGACACCATTCACGAAACCGCCAAATTCGGCGCCACGCCGAAAGGCGGCGTGCGGCGGCTGACGCTGGGGCCTGAGGACAAGCAGGTTCGCGACTGGTTCCGGAACGCCTGCGAGGCCGCAGGGCTGGAAGTGCATGTCGATGCGCTGGGTTCGATGTTCGGCCTGCGCAAGGGCCGCGACATGTCGAAGCCGCCGGTGGGCCTCGGCTCCCACCTCGACACGCAACCGACCGGCGGCAAATATGACGGCGTGCTCGGCACGCTGGCGGCGCTGGAGGTGGTGCGTACGCTCAACGATGCCGGGATCGAAACCGAGACGCCGATCTGCATCTGCAACTGGACCAACGAGGAAGGCTCGCGGTTCGCGCCGGCGATGATGGCGTCGGCGGCCTATGTCGGCGATTTCACCACCGACGACATTTTGTCGCGCCGGGATGCCGAGGGCGTCAACAGTGGCGCAGGCGCTCGACGGCATCGGCTACCGCGGCGCGACCCCGGTGGGGACCCAGAAATTCTCAGGCTTCGTCGAACTGCACATCGAACAGGGGCCGATTCTCGAGGCCGAGAACAAGACCATCGGCGTCGTCGATTCCGGCCAGGGCGTGCTCTGGTATGACGGCAAGATCATCGGTTTCGAGAGCCATGCCGGATCGACGCCGATGCCTTTGCGGCGCGACGCGCTGGCGACGCTGTCGGAAATCGTGCTGGCGATGGAGGCCATTGCCGGGAAGCACGGGCCGAAAGCCGTCGGCACCGTCGGCGAAGCCGTTATCGCCAACCCTTCGCGCAACGTCATTCCCGGCGAGATCGCGTTTACGGTCGACTGCCGCAGCGCCGATGCCGCCATCATGGATGCGCTGGACAAGGATTTGCGCAGCGCGATCGCCGAGATCGCGGCGCGGCGCAAGGTCGAGGTCCAGTTCGATCTGATCTGGCGCAAGCCGCCGACGCATTTCGATCCCAAACTGGTGGATGCGGTGGAAAATGCCGCGAAGATGCTTGGGCTTTCGCATCGCCGTATCACCTCCGGCGCCGGCCACGATGCCTGCAACCTCAACACGGTGATGCCGGCGGCGATGGTGTTCGTGCCCTGCAAGGACGGCATCAGCCACAACGAACTGGAAGACGCCACGCAGGCCGATTGCGCGGCGGGCGCCAATGTGCTGATGCATACCGTGCTGGCGCTGGCCGGCGTCGCATCCTGATAAACAAGAACGAGGGGAAAAGCCGTGCGCGGAGTTTTTGTCGACGCCAATGAATCGCTGGCCGTGATCTTCGAGCGGCTGCAGAAGCCCGGCGATCCCGAGGTACGGATCAACCGGGACCCGGATATCAGCCCGGAACAATATCCCGAAATCCTCGACGGCGCCGAGATCGCTATCGTCGATCATACCGCGCTGCCGACCGACATCGCGAAGAAGTGCGCCGGGCTCAAGCACGTCGTGTTTCTCGGCACCGGCGCGCGCAGCTACATGAACCCGGACGAACTCGCCGAGACCGGCATCCACGTGCACCTGATCAAGGGTTATGGCGATACCGCCGTGGCCGAATGCGCGGTTGCGCTGATGTGGGAGGGCGCGCGCGGGCTCGCCAAGATGGACCGCGGGATCCGCGCCGGCAACTGGCTGCGCGACGACGGCATGCAGCTGACCGGCAAGACGCTGGGCCTGATCGGGTTTGGCGGCATCGCCGCCGAGGTCGCGCGCATCGCGATCGGCTCAGGCATGCGCGTCATCGCCTGGAACCGGTCGCCGAAGAAACATCCGAAGGTCGAGTTCGTCGATCTCGACGAATTGCTGACCGAGAGCGACGTGATCTCGATCCATCTGCTGCTCAACGACGAGACCCGCGGCCTGATCTCGCGCGCCTGCATCGAGGCGATGAAGCCCGGCGTCATCCTCGTCAACACCGCGCGCGGCGCCGTCGTCGACGAGGAAGCGATGATCGACGCGTTGAAGTCGGGTCAGATCCGCCATGCCGGCCTCGACGTCTTCAACATCGAGCCGCTGCCGGCGGATCATCCCCTGACGAAACTTTCCAATGTGACGCTGTCGGCGCATTCCGCCTTCCGCACGCCGGAGGCGAGCGAGAATTTGATGCGCGCGGCGTGGGAGCATTGCCGGCGGGTCGTCAAGGGAAAATAGCCGCACCGGCCCCTGCGGTTTGAACCAATTCGGGCGATCGCACGACAGCAAGGAGTGGCTCGGCAACGGGCCGCCCTGCCGGCGCATGCCATCCCGAGGTCTACATGCCGTCACGCTTCAAGATGCCGTCGTTCAATCGGGGTTCCCATGAGCGGCGGCTCGCCATCTACGAGCTGGAGCTCGCCGAACCCGAATATACATTCCGCGATCCCGGCGATCGTCGCATTGACGTGCACGCCTTCGGCCGCGATTTCGTGCCGGATTGCGAAGAAGGCTCGGATGAAGGCTACGTTCTTCTGACCAACGGCATGAGCGAGCGGCGCATGGCCGTTCCAGATCAGGCGGAGGCGAAGGTTCGCACCGAACTGATGTGGTACGTTCGCGAAGCGACGCCGGAAATCAGCACGACCTTGCGCTGGCTCGCGTCCGTGCCGTTCATCGACAACACCTGGTTCGGCTTCGGACACCGGGTGCCCATGCCGGCACCGCCTGTGCCGGGCACGGATTTCAAAACGTTCCTGTTTCTCACGCCGATCATCACCCCGGACCAGCGCATCGCCGAGGCGCTTTCGGTCGCCGGCGATCCGGTGGAGATCCTGACCGTCAACCTGATCTCCGACCGCGAGTATGAGATGATCAAGAGCGGGGGTCTTGATGCGTTTCTCGATCTTCTCGACGAGAATGATTACCCGGCGATCTTCGATCCGTCGCGAAGGTCGTATGTTTAGAGATAGGGAATTGCTACCTCGGCGCGGAGCGGGCAGCGCAGCCTTCTTCCTTCTCCCCTTGTGGGAGAAGGTGGATCGCTGACGCGAAGCGGCAGCGAGACGGATGAGGGGTCTGTCTCCGCGGAGAGAGACCCCTCATCCGGCGCTTCGCGCCACCTTCTCCCACAAGGGGAGAAGGAAAGAAGTCAATCCACCATCTCCGCGACAGCCTTGCCGCAGGCAGTCGTATCCGCGTTACCGCCGAGATCCCGCGTCCGCAGCGTTCGTTCGCCGAGGGTGCGCTCGATCGCGCCGACGATCGATTGAGCCGCTTCCTTCTCGCCGAGATGCTCCAGCATCATCGCACCGGACCAGATCATGCCGATCGGGTTGGCGATGCCCTGCCCTGCGATATCAGGCGCGGAGCCGTGCACCGGTTCGAACACCGACGGGAAATTGCCCTCCGGATTGATGTTGCCCGACGGCGCAATGCCGATGGTGCCGGTGCAGGCGGGGCCCAGATCAGAGAGGATATCGCCGAACAGGTTGGAGCCGACCACGACGTCGAACCAGTCCGGATGCAGCACGAAATTCGCGGTGAGGATGTCGATGTGGTACTTGTCCCACTTCACTTTCGGATAGTTCTTCGCCATCGCCTCCACGCGCTCGTCCCAATAGGGCATCGTGATCGAGATGCCGTTGGATTTGGTCGCCGAGGTCAGGTGCTTCTTCGGCCGCGACTGCGCCAGTTCAAATGCGAATTTCAGGATGCGATCGACGCCAATCCGCGTCATCACCGTCTGTTGCGTCACGAATTCACGGTCGGTGTCCGGGAACATGCGGCCGCCGACGGAGGAATATTCGCCTTCCGTGTTCTCGCGCACGACCCAGAAATCGATATCGCCGGGCTTGCGGTTGGCGAGCGGCGACGGCACGCCGGGCATCAGCCGCACCGGGCGCAGATTGACGTATTGATCGAACTCACGCCGGAATTTTATCAGCGAGCCCCACAGGGAGATGTGATCCGGGATTTTGGCGGGCCAGCCGACCGCGCCGAAATAGATCGCGTCGTGCTTGCCGATTTGCGCCTTCCAGTCCTCCGGCATCATCTCGCCGTGCTTCTCGTAATAGTCCCAGGACGCGAAGTCGAAATGATCGAAATGAACCGACACGCCGTGCTTTTTCGCCGCCGCCTCCAGCACGCGCAGACCTTCCGGGACCACTTCCTTGCCGATGCCGTCACCGGGAATGACCGCGATCCGATACTGCTTTTTGGCGCTGCTCATCGAGGGTTTCCTTAGCTGTTTGTCAGGCGGCTAATGCCGGTTATTTGATTGCCTTGCAATGGACCAAACCTGCCGCCTGCGCAACGCTGCACTGCAATGTTGACCGCCACGGCGCCCCAAGCCTAACAATTTCGCCGACCTCCATCCCGCCCCCCTCACCGAGCGAGTAATTCCATGGACCTGCATCTGCGCGGCAAGCGCGTCCTGATCACCGGCGCCTCCAAGGGCATTGGCGCGGCTGCGGCCGAAGCCTTTGCCGAAGAAGGCTGCGACGTCATGCTGGCCGCCCGCAACGGCGAGCAGTTGAAAGCGCTCGCCGAGCGGCTGCGCTCCGCGCACCAGATCGGCGCGACCGCCCATATCGTGGACCTGCGCAAGGGCGAGGACATCGCGAAGCTCGCCAAGGACGCCGCCGACATCGACATCCTCGTCAACAATGCCGGCGACATCCCGGGCGGCTCGATCGACAAGATCGACGAGGCGACCTGGCGCCACGCCTGGGAGCTGAAAGTGTTCGGCTACATCAATCTGACCCGCGCGATCTACGCCCAGATGAAGGCGCGCGGCGGCGGCGTCATCGTCAACGACATCGGCGCAGCCGGCGAAAAGTTCGACGCCAACTACATCTGCGGCAGCGCCGGCAACGCCGCGCTGATGGCCTTCACCCGCGCGCTCGGCGGCAAGAGCCTCGCCGACAACATCCGCGTGGTCGGCATCAATCCCGGCCCGGTCGGCACCGACCGTCACGTCACGCTGTTGAAGACGCGGGCGAAGAACCAGTTCGGCGACGAGAACCGCTACAAGGAATTCCAGAAAGGCATGCCGCTCGGCCGGCCCGCGCATGCGCGCGAGATCGGCGACCTCATGGCGTTCCTGGCATCGGACCGGTCGGGGTATACGTCGGGGGTGATCTTTACGGTGGACGGCGGGCATACGTCGGGGTGGGGCTAGGTTGTTCTCGCAACTTGCTCCCCGTCATCCCTGCGTAACGGCTTCGCCGTTATCGCTGGAGGAGCCGCGCCCTTGCGCGGCGTCTCGAAGGATGGGTTGCAACACCTGCTCCTGTCATCCTTCGAGGCTCGCCGAAGCGGCGAGCACCTCAGGATGACGTCACCCCGTCGTCCGCTCGAACAACTGCCGGATCAACGTCGTGATCCTCCCCTTCGGCGACATCATCTCGTACAGGATGGTGAAATGGTTCTCGCCGGAAATTTCCTCATACGTTACCGGCAGGCCTAATCGGGCACGGTGGCCGGCGAAATCGGCGGTCTGCTTGCGCAGCAGCGGCTCGGCGCTGCCGACCACCAGCGACAGCGGTTTTAACGGACCGTCTTCCTGCATCATCGGTGAATTGCGGCGCGAGGTTGCCTCATCCGCCCGCAGCTTCTCGTTGAGATAGGAGTGGCGGACGAAAAGAAACTCGCTGCGACAAGTTGATGGAGGGGTTGGCAAAGACGAAAACAAGAGCAAGGAATAAGCGGCCTGAATCTTGCTTTAAGTACAGGGCAATAAGAAGCGGTTGCCGACCCTGTCTGCCAGGCCGCGGTCACGGGAAGCGATCGTGCGACTGTAGCTTAATTGAGTCCGGACCCCCAAAGAGAAAAGATCAAAATTACGAATTACATGATTTAATGTTCCGTCCCCGTAATTCATTTATCAGGATCTAGCTGTGGGTGCTGATCAACAATAGGAAAAATTAGGTCCCGCGCAATATAGCCCATTATATCCTCGATTGCGCGCTTGTAGCTCATCCGTTCTTGATCGTCGCTGATATTTTCGACCTCATCCAATATAGCCCCAATCGTTTTGTCTATGGAAATCGCTAACGCTATAAGTTTTTGGGCGGTTGCAGCATCCATTTTGAGACTCCGCGATCAAACGTTCAGCTAGTAATCGGCATTTGGCCCCAAGCATTTTCGCATACAGCGCCGATAGAGGCCAGGGCGGTCGGATGGAGGCCAAGTCCCCCTGTTTCATCTAAACATCGGTCGTGGCATGCCTGCCACTTCTTGTTGCCTGGCCTTGTCATCAAGTACGTGCCGATCATCAAGCATACTTCAACCGTCTTTTCCAACGCGGCTGCACATGCGGCCGGTGCCACTGCACAAATGGCCTGGGCCATCCGCCCTTGAGGATCAGTGTTTGCTATTGGATTTCCTCGAGCATAGCCAAATACACTTGGCCCACCAATGAACTGCGGCAGTTCCGCGCCAAAGAGTTTAGTCCATGTCTGAGGCTGTACGCGACCTATTCGACCGATGGGAGCGAGTTTGGCATGAAGGCCAATACGATCTGATCCCGAGTTGCGTTGGATCGCACTACATCCGGCATGACGAAAAGGGCGACCGGACCGTGACGCGGGAAGCCTACGCGGCGGAACTCGCGGCGATCCATAAGGAGCGACCGGGCACCCGTGTCGTCGTGTACGATCACTCATTCACAGATGACCGCGCGTGGTTTCGCTTCTCGTTCGTGTGGCCCGATCCCACGACTGGCGAGCGCCGCAGCCGGGCGGGAATGCAAAGCTACCGGATCGAGGGCGGCAAGCTCGCCGAGACCTGGATTACGCTACTCCCGCTAGCCACCGCATGGACGGATGCGACGGCCCAAGAGCGCTGGACGGTCAAGCGTCCTGTCTGATCCGTACTTTGTCAGCATACAATTCCCCTCGCCATGAGGGTCTTTACCGACCGGCCTAACCGGTCGTCCGTTCGAACAACTGCCGGATCAGCGTCGTGATCCTCCCCTTCGGCGACATCATCTCGTACATGATGGTGAAGTGGTTCGCATCGGGAATTTCCTCGTAGGTTACCGGCAATCCATATCGCGCGCGGTGGCCGGCGAAATCGGCGCTCTGCTTGCGCAGCAGCGGCAGTTCGGCGCTGCCGACAACCAGCGACAGCGGTTTTGACGGACCGCCCTCCTGCATCATCGGCGAGTTGCGGCGCGAGGTTGCCTCATCCGCCCGCAGTTTTTCGTTGAGATAGGAGTGACGGATCGGCTCGAGGTCGTAGATCCCGCTGATGGCCATCCCCGCCCTCACCTTCGGATGCGACAGCGCCATCGAGGTCAGGTGCCCGCCGGCGGACCAGCCGGACACCACGATGCCGTCGGCAGCCGCGCCAAGCGCCGGCAATTGCCCGGTGAGGAAGTCGATGCCGGTGTGGATTTCGGCGACGATCTCGTCCAGCGTGGCGTCGGGCGCCAGCGTGTAGCCAATCAGCGCGACATTGATGCCATGCGCGATCGGGCCCTCGGCAAAGACAGTGAAAACCTCCTTGGCGCGCGTCTGCCAGTAGCCGCCGTGGATGAACAGCAGCGTCGGCGCCTGCTCGCCCGCTTTGAGAAAATCAATTCGGTTGCGCTCGCGCGGGCCATATCGCAGGTCGAGATGCCCGGGGAAACGCTTGCGCATCTCGGCGGAGCGCTGCTCCCAGCCGGCGACCATCTCCACGCTGCCGGGCGCGGCGACACCATTGTTGAAGCCGAGGTCGCGCGCCTCCTGGCTCATCGCCCGCCAGTCCAGCGCAGAAAACAATGTCGTCATGCAATATCTCCGGTCGGCCACGACTCTGGTGCGTTTCCACTTTGCCGGAAAATGTTCTACAGCACCATCGGCGACCAAGAAACGGAAACGAACGGAGATAGCGAAGTGGCTGATCAGGGGCTGGTGCGTGAGACGGCGTGTGCCATCGTCGGCAAGCTGAAATCGGGCGAAGTCACGCCGCTCGATCTGCTCGACGTGCTGGAAAAACGCATCGCCGAGGTCGACGGCAAGGTCAATGCGCTGCCGACGCTGTGTTTCGACCGCGCCCGCAAGCACGCCACCGCGCTGATGAAGAAGCCGGCCAGCGAGCGCGGGCTGCTCGCCGGCCTTCCGATCCCGATCAAGGACCTGACGAACGTTGCCGGCGTCCTGACCACGCAGGGCTCGCCGATCTACAAGGATAATATCCCGGCAAAGTCGGACATCCTGGTCGAACACCTCGAAAACAATGGCGGCGTGATCTACGCCAAGTCGAACACGCCGGAATTCGGCGCCGGCGCCAACACCTTCAACGAAGTGTTCGGCCCGACGCGCAATCCCTGGGACACCTCCCGCTCCGCCGCCGGCTCCTCGGGCGGCGCGGCGGTCGCGCTCGCGACCGGCACCGCCTGGCTGGCGCACGGCTCCGACATGGGCGGTAGCTTACGCAACCCCGCAAGCTTCTGCGGCATCGTCGGCATGCGCCCGAGCATCGGCCGCGTCGCGCATACGGTGGCGGCGGCGGTCGATCGCAATCTCGGCGTCCAGGGCCCGATGGCGCGCAATGTCGAAGACCTGGCCCTGCTGCTCGACGCCATGAGCGGCGAGCATCCCGGCGATCCCCTCTCGTTGCCCGTGTTGCCGAATTCGTTTCTGTCGGCCGCGCGTTCCGGCAGCAAGCCGAAGCGCATTGCCTATTCGCCCGATCTCGGCATCACGCCGGTCGATCCGGAAGTCGCGGCCATCACCCGCAAGGCCGCGCAGCGCTTTGCGGAGCTAGGTGCGATCGTTGAGGAAGCCCATCCCGACCTGCGCGAGGCCCATGAGTGCTTCCATGTGCTGCGCGCGTTCGACTTCGCGCTGTCCAAGGCGGCGCTGCTGCGCTCCAAGCGCGACCTGCTCAAGCCCGAGGTGATCTGGAATATCGAGGAAGGCCTCAAGCTGACGGTCGAGCAGCTCGAGCGCGCCGAGGCGCAGCGCGTCGCCATGACCGCGCGCACGCTGGAATTTTTCGACAAATACGATCTATTGCTGTGCCCCGCCACCATCGTGCCGCCGTTCCCGGTCGAGAACCGCTACGTCGCCGAATGCGCCGGCAAGAAGTTCGACAACTACGTCGAATGGCTCGGCATCGTCTACGCAATCACGCTGGTGTGTTGTCCCGCGCTGTCATTGCCGTGCGGATTTACCGCCTCGGGCCTGCCGATCGGGCTGCAGGTGGTGGCGCCGCCGCGCGGCGAGGCAAAGCTTCTGGCTGGCAGCAAGGTGCTGGAGGATATTCTCGGCGTGCGCGGGACGACACCGATAGATCCAAGGGCGCCGAAATAAAGATAATTTGAAGGGTCCGTGATCCCGGTCTCGCGTATGCATCCAACCCCTCGGTGTCCATTGAAGGGAACCGGGCGCGTCTTGCGGCCGTTAGCAGTGCTGGTCAAAGAGGCGAACTGATCCGGAATAAAGGGATCGCAATCGCCCGTGGAGATCGGCCATGACGGATCAAGCCATCAAACCCGCCGACGATCATTTGGACATCAAGGACGTGGAGCGGCGGATCAAGGCGATCTTCATCGGCTCGATCGGCAACCTCGTCGAATGGTATGATTTCTACGCCTACACCGCGTTCGCGCTGTATTTTGCGCCGGCGTTCTTTCCGAACAGCGACCCCGTGGTGCAGCAGCTCAACGCCGCGGTGCTGTTCGCGGCGACGTTTCTGATGCGTCCGCTCGGCGGCTGGCTGTTCGGCTTCATCGCCGACCGCCACGGCAGGCGGCTGTCGCTGACGCTCTCCGTCGTCTGCATGTGCTTCGGCTCGCTGATCATCGCAGTCACCCCGACCTATGCCACGATCGGCATCGCGGCGCCCGCCATCCTGGCGCTGGCGCGTATCATCGAGGGCTTGAGCCTCGGCGGCGAATACGGCGCCAGCGCGACCTACCTGACCGAGGTCGCCGACCCCAGACATCGCGGCTTCTATTCGAGCTTCCAATACGTCACCCTGATCGGCGGCCAGCTCACCGCCATCATGGTGCTGTTGCTGCTGCAGAAGGTATTCCTGACGCCCGAACAGCTAAAGGATTGGGGCTGGCGAATTCCGTTCGTGATCGGCGCCCTGCTCGCGATCTTTGCCGCTGTCATGCGGCGTAACCTGCATGAGACCGAAGCGTTCGAGGAAGCCAAGAAGCTGACAAAACCGACGGGCTCGATCCGCGGACTTCTGAAATATCCGCGCGAGCTGCTGCTGGTGGTCGGCCTCACCGCCGGCGGCACCGCGGCGTTCTATACCTTCACCACCTACATGCAGACCTTCGTCAGGCTCTCGGTCGGCCTCACCGAGGACCAGACCACCTTCGTGATCTTCGGCTCGCTGATCTTCGCGACCCTGCTGCAGCCGATCTATGGCGGCTTGTCGGATCGCATCGGCCGCAAGCCGTTGCTGATTTTCTTCGGCGTCGTCGGCACGCTGGCGACAGTCCCGATCCTGATCACGCTGAAAGACGCAAAATCGCCGTTCACGGCTTTCCTGCTGATCTGCGCCGCCTGGATCTTCGTCGCCGGCTATACGTCGATCAACGCGGTGGTGAAGGCCGAACTATTCCCGACCAACGTCCGCGCACTCGGCGTCGGCCTGCCCTATGCCATCACGGTATCGCTGTTCGGCGGCACCGCGCCGGCGGTCGCGCTCTATTTCAAGACGCTGGGGCATGAGGACTGGTTCTACTATTATCTCAGCGGCATGATCTTCCTCTCGCTCATCATCTATGCGACGATGCGCGACACCAAACATGCGTCCGCAATGCATCGCCACGAGTGACTGGTCCCGATATGGCCGACGAGAACGAGCCGCCGCCGGAGAGCAAATTGACGCGCAGCAAGGAGCGCTGGGCGCGCGAGGGAAAATTCCTTACCGGAAAAGTTTCGCGGCCTGAGGACGCACGCCTGCCGCCCGGCCAGCACCTGACGAAGGATTGGCCGACGCTCGATCTCGGACTGACGCCGAACATTTCGCGCGAGCGCTGGCGGCTTGATGTTTACGGCGCGGTCGAAAATCCGCTGTTCTGGGATTTCGCCCAGTTTTCCGCGCAGCCGCAGAGCAGGTTCGTATCCGACATTCACTGCGTCACCACCTGGTCGCGCTACGATAATCAGTGGGAGGGGCTCTCGACCCGCGATCTGCTCGATGCCTGCCGGCCGCGCGAGGAGGCGCGGTTCGTGGTGCTGCATTCCCATGACGGCTACACCACCAACCTGGCGCTGGAGGATTTCGCCGCCGAGGACGCCATCCTCGTCCATAGCTGGTCGGGCGCGCCGCTCGAACAGGAGCATGGCGGCCCGGTGCGGCTGGTGGTGCCGCATCTCTATTTCTGGAAAAGCGCGAAATGGCTTCAGAGCATCGAATTTCTGGCAGACGATGCGCCGGGCTATTGGGAAGTGCGCGGTTACCACAATCGCGGCGATCCGTGGGCCGAGCAGAGATATTCCGGCGACTAAAACCGCAACATTGACTGGGGAGAACGCCGTGCCGACTGAACGCTTCCAATTCACCGGCGAAGGCGGCCATCAGCTTGCCGCCGCGCTGGATACGCCGGATGGACCGGTGCAGGCCTACGCGCTGTTTGCGCATTGCTTCACCTGCGGCAAGGATGTGCTGGCGGCAAAGCGCATTGCGACCGCGCTGGCCGCCAAAGGGATTGCGGTACTGCGGTTTGATTTCACCGGCCTCGGCTCCAGCGAAGGCGAATTTGCAAATTCGACCTTCTCGTCCAACGTCGCCGACCTTGTCCGCGCCGCGGATCATCTGCGCGAAACCCGCGCAGCCCCCACGCTCCTGATCGGCCACAGCCTCGGCGGCGCCGCGATCCTCGCTGCCGCCGGGCGGATTCCGGATGCCAAGGCGGTCGTGACCATCGCGGCGCCCTCCGATCCCGTCCATGTCACCCATCTGTTCAGGGATCGCATCGAGGACATCCGCAAGCATGGCGAGGTGGAGGTTCAACTCGCCGGACGGCCGTTCCACATCAAGCGTGAATTCCTCGACGACATCGCCGAGCACAGCCTGATGTCGCACGTCGCAAAGCTGCACAAGGCGCTGTTGATCATGCATGCGCCGACCGACGATACGGTCGGGATCGACAACGCCACGAATATCTTCGTCGCGGCCAAGCATCCCAAGAGTTTTGTGTCGCTGGCGGGCTCGGATCATCTGCTATCCGGCAAGCGCGACGCGGCCTATGTCGCCGACGTCATCGCCGCCTGGGCCGAACGCTATATCGAGCCGGTCGCAGCGCAGCCCGCCGCTGCCGCGAGCGAGGCGCCGCGCAACGTCGTGGTGCGCGAAACCCGCAACAGCAAGTTCCAGCAGACCGTCACTACGGGTCCGCATGAAATGGTGGCGGATGAGCCCATCGCCGCCGGCGGCCAGGATAGCGGACCCGGGCCATATGATTTCGTGCTGGCAGGCCTGGGCGCCTGCACCTCGATGACGATGCGGATGTACGCCGACCGCAAGTCGCTACCGCTAGAGCGCGTTACCGTGACGCTGAAGCACAGCAAGATTCATGCGGAAGATTGCGCCGAATGCGAAACCCGGGAGGGCATGCTGGATCAGATCGACCGGGTGATCTCGATCGAGGGCGCGCTTGATGCCGATCAGCGCAAGCGCTTGATGGAGATCGCCGACAAATGTCCGGTGCACCGGACGCTCACCTCGGAAATCCGGATCGTGACGAAGGCGGCCGATTAAGCCGCCGCCAGCGGGCGGACGCGGAGCGCGCCGCGCAGGCCGGCGGCGGTGCCGACGCAGAATACCGGCGAAGGCGATCAGCGACGCCAGCGCCAGCGTGGAAAAACCCGTCAGGCCCTGCCCGATCGAGCAGCCGAACGCCATCACGCCGCCTGCGCCCATCAGCGCGGCACCGCCGCCCGAGCGCAGCATGTGGCGCGGCGACTGATAGCCTTCGAGATGGAAGCGTCCGGTCGCAGCGCGGTTACGAGGCTGCCGGCGAATACGCCGAACACGGTGACGATGCCGAAATTCAGCGTCGAGCCCGTCGAGAGCATGACATATTGAAGTGCGTCCGCGATCGGCGCGATGAAGGTGAGCGAGGTGACCGGCACCGGATTGAAATCGTCGGCGCCGAGATAGCCGGTGGCAAACCAGCCGGCCGCGACCAGCACGCCGATCACAACGCCGGCTGCGGCCTGGCCCGGCGAGCGCCGGAACGCCGGATGCGCAAAAGCGAAGATGATCAGCGCCGCAGAAATGATCGAGGCTGCCAGCATGCGCGCGGCCGTTGCGCTCAAGCCTGCCGCCGCAAACAGCGCGGGCACCGAATTTGCCGTTGCCGTGGTCTGGGATGCCGCGACCATCGCAATGCGCGGCGG
This sequence comes from uncultured Alphaproteobacteria bacterium, assembly GCA_963790735.1. Taxonomy (GTDB): domain Bacteria; phylum Pseudomonadota; class Alphaproteobacteria; order Rhizobiales; family Xanthobacteraceae; genus Bradyrhizobium. Next base: position 290,617 of record CAWBQP010000034.1, on the reverse strand, counting down.
CGCGATCAGGCCCTTCAGCGTCATCTGCGCGAAAATCGCCAGCACCACGACCACCACGAAGGAACGGAGATTGCCGCGCCCGAGCAGCACCAGCGCGCGTGAACCGCAGCCGTTCGACAGCACCATGCCGTAGCCGAACAAGAGGCCACCGAAGAACATCACCGGCGCAGAAAACGAGGGCTGCAGATAGATCGACTTGCCGATATCGACGAGGCCTGCCGCCGCCAGCAATTGCGTCGCGGCAACGGCCACGCCGATCGCCAGCGCGTAGGTGCGAACCAATCGTCCGTCGCCTTCCGCCCACCAGCCGCGCAGGCCACTGAGCAGGCAAAAGCCGCTCAACAGGCCGACCGAACCGTAGACAAGGCCGATCAGCAATCCGCTCACGACGATTATATGGCCACCATCCAGCACCGGCGTTTTCCTGCTCTTTCGGCGCCGCGGACGCGGCTGTCGTTGCTCAAATAGGATGCAATTTCCGTGCTGCTATTACGTTGGAAGCATGGAGCCGTCCACGGTCCGCCGATGCAGAGAATGAATCTCTCGCTCGATCCAACAATCAGGGAATAAAAACGTTGCCATCGACCCGGCGGGAGAGATTTGTTTCCGCAAGAACGGCAGACAGCGGCGCGTGAAAGCCTATGGCGAGGGCCGCAGGATGACGCGATCGCGCGACGAGCCGGCCACGGCAATGAAGGCCGCCTTGGCCTGTTCCAACGGATAGACCGCATTCGGCTTGATCGGAAACGGCTTGAGATGTCCGCTGGCGAAGCCGGGGCCGAGTTCCCGCAGCACTGCGCCGGTCGCGACCGACGACAGGCCGAGCGTATCGATGCCCACGTAAGTGTGCTGGCCGCGATAGAACTCCAGGATGTTGAACGGCACGATGCGGTCGACCGCGGCGATCAGGATCTGCCGCCCGCGCAACGCGAGCGACTTGTGCGCGGCTTCGAAGTAAGGATCGCCGACGGTATTGAACACGATGTCGGCGCCCTTGCCTCCGGTAAGTTCGCGCACGCGCGACGCGACGTCGGTCGCGGAGGCGTCGATGACCTCGACTTGCGAATTGGCATGGCCCTCATACGGCTCGCTCCTGCGGACGACGCCGATCACCCGCGCGCCGTACCAGCTCGCGATCTGTGTCGCCGCCTGCCCGACCTTGCCATTGACGCCCATCACCAGCACGGTCTCGCCCGCTTTCGGAATGCCGGCGCGGCGCAGGCCTTCCATCGCGGTGACGAAGGGCACGCCGATGCCGGCGGCCTCTTCCCATGAAATGCTCTTCGGTTTCTCCACTACCGCTTCCGCCTCGACCACGAGGTGCGTGGCATGGGTGCCGTCGCGGCGGATGCCGAGATCGCCGGACGAGCCGAACACCTCGCGCCCGATCCAGCCCTCGGGCCCGTCGATCACGACGCCCGCATAGTCGCGGCCCGGCGTGCGCGGGAATACGGCATAGGGCATCAGCCCGGTCGCGGCCTTCACATCGGATGGATTGACGGCGGCGGCCTTGAGCTCGATCAGCAGCTCGTTTTCGCCGCGTGACAAAGCCTGCGTCTCGACGACAGGCGAGAGCGAAGCGGCATCGGCGGCCTTCGCCGGCAGGCGGACACAGCGCGCCTGGACCGTGGCAGATCGAACATCGGGCTTCCCGGCAAATGACATCAGGCATTCCTGCTGGCTTCTGAGCAGCAGAGTTACCCTTTCGGCCGCTTGTCGTAAACACGTTTTGCCTTGCCGAGCGAACGTTCCAGCGTGTCGGGGGCCACGGCCTTGATGCGCGCGGTGATGCCGATGGTGTTCTTGATGAAGACCGAGACCTTTTCGGCATGCGCGTGCAACCCGCTGCCGTCCCAGCTTTCGGGGCGGGCTTCGGCCAGCACGGTCATCTCGTCCATCCGCCCTTCCCGCGTCAGTTCGATGATGAAATGGCCGCCGCACCAGTCGGTCGCGAGCAGCGCTTCCTCGATCTGGGTCGGAAACACGTTGACGCCGCGCAGGATGATCATGTCGTCGGAACGCCCCGTCACCTTCTCCATGCGCCGCATGCCCGGCCGCGCGGTGCCGGGCAACAGCCGCGTCAGGTCGCGGGTGCGATAACGGATGATCGGAAAGCCTTCCTTGGTCAGCGAGGTGAACACCAGTTCGCCCTTCTCGCCGTCGGGCAGCACCGCGCCGGTCTCGGGATCGATCACCTCGGGATAGAAATGATCCTCCCAGATATGCAGGCCATCCTTGGTCTCCACGCATTCCTGCGCCACGCCGGGGCCGATCACTTCCGACAGGCCGTAAATATCGGTCGCGTCCATGTCGAAGGCCTGCTCGATCTCGGCGCGCATCGCATTGGTCCAGGGCTCGGCGCCGAAGATGCCGAACTTCAGCGACGATTTTCTGCGGATCGAGACCCTGCCGCTTGAACTCGTCCGATATCGCCAGCATGTAGCTCGGCGTCACCGTGATGATATCGGGCCTGAAATCGTTGATCAGTTGCACCTGCCGCTCGGTCATGCCGCCGGAAACCGGCACCACCGTGCAGCCGAGCTTTTCGGCGCCGTAATGCACACCGAGCCCGCCGGTGAACAGGCCATAGCCGTAGGCATTGTGAATGATCATCCCCGTGCGGCCGCCGGCGGCGCGGATCGAGCGCGCCATCACGTCCGACCAGATGTCGATATCCCCTTGCGTGTAGCCGACCACGATCGGCTTGCCGGTCGTGCCCGAGGACGCGTGGACGCGGACCAGTTTTTCGCGCGGCACCGCGAACATGCCAAAGGGATAATTGTCGCGGAGGTCGGTCTTCACCGTGAACGGGAATTTGGCGAGATCGGAAAGCTGCCTGAAATCGGACGGATGCACGCCGGCCGTATCGAACGCCTTCCTGTAATGCGCGACGTTGTCGTAGGCGTGCTTGAGCGACCACGCGAGACGCCTGGTCTGCAGCGCCATGATTTCGTCGCGCGAGGCGCGCTCGGCCTCATCCAAATCAGCGCTGTAACCGCTTCCGCTGGATTTCAATTTTGCCATGGCCATGACGCGTTTCCCTTGCTTCCTATTCCTGTGTGGCCGCGCTGTCCGCACCCGGCAGCCACGTCCCGGCGATGGTGCGGGAATGGCCGCGGAACTCGGCGATCACGACATCGCCAGCGGTGACGCGGACGTCGTAAATCCCGGACCGGCCGCTGCGCGAGATTTCCCGCGCGGTCGCGACCAGCACGTCGCCGAGCTTGCCCGGCCGGATGAAGGTGATGTCGCATTGCGCGGCGACCGCGCGCTCGTTGCGGGAGTTGCAGGCAAAGGCGAAGGTCGAATTCGGCCAGCAGAAAAATGAAGCCGCCATGGGCGATGCGCTGGCCGTTGACCATGTGCGGCTGCACCGTCATCGTCAGCGTCGCGAAGCCGGCCTTCACCTCGACAATCTTCATGCCGAGGCCCTTGCTGGCGTCGTCTTCCTTCCACATCGCATCCGCGCAGGCGCGGGCGATATCGTCGGGCGAAAGCGCGACGTTCATAGCGGGTTGCCCGCTCTGCGAGACGGTTCCACGACGTTCTCTCCTTGTGCGCACGGGCCTGTTTGAACAGGCCTCTTTACGTAGTCTCTAGTGTGGGGACGAAGCACCCGAGGTGTCAACGATCCCGCGATTTTCTAAACGTGGTCGTAGTCCACCACCACCTTGTCCGAGCATGGCCGCGCCTGGCAGGTCAGGATGAAGCCTGCCTTCAGCTCCCACGGCTCCAGCGAATAATTGACTTCCATCTGCGCATCGCCCTCGACCAGCTTGGCGCGGCAGGTCGAGCACATGCCGCCCTTGCAGGCGAACGGCAGATCCATGCCGGCGCGCAACGCGGCATCGAGAATGGATTCCTCCTCGGCGACCGGCACCTCGCGGCGCTTGCCGTCGATGATCAGGGACGCCATCGCCTTTGGCGGCGCGGACGCCTCGATGACCTTCTTCGGGCGCGGCTTGCCGCCGAACTCCGAGACGAACCGCTCGACGTGAATGCGATCCTCGGCAATGCCGATCGTCGCGGCAGGTCGCCTCGATATCCTCGCTCATGCCCATCGGGCCGCAGATGAAGACGTGATCGACGCTTGCCGCCGGCACCAGCGAGCGCAGCAGCACGCGCACCTTTTCGCCGTCGAGCCGGCCATGCAGGATCGGAATATCCTGCTCTTCGCCAGAAATGACGTGGAACAGCGAAAGCCGCTGCATGAAGCGGTCCTTCAATTCCTCCAGATCTTCGAGGAACAGCATGCCTGACGTCGAGCGGTTGCCGTAAAACAGGAAGAAGCGGCTGTTCGGCTCGCGCGCGAGCACGCCCTTGACGATCGACAGGATCGGCGTGATGCCGCTTCCTGCGGCAAAGCCGACATAGGTCCGCGCCTCGTCAGGCGCATGGGCGATGCCGAAGCGGCCGGTCGGCGTCATCACGTCGAGTTCGTCGCCGGACTTCAGTTCGTCCGCGGCCCAGTTCGAGAACGCGCCGCCATCGACCTTTTTCACGGCGATGCGCAACTCGCCATCGTCGGGCCCCGAGCAGATCGAATAGGAACGGCGCACTTCCTCGCCGTCCATGGTGGTGCGCAAGGTGAGGTATTGCCCCGGCGTGAAGCTGTAGTCGTCCTCCAGCTCTTTCGGGATCGCAAACGTCATCGATACCGCGTCCGCAGCTTCGCGGCGGAGATCGTTGACGGCGAGACGGTGAAAGCGCGGTGCGTGGGACATCAGTGCTTCCCCACCGTCATTGTCTGCGACAAACGCAAAGCGTTTGCGCAAGAGAGCGCAGCGAAGCAATCCACCCTTTCTTTGCGGCTTGATGGATTGCTTCGCTTCGCTCGCAATGACGGCATGGATGACCTCAATGACACTTGAAATAATCGAACGGTTCGCGGCAGGCTCTTGCAGCGCCACAGCGCCTTGCAGGAGGTCGAGCCGAATTCGGACAGCAGCTCGGTGTTCTGCGAGCCGCATTGCGGGCAGGCCACCTGCTGCTCGCCGAACAGCGCGCGGCGCGAACTTGACGCCTGCGGCGGCGCGATGCCGTAGGCCCGGAGCTTGTTGCGGCCGTCCTCGCTCATCCAGTCCGTGGTCCAGGCCGGCGACAGCACGGTGCGGACGGTCGGCCGCGCGATGCCGGCGCGCTCCAGCGCCAGCTCGATTTCCAGCGCGATCATGTTCATGGCGGGACAGCCGGAATAGGTCGGCGTGATCGCGACCTCGACGCGGCCGTCATGGACCTCGACCTCGCGCAGCACGCCGAGATCGGCGATGGTCAGCACGGGTATTTCGGGATCGACCACCTGCGACGCCGCCTCCCAGGCGCGACGGCGCAGATCGCTATCGTCGAGAACGGCCGTTACCATGTCGCCCCCGGAAAGGTTCGCGGCATCGACTGCAGTTCGCTGAGGAGATGGCCGAGATGCTCGCTGTGCCGGCCGCTGCGGCCGCCCTGCTGCATCCAGTCATTCTTCGGCAAGGCAAGCGTCGCCTCGCCGACGACGCCGGTGATTGTCTTCAGCCATTGCGCACGCAACGGCGCGGGATCGATCGCGATGCCGGCATCGATCAGGCCGCGCTCGCTGTCGTCGACTTCAAACATCTCGCCGGTAAAGGCCCAGAGTTCGTCGATGGCTGATTGCGCGCGGGCATGGCTTTCCTCGGTGCCGTCGCCGAGGCGGACGATCCATTCCGAGGAATGGCGGACGTGATAGGCGCTTTCCTTTTCCGATTTCGCCGCGATCGCCGCCAGCGTCGCGTCAGTAGAGCGCATCATCGCGCGCCAGTAGAGGTCGGCGAAGGTGGCATAGAAGAACTGCCGCACCATGGTGCGGGCAAAGTCGCCGTTCGGCTGTTCCAGCAGCAGGAGATTGCGGTACTGCCTGACGTCGCGCAGATAAGCGAACTTGTCCTCGTCGTTGTCCCTGCCCTCGACCTTGGCCGCGTAGGAATAGAGCTCGCGCGCCTGGCCGAGCAGGTCGAGGCCCATATTGGCGAGCGCCATGTCCTCTTCCAGCATCGGCGCGTGGCCGCACCATTCCGACAGCCGATGCCCCAGGATCAGCGCATCGTCGGCGCGGCGCAGGGTGTAGAGCACCAGCGGCGTTTCGGAGACGGTGATGTTGGCGACGGTCATTTCAATCACCTGCTATCGGTCGTCATTGCGAGCGACAAATGCCGCGTAGCTCGAAGAGCGAAGCGGAAGCAATCCACTCTTCCTGTTGCGGCGCGATGGATTGCTTCGCTGCGCTCGCAATGACGGAAAACCTACATATGCCCGACTTCGTCGGGCACGTCGTAAAACGTCGGGTGCCGGTAGATCTTCGATTCCGCCGGCTCGAACATCATGCCCTTTTCGGACGGATCGGACGCGGTGATCGCGTTCGACGGCACCACCCAGATCGAGAGGCCCTCGCCGCGGCGGGTATAGATGTCGCGCGCGGCCTGCAGCGCCAGCGTCGCGTCGGTGGCGTGCAGCGAGCCGACATGCTTGTGCGCCAGCCCGTTGCGGCTGCGGATAAAAACTTCCCAGAGCGGAGTGTTCGGCGTTGCCATTGCGGTGTCTCCCTACTCGGCGGCCTGCAGGGCCGATCGCTGCCGGCGCTTCTCGGCATAGGCCATCGCCGCCTCGCGCACCCAGGCGCCGTCGTCATGCGCCTTGCGCCGCGCGGCGAGACGGTCGCGGTTGCAGGGGCCGTTGCCGGCCAGCACCTGCTTGAACTCGTCCCAGTCGATCGCGCTGTATTCCCAGTTGCCCGCTTCGTTCTGTTTCATGCCGGGATCGGGAATCGTCAGCCCCAGGAATTGCGCCTGCGGCACGGTGGCGTCGACGAATTTCTGGCGCAGCTCGTCGTTTGAAAAGCGCTTGATCTTCCATTTGGTCGAGGTGTCGCTGTGCTGGCTGGCCTGGTCGGGCGGACCGAACATCATCAGCACCGGCCACCACCAGCGGTTCAGCGCGTCCTGCGCCATCGCTTTCTGCTCGTCGGTGCCGCGGCACAGCATCAGCATGATTTCAAAACCCTGGCGCTGGTGGAAGGATTCCTCCTTGCAGACGCGGATCATCGCGCGCGCATAAGGCCCGTAGGAGCAGCGGCACAGCGGGATCTGGTTCATGATCGCCGCGCCATCGACCAGCCAGCCGATCGTGCCGATGTCGGCCCAGGTCAGCGTCGGATAATTGAAGATCGAGGAATATTTTGCCTTCCCGGCCAGCATCAGGTCGACCAGCTCTTCGCGCGAGGTGCCGAGCGTCTCGGCGGCGGCGTAGAGATAGAGCCCGTGGCCGCATTCGTCCTGCACCTTGGCGAGCAATGCCGCCTTGCGGCGCAGCGACGGCGCGCGGGTGATCCAGTTGCCTTCGGGCAGCATGCCGACGATTTCGGAATGCGCGTGCTGGGAGATCTGCCGCGTCAGCGTCTTGCGATAGGCGGCCGGCATCCAGTCGTTGGGCTCGATGCGCTCCTCGGCGTCGATGCGCGCCTGGAATTGCGCGGCCCGCGCGGCGTCCTCAATGTTGCGGTCTTCGCCCTCGGACGAATTGAGCGCCTGCGTATACATGGCGGACCTCCCCTGAAATTGTTGGGAGGAAATATATAACATAAATTACGATATGCAATATATTTCTGTAACATATTTACGGATCGCCGAAACGCTTCGCAAGTTCCGCGCCGGGCTTCGGCAAAGGCCCGTTTTCGTTGGTCGCATGGCGGTCAAGCCATTGTTCGGACGCGGGAAGCAGCGCGCGATAGATCTCGCCGCACAGCGATCGGGCCGCCCTGCCCGGCCAGTCCACGGGCAACAGCGACGTCGGCAACAGCGGATCGCGCAGCACGACGCGGCGGTAATGGTGGATCAGCAGGATTCGCGCGGTGAAAGCATCGGCCTCCGCCAGCCGCTCGCCGCTGACGATCCAGCCGTGCAGCGGCTCGAAGGTTTTCATGAATTTTTGATAGGCGTCGGCGGTGCGATCGAGCGGCCAGCTTTCGCTGAGCAGGCGCCGCCCGCTGTCGTCTTCGGCGGAGACTTCGAGGCGGATTGCGCCCGAGGCTTCCTCCGGCACCGGCACGCCCGACGGCGCGACCCACACGCCCGGCAGCGGACTGCCGAAGCCTGCGTTCTTCAGCGCCTCGCGCGCGGCGTCACGGTCTCCGCCATTGCCGATCAGCAGCAGCTCGAACCGCCCGGTCCAGTCGGAGGCCGGCGGGCCGTAGATGTGTTTCGTTGCGATATCAAAAGTTTGCCGCCCGCTCTGCACCAGGCGATAGAAGCTGTTGCGGCCGACTTTATTGCGCTCGAACCAGCCGTCGGCGGTCAGCCGCGACATCGCGGTGCGCACCACGCTGGCGTCGATGTCGAGTTGCTCGAAGAACTCCAGCAGCGTGCCGAGCCAGACCGAACCGCCGCGCGGCACGATGGCGTCACCGAATACGGTGATGACGATCGAGCCGGTGCGCGACGGTTCGCGCTTCAACTGTTGGATGATGCGGGCAAGCGGCGGCGGCATGCGTCAAGGCATAGCGCGTTTTTCGGATACGCGACAATCGGCGTCGACTTCTCCCTCTCCCCGTTCTTCACGGGGAGAGGGTTCGGGGTGAGGGGCTGCTTCCGCAAATTCGATAGAACTGAGTGCGCTGGACGAGTCCCCCTCACCCGGATCGCATCTGACGATGCGCATCCGACCTCTCCCCGCAAGCGGGGCGAGGTCAGCAAGAGCCTCGCGCTCTACCGATGCGGGTTCGGATAGACCATGCTGCGCCAGCCGGCTTCGATCGAACGGCGCCCACTCGCCTTCCGGCTGCGCCAGGCGATCGGCCACCGCATAGACGGCGGCCGGGTGATGACCCATGCCGCAATGGCTGCTCTCGACCTCGATGCTCTCGGATGTCGCCGACGTCTTTTCCATGCAGCCCTGCCAGGCGCAGACGCCGTCGGTGCGGCTGAAGATCGCGGTGGTCGGCACCGGCGGCGTGCCGGACAGCGCGCCGCCGAAACGGCGCGTCCTCTTCGTCGGCGCGGCGGCCGCTCGCCATCTCGTAGACGCGCCAGGCGTTGGTCGCCTTCGGCCCGGCGGCAAACGGGCTGCCGAGCGTGATCACCGAGCGCACGCGCTCCGGCATCATCTTGGCGAGCTGGCGCGCGTAGAGACCGCCGAGGCTCCAGCCGACCAGCGAGACCTTGCGGCCGTGCGTGTCGTTCAACTCCTGCACGAGATCGACCATCGCGTTCTGCACGCCATGGCGCAGTCCGAGATTGCGGCCCTGGCGCCAGCCTGAGACGGCGTAGCCGCGGCTCTTCAGGAAGCTGCGCAGCGGACGCGTGGAAGTGTCGGACGCAACAAGCCCGGGCAATACCAGCACCGGATGACCATCGCCTCGCGGCGCGAGGCTCAGCAGCGGCAATGCGCCGAGAAACGCACCCAATTCGGAAATGGCTCGCCCCTCCAGAAACATCAGGGTTCTGGACGGCGGCGAAAGCGTCTGTGCAGCAACGGACATCATGTCTCCTCTCGGGTCGGCCCCTTACGTCGCGGCAGCCGGCCACTGGTTCAGTTAAGTAGACGCAAACGCAGCAGAATCGTTCCGCAACGCAACATGGCTCCATAAAAAGTTAGGGAACCGATTTTCGTCTTGCAAGCCGGCCGCAGTACGGACCGGGACAACTAAAAGCGTTGACGTGATTAATTAGTCACAGCAGCCGCAGCAGGTATTCGAGCGTGTAGAGCGCCAGCCCTGCAAGCCCGCCGATCAGCGAGCCGTTGAAGCGGATGTATTGCAGGTCGCGGCCGATGTTGATTTCGATCAGCGAGATCAACTGCCCCATGTCCCAGGATTTCACCTGATCCGAGATGAAGGTCGAGACGCCGCTCTTCTGTTCGGCGACGACCGTTCGCAGCACGGCCACGAGGCCCTGATTGATTTCGGTGCGCATTTCGGCGTCGCCGGCCAGCGCCTCGCCTGCCGTCACGAACATGCGCACCAGATACTGCTCCAGCACCTGCGTCTCGCCCGAGGCGCTGCGCTCGAAGAACGAGCGCGCGTTCGCCCAGATGTGGCGCGCGAGATCGGACAGTTCGGGCCGCGCCAGCAGATCGCGCTTCAGGCCCTGGATGCGCTCGGCGTAAGCCGGATCGGTGCCGAGACGATCGACGAAGGTCAGCACCATGCGATCGAACTCGCCGCGAAACGGATGCGCAGGATCGTTGCGGACTTCCTCGAAGAACGCGCTGGCCGAGGCCACGATCTTGTTCACCAGAAACTTGTCGGCGCGATAGAGTTTCAGAAGCGTCGGCAATTCGGCGCGGATCTTTTCGCGGATCATCGCCATGGTCTCGGCCTGCGTCATCGTCTGATGCACGCCGCGCAGGAGATCGTCGAGCAGGCCCTGATGGCGGCCCTCCTTCACGAACGCGCGCAGCGTACCGGCGGCGAGCGGCGCCAGATCGATCGACATCAGTTGCGCGGTGATGCGGCGGCTGACGAAGGTCATCAGCCCGGAATTCTCCGTCGCAGCGATCGCCTCGGGCAACAGCCGCAGCGCAAAGCGCGCGAGATCCTCGCTGCGCTTGCGGTCGCGCAGCCAGTCGGCGATGAACGAGCCGAAATCGATCTGCCGCAGTTTTGCTTCGACGGGGGCGGATTCGAGGAAATGCACCTCGATGAATTCGCCGAGCTTGTCGGCGATGCGCTGCTGGTTGCTCTGGATGATCGCGGTGTGCGGGATCGGCAGTCCCAGCGGCCTTTTGAACAGCGCCACCACGGCGTACCAGTCGGCCAGGCCGCCGATGGTGGCGGCCTCGGCAAAGGCCGCGATGAAGCCGAACGCCGGATGCATCGGCAGCAACGCCTTCGCGCCGAGGAAAATCGCAAACGTCGCCGCCAGCACCGACGTCGCCAGCAGCTTCACGCGCCGCAACTCGGCGGCGCGGGCGGCGTCGCCGGGAGTGTCGATGACGAAGGTGCCGGGAAGGCGTCATGACGGCTTTCGAAGAAGATTTGCGCGCTGCATGCCAGCGTACCCCGTCATTGCGAGCGCAGCGAAGCAATCCATCTCACCGCGGACGGCAAGACTGGATTGCTTCGTCGCTTGCGCTCCGTCGGCAATGACGCGGACGCGCCGCGCAGCACGAGCGGACAATGATGATCTATGGCGACGCCGGACAAAAAGAAGGCCCGCCTAAGCGGGCCTTCGAAAATGCAGTTGTCAGGCGGATCGCGATCAGGCGGTCTTGGAGTAGACCTTGGAGAAGTTGTCCTGCGCGTTCTTGGCACCCTCGGTGACGAGCTTGCCGAGATATTCGGTGGTGGCCTTCGCCCGCGAGACGAACACTTCGCCACGCGCACGGACCATGTCCGACTGGATCTGGGCGGCTTCGCTCAGCGACTTGGCCGAAGCGAGCTTGTCGATGCCGGCGAAGAACGCTTCCGCGTCCTGATAGAACGCCTGCTGGATGTTGCGGCTGATCTTGGCGGCCTCGGAGACCGAACCGGCAACGGCGGTCTCGATGGCAGCGGTGACCTTCTCGGAACCGGCATGCATGTCGGCGGCGCGAACCTTGGCGGTCTCGGCCTGCTTCTTCACGAACTCACGGGCAGCTTCCGGAACTTCCAGGTTCTGGAGCTTGGTGAACGCCTCGGTGACGGGCGCGAAGGCTTCCTTGACGGTGTTCAGCACGGAATTGGTTTCGGTGGTCATGGGGGTCTCTCCATCCTCAGGTTTGAGCTATGGGCTCACCCCGTCCGGATTGGCCCGGGGCGAGATCGTTGTGCCATAGTTAATGGTGCGACGCAACATCAATGTTGCACCGCGATATCACGAATCCGTGATACAGCCCGAATGGATGGGCGCTTTGCCCAGAGAACCGGCAAAAGTTCCACTTTAGTCTAATGCCGGAGCCCGCCCCGCCTACTTTGCATGGGGTTGTTTTGCGAGTTTTTGTCCGGGCGGTGTCCGGCCGGTCAGTGCTGGACCGCCCCCGGCAACCCGTAGGCTTCCAGCTGTGCCCGAACCTGCGCCACATTATGCCCGAGCACGACGATGTCGTGCTTCTTGCCGTCGACGTCCCGGACGTGGTCCCGCAGCAGGGCCTCGGCCTTGAAGCCGAGGCTTTCGAACAGCGCGATCGCCGCCTGCTGGTCGACCGTCATCTGCACCGACAGCTTTTCCAGGCCGGCGCCCAGGGCCAGCGCAAAGGTCTCCTGCGACAGCGCCCGGCCGACCCCCTGCCCGCGGACATCCTGCGACACCACCATCCGGATCTCGCCGACATGGGGCGACCAGGAATGCGGGTCGCGCACCAGCGTGCCGCAGCCGACCACCGTCCCGTTCTTCACCGCCACCAGGCTGACGATGGCGCCGCGCTCGATCTCGTTGACCCAGGCCGACAGCACTTTGGGCTGGCTGATGTTGCGCGGCAGGAACAGCAGATCATGCGTCGGCAGCTTTTGCGCGAACGCCAGCACGGCGGCTTCGTCGCTGCGCGCCATCATGCGGAATTCGATGTCGCCGGCGTCGGTCTTGACGTGGCGCGGATAGGAACGTGTTTCGCTCATGTTGATCTCTTACCTAGCCAGGAATCCAGTTTCGGCCACAGCCGCTTGATCGCGTTGGCGCCGGCGACAACGCTGACGTGACCGCCCTTCAGCATCACCTCTTCCTTGTCCGTCGAGCCGACCTTGGCGATCAGATGTTTGGCCGCGTCATACGGCACGATGTGATCGTGCTCGGCGACCGCATGCAGGATCGGCACCTTGATCTTTGAAATATCCGCCGCGCGTCCGCCGACGGTCATGGTGTCGTTGAACAGCTTGTTGTCCCACATCAGGTCCTTGGTAATGGTGCGAAAGTACTCGCCGGCCAGCGGCAAGGTGTCCGTGCCCCAGCGATCCATCATCCGGTAGGCTTTGACGTATTCGTCGTTCCAGATGTTCTCCCACAATTGCACCTGGCTGGCGGCGCGCGAGGCCGGCCGCAGCATCTCGAATGAGGACAGGATCATTTCCGGCGGCACGTTGCCGACGCTGTCGACCAGCTTGTCGACGTCGAAATAGCGCCGGTCGGAGAAATTCGAAAACAGCTTCATCTCGCGGAAATCGATCGGCGTGGTGAAGCAGATCAGGTTCTTCATCGGCCCGTCGCTGAAGATCGAGCCGTACAACAGCGACAGCACGCCGCCGAAGCAGTAGCCGATCACGTTGACGTCCTGCTCGCCGGAATCCTGCTGCACGCGGCGGACGCAATCCGGGATGAAGTCGAGGACATAGTCCTCCATCCGCAAGGATTTTTCTTCCGGCTTCGGCGCGGTCCAGTCCAGCATGTAGACGTCGTAGCCGCGCTTCAAGAGAAACTCGATAAAGCTCTGGCCCGGCACCAGGTCGAGGATGTAGCCGCGGTTGGTGGTCGCCATCACGATCAGGATCGGAATGCGGTAGATTTCATCCGCGATCGGCCGATAGTGATAGAGGTTCATGGTGCCGCGAACGGCGAGAATGTCCTTCGGCGTCGAGCCGAGCGATGGACCCGATGAGGCAATGTATTCGACGCCCTTGATGCTGCGCTGGATCGCGCGCTGCACCTCGGACTGGATCCGTTCCGGGATTGATGCCAGATCGAGGCCCGCGGGAGCGTTCATTTCTGCTCTCCCTCCGTTGGCGGACGTTTGGTGCGCGGCGGCCGCTGCGTGCCAAGGCCGCTCTCCGGTGACAGCGAGTTATGATGCACCTGATGCAGCATCGCCTTGATCTCGTTGAGCTGGCCTTCGATCGACTGCAGCCGCTCGGCCATGCCGACCATCTGCGCCCGGCTCGGCAGGTTCATCGCCAGCAGGTATTTCTCCATCAGCTCGCCGAGCTGCTTCTGCGCGCCCGCAGATACGCCGCCGACCTGATTCATCACCTTGGAGAATTCCGGCGACGCCATTGCCTGATTGGCGAAGGAGTTGAACCCCTTTTCCATCTCCCCGAGCATGGTCTGCCAGATCACGGCAGGATCGTTGCCTTTGTCGGCCATAGGCGCCCTCTCCCGAAAGGTTACGAGCGCTTGCCACGCTTCGCTTGTGTTTGGCCCATACCACACCGTTGCGGCGGGCCGGTCAACCACTGCAAAGACTTCTGCGGTGCGGGAAACCGTGCCATAGTTACCTGCACGGTATCACTTGAGGGAAGACACACGCGATGCTCGCCCATCAGCCGCCACAGATCGCTCGCGCCAACGGCATCGACATCTGCTACGAAATTTTCGGCGATCCGGCCGCGGAACCGCTGTTGCTGATCATGGGGCTCGGCGCCCAGATGATCCATTGGGACGACGATTTCTGCCGCCAGCTCGCCGCGCGCGGCTTTCGCGTCATCCGCTTCGACAACCGCGACATCGGCAAATCCTCGCATCTTTCCGGCGGCAAGCGCCTGACGCCGTTCGAGCTGTTGAAGCTGCGGTTCCTGAAGATCCCGGTCGCTTCGACCTACAAATTGATCGACATGGCCAAGGATACGGTCGGGCTGATGGATGTGCTCGGCATCAAGTCCGCGCATCTGGTCGGCGCATCGATGGGCGGCATGATCGCCCAGGAAGTCGCGCTGTCGTTCCCGCAGCGGGTGCGTTCGCTGACCTCGATCATGTCGACCACCGGCAACCCGAAAGTGCCGCCGCCGACGCGCGAGGCCGCCGCCGTGCTGATGGCGCCGCCGCCGACATCGAAGGAAGAATATTTCGCGCGGTTCGCCAAGACCTGGAAAGTGCTGCGCGTCGGCTCGTTCCCGGAAGACGAAGCGCTGGATCCGGCGCGTGCGGCCCGCACCTATGAGCGCGGCCTCAATCCGGCCGGCGTCGGACGACAGTTGCGCGCGGTGCTGGCCTCCGGCAGCCGCAAGGAGCGGCTGGGTCAAGTGAAGGTGCCGACGCTTGTCATTCACGGCACCGTCGATCCGCTGGTGCGTCCCGAAGGCGGCAAGGACACCGCGGCGTCGATTCCGGGCGCAAAGCTGCTGATGATCGAAGGCATGGGCCACGCCCTGCCGATCCCGATGTGGCCGCAGATCATCGGCGCGATCGACGAGCACGCGCATCGCGCGGCGGCTAAGGCGGCGTAGACGCTCCGTAGCCCGGATGGAGCGCAGCGTAATCCGGGAATTCATCAACTGCCGCAAGACCCCGGATTGCGCTGCGCTCCATCCGGGCTACGCTTTATTCGCGATCCAGATGACATGGCGCGCGCCGCCGCCTCTGCCGGTAGCGCGGATGTTGACTTCGTTGACGTCGAAGCCGGCACTGCGAAGGCGCTTTGCGAACGCTGGATTGGGGCCCGAAGACCAGACGGCCAGCACACCGCCCGGCCGCAGCGCCGCGTGGGCCGCTTTCAACCCAACTGAATTGTAGAGCGCGTCATTGGCCTTGCGGGTCAGCCCTTCCGGTCCATTGTCGACGTCAAGCAGAATGGCGTCGAATTTCGATCGCTGCGAGCGGATGATTTCGGTTACATCGGCTTCCCGGATGCTCACGCGGGGATCGGTCAGGCTGTCGCCGAATATCTCCGCCATTGGCCCGCGCGCCCAGGCGACGACCGAAGGCACCAGTTCGGCCACCACGATCTGCGCCTTGCTGCCAAGCGCGCCGAGCGCGGCACGCAGTGTAAAGCCCATGCCGAGGCCGCCGATGAGCAAATGAGGTTTTGCGACCTTTTCGATCTTCTTCGCCGCAAGCGTCGCCAGCGCGGCTTCCGACCCCGAGAGGCGGCTGTTCATCAGCTCGTTGGTGCCGAGCATGATCGAGAACTCCTTGCCGCGGCGCATCAGGCGGAGTTCATCGTCGGTGCCGGGGATGCGGGCGGTGTCGAGTTTTTCCCAGGGAATCATGCGGGGCTTTTAGCATGATTGCGCGATGCCGCGGCTAGCGAAGGGCCGTAGGGTGGGCAAAGCGAAGCGTGCCCACCATCTCTCTGGAACGGTTGGCGTCAATGGTGGGCACGCTGCGCTTTGCCCACCCTACGAAGAATTTACCCGCCCGCCCACACATCGAGCACGTAACGGTTCTTGGTGCCGAGATCGTCGATCCAGCGCAGGCCGGCCTCAGTGTCGGCGCCGGACTTTTCGCGATAGATCGCAACCAGCGCGGCCTTGACGTCCGGCTCCATCTTGCCGCCGTCGCCGCAGACATAGACGATCGCACCCTGCTCGATCAGGCTCCAGAGGCGCTCCTTCTGCGCCGCGACCAGATGCTGCACATAGGTCTTCGGCCCGTCGGCGCGCGAGAACGCGGTGTGCAGCTCGGCAATGCCGTCGGCGGCAAAGGCCTTCAATTCATCCGCATAGAGAAAATCCTGATCGGGATGCCGGCAGCCGAAGAACAGCATCGCCGGCCCCAACTTGGCGCCTTGCGCCTTGCGGTGCGCGCGCTCCTGCAGGAAGCCGCGGAATGGCGCCAGCCCCGTGCCGGGGCCGATCATGATCACGGGTTGGGCCGGATCGTCGGGCAAGCGGAAGCCGGCCTTGGTCTCGCGCACGGTGGCATGCACGTTGTCGCCGACGCGGCGGCCGGAGAGATAGTTCGAGCAGACGCCCTTGTAGACGCCGCGTCCCGAACTGGCGGGCGCTTCCACGACGGCGACGGTGACGCTGCAGCGCGCCGGGTCGATCGAGGGCGACGATGAGATCGAGTAATAGCGCGGCGCCAGCAGCGACAGCATTTCCAGATAGGCGTGGAACGGCAGTTCGCAGGCCGGATATTCCTCCAGCAGGTCGAACACCGATTTGCGCCTGGCCAGGACGTCCGAGCGATAGCGCTCCGTGGAAGCCTCGTCGTCGCCGATATAGGCGAGCAGCTTCGGCTTGGTGACGGGACAGCGCGTGTGTTCCGTCATGATCTGGATCTGCTTGCGGGTCGCGATCTGCTGCAGCTCGACGAACTCGGTCAGCAATCGCCCGACCGACACGGCATCGCCGACCGGCAATTGCGCGCGGCGGCCTTCGGCGACCTGCAGCCGGATCTGGTCGGCCGGGCAGGAAGCCGAAACGGCGCGCGACGGAATCGACCAGCGCGGGATCGTTGCGCGGGACGACGCTGAGATGGTCGCCGACGCGATAGGTGATGCCGGGCGGCAATTGCACCTCGATATGCCGGGTCGAGCGGTCGGAAGGATTGGCGCCGGCCTTGTTCTGCAGTTCGGAATTGACCGACACTTTCATCGGCGAAACGCCACCCTGCGCAACGAGCGCGTTGACGGCGGACGGCGCCACCGGCTCGATCGAATAGAGCGGCGCGTCGTCGGCGCTGCGGGCGAAGCTGGAATCGACGCCCAGTTCCTTCATCGCCGCGGGTGCTGCCGCCGCGAACCATTTTTCGAACTGGCCGTCGAGATCGCTGCGGGCATCGCCCTCGCCGCGGGCATAGAGGCTCCGCGCGCCATGCGCCGCCAACTGCTCGTCGATCATGCGCGGCACGGATTGATAGGTCGCCGCCCAGTCGCTGTTGCCGCAGCCGAACACGGCGTAACGCACCTTGGCGAGCGCATCCTTCGGCAGGCCGCTGTCCAGCCATTTGACGAACTGCGTGGCGTTGTCAGGGGCTACGCCATTGTAGGAAGCGCAGAAGATCAGCAGCCCACCCTCCTCCGGCAGCTTGCCGACATAATCGTCGAGCGCGCCGAGCTTGGTCGCAAAGCCGTTGACCTCGGCGAGGTCAGCCACCCGTGTCGCCAGCTCTTCCGCCGTGCCGAGGTTGGAGCCGTAGAGCACCAATAGCGGCGTGTTGTGCCCCGGACGGGCTCGCGCCTGCGGCGCCGCCGCGTTCGAAGCAGCCGCCGCGACGGCCGCACGGCCGGCGAACGCGCCGCGATCCTTGTCGGCGCGCGGCCGCACCTTGATCTTGAAGCCGTCGGGCTTGATCGTCAGCGTTTCCTTCAGCTGCATCTGGTAGCGGTGGGTGTCGATCAGCCTGAAACGCTGCAGCACCATGCCGATCGCAAGTGCTGCCTCGTGCATCGCAAAGCCGCGCCCGATGCAGGCGCGCTGGCCGTTGCCGAACGGCTTCCAGGCGTTGACCGGGCGCTTGGCCTCGGCCTCGCGGCTGAAATTTTCCGGATCGAACGCATCCGGGTTCGGGCCCCAGACGCTGGGGTCGCGGTGCAGCGCCATCACGAGCACCGTGACGAAGGTGTTCTTCTTCAGCTTGTACTTGCCGCCGATCGTCTCGTCCTGAAGCGGCGCGATGCCATAGGCCGGCGCCGGCGGCCACAGCCGCAGCGCCTCCTTCAAAATCTGCGTGATGTAGGTGAGCTGCGTGACCTGCTGATAGGTCGGCCTCGCATTGATATCGGGCCCGAGCACCCGGTCGACTTCCTCATAGGCCTTCTTCAGCACTTCGGGATGCTTGAGCAGCGCATAGATGGTGCACGACAGAAGCCCGCTGGTGGTCTCGTGGCCCGCGATCAGGAATGTGTTGATCTGGTAGCGGATGTTGACGTCGTCGAGCTGTTCGCCGGTGGCGCGGTCGACGCCGGTCATCATGGCGCCGAGCATGTCCTTCTTGCCCTCGGCGGCCTCGGCGTTGCCGCGGCGCTCGGCGATGATCTCGTCGACCATCTTGTTCATGAAGGCGACGTCCTGCGCGAGGTCGCGGCGGCGCTTCTGCAGCCACAGGCCCTCCAGCGGAATGCCGCGCGTCATCATGATGGTCTCGAGCGAGCGCACCAGCGATTCCACGAACGGGTGATAGTCGCGGCGATAGAACGAATTGAAGCGGTAGTCGAAGCCGCAGAGGCCGATGGTGTCGAGCGTCAGCGCGGTCATGTCGTGGACGACGTCGATTTCCTCGTCGCCGTTGAGCCGCTCCCACTTCTTCACGAGCTGCTCGGCGATATCGACCATGCTCGGGTGATAGGACGTCATCGCGCGGTTGCCGAACGGCTGCAGCAGGATGTTGTGCGCCTTGCTCCAGTTCGGCTCACTGGTATCGGCGGTGAACAGCCCGTCGCCGCCGACGGCGCGGACGCGGCGCAGCGAACCGCGCACCGCCTTGTCGAAGCGTTTTTCGTCGGAGAGTTCGTCGATCAGATCGTGGCCGGCAACGATGACGAGCGGCGCGCCCATCATGTCCAGCCAGAAGATCGGACCCAGCTCCTTGGTCAGCCGCACCAGATGCTGCACCGGCGCGTTGGGATCCAGCGACAGCATGTTGCCGACGACAGGCTTTTTCGGCGGATGCGGTATCGGGTTCAGTTTATTGGGGGACGCCATTGTCGAACTATCTCCTGCCTGCCTCAAACGTCATTGCGAGCGAAGCGAAGCAATCCATCGCTCCGCGGAAAGAAAGAATGGATTGCTTCGTCGCTTCGCTCCCTTGCGCAAACGCCCTGCGTTTGTCGCAGGCAATGACGATGCGTTAGCTTTCTATCCGAATCTTCGTTTACGCCATTCGATCAGCTTGGCGCTGACCTCGTCCGGCTTTTCCTGCTGCGTCCAATGGCCGCTGTCGCGCACGAGATATTTTTCCAGATCGGGGATGATCTTCTCCATGCCGTCGGCGGCCGATGGCGGCAGCACCGCGTCGTTCTCGGCCATGATCATCAGCGACGGCACGCGCACCGTATGGTCGAGGCCTTCCGAGCGCTGCCAGTTGCGCGAAAAGTTGCGGTACCAGTTGATGCCGCCGGTGAAGCCGGTCTTCGTGAAAGTATCGACGAACACCTTCTTTTCTTCCGGCGACAGGATCGGCGCGCGCGGATCGAATTTCGCGTCGTAGGCGGCGATCATCTGCGGAAAGGCCAGGTTGGTCTTGGCCGATGCGCCGACACCCGCGACAGACGGCGCGGCGGCCGAGGCGTCATCCTTGCGTGGCAACGGCTTGCGCATGAAGGCGTCAAACGTCTGCTCGACGCGGCTGCCGAAGATCTTGTCAGGCTCACGGGCCGGATCCTGAAACTGAACGATATACATGCTGTCGCCGAACCGCTTGCGGAACAGCTCGATCGGATCGGCCGGCAGGCGGTCGTAATGCGGCGTGTTGACGCCGATCACGCCGGCGACCCGATCGATGTGACGCAGCGGCATCTGCCAGACGATGAAACCGCCCCAGTCGTGGCCGACGAAAATCGCCTTGTCGATCTTGAGGTGGTCGAGCAGTCCGACGAGGTCGCCGGTCAGATGCTCCATGTCGTAGGCCTCGACCGGCTCGGGCCGGTCGGTCGCGCCATAGCCGCGCTGATCCGGCGCGATGACCCGGATGCCGGCCTCGCTCAAGGCCTTGATCTGGTGACGCCAGGAGAACGCGATTTCCGGCCAGCCGTGGCACAGGATGACCGGCGGCTGGTCGGACTTCGGCCCCGCTTCGTAATAGCCCATGCGAATACCGTTCACCTGGGCGAACTGCAGCGGCGGCATTTCAATCATCACCAGATCCTATTCAGCCGCGCTGGTCATGCTCGGCGGCGGCGCGAACGCCGCCTCCAGCGCTTCAAATTCGCGAGGGAGCATGTCGCACAGAACCTGGACATGGGGAATGATGTTGGCGCCGGCGATGAAGCCGAAATCGAGCTGGTCGCGGTAGCTCTGCACGGTGATGTTGAGCGCGATCCCGTGGGTCGAGATCGACACCGGGAAGATGTGCAGCAATTCCGCGCCCGCGGCGTACAGCGTCTGCCGCGGCCCCGGCACGTTGGATACCGTGATGTTGGCGGACGGCGGCAACACGTTCGACAGGTCCGAGCGGCTGTAGAGCAGCGCCATGATCTGCACCAGGATCGGCGCGCCGAGCATCGAGACGTTGGAAACCTGCGGCATGAAGGCCCGCAGCGGATGCGACATCTCCTTGGATTTGGTGGATTGCGCGATGATCGCCTCCAGCCGCGCCTTCGGGTCCTCGATATTGGTGGCGATCGAGCAGATCATGCCGAACACCTGGTTGTTGGCCTCGGTGTTGCCCTCCTCGCGCAGCGAGATCGGCACCGCGGCGGTCATCGACTTGGCCGGCAAGGCGCCCCGGTCCAGCAGATAGCGCCGGACCACGCCGGAGGACAGCGCCAGCACGACATCGTTGAGCTTGCCGCCGGAAAGTTTCGCGAGCGCCTTGGCCCGCGACAGCGAGATCGAGGTGCCGGCGAAACTGCGCTCCGACGAAATCGCCTTGTTCAAAATGGTCGGCGGCGAAACCATGCTGGCGATGCTGTCGCGCGACTTCGGATCGGAGATCTTGCCGACCACGTCGGAGACGCTCTTGAGCATCGCCGGAATGCTGCCGGCGAATTTCACCGCGCTCTCGATCTGGAACATGGCGTTGTCGAACAGGATCGATCCGAGATCGCTCTTGCCGGAGCGCGGCAGATCGAGGGTCTTCGGCGTCGATGAGCCGTCGAAGGGCTGGCGCCAGAGCTGCTGGTAGGAATCGATCAGATTGGCGGCGATGTCGCGCGGCTCATTGCCGCCCTTGGCCTGCGGGATCGGTTGCTCGACCACGCGCGGCACCGGGGTGACGTCGTAGATCATGTTGGTCAGCGCCGCGCCTGCGCCGCCGTCGATGCAGGCGTGATGCATCTTGGAATAAAGCCCGATCTCGTTGTCCTTCATGCCCTCGAAGACATAGAACTCCCAGAGCGGCCGGGCGCGGTTGAGGAGCTTGGCATGCATCCAGCCGACGATGCGCTCCAATGTCGCGCGGTCATAGGGCGCGGGCAGGCTGCCGCGGAAGATGTGACGATCAATGTCGAACTGGTCGTCCTCGACCCAGCTTGGATGGTCAATGTCGAGCGGGGCCTTTTCCAGGCGGGCTTTGAGGATCGGCGCGATGTGCAGCCGCGAGGCGATCATCGCCTTGAAGTCCTCGAAGAAGTTGCCGTTGTAGTTCTCCGGCAGGCGGAAGATCGCCATGCTGCCGACATGCATCGGCATCTCCGGCGTCTCCAGATACAGAAACGACGCGTCCATCGAAGATAGCTTCTTGGCGTCCGCCATATTTTCCTCCCGCAGTAGAAAACGCGGCGCCTTGGCGGCGCTTCTGGCGTCTAGAATGTCTTTGTTATTGGAGCATATTCCGAAAACCGCTACCCATCCCGCATCAATTGCACGGCGGGCTCACTCGAAATCATGCCCTTGCCTCAGGGCGTTGGCTCAGGATTGTGCATTTTCAGGGGGGCCGTAGGCAATGGCAAATGGTCCCGATCGGTCAAAATGCTTAAATTCGCCCTCGGGCTGCGCCAGGCGGTCGGCCACCGCCCACAGCGCGGCGGGGTTGACCCCAAGCCCGATATGGCTGGCGAAATGGACCTCGATGTTTTCGGCGGTCTCGGAGGGACGCAACAGGCTGGTGTGCCAGTTCACGATCCCATCGGTACGGGAATAGATCGAGGTCGCCGGCACCGGCAGGTCACCGGCGATCGCCTGGAGGATTTCCGGATTGTCGTCGACCGTCTCCCCCGACAACGCCTCATAGAGCCGCGTGGCATTGGTCGCCCTGATGTCATTTGCGAACGGACTGCCGAGCGTGATCACGGAGCGCACCATGTCAGGCAGTTGCAGCGCCAGATCGCGTGCATAGACGCCGCCGAGACTCCAGCCGACCAGGCTGACCTTGCGGCCGGTTGTTTCATGAATGCGCCGCAGGAGATCGCGCAACGCTCCGCGCTTGGAAGCGACACCGCCGAGATTGCGGCCCAGGTTCCACGCATAGGTATCGTAGCCGAGTTCTTTCAGGTAGCGCCGCATCGGCGCCATCGACAGATCGCTGGCGAGAAAGCCCGGCAGCGCCAGCACCGGATGCCCGTCGCCCTTCGGCGCGCGCAACAATAGCGGCGACAGCAGGAGGCTCGAGTTCAGCTCGAACAAGGCCCGCGTTTCGGCCAGCATCAGGAACAGGCTCGGCGGCCGGAGCCTTTGCTCGTCCGTCACTGCCTCGCCCTCCGCGATGGCCACTTACTTCTTGTCCTTCTGACCCATGCCGCCGAGGCCGGCCATGGTCACGAACATGTCCTGGAACCGCTCGGCGATCTTGGGATCGAACGTGAACCAGCTCTGGATCAGCGATTCCGGAGAAACCTTTTCGATATTGGCCATCACCTGCTGCTGCATCTTTTCCATCACGGCGGTCTGCATCGGCGAGACGTCAGGTAATCCGAAAAACTGCCTGGCCTCCATCGGCGTGCAATCTATTTCGACGTTGACTTTCATGACCGCTCCTCTTGCTGGCTCCTTGCAGTATCGCCACGATAACCCTGATCGCGCAAGGACACCCGGCCCCCGGCCCTCTCACTTCCCGGTATGGTCAACCAAAGCGTTCGACGGCAAAGGGCTTGGCATCGGCAAACGGGGTCTCGCCGGTCATCATTTCGGCCAGCAGGCGGCCGGTTGCGGGTCCGAGCGTCAGGCCGTGGTGCTGGTGGCCGAAATCGAACCATAGCCCGCTATGGCGGGGGGCCTGGCCGATCACCGGCAGCATATCGGGCAAACAGGGGCGCGCGCCCTTCCACGGCGCGGCGTCGACCGGCGCCCCCAGTGGAAACAACTTATGCGCCCGCGGCAGGGCCTGCTCGACCTGGACCGGGGTCGGCGGCGCATCGCGGTGGGCGAACTCGGCGCCGGTGGTCAGGCGAATGCCCCGGTTCATCGGCGCCAGCAGATAGCCGAGATCGGTGTCCAGCACGGGATGGTGCAGCACCGCATTGCCACTCGGCTTGAGATGCAAATGATAGCCGCGCTTGACTTGCAGGGGGATCCGATAGCCGAGCGGCGCAAAAATCTGATCGGACCACGGTCCCATCGCCACCACGACCTCGCGCGCGGTGATCGTGCCTTCCAGCGTCGCTACCCGCCACCGTCCGCCGGATTGTTCGAGCGTTCGTGCGTCGCCGACAAGGTATCGCCCGCCCTTGCGGCCGAACAGCGCCGAATAGGCTTTGGCCAGACCGCCGGGATCCGGCACGAAGCCCGGCGCCGGAAAATGGATTGCGCCGCTGAAATCGCCGGTCAGATGCGGCTCGCGCGCAATAATCGCCGCCGGCTCCAGGATCTCGCCCGCGACCCCATACTGCCTGGCGCGCTCCAGCTCCCCCACGGCGCCCGCAAGCGTCGCCTCGGAGCGAAACAGCTTGATCCAGCCGTTCCGCCGCAACAGCTCCGGCACGTTGGCTTCCGCGATCAACGCCTCATGCTCGATCAGGCTGCGCTGGATCAGCGGCAATTCGGCCATCGCACTGTGCAGCGCACGCTCCGGCGACGAGGCAAGGAAATAGCGTACCAGCCACGGCAGGAAGGCCGGCAAGTCCCTGAAATGGTAACGCACCTGCGGCGCGCGAAGGAGCGCGTAGCGCAGGATCTGGCCGAGATCACGCGGAAACATGTAGGGAAAGACCGAGGCGCATTCGATCAGCCCGCCATTGCCGTGACTGGTTTCCTCGCCGGCGACCTCGTGCCGGTCGATCAAAACCACGTTCCGGCCCCGCTTCTGCAAGTGCAATGCGGCGCTGACGCCTACCATGCCCGCACCCAGGACGAGTACGTCGGCCTTCAGTTCCGCCATCTGGCACTCCGAAAGTTCAATGTAACGTGCATGCGCGCACGGCTTATGGTGAAACTAGTCAATACCGCACCGCCGCGCAAACCGGCACGCAGTGCGGGATAATGATGCTTGTGCGGTGGCTGGACTCTGGCAACATGGCTCGGCAATATCCACCGCTCGTCGCGGAAATAGCTGATCAAAGCGGGAAATCGAACAAATGTCGGTACGTCGGAGTTTGCTTGCAGTGGCCACGGCTTCAATCATCGCGCTCGCGATGGTCCCGGCATCGGCCCAGACCCTGCGCTACGCCAACCAGGGCGACCTCAAGTCGCTCGACCCCTACACGCTGAACGAGAGCACCACCCACGCCCATCTCGGGCATGTCTTCGAAGGCCTGGTGGCCCGCGACAGGGACCTGAAGATCATCCCGGCGCTGGCGGAGAGCTGGGAAACGCCGGAGCCGACCCGCTGGCGGTTCCATTTGCGCAAGGGCGTGAAATTCCAGAACGGCGACCCCTTCACTGCCGACGACGTCGTTTTCTCGGCAGAACGCGTTCAAAAGAAGGGCTCGAACCTGCAGACCCGCGTTCCCAGCGACACCAAAGTCGTCAAGGTCGACGACTACACGGTGGACTTCATCCTGACCTCGCCAAATCCCATTCTCAATTCGCAATGGGATACCTGGTACATCATGAGCAAGAAATGGGCCGAGGCGAACAATTCCGCCGATCCGACCCCCGCGGCGGCAACGACACCGAGCTTTGCCTCGCTCAACGCCAACGGCACCGGCGCCTTCTCGATCGAAAGCCATCAGCCTGGCGTCAAGACCGTGTTCAAGGCCAATCCGAACTGGTGGCGCAAGCCCGAACATAATCTCAAGGAAATCATCTTCACCCCGATCGGCTCGGACGCCACGCGCGTCGCCGCCCTGCTCTCGGGCGAAGTCGACGTCATCGAGCCGGTTCCGATCCAGGATATTTCGCGGGTGGATTCCACTCCGACCGCCCAGGTGCTGAAGGGACCGGAGCTTCGCACCATCTTCCTCGGCATGGATCAGGTGCGCGACGAACTGCTCTATTCCAACGTCAAGGGCAAGAACCCGTTCAAGGACGTCAAGGTGCGCGAGGCCTTCTTCAAGGCCGTCGACATCGAATTGATCAAGACCCGCGTCATGCGCGGCCTGTCGACGCCCTCGGCGCTGATGATCGCGCCGCAGCTGTTCAAGCTCTCCGGTGACTTCACCCGGCCGAAACTCGATCCCGACGGCGCCAAGAAGCTTCTGACCGAAGCCGGTTATCCCGATGGCTTCGAAGTCACGATGGACTGCCCGAACGACCGTTACGTCAACGACGCCGCGATCTGTCAGGCGGTCGTCGGCATGCTGGCCCGCATCGGCGTCAAGGTGACGCTGCTGGCCCAGCCCAAGGCGCAGTATTTCGCCAAGGTGCTGAAGCCCGGCGGCTACCAGACCTCGTTCTTCCTGCTCGGCTGGACACCCGGCACGCTCGACTCCCACAACGTCCTGTTCGACATCATGGGTTGCCGTGACGATCCGAAATCCAGCCGCGGCGAGGCCAATCTCGGCGGCTACTGCAACAAGAGCCTCGACGAACTCACCGACAAGGTGCTGCAGGAGTCCGACATGACCAAGCGCGATCTCCTGATCAAGCAGGCGTACGAAATCGGCGCCAAGGACTTTGGATATATCCCGCTGCACCAGCAGGCGCTGGCATGGGGCGTGTCGAAGAAAGTGAAGCTGAGCCAGCGCGCCGACAATCAGGTCCTGCTGTACTGGGCGACCAAACAGGACTAGTCAGGCGTCAACACAGGTCCCGGGGGCTTAGCGGCTTCCGGGACTTTTCGTTTCCAGGCGACAGCGACGTCCGCCGCCGTATTCAAAGAGCAGTGAAAGGAATCCATGCTCGCTTTCACTCTTCGCCGCGCTATCCAGGCCATCGGCGTCATGATCGCGGTCGGCGTCATCGCGTTCTCGATGTTCCGCTTCGCCGGCGACCCCGTCAACCAGATCGTCTCATTGGATACGCCGGCCGCCGAGCGCGAGGCGGTGCGCAAGTCGCTCGGCCTCGACGATCCCGTGCCGGTGCAGTTCGCCCGCTACTTCGCCAATGCCGCGCAATTCAAGTTCGGGGTGTCCTACCAATTCCGCCAGCCGGTTTCGAACCTGTTGATGGAGCGGATGCCGGCGACGCTGGAACTCGCCGCCTGCGCCACCGTTTTCGCCATGGTGCTCGGCATCCTGATGGGGGTCTATTCGGCGCTGCGGCGCGACACGTTTCTGACCAAGATATTCCAGGCGGTGTCGCTGATCGGAATCTCGCTGCCGACGTTCCTGATCGGCATTCTCATGATCTATCTGTTCTCGGTGACGCTGGGCTGGCTGCCCTCGTTCGGGCGCGGCGACGTGGTGCGGATCGGCTGGTGGACCACCGGCCTGCTCACGCTTTCCGGCCTGAAGGCGCTGATCATGCCCTCGATCACGCTCGGCCTGTTCCAGATGACCCTGATCATGCGGCTGGTGCGCGCCGAAATGCTCGAAGTGCTCCGCACCGATTATATCCGCTTCGCCCGCGCCCGCGGACTGACCACGCGCGCCGTCCATTTCGGCCATGCGCTGAAGAACACGCTGGTTCCCGTCATCACCGTTGCCGGGCTGCAGTTTGGTACGGTAATTGCTTTTTCGATCATCACCGAAACCGTGTTCCAGTGGCCCGGCATGGGTTTGTTGTTCGTGCAGGCGATCCAGAACGTCGATATCCCGATCATGGCGGCGTACCTGCTGATGATTTCGCTGATCTTCGTCACCATCAACCTCGTCGTCGATATCCTCTACACCGTCGTCGATCCGCGCCTGCGCTCGACGATCAGCCGTCCCGCTTGAGACGAGATTCTTCATGTCCGATGCCGTCGTCCCACACCAAGCCCCGTCGAACGCGCCCGCCGCGCGTTCCGGTGCGGGCTGGTTCAAGCGCGCGCTCGACAGCGACATCTTCTATTCGTTCCGCCGCTCCCGGATGACCATGGTGGCGGCGGCCGTAACCGTGCTGTTCTTCCTGCTGGCGATCTTTGCGTCCCAGCTCGCGGTGCAGAACCCGTTCGATCCGGCGCAGCTGCAATTGATGAATTCGCGGATCTCGCCGCTATGGACCGCCGACGGCCAGAGCCCGTTCCTGCTCGGCACCGACGAACAGGGCCGCGACGTGTTTTCCGCCATTCTCTACGGCTTGCGGATTTCGCTCGCGGTCGGCGTGCTCGGCGTCATGTTTGCCGGCACGCTCGGCATCACGCTTGGCCTGATCGCGGGCTATGTCGGCGGCGCGGTCGACGGGCTGATCATG
Source organism: uncultured Alphaproteobacteria bacterium (assembly GCA_963790735.1). GTDB lineage: Bacteria > Pseudomonadota > Alphaproteobacteria > Rhizobiales > Xanthobacteraceae > Bradyrhizobium. The sequence goes on along the minus strand of CAWBQP010000034.1, from coordinate 262,791 downwards.
CGCATCGCCGACGTGCAGCTCACCTTCCCTGCGATCCTGATCGCGCTATTGGTCAACGGCGTCGCCAAGTCCGTGTTCGGCAACCGGCTCGACGCCATGAGCACGCTGGCGGTGCTGGTGGTCGCGATCGGCCTGAGTTTCTGGGTGCAGTATGCCCGCACCGTGCGCGGCTCGGTCATGGTCGAGAAGAACAAGGACTATGTCGCGGCCGCGCAGTTGATCGGCCTGCCCGCGACCAAGATCATTTTCCGGCACGTGCTGCCGAACACGATGGGACCCATCCTCGTGATCGCGACCATCAACCTCGCGCTCGCCATCATCACCGAGGCGACGCTGTCGTTCCTGGGCGCCGGCATGCCCGACACCATGCCCTCGCTCGGCACCCTGATCCGGATCGGCAACAACTATCTGTTCGCCGGCGAATGGTGGATCGTCGCCTTCCCCGGCATTGCGCTGGCGGGACTGATCCTCTCCATCAACCTGCTCGGCGACTGGCTGCGCGACGCGCTCAATCCAAAGCTCCGATGACCGTTCCTGTCCTCTCCGTGCGTAACCTCGAGGTGGAATTCCTCACCCGCCGCAGCACGCTGCGCGCGATCAACGGCGTCTCCTTCGACATCGCCAAGGGCGAAGTGCTCGGCGTGGTCGGCGAGTCCGGCGCCGGCAAATCGGTCACGGGACTGGCCGTGATCGGGCTGATCGATCCGCCCGGCCGCATCTCGGGCGGCGAGATCTATCTGTCGGGAATGCGGATCGACCATCTGCCGCCGGAAGAAATCCGCCGCATCCGGGGCAAGCGGATCGGCATGATCTTTCAGGATCCGCTGACCAGCCTCAATCCGCTCTACCGGATCGGCGACCAGATCGTGGAGACGATCCGGACCCACATGAATCTGTCCGAGACCGCGGCGCGCAAGCGCGCCATCGATCTGCTGGCCGAGGTCGGCATCCCCGCGCCGGAAAAACGCATCGACGCCTATCCGCACGAATTCTCCGGCGGCATGCGCCAGCGCGTCGTGATTGCGCTGGCGATCTGCGCCGAACCGGAACTGATCATCGCCGACGAGCCGACCACCGCGCTCGACGTCTCCGTGCAGGCGCAGATCATCTCGCTGATCAAGCGCCTCGGGCGCGATCACGGCACCGCGGTGATGCTGGTCACCCACGACATGGGCGTGATCGCCGAGACCTCCGACCGGGTCGCCGTGATGTATTCGGGCCGGATCGCCGAGATCGGCCCGGTGCAGGACGTGGTGCAGAACCCGCTGCATCCCTATGCCAAGGGACTGATGGGCGCGATCCCGACGCTGGCCGGCGAAGACAAGCGGCTGGTGCAGATTCCGGGCTCGATGCCGCGGCTGTCGGCGATCCCGCCGGGCTGCTCGTTCAATCCGCGCTGCGCCTTTGCGTTCGACCGTTGCCGCGTCGATCGGCCGGAACCGCTCAAGCACGGCTCGCACGCGGTGGCCTGCCATCTCTTCGATACCGCGCCCAACGAAGCCGCGAAGGAGACCGCGGCATGACGGCGCTCCTTTGTCGACGTGCAGAAATCTGCGCCGCGTGTTCGACGTCTCGAAACCGTGGCTCAACCGCGTGCTCGAAGGCGGCCATCTGGAATTCTTGAAGGCCGTCGACGGCGTGACCTTCGATATCAGGAAGGGCGAAACCTTCGCGCTCGTCGGCGAGTCCGGCTCGGGCAAGACCACCGTGGCGCGGATGGTGGTGGGATTGCTGCCGCCGAGCTCGGGCGAAGTGATCATCGACGGCGTGTCGATGACGAATGCGAGGCAGGCCCAGGCGCGGCAGCGGCTGCGCCGCCGCATCCAGATGATCTTTCAGGACCCCTATGCGAGCCTCAATCCGCGTTTTCGGGTCGATGCCATCGTCTCCGAACCGATCCGCGCCTTCGACCTGATCCAGGGCGAGCGCGATATCCGCGCGCGCGTCGGCGAATTGTTGAGCGTCGTCGGCCTGCATCCCGACGACGGCCTGAAATATCCGCATGAGTTTTCCGGCGGCCAGCGCCAGCGCATCGCGATCGCGCGCGCGCTGGCATCGGAAGCCGAATTCATCGTCTGCGACGAGCCGACCTCGGCGCTGGATGTTTCCGTGCAGGCGCAGATCCTCAACCTGATGCGCGACCTGCAGGACAAGTTCGGCCTGACCTATCTCTTCATCAGCCACAACCTCGCCGTGGTCCGCCATATGGCGACCCGGATCGGCGTGATGTATCTCGGCCGCATCGTCGAGATTGCCGAAGGGCGCGAACTGTTCGCCAATCCGCGGATGCCCTACACCAAGATGCTGCTGGGCGCGGTTCCGGATCTCGCGATGTCCGGCCGCCAGCGGATTCCGGTCAAGGGCGAAATCCCCAATCCGATCGATCCGCCGCCCGGCTGCGCCTTCAACCCGCGCTGCCCGCTGGCGTTCGATCTCTGCCGGAAGGAAGCGCCCGCCCTGATCGACGGCGTCGCCTGCCATGCCGTCAACCATCCGGTTGAGGCCGCGGCCCTGGTATGATCACGGGGATGGGTGCAATGCGTGGCATCCCAGCGGTTGGCATCCAGCCTCGCCTGTGGTCAAGTGCGCCCGCATCGCGATACCAGCAGCGGCATTGGACTCCCATGAGCAACATCAACCCCGATCCCTTCACCACCCGGCCGGAAATCGAAGGCACCTTTGGCGTCGTCACCTCGACCCACTGGATCGCGACCGCCGTCGGCATGGGCATCCTGGAAAAAGGCGGCAACGCCTTCGACGCCGGTGTCGCCACCGCCTTCACGCTGCAGGTGGTCGAGCCGCATCTGAACGGTCCCGGCGGCGATGTGCCGATCATCGTGCATGACACCAAGCGCGGCCGCACCGAGGTGATCTGCGGCCAGGGTCCGGCGCCTGCAAAGGCCACCATCGCGCATTACAAGAGCGAAGGCCTGGAAATGGTGCCCGGCACCGGCCTCTTGGCCGCCTGCGTGCCCGGCACGTTCGAATCCTGGATGCTGCTGCTGCGCGACTACGGCACGATGCGGCTGCGCGACGTGCTGGAGCCCGCGATCGCCTATGCCCGCGACGGCTATCCGCTGGTCGAGCGCGCGGCGGCGACCATCCAGGTCGTCGAGAAACTGTTCCGCAATCACTGGACGACATCGGCCGCCGTCTACCTGCCGAACAACGAGGTGCCGAGGCCCGGCACGCTGTTCACCAACAAGCAGCTCTCGGAAACCTACGCCCGCATCCTGAAAGAAGCCGAAAGCGCCGGCTCCGACCGCGTCGCGCAGATCGAGCGCGCGCGGAAAGTCCTGGTCGCACGGTTTTGTGGCGGAAGCGATCGACAAGTTCTGCCGCACCCAGGAAGTGATGGACGTCTGCGGCTCGCCGCATCGCGGCGTGCTTTCGGCCGACGACATGGCGCGCTGGCAGCCGACCGTCGAGGCGCCGCTGACCTACGACTATGGCCGCTACACCGTCTGCAAGCCCGGCGTCTGGAGCCAGGGTCCTGTGATGCTGCAGCAGCTCGCGCTGCTGAAGGGCTTTGAGCTCGACGGGCTCGATCCCGCCGGCCCCGAATTCATCCATCTGCAGATCGAATGCGCCAAGCTCGCCTTCGCCGACCGCGAGAAGTTTTATGGCGATCCGAAATTCACCGACATCCCGATCGCGACCTTGCTGTCGGATGCCTATAATGACGAGCGCCGCAAGCTGATCTCCAGGGACAAGGCCTCGCTCGATTTCTTACCCGGCTCGGTGGAGGGCTTCGGCTCAGTGGTAAAGCTGCGCCGCGCCGAAGGTCATCGCGAGGCGGTCGGCGCCATGGGCGCGGGCGAGCCGACGGTCGGCCGCTTCGGCGAGGTGCGCGGCGATACCGTGCATTTCGACATCATCGACCAGGCCGGCAACATGGTCTCGGCGACGCCGTCCGGCGGCTGGCTGCAATCCTCGCCGGTCATTCCCGAACTCGGCTTCTGCCTCGGCAGCCGCGCGCAGATGTTCTGGCTGGAGGAAGATCATCCCGCGGCGCTCGCGCCGGGCAAGCGCCCGCGCACCACGCTCTCGCCGACCATGTGCTATCGCGACGGCGAGCCGTACATGGCCTGGGGATCGCCCGGCGGCGACCAGCAGGATCAATGGACCACGCAGTTCTTCCTGCGCCATGTCCACGCCAAGCTGAACCTGCAGGAAGCGATCGACGCGCCGGCGTGGCACTCCGAACATTTCCCGATCTCGTTCTGGCCGCGCACCGCGCGCCCCGGCGTGCTCGTGGTCGAGAACCGCGTGCCGAAGGCGACGATCGATACGCTGAAGGGCCGCGGCCATGTCGTCGAGATCGGCCCCGACTGGTCGGAAGGCCGCCTCACCGCCGCCTCCAAAGTTGGCCGCCGCCGCCGCGCCGCCGCCAATCCCAGGGGCATGCAGGGCTACGCGGCCGGACGATAGCTAGAGAAGAGACAAGATGACCTGGTCGATCATCGCCCGCGATCCCCTCACCGGCCAAATCGGCATCGCGGTCGCGACCAGGTTTTTCGCGGTCGGCGCGCGCGTGCCGCATATCGCCCCCGGCATCGGCGGCGTCGCGACGCAGGCGCTGGTCAATCCCTATTACGGCATCGACGGCGTCAAGCTGCTGCGCGAAGGGCGCGAGCCCGCGCGACGGTGGTCGACACGCTGATCGCCGCCGACGGCGGCCGCGAGAGCCGGCAACTGCATGTCATGGACATCAAGGGCCGCATCGCCGCGCATACCGGCAGCGAATGCGTCGACTGGTGCGGACATATCCAGGGCGACGGCTTCTCGCTCGCCGGCAACATGCTGGCCGGCGCCGCCGTGCTCGACGATACCGCGAAGGCCTTTGTCGCCAACGCCAGCCTGCCCTTTGCGCAACGGCTGATCGTGGCCATGAAGGCCGGCGAAGCCGCCGGCGGCGACAAGCGCGGCAAGCAATCGGCCGCGCTGGTGATCCAGGGCGAGGAGGAATGGTCCGATCTCGACCTGCGCGTCGACGACCATACCGATCCGCTTGCCGAACTCGAACGGCTGGAACAGGTCAGCCGCGAGCGCTGGGTGCATTTCCGCCCGTTCCTGCCGACGCGGAAGAACCCGGCCGGGATCACCGACCGCGCCGTCATCGATGCAACGATCGAAGCCGCGATGGCGCGCAAGGCATGACGGCGAGCCCGCTGATCGAAATCGAGGGCCTGCGCGTGGTCTTCCACGGCGACGACGGCCGCACCACGCATGCGGTCGACAGCGTCGATCTCAGCGTGGCCAACGGCGCGACGCTCGGGCTGGTCGGCGAATCCGGCTGCGGCAAGAGCGTGACCTCGCTCGCCATCATGGGGCTGCTGTCAAAGCATTCCGCCGAGGTCTCCGGCTCGATCCGCTTCGACGGTTTTGACCTGCTCGACGTGCCCGACGAGACGCTGCGCGACCTGCGCGGCAACCGGCTGGCGATGATCTTCCAGGAGCCGATGACCTCGCTCAATCCGAGCTTCACCGTCGGCGACCAGATCATCGAGACCATCCTGCGCCATCGCGGCGGCTCGAGGCGGCAGGCGCGCGAGCGCGCCATCGAGCTGTTGCGCCGGGTTCACATCCCCTCGCCCGAGAAACGTATCGACGAATATCCGCACAAGCTCTCCGGCGGCATGCGCCAGCGCGTGATGATCGCGATGGCGCTGGCCTGCGACCCGCGCCTCCTGATCGCGGACGAGCCGACCACCGCGCTCGACGTCACCCTGCAGGCGCAGATCCTCGATCTGATGCGCGAACTGAAGGCCGCCAGCGGCGCTGCGATCATCCTGATCACCCACGATCTCGGCGTCGTCGCCGAGGTCTGCGACGAGGTCGCGGTGATGTATGCCGGCGAGATCGTCGAGCGCGCGCCGGTCGACGAGCTCTTCGCCAACCCGCAGCATCCCTACACCGTCGGCCTGCTCGGCTCGATCCCGCGGCTCGACCGCCGCGCCGCGCATCTGGCGACCATCGAGGGCATGGTGCCGAACATGGCGAACCCGCCGCCCGGCTGCCGCTTCGCGGCGCGCTGTCCGTTCGTCATTGAACCTGCATCGCCGCGCCGCCGCCGTTGGCCATGTGAGCACCGGCCACGCCTCGCGCTGCATCCGGGCGCCGCTGGAGCGGCTGGTGTCATGACCGCCCTGCTCGAAGTCGAAGGCCTGGTGAAGCATTTCGTCGCCGCGCGTTCGGTGTTCGGCCGGCCGACCGCCTATGTCAAAGCCGTCGACGGCGTCAGCTTCACCGTCGAGGCCGGCAAGACGCTGGCGCTGGTCGGCAAATCCGGCTGCGGCAAATCCACCGTGAGCCGGCTGGTGCTGCGGCTGATCGAGCCGGATGCCGGAACCGTTCGCTTCGAAGGCCGCGACCTCGGCGCGCTCGACGCCAATGCGTTGCGCGCCTTCCGCCGCGACGCGCAGATCATTTTTCAGGACCCCTACGCGTCCTTGAACCCGCGCATGACCGTCAGCCAGATCCTGACCGAGCCGCTGGCGCTGCACGATCTGGTGCCGGCCGCGCGCCGGCGCGAGCGGGTCGAGGAACTGTTGCGGCTGGTCGGGCTGGAGCCGCGCTTTGCCCGCCGCTACCCGCATGAATTTTCCGGCGGCCAGCGCCAGCGCATTGCGATTGCGCGGGCGCTCGCGGTCGAGCCGAAACTGATCATCTGCGACGAGCCGGTGTCCGCGCTCGACGTCTCGATCCGCTCGCAAATCCTCAATCTGCTGCGCGACCTGCAGGACCGGCTCGGCCTCGCCTATATCTTCGTCTCCCACGATCTTGCGGTCGTAAAACACATCGCCGACCGCGTCGCCGTGATGAATCTCGGCGGCATCGTCGAGACCGCGGACGCCGAGGCGCTGTTCGCCGCCCCGCGGCATCCCTATAGCCGCGCGCTGCTGTCGGCCATTCCGGTGCCCAAGCCGCAGGCCAAACGCAGCCGCATCGTGCTGGAGGGCGAGATGCCGAGCGCGCTCAATCCGCCCTCCGGCTGCCGCTTCCATACCCGCTGCCCCTATGTCATCGAGCGCTGCCGCACCGAAATTCCGCCGCTGCTGGCCGACGGCACCGGACATGCCACCGCCTGTCACCGCACCGCAGAATTGCCGGCGCCTGAGAACATCGTTCCCGCGGACGGCGGCTTTTCGCCGGTGCTGGAAAAATTGGTCGCCGCCTTCAGCGGTGGCACGGAAGGTGCAGGCCACGGCGGGGTTGGTATATCAGGGACACGGCCAGCGGCAGTGTAATCGCGGATAAGGGGACGGCAGCGATGAAAATCTTTCGTTTGGCAGTCACCGCGGCGGCGCTGCTGCTGTCGCTTCCGGCGACCGTTCAGGCCCAGACCACGCTGCGCATCGGGCTTGCCGAAGATCCTGATATTCTCGATCCCACCATCGGCGCGCACCTATGTCGGCCGCATCGTGTTCGCATCGTTCTGCGACAAGCTGTTCGACATCGACGAAAAGCTCAACATCGTGCCGCAGCTCGCGCTGAGCCAGGAGACCTCGGCCGACGGCAAGGAAGTCACGATCAAGCTGCGGCCCGGCGTCAAATTCCACGATGGCGAGCCGCTTGACGCCGAGGCCGCAAAATTCTCGCTCGAGCGCCACCTGACGCTGCCGACTCGTTCCGCAAGCCGGAACTCGCCAGCCGTCGATCATGTCGAGGTGGTCGACCCCCTCACCATCAAGCTGGTGCTGAAGGCGCCGTTCTCGCCGCTGATCGCCCAGCTCACCGACCGCGCCGGCATGATGGTGTCGCCCAAGGCGGCCAAGAGGCCGGGCGACAAGTTCGGGCTGCATCCGGTCTGCGCCGGTCCCTACAAATTCGTCGAGCGCGTGCAGCAGGACCGCATGGTGTTCGAGAAATTCGCCGACTACTGGAACAAGGACAATGTCTTCATCGACCGCATCGTCTTCCTGCCGATCGTCGATGCGACGGTGCGGCTGGCTAATCTGAAATCCGGCGGGCTCGATCTGATCGAGCGCGTGCTGGCAACCGACATCAAGGACGTCCAGTGCCGATTCCCGAAGCTCGAAATTATCGACGGCGCTCGAGCTCGGCTATCAGGGCCTGACGCTCAATGTCGCCAACGACAAGAACAAGGGCGCCGCTCAGCCAGTCCGAGAAGGTGCGCCAGGCGCTCGATCTCTCGATCGACCGCGACGCGATCAACCAGGTCGTGTTCAATGGCGAGTTCATGCCGGGCAATCAGTGGGTCAATCCCGAGCATCCCTATTACCAGAAGTCGTTTCCGGTCCGCGGCCGCGACGTCGCCAAGGCCAAGGCGCTGCTGAAGGAAGCCGGCGTCACCGCTGCCGGTATCCGTCGACTTCATGGTGCCGAAGGGCGCCGAGAACGAAGCGGTGGCCCAGGTCGATCCAGTCGATGGCGGCGGAAACCGGCTTCGACATGAAGATCCGCGTGACCGAATTTGCGACCTCGCTGCAAGCAGGCCGAGGCCGGCGAATTCCAGGTGTTCCATGATTGCCTGGAGCGGCCGCATCGATCCGGACGGCAATTCCTACGTCTTCCTTGCACACCAAGGCGCCGCAGAACTACAGCGCGCTGTGCCAATCCGGAAGCCGACAAGCCGATGGAGGACGCGCCGTCTGGTCACCGATCCGGCGCAGCGCAAGGCGATCTACGAGAAACTGGCCAGGATCGTGCTCGACGACGAACCCGCTGCTCTACATCTATCACCGCAAGATTCTGATCGCGCATACCACGAAGCTCGAAGGCTACAAGCAGATGCCGGACGGGCTGGTGCGCGTGGTCGGGCTGAAGCTGAAGTGAGCGATCGACCATCCCCGTGTCGCGGACGCGGTGCGGCGCTTACGCTGCTCCGCAGAGCCGGAACCTGGCGCATGGACACGGCGCAGCGATGCTGAATTTCCTCGGCCAACGTCGATCCTGCAGCTGATCCCGACACTGTTCTTCGTGTCGGTGCTGATCTTCTCGCTGCAGCATCTGCTGCCGGGCGATCCCGCGCTGGTCATGGCCGGCGAGGAGCGCGATCCGGCGGTGATCGCGCAGATCCGCGAGCAATACCGGCTCGATCAGCCGATCCCGGTGCAGTATGTCTACTGGGTCAAGGGCGTGCTGTCGGGCGACTTCGGCGAGTCGCTGCGCAACAGGATGCCGGTGCTCGAGCCTGATCGCGCAGAAGCTGCCGGTGACGATGCAACTGGCATCGATGGCGATCGTGATCGCCTTCCTGATCGGCATCCCCGCCGGCATCATTTCCGCGGTGAAGAAGGGCACGGCGTGGGACTATGGCGCCAATCTGTTCGCGCTGTGGGGCATCTCGACGCCGAACTTCTGGCTCGGCATCATGCTGATCTTCCTGTTCTCGATCGAGCTCGGCTGGCTGCCGGCCTCGGGCTATGTGCCGCTGACCGAAAACTGGCGCGCCAGCCTCGCCTCCACCATCATGCCCGCCTTCGTGCTCGGCAACGCCATTGCCGCGATCCTGATGCGGCATACCCGCAGCGCCATGCTGCAGGTGCTGGAAAGCGACTATGTCCGCACCGCCCGCGCCAAGGGCCTTTCCGAACGCTCGGTGATCCTCAAGCACGCGATGCGCAACGCGCTGACGCCGATCATCACGCTCGGCGCGCTCGAACTCGGCACGCTGCTGTCGGGCGCGGTGCTGACCGAGCAGATTTTTTCGATTCCGGGCTTCGGCAAGCTGATCGTCGACGCCGTGTTCAACCGCGACTATGCGGTCGTGCAAGGCGTCGTGCTGACGACGGCGACGATCTACATCACGCTGAACCTGATTGCCGATATCGCCTATGTCCTCGTCAACCCGCGGCTGAGGGCGTAAGCCATGACCGATGCCGCCCTCGGCACCATCCCAATTGCCGTCTCCGACGAATTGGAGAGCCCGGCGCGGCGCGCGCTGCGGCGGCTGTTCAAGCGCAAGGGCGCGGTGGTCGGCCTCGTCGTGATCGCAGCTTTCGTGCTGCTCGCTTTGTTCGCGCCGCTGATCGTGCCCTATGATCCGATCGCGACCAGCTGGTCGCTGGTGCGCAAGCCGCCGTCCTGCGCGCACTGGTTCGGCACCGACGATCTCGGCCGCGATATCCTTGCCCGCGTCGTCTACGGCGCGCGCGCCTCGCTGATGGCCGGCGCGATCTCGGTCGGCATCGCGCTCGGCGATCGGCGTGCCGCTCGGGCTGTTGTCGGGCTATCGCGGCGGCTTCATCGACGCCCTGATCAGCCGCATCACCGATGCCATGCTGGCCTGCCCGTTCCTGATCCTCGCCATTGCGCTGGCGGCATTCCTCGGCCCGAGCCTCGGCAATGCCATGATCGCGATCGGCATCTCCGCGACGCCGATCTTCGTGCGCCTGACCCGCGGCCAGGTCATGAGCGTCAAGGTCGAGGACTATGTCGAGGCCGCGCGCGCGATGGGCAATCCGCGCTGGCGCATCGCGCTGTTCCATATCCTGCCGAACATCATGCCGGCGCTGCTGGTGCAGGCGACGCTGTCGATCGCGGCCGCCATCATTGCCGAAGCCGCGCTGTCGTTCCTCGGCCTCGGCCAGCAGCCGCCCGCGCCGTCCTGGGGCAGCATGCTCAATGCCGCGCAACGCTTCCTGACCAACGCGCCCTGGATGGCGATCTGGCCGGGACTGGCGATTTTCCTGGTGGTGCTGTCGTTCAACCTGGTCGGCGACGGCCTGCGCGATGCGCTCGATCCGAGGGAGCGGTGATACGAGGCACAGCTTCAAGCCCCGTCATTGCGAGCGAAGCGAAGCAATGCATCCGTCAGCGCGGAAAGTATGGATTGCTCGTCGCTTCGCGCATGCTCCGCGTTTGTCGCAGGCAAGGACGACGGTTGAGAGCTGAGCAATCGGTCTAAATCACGATCTCCCGCATCACGCGGCGGCAATCCATCTCATATTCGAGGTCGATCACCGGCGGCCGGGCAAAATGCCAGGTCAGGCCCGATCGCGCGGCGCCGCGGCGGACCAGCTCGTCGGCGAACACCGGATGGAAGTCGTGGATGGTGTAGGTCTGCGCCGCCGTCGCGTCCTTCCAGCCGAAGCCGAACTCGCCCATGCGGTTTTCCATCGCGCCGACGACGTAACGGACCTTTTCCTTCAAGCCGTCCGGGCTGATGTCGCGGTAACGCACCGTGCGTTCGGCATAGCTCGCGCCGCCTTCCTGCGATTCGCCGCTGCCGGCGATGACGAAACTCGGCGTCGTGCTCGGGCTCGGGCGCGTGAACGAGAACGCATAGAACGACGGCTCGGCCGGCGGATCGATCTCGGGACAGACATTGCTGCGCGCCACCGGATTGGTGGTGCCGTCATAGAGCCCCATTCCGCCAGCGTCTTGACGTAGTGCAGGTTGAAATTCCGGAAGCCTTCTTCGGTGAACGCCGCCGGCGAGCGCAGCTCGCAGGCGCAGAACGATGTCAGCGGCCGTCCCGCGTCCTGAATGTATTTGGCGATCCGGGCAAAGCCTTCCGCCAGCGGCAGCCATTTGTCGAACCGCACCCGCTCGATTTCATAATCCGGGATTGGCCGCGGCGCCGCCGAATACTGAAACACCGCCGGGATGAACCGGTAATTGCCGGCGGGAAAATCGCTGGTCATGTCTGCTCCCTGGTTCTTTTCTGCCGTAGCATGGAGAGCGCAACGGCGTCGCCCGCCGGACAGGCTACACGAGACAAGAAAAGGCGGCAACGGCTTTCGCCGTTGCCGCCTGGACTTTGTCGCATTCGCTCAATGCTCAGGTCGGCTTGAGCGCCGACGTCCCGAGATCGAAATCGGCGATCTCCTTGGTCCGCTGCGAGCCGGCCTTGGCCTGATGATCGGTGGCGATCCAGACATAGACCGCCGGCAGCACGAACAGCGTGAACAGCGTGCCGATCGACATGCCCGAGACCACGACGAGACCGATCGAGAACCGGCTCGCCGCACCGGCGCCGGACGCGGTCAGCAGCGGGATCAGGCCGGTGACCATCGCCGCCGTCGTCATCAGGATCGGACGCAGCCGGATCCGGGCCGCCATCTCGATCGCCGAACGCCTGTCGAGGCCTTCCTTGAGCTGCAGTTCGTTGGCGAACTCCACCATCAGGATGCCGTGCTTGGTGATCAGGCCGACCAGCGTCAGCAAACCGACCTGGGTGTAGATGTTCATCGTCGCCACGCCGAAGAACAGCGGGATCAGCGCGCCGACGATCGCCATCGGAACGCTGATCATGATCACCAGCGGATCGCGCAGGCTTTCGAACTGCGCCGCCAGCACCAGGAAGATGATGATCAGCGCGAAGCCGAAGGTGATCGCGAGCTGATTGCCTTCCTGCACATACTGGCGGGAATCGGCCAGATAGTCGTGGCTGAAGCCGGCCGGCAGCTTCTTGGCCTCGCCTTCGAGGAAGTCCACCGCCTGGCCGACCGTCACGCCCGGCATCGGCACCGCCTGGAAGGTCGCGGAGTTGAGCTGGTTGTAATGCGTCAGCGCATTCGGATCGGTCGCCGGTCTCGATCGACACGATGGTCGACAGCGGCACCAATTGCCCGGTGTTGGTCGGGACATAGTAGCCGCCGAGCGATTCCGGCGACAGCCGCATGCCGCGCGGCACCTGCGGGATCACCTGATACGACCGGCCCTCGAGATTGAAGCGGTTGACGTAGTTGCCGCCCAGCAGCGTCTGCAGCGTGGCGCCGACCTGCGCCATGTTGATGCCGAGGTCGCTCGCCTTGGAGCGGTCGATGTTGACCCGCACCACCGGCTGATTGAAGTCGAGGTCGCTGTCGGAGACGATGAACAGGCCGCTCTTGCGCGCGGCATCCTTCAGCTTGTCCATCTGCTCATAGACGGCCTGGAAGCCGGAGGTCGAATTGATCACCATCTGGATCGGCAAGCCGCCGGGCCCGCCCGGAAGCGGCGGCAGGTTGAACGCGAACGCCTGGACGCCTTCGATCTTGCTGAGTTCGGCCTGCACCAGCGGCTTCAGCTTGATCGAGGAACGCTCACGCTCGTCCCATGGCTTCAGCAGCATGCCGGCGATGCCGCCCTGCGGCCCGTTGATGCCGTTCAGGACGAAGCGCAGATCGGTTTCGGGAAACTTGGCGAACGCCTTGTCGAGCTTCTCGCCGTAGAAGTCGACATAGTCGATATTGGCGTATTTCGGCGCCTTGGTCACCGAGAACACGATGCCCTGGTCCTCCTCGGGCGCGAGTTCCTTGGCCGTGTTCATGTACAGGAAGCCGACGAGGCCCAGGATCGTCAGCGCGAACAACCCGGTGATCGGACGATAGTCGAGCGAGCGATCGAGCTGGCGGCCGTACCAGCGCGTCATCGCGCCGAACACGCGGTTGACCAATTTGGCGAACCGTCCCTCTTCCGCGCTCTTGAGCAGCACCGAGCACATCATCGGCGACAGCGTCAGCGCGATGACGCCGGACACGATCACCGAGCCCGCGAGCGTGAAGGCGAATTCGCGGAACAGCGAGCCGGTCAAACCGCCGAGGAAGCCGATCGGCGCATACACCGCCGCCAGCGTGATCGTCATCGAGATCACGGGGCCGACGATTTCGCGCGCGCCCTGCAGCGACGCCTGTACCGGCGTTTTCCCCTCCTCCAGATGACGATGGATATTCTCCACCACCACGATGGCGTCGTCGACCACGAGCCCGATCGCCAGCACCATCGCCAGCAGCGTCAGCAGGTTGAAGCTGAAGCCCAGCGCCAGCATCAGGCTGCAGACGCCGATCAGCGACAGCGGAATCGTGACGACGGGAATGATGACCGAGCGGAACGAGGCCAGGAACAGGAAGATCACGACCACGACGATCAGCATCGCTTCGATCAGCGTGTTCTGCACCTCGTCGATCGACGACTGAATGAACTTGGTGGAATCGTAGGCCACCTTCATCTTCATCGAAGGCGGCAGGTTGCGTTCGAGCTCCGGAAACAGCGCGCGCACGCCCTTGACCAGCGTCAGCGGATTGCCTTGCGGGGTCGCCTGCACGCCGATGAAGATCGCGCGCTCGCCGCTGAAAGCGACGCTCGCATCCGAGCTTTGGGCTGCGAGTTCGACGACCGCGATATCCTCTACACGCACGAAGCCGCCGTCCTTGGACTTGACGATCATCTTTTTGAACTGATCGAGGTTCCGCAGGTCGGTGTTGGTCTGAATGTTTGAAACGATGAGTAGCCCTTGGCCTGGCCGGCCGCGGCCTGGAAGTTGTTGGCCTGGATCGCTGCCTGAACATCGTTCGGCGATACGCCGCGCCCGGCCATCTTGACCGGATCAAGCCACAACCGCATCGCGAATGTCTGACCGCCCAGAATGTCGGCCGACGCCACGCCGTCGACGGTCGACAGTACCGGCTGAACCACGCGTGTGAGATAGTCCGAGATCGCCGAACCGGATAGCTCGTCGCTGGAGAAGCCGAGATACATCACGGCCGTGGTCTGGCCGGTCGTCTTGGTCACGATCGGATCGTTGGATTCCTTCGGGATCAGATATTTGACCGAGTTCGTCTTGGCGAGGACTTCGGTCAGCGCCTGGTTGGGGATCGAAGTTCAGCTTGATGTAGACCTGGATCGTGCTGGTGCCCTGCACCGACGACGACGTGATGTAGTCGACGCCTTCGGCCGAGGCGACCGCCTGCTCGATCGGCGTGGTGATGAAGCCCTGGATCAAGTTGGCGGACGCGCCGGGATAGACGGTGGTGACGTTGATCACCGTGTTCGACAGCTTTGGATATTGCCGGATCGGCAACACGCTGGCGGCCCGCAGACCGATCAGGAGGATCAGCAGGCTGACCACGACCGACAGGACCGGGCGCTTGATGAAGATATCGGTAAAGGCCATCGCAGGTTATCCCGGTAAGTATCAGCGATTGGGCACGGTCCCGTCACGAGACCGCTGCCCGCTATTCGTCGAGCACGGCCCTTGCGGGCCGCGCCAGTCCAGTAGCGCGGCGGCTTCGCCGGAATCGGCGGCGTCGGGTCGGTCGAGATCGTGACGGCCGCGCCCGATTGCAGCTTGAGTTGTCCGACCGCCACGACGCGATCGCCCTGCTTCAACCCTTTCAGGATTTCGGCACGCCCTCGATGCGGTTGCCGGCCTGCACGAAGGTGCGCATCGCCGTCAGGCTGGTCTTGCCGTCGTCTTCCTTCTTCTCGGTGAGCAGGTAGACCGAGTTGCCATAGAGCGTGTAGTCGACCGCGGTTTCGGGCACGGTGATGACCGGCGGCTTGTCCGGCAGCACCACGGTGGTGGTCGCGAACATGCCGGGCTTGAGGATACGATCCGGATTCTGGATCGTCGCCTGCACGCGAATGTTGCGCGTTCGGTCGCGATCTGCGGCTCGATCGTCGTGATCTTGCCCTCGAAGGTGCGCCCCGGATAGGCATCGACCGCGATGCGGACGATCTGTCCGACCTTGAGCGCGCCGGAGTCCTTTTCCGTCACGGTGAAGTTGGCATAGAGCGCCGACAGATCGGTCAGCGAGACGATCTGCGTCCCCGCGGTCAGGTATTGCCCGACCTCGACCTTGCGCATGCCGAGTTCGCCGTCGAACGGCGCCCGCACCAGCTTCTGCGAGATGACCGCCTCGGTCTTGGCGATGCCGGCATTGGCCTGATCGAACGCCGACTGCGCCTGATCGACGGTTGCCTGCGGCCCGAACTGGCGCGACGCCAGTTGCTTGGCGCGGTCGAGCGAGATCTGCGCCACCGTCGCCTGCGCCTTGAAGTTGGCGAGGTCGCCCTGCTCCGGACCGTCGAACAATTGCACCAGCGGCGTCCCCTGCTTCACGCTGGAGCCCGCGGTGAACAGGATCTCGGTGATGCGGCCGTTGACGTCCGAGGTGACGTTGACCTGATGCACGGCGGCGAGATCGCCGACCGCGGTCAGCAGATTTGGAATGGTTTCGGACTTCGCCGTCGCGATGTTGACGCTGGTCGGCGGCGGTTTGTGGTTGCGAAGAATCTCCGCGATCATCTTGCCGCGGAAACAGTTGAACCAGACGAGGCCGCCGACCAGCAGCGCCAGCAACGTCCCGACGATGATGAACCAGCGCACCATCCGGACCGGACGCTTGGGCGGCTTTTCGCCGATCGGCTTGCCCGAGATATGGGTTCGGTCACGATATTCATGTCATGCACTTTCTGCAGTTACCGATTGTCCCGAATTCGGCGACAGCTCGCGGTCCAGATGGGTAGCAATTGCGGCTTCGTTGAGTCCGATTCCGCGCAGGATGAATTGGCAAAGCTGCCGTTCGACATCGGCGGCGTTGCCGTAGGAGAGACAGGGCACGGCCGGAAGCCGCGTCAGCGCCGCCATCAGCACGGTGTGATGGGCGAACCAGAACAGGTTGAGCGGCTCGTTTCCGATCCGCGACGCGTCGCCTGCCGCAACCGCGCTTTCGATCGATGCGGCGAATACCGGCCCGATCAGGTCGCCGACCTTGGCGTAGAGCAGCCGCGCGAACTCGCCATCATCGAGATGGCTGGTCGTCATCAGCCGCAGGCGCTGCGCTTCCTCCTCGATCGACCGTCGGAGATTTGCATGAAATGGCCGACCATGCCCTTGACCAGTTCGACCAGGGTCGCGGTCGATGGCTCCTGGCCGAGCAGATGCGCCAGATCCGGATCGGCCTCGCACTCTTCCGCCAGGATTTCGGCATAGAGCGCGGCCTTGGAGGGGAAGTGCTTGAACAGCAGCCCTTCCGAAATGGCGGCCGCCGCCGCCACGCTTTTGGTCGTGGTGCCGGCAAAGCCGTTGCGGGCGAAGCACCGTTTGGCGGCGCTCAATATCAATTGACGCCGCAAATCACTGGTCATGCGAAGGGTGGACATGGGCGCGTGAGTAATCACTCACCTCGACAAATGTCAAGGATTTATTGCAGCGCACTAGCAGTTGGCCGTTGTCGGCCCAATTCATCGCGTTGTTCACCATTTGGTTCCCACTAATCCTTGCGGCTCTGCGAATCCGCGACCCGAGCGCCGGCGGACGCGCGGCGCTGAAAGCCGGACTTCGCCTTGACGGCTGGCGCTTTAAGATAGTCGCAGCACTAATTTCGACGTCGCGCCTCGTCTTCACAAAGAGTATGACGAACCATGAATCGGATGCACGCAAACTGGCGGCCACCTTCGACCTCGAGAAGCTGACGCCCGAATTCTACGCCAATCCCTATCCGACCTATCGCGCGCTGCGGGAGCACGAACCGGTCAAGCGGCTGCCGAACGGCTCCTGGTTCCTGACCCGCTACGACGACCTGATCGCGCCTACAAGAACACCAAGTTTTTTTTTCCGACAAGAAGAAGGAGTTCGCGCCGAAATCCGCCCCTCCCTGCTCTACGAGCACCACACCACGAGCCTCGTCTTCAACGATCCGCCCGCTCATACCAGGGTGCGGCGGCGATCATGGGCGCGCTGTCGCCGCGCGCGATCGAGGCGCATGGAGCCTGACCTGATCGCGCTTGTGGATCGGCTGCTCGATGGCATCGCGGCCAAGGGCAATTCGACCCGATCGACGATTTCGCCGCAGCGATCCCGATCGAGGTGATCGGCAATCTGCTCGACGTGCCCGTCGACGACGCGAGCCGCTGCGCGACTGGTCGCTGGCGATCCTCGGCGCGCTGGAGCCGGTGGTATCGCCGGAGGTGTTTGCCCGCGGCAACACGGCGGTGAAGGATTTTCTCGCCTATCTCGAAATCTGGTCGCGCGGCGGCGCGCCAGGCCCGGCAATCCCGAACGCGACGTGCTGACGCGGCTGATCCAGGGCGAAGACAATGGCGAGCGGCTGACCGACGAAGGAATTGCTGCACAACTGCATCTTCCTGCTCAACGCCGGCCACGAGACCACCACCAATCTGATCGGCAACGGGCTGGTGACGCTGCCGGGCGATCCGGCCGCAGAAGCAGCGGCTGATCGGCGACCCCGCGCTGATCAAGACCGCGGTCGAGGAATTCTGCGCTTCGAAAGCTCGAACCAGCTCGGCAACCGCATGACCATCGAGCCGGTCGAACTCGGCGGCATCGCGATGCCGGCGGGCACGCCGGTGACGCTGTGCATCGGCGCCGCCAACCGCGATCCCGCACAGTTCGCCGATCCCGAACATCTCGAGGTCGGCCGACCCCGAACCGGCATCTCGCCTTCGGCACCGGCGCGCATCAATGCGCCGGCATGGCGCTGGCGCGGCTCGAAGGCGCGATCGCGATCTCGCGCTTCCTGGCGCGGTTTCCAGGTTACGCGCTCGCGGCGAGCCGGTGCGCGGCGGCCGGGTTCGTTTCCGCGGGTTTCTCAGCGTGCCCTGCGTGTCAGTACTCGGCTGATTAGCCGCGGGCGTAAATCAGCTTTTTGATCAGACTAGGCCGCCGGGCTGGATCGCCGGCGATGGCGCGGTCGATCGCATCGATCAACGCCTGCGTCTCCAACGAACTTGGCGCGACGCCCGTTCCGCCTTGTCGCGGTCGAACGGGGCCGCGAGACCTTTGCATGCGCGTCGCGTCTCCCCGACCATGCGCTCCCTTGCCTGCTTCAGCGTGTCCAGTCGTTCTCCTCATGGCGCAGGCTCGCTTTGCCTGTTCGGACCTGTCATCATGGCTAAGGGAGGGCGACAATCGGCTGACCTGACCGCACAGGATAGTCGGACGGAAGGCAGATCGCTGCTGAACTATCGGGTTTGTCCAGCGCGACGCAGTAGCTAGCCTTCGTCCGAGATGAGACAGCTCGAGCGCTTCATGGCAAACCGCTGATGAGGTCGTACCCGGCAGACGGCATGAAGCCATAGGGCGAGCAAAAGGGTAATCGGGAAAAGAAGAAGCCGAAGAAGGAAAAGATCAAGACCATCGCCGCGGCGCCGAGCCAGAAGAGCGTCGGAAGCCTGCAGTCGGGCTACGTTCGCAACAAGAAATAGCGATCATCCAAGCCGGCGGATCGGCAATATTGCCTCCGCCGGGTTTGCCGAGTTGAACCGCGGATCCGCGCGGAAGCGCTGTTCGACCGGGCCTGGATCTTTGTTACCGTTGCCGGCGGTGTTGAAGCGCGACAGGTCGCAATCCTTCTCGGGTTTCATATTTGGTGCGGCGGGCAGACCTTCGCCGTCTTCCTCGACGGTCGGCTTGCAACGCGCCGCCCATTCGGTCTCCGCCTGCCTGTCGGCCTTGAAGCTCCTGCTCTCCGTTTGCGCATAGACCTTGATCGTCGCGCGGCTGCCGATGTTGAAGTCGGTCTGCTGACTGGGGAGCAGCGGAGCGCCGGTGGCAATCGCCCGGCCTTGGCGTTGGCTGCGGCTTGTCCGGCATGGGCAGCCTGAGCCGCATCCGGGGCGTTTCCGTGATCCATCGCGAATTGGGCGGACGCCGACGATACCGAAGCGACGACAATCGAGATCGCGAAGAAGACACGCATGGGCCTGCCTCATCAAATGAATGCCTTGTTAGGAATGACTGACAAGCATTGAGGCCCGGTAAAGCAGGGTAACTAACCGGTGCAATCTTGTCGTTAAAGCTTTCGCAGTCGTCGCTGCAGGCGCGAATTCATCGAGACACGGCCCAAATTCTTCTCGCACGCCGCGACGAGCGGCAGCGCCGACTTACTGGCTGCGGCCGAACTCGCACCCTTGCGGGCGTAAACCAGCGGCCGACGCCTTCGTCGTCATGCTGCGCTTCGGCTTGCAAAACGCTTCCCACTTCTCGATCCAGGCGCGCCTTGCCTTTTCGTCTTCCTTTTCCTGGGCCTGGTCGCGCGGAGGATCATCGCGATAGGACGTCGTGCATACCCTGCCGTAGAACTTGCTGTAGGTGCAGCGTTCGACGACGTCCCATCCCTGCGCCGACGTGGACAAGAGGGCGAGGGCGGCAATTGCATAAAGAATTTCATGTTGTCGCTCTTCGTTACCGGAGACATTCTCCTTACGAAATACTAACGCCTAGCCAAATGCGAGGTACAACGCTAACCCTTTGTTAAGCTGAATACCCCGGACAAACGTTAAATCTGGAACCGGAAAATTCGCGTTTGTGCGCTTGCGAAAACAACGCGGATTCTGATAAGGCACAACATCGTCCATCATTGGCACGACGAACGCGGCGCTTGAGAACAGGGAAGCAGAGGTGGAGGGGGGGGGGGGGGGGTTGCAATTTTCTCCGCTAGACCACCGTCCGATGCCGCGCGATGCAGTCTGCAAACCTCGTCCATCGGCTTGCTCCACCAGTCATTCGAAAATATTTCGATCTCGGAATAGCCGGCAAAGCCCTGCGCCTCGACCGCAGCGCGCACCGCTTGATGTCGATGACGCCGTCGCCCATCATGCCGCGGTCGTTGAGGATGTCCTTGGTCGGCACCAGCCAGTCGCAGACGTGAAATGCCAGCAGGCGATCCTTGCCGGCACGCGCGATCTGCGGCAGCACTCCGGATCCCACCAGATGTGATAGACGTCGAGCGCGACGCCGAGCATGCCGCTGCGCGCAGGGTCGAGCGCGTCGCAGATGTCCAGCGCCTGCCTGGTCGTGTTGACGCAAGCGCGGTCGGCGGCATAGGCGGGATGCAGCGGCTCGATCGCGAGCGGCATGTTCGCGGTCTTGGCGTAATCAAGCATTTCGGCAAGGGCATCGTTGACCTGCGCCCGCGCGCCGGCGATGTCCCGGGAAGCGATGCTTCCCGGTCGCGAATATTGCGGCAGGCCGCCGACAACCAGCACGATGCAGGGCGCGCCGAGCGCTTTGGCTTCGTCGATCGCGCGGCGGTTGTCGTCGCGCGCCTCGATCCGGTGCGCCGCATCGGCCACGAACATGCCGCCACGGCAATAGCCCGACAGTTCCAGCCCGGCGTCACGCACCGCCTTCACCGCGCGATCGAGACCGACGGCCGCGACCTGGTCGCGCCAGGGGTCGATGGCGCGGATACCGTGCCGCGCGCAGGCGTCGATGATGGCGACGAGATCGCCCTGCTTGCGGACGGTCGCCGTGTTCAGCGACAGCCAGCGATGGTCGTTGGAAAAATCCCGCATCACGGCTCGATGCCGCGCACAGCCATCACGGTCTTCATGCGCCGCGTCGCCATTTCGGGGTTGGACAACAGCCCGGCCTGGTCGGCGAGACGAAACAGTTCCGCCAGATGCAAGGTCGAGCGCGTGCTCTCCTGCCCGCCCACCATGGTGAAATGATCCTGATGGCCGTTGAGATAGGCCATGAACACGATCCCTGTTTTGTAGAACCGCGTCGGCGCCTTGAAGATATGGCGCGACAGCGGCACCGTCGGGCCGAGCACGTCGTGGAATCCGGCCTCGTCGCCGGCGGCGAGCCGCGACAGCGCATAGGACGCCGCCGGCGCGATGGCGTCGAAGATGCCGAGCAGCGCGTGCGAAAATCCCTTGTCGTCGCCGGCAATCAGTTCGGCATAGTTGAAGTCGTCGCCGGTATACATTTTCACGTTCTTGTCGAGCCGGCGGCGCATGTCGATTTCGCGCTGCTTGTCGAGCAGCGAAACTTTCACGCCATCGACCTTGGCGGCGTTGGCGTTGATGATGCCGACCGCGATGTCCATTGCGGTATCGAGGCTCGACGTGCCCCAGTAATTGGCCAGTGCGGGATCGAACATGTCGCCGAGCCAGTGGATGATCACGGGCTCGCGAACCTGGCCCAGCACGCGGTTATAGACCTTGGCGTAGTCGTCGGCGCTGCGGCCGAGTCTTGGCCAGCGCGCGCGAACCCATCAGGATGATGCGGCCGCCGGCCTTTTCGATGGCCGCGATCTGCTCTTCATAGGCGCGGATCACGTCGTCGAGGCTCCCGGCGTCCTCGACCGCGAGATGGTCGGTACCGGCGCCGGAGAACACCAGCGCACCGCCCCTCGCTTTTGCCGCCCGCACCGAACGCTGGATCAGTTCCAGCGAGGTCGGCCAGTCCAGCCCCATGCCGCGCTGCGCGGTGTCCATCGCCTCGGCCACGCCAAGGCCGAGGTCCCAGACGTGCTCGCGAAACGCAATGGTGCGGTCCCAGTCGACCGCCGAGGTCAGCCACGGATCCCCCTCGGCCAGCGGATCGGCCACCGTGTGGGCGGCCGAGAACGCGACGCGGTTCAGCGTGCCTTCGAGCTTGGCCGGAAAGGTCCGCGACGCCGCGAGGCGGTAGGTCTCGATCGACGCTCCGCGGTCGGCAGTTTCAGGGACAATGACGAGTGCGGCATCACGGGCTTGTTCATGGGCTTGCCTCCTCACACCTTGATCGGAGCGACGTCGATCCAGCGCCGCTCGCGCCAGCTCTGCAGCGCGCATTCGGCGAGCTGCACGCCCTTGGCGCCTTCCAGCAGCGTGTATTTATACGGCGCGTCTTCGCAGACGTGGCGGATGAACATCTCCCACTGTTCCTTGAAGCCGTTGTCGTAGACGACGTTCTCCGGCAGCTTCTGCCAGTCGCCGTAGAAATCGTGGGTACGCTTCTCGTCCGGATTCCACACCGGCCGCGGCGTCGCCTGCCGGGCCTGGATCATGCACTCGGTGAGGCCGGCCACCGCCGAGCCGTGGGTGCCGTCGACCTGGAAAGTGACCAGATCGTCGCGATAGACCCGCGTCACCCAGCTCATGTTGATATGCGCGATCACCCCGCCCTTGAGGCGGAAGGTGGCGTAGGCGGAGTCATCGGCGGTCGCGGTGTACTTCTTGTCCTCCTCGTCGAAGCGTTCCGGGATATCCGTCGTGCCGGTGCAGCTCACGCTTTCGACTTCGCCGAAGAGGTTGTCGAGCACGTAACGCCAGTGGCAGACCATGTCGAGAATGATGCCGCCGCCGTCCTCGCTGCGATAATTCCATGACGGCCGCTGCGCCTCCTGCCAACCGCCCTCGAAGACCCAGTAGCCGAACTCGCCGCGCACCGAGAGCATGCGGCCGAAGAAGCCGCTATCGCGCAGGAACGCCAGCTTCTTCAGGCCGGGCAGGAACAGCTTGTCCTGCACCGTGCCGTGCTTGACGCCCTTGGCCTCGGCGAGCCGCAGCACCGCGACCGCTTCATCGAGGTTGGTCGCGATCGGCTTCTCGCAATAGACGTGCTTGCCGGCCTCGATCGCCTTCGTCAGCAGCGTCGGCCGCGCCTGCGTGGTCGCGGCATCGAAGAAGATGGTGTCGTTCTTGTCGGCCAGCGCCTTGTCGAGGTCGGTCGACCAGCGCGTCACATTGAAGCGCTTGGCCAGACGTTCAACCTTCTCCGCGTCGCGGCCGATCAGGATCGGATCGGGCAGCATGCGGTCGCCGTTGGCGAGCAGCACGCCGCCCTGGTCGCGGATCGCGATGATGGAGCGGATCAGATGCTGGTTGAGCCCCATGCGGCCGGTCACACCGTTCATGATCAGGCCGAGGCGTTTGGTCGTCATACTGCTTTCTCCAGTGGATATTCTTGTTATCGGCTGCGCCAGCGGCGACATCGCGGACCAGTCCGGATGTACTGTGGTGGCAAAGCCCGGTGTCGTCAGCGATCCCGTCAGGAGATCACCGTCATGAATGGCGAGACGGACCTTGCGGCCGTCATTGGCATAGAGGTCGGGATGCGCGGCGAGGAACGCCTTCGCCTCGGCGGCCGGCGTATCGCCAAAACCGTCGACATAATGGTGGCCGTTGCGCTCGGCATGGGTGACGCCGATCAGCGCGCCGAGCGCGAGATCCTGCTGCACGGCAAGGCCGGCCTGACAGGTCAGGTCCTCGCCGGCGATGAAGTACTTTTCGCCGCCCGCGCTCCATTTCGCGGCGCGGGTGGCGTTGATCGACCGACTTGTAGATGCCCTTGCAGGATTTCGACGAGATGCCGCGATAGCCGAGCGCGCGCGCCGCCGGGAATGCGTCGTAGGAATCGTCGGCCTCGTCGACGATGAATTCACGGCCGCGCGAGCGCGCCGAGCGGCGATTGCCGCGTAATGTCGCGCGGCATCGGCTGCTCGATATAGAGCAGCTTTGATGCGATCGGCTTGAGCGCGCTGCCGCGATCGAGCCGGTCGACCAGTACGCCAAGCGCCGCCGGGTCGGCATATTGCTCGTTGGCATCAAGGGTGACGCCGTAGTCGTATCCGAGCTTCGCAGTTCTCTGCCGATCCGGATCAGGCGGCCGCGTCCGCTCGGGATCGCCGTTGAGCTTGAGCTTGAAGTAGCGCGCGCCGGCGTTCTCCTTGGGTCGGCAACGCCGCCCTCGCCTTCGACCTTGTCGTCCATGCCGACGGTATGCCGGATCGCGACGCGCTCCAGCCGTTGCGTCCCGCCAGGAATTGCGCGATGTCGTCGTCGCTGAGATCGCGCGACAGCCGCGCATCGATGCCGGCGATATTGGCGGCCATGCCGTCGAAGAAATTGACCCCCGTGGCGCGCAGCAGCGCATCCAGGATCGCCTTGTCGATTTCGGCCGGACCATAAGCGGCCGCCAGCGGCGGAATATCTTCTTTGGCGCAGGCCTCAACCTGCGCCGCGATGACAGGCGGCGTGCAGGCCGAACGCGGTCTCGAAGCCGGAATGCGCCAGATAGAGCTCGCGCGCGATCAACAGCGAGCGGCGCAATTCCGTCGACGGTCTCCTCCGGCGACAGATGCGCCGCTTGTCGAACCATTTCGGCACCAGATTTCGGCGCTGGCGCCGGTCGAACGTGCCCTTGCCTTCGACCTCGATCTCGACGCGCACGAACATCTGCGGCGTGGCGTTGATCGACCACCGCGCCGAACCGGAACGGCCGGGCAAACGCGACCGGCCGCTCGAAGAAGGCGATTCTCGCACGGCCAGGCGATGCGGCATCGGCGCCTGCTTTCAGTCCAGCGCGCTCTGGGTGAAGAAGTGCTTGCGGATGCGCTGCACCAGTTCGGTGAAGGCGGGTCGGCCATCGCATCGAGCGAGCGCGGGCGCGGCAGCGGCACGTCGTAGATCGCGGCGATCGCGCCGGGACGTTCGGTCATGACCAGCACGCGGTCGGCGAGGAACACGGCTTCCGGTATCGAATGCGTGATCAGCAGCACGGTCTTGCCGGTCTCGCGCTGGATCCGCATCAACTCGACATTCATGTTCTCGCGCGTCATGGCATCGAGCGCGCCGAACGGCTCGTCCATCAGCATGATCTTGGGATCGTGCACCAGCGCGCGGCAGATCGAGGCGCGCTGCTGCATGCCGCCGGACAACTGCCAGGGCAGCTTCTTCTCGAACCCTTCGAGCCCGACCAGCTTCAACAGCGCCTTGGCGCGCGGCAGATATTCCTCGCGCGGCAGCCGCTTCATGTCGATCGGCAGCATCACGTTGGCGAGGATGTTGCGCCACGGCAGCAGCAGCGCGTTCTGGAACACGATGCCGACATTGCCGTGCGGCTTTGTCACCTGCTCGCCCTCGACCAGGATTTCGCCGGTCGACGGCGCCAGCAGGCCGGAGATCATCTTCAGCAGCGTGGACTTGCCGCAGCCGGACGGACCGACCACGACAAAGAACTCGCCCTCGTTGATGTGGAAATCCAGCGGCTGCAGCGACGGCACGTCGCCGTCGCGCGACCGATAGGTCTTCGACACGCCGGAGAGCGTGATGCCCGGTGCAGCGCCGGCCGGCGCGATCGGACACCAGCGCGCAGATGCGCGGCGGGTTGATCGGTCGCGGTTGGTTTGGTCGCCGGGTTCATTCAGTAGGTCCATTCGACTCCAGTCGGCCAGCTCGCCGTCATTGCGAGAGAGCGAAGCGATCGCTAGCAATCCGAGACTATGCTTAGGCCGCGACTAGGATCCTTCGATGCTCGCGTCGCAATGACGATGAGAGCGATTCGCAGCCTCACGACCCGCCCTTCGGCAGGTAATCGTTGGTGTAGAACGCCTTCGGATTGTCCTTGGCCTTGGCTTCGAGGCCGCCATATTCGACCATCAGGTTGACCGTGTCGGTCATGTTCTGGTCGGTGACCTGGAACGGCCGCTTGCCTTGGTTTCCGCGCGTCCGGTACAGCGGGATCGTCAGCTCGAAGCCCTGCGTCAGCGTCTCGATCTTGCCGCCCTTCGGGTTGGCGTCGAGGATCGACTGCGCGGCGCCCTTCGGATCCTTCTCGGCGGCTTCGACCGCCTTGGTCGTCGCCGACATGAAGCGCTTGACGAGGTCGGCATTGGCCTTGACGTAATCGGTGTTGGCGACGATGCCCGAGCAGACCATGTTGATGCCGTAGTCGGCGAACTTGATCGGATAGACGTCCTTGCCGGTGGCGTCCTTGATCTTCATCGACTGGTCCATGACGTAGCCGAGCAACAGATCAGCCTGGCCGTTGATCACGGCGTTGAGCTTGGTCTGGCCGTCACCGGCCACCGTCGTGAAATCGCTTTCCTTCAGGCCGGTCTTCTTCAGGAACAGCGGCCAGATCTGCGTCATCGAATTGGCCGGCGTGATCGCCACCGTCTTGCCCTTGATGTCCTCGGGCTTCTTGATGTTCTTCTCGACAAAGCCCATCGCCGACATCGGGCTGGTCTGCAGCAGCACGCCGGTGGCGACGATCGGCGCGCCCTTCACCGCGGCGCGCATCATGGTGGGCACGTCGACATAGCCGAAATCGGCGGTCTTGGCCGCGACCGCCTGCGTGGTCGCCGCCGAGCCGCGGCCTTCCTGGATTTCGAGGTCGATGCCTTCGGCGGCATAGATGCCCTTGGCCTTGCCGTAATAGAACGGCGCGTGCTCGCCATAGACGTACCAGTTCAGCATCAGCACGACCTTGTCGGCGGCCGCTGCCGGAGCCGCTGATAGCGCGGTCCAGATCAGGGCCGCCGAAATCGCCGCCATCATTCGTTCATAGTCATCCTCCCGTTGGTGTTTGCATGGCGGCCTTTGGCTGGGCCGCTTGTCTGGTGTTGCCGTCTCACGAAGCGAAAATGATGTCCTCGCGCTGGCTGACATGCCAGGGAATCACGAACCGTTCGATGCGGTCGACGATCCAGAACAGGACCACGCCGAGCAGCGCCAGGATCACCAGCGCCGCAAACATCGTCGGCAGGTCGAAGGTGCCGATCGAGCGCTGCAGCACATAGCCGATGCCGGAATTGGAGCCGACGAATTCGCCGACCACGGCGCCGACCACCGCCAGCGTCACCGAGACCTTCAGGCCGGAGAAGATCGCCGGCATCGCATGCGGCAGGTTGACCGCGCAAAACACCTGGAAGCGGCTGCCCTGCATCGCGCGGGCGAGATCGACCATATCAGGATCGACCGATTTGAAGCCCTGCACGGCGGAGACCACCACCGGGAAAAATCCGAGCAGAAACGCCGAGATCACTTTCGGGATGATGCCGAAGCCGAACCAGACCACGAACAGCGGCGCGATCGCGACCTTCGGCACCGATTGCGAGAACACCAGCAGCGGATAGACGTAGCTCTCCACCGTCTTCGATCCCGCGATCAGCATCGCGACGGGAATGCCGAACGCCGCCGACAGCAGGAAGCCGCAGATGGTCGCATAGGTGGTCGGCCAGGCCTGCCGCAGCAGTTCCGGCCAGTCGGTCCACAGCACCACCACGACATCGCCGGGCGCCGGCACCTGGTAGGCCGGAATCCGGAACAGCCGGATCGCGAGTCCCAGGCCACCACGATGAAGATCAGGAACAAAAACGGCCGAATCCACGCCGCATTCAGCGCTCTCGACAGCTCCCGGGCCCTTCGGCTCGACCAAGTCTCGCTCCCTGATTTGGTCGGCTTCTGGGGAGAAATTAACCCGTTGGATAATTACTGTCTAGCGGGTTTTTGTGCGGCAATTTGGCGGCCCCGTCGTTCCTGCGAACGCAGGAACCCTAACCAGCGACCCATTATGACGCAGGATCATGGCCTTGCGAGGCGCCGGTACGATCGCGCCTGAGCTTCGGACAGAGGCGATGCCGCTAGGCGTTATGGGTCCCGATGCCCGTGCGCAGGGACGACGGAGGCTCAGAATCAGGCGTTGAATGCGCCGGCGATCGCGCGGCTAGCGCCTCGTTCTTGCCGAAATCCGCGGTCGATTTTCCGGTCAGCGCCGCCAGCACCAGCGCCACCATGTGCGCGAGGCGCTCGTCCCTCGCCTCCTTTTTCAGGAGGTCGCGGCCGAAGATCACGCTGAGCGTGGCGCTGTTGGACAGATAGAAGAAGCTCAACGCCGCGATCGAGATGTAAAGCTGCACCGGATCGACCGAGACCCGGAAGTCGCCGCTTTCGACGCCGCGGGTCACCACGGTGCGGATCATCTCGACGAACGGCGAGTGCATCGATTTGACCTTGGTCGAGCGCTTGAGATGCCGCGCCTTGGCGAGGTTCTCGGTGTTGAGCAGCGCCAGGAATTCCGGATTACGGAGAAAGTAGTTCCAGGTAAAACTGATCAGCCGTTCGATCGCCTCGGGCGGATCGAGATGCTCCAGATCGAGGCCGCGCTCCTCGACC
Source organism: uncultured Alphaproteobacteria bacterium (assembly GCA_963790735.1). Classification (GTDB taxonomy): domain Bacteria; phylum Pseudomonadota; class Alphaproteobacteria; order Rhizobiales; family Xanthobacteraceae; genus Bradyrhizobium. Next base: position 234,429 of record CAWBQP010000034.1, on the reverse strand, counting down.
CGGATCTGTTCATAGGCGCCTTCGAGCACCGCGAGGTAGAGGTCGTCCTTTTTGCCGACGTGGTAATACAGCATGCGCTTGTTGGCGCCGGCCTTGGCCGCGATGCGGTCGACGCGGGCGCCGGCGAGGCCGTGGGCGGCGAATTCCTGCTTGGCGGCCTCGAGAATGCGAAGCCGCATGCCTTCGGGATCGCGCTGCCACTTCAGGATGCGTTTTGCCTTGGCCAATTCAGTCGCCCGATGAGTCGCATGCGTTGGCCTGTAGCACGCGCGGCAGGGTTTGAGAATGGAGCACGCTGATGCCCGTCATTGCGAGCGACGAAGCAATCCAGGCTCGCAAACGAAGATGGATTGCTTCGCTTCGCTCGCAATGACGGCTGGCTCAATTCGTCCGGCTTCGGCCGCCGTCGGCTGCACCAGCAGCGTCGGCACGCCGCAGGTGCCGTTGCGCACCGTCATCACCCGGGTTCCCGGCTTGCGGCCGGTGCGCGACTCCGAGACGTCGACGCCGGCCTCGACCAGCCGCGCCCGGGTGGCGTCGATGTCGGCGACGCGCCAGCACATGCCGCGCAGCCGGTCCGGCGCGTCCGCGCGGTCTCCTTGCCCGGCCGGTGCGCGACCTCGACGATGAGATCGCCGCAGCGGAAGAACATCAGCCGGCCCCATTCCGGGATGCGAGCGGTCGAGCGCCATGTCGAGGCCGAGCCGCGCGCCATAGAGCGCGGCGGCGCGCTCGGGATCGGCGGTCGCAGATCACCACATGGTCCATCGCGGTGATCGATGCCGGCTCGGTCCGCACCGAGAGCGGACGCTCCTTGGCCAGTTCCAGGAAAAACATCCGCACGCCGCGCGTCGCGTCGGTCGCCGCGCGGGTCCGCTTCCACGACAGCGTCGCGCCGGTGATCGCGTCGCGGCTTTCGGCGTCGGCGACCGGCTCCGGCTTCAAGGTCAGCCGATCGAGCCTGCGATGCATTTTGGCGATGTCGTTGGTGCGGAAGCAGATGCTGGCCAGCCCCTCGCCCTGCGCCGCCAGCACGCTGCGAATCCGATCGCGCGCTGGCGCCCTCGCCGCTCGGCGCCATCAGTTCCAGCGTCATGTTGTCGAGCGTGAACAGCACGCGGTCGGCGCCGTCGCCGCCGTTCCGCCACGACGGCGCGCGCGCAAACAGCGTCTGGTAGGCGGCGGCGCCGCGCCTCGATATCGCTGGCGAGAACGACGACGTGATCGAGCGCCGGTGATCATGGAAACAGGCCTCGCGTGTTCTTGGCGGCGCGGACCTTCTCGACGCCGATCGCCATCGCGGCGGTGCGGTGGGAAATATTGTCGGCCTTGGCGCGCGCCAGCATCGCCTCGAAGGCGCGATCGAGGATGTGATATTCGCGCCGCATCACTTCCTCTTCCTCCCAGAACAATTGCTGCAGATCCTGCACCCATTCGAAATAGCTGACCACGACGCCGCCGGAATTGCAGAGGATGTCCGGAATCAGAAACACTTCATCGCGGCGCTTTTCCAGCACGAGGTCGGCATCCGGCGTGGTCGGGCCGTTGGCGCCTTCGGCCAGCACCCGGCATTTCAGGTTTTCCGCGACCTTGCGCATCGATCACCCGCTCCATCGCCGCCGGCACCAGCACGTCGCAGGGCAGCGTCAGGATTTGCGCGGGATCGAACTGCAGCTGGCTGGAGAAGCCGGCGATGCTGCCATGCGTGCCCGCGTGCCGCATCAGCGCGGGAATATCGAGGCCGGCAGGATCGTGCAGCGCGCCGGTGTGGTCGCTGACCGCGATCACCTTGAGGCCGAACTGATGCAGCTCCAAGCGCGGCATAGGAGCCGACATTGCCAAAACCCTGCACCACGGCGGTGGCGCTGTTCGGATCGATCGACAATTCCTTCATCACGCGGTTGGCGAGATAGGCGACGCCGCGCCCGGTGGCCTCGCGCCGGCCCAGCGTGCCGCCGGAAGCGACCGGCTTGCCGGTGACGATCTCGGTCACGGTGCGGCCCTGGTACATCGAATAGGTGTCCATGAACCAGGCCATCACCTGCTCGTTGGTGCCCATGTCCGGCGCCATCACGTCGGTATGCGGACCGACGAACGGGATCATCTCCTGCATGTAGCGCCGCGACAGCGCCTCCAGTTCGCGCTTGGAAATGGTGGAGAGATCGACATTGACGCCGCCCTTGGCGCCGCCATAGGGCAGCCCGACCAGCGCGCATTTCCAGCTCATCCAGATCGCCAGTGCCGCGACCTCGCCGATATCGACGCTGGGCGCAAACCGCGTGCCGCCCTTGGTCGGGCCGAGCGTGAGGTGATGCTGGACGCGATAGCCCTCGAACACCGCGATCGAGCCGTCGTCGCGGTGGATCGGGCAGGACACGGTGATCGCCCGCTTCGGCAGCAGCAGCCGGTCGCGCTCGTCCATCGGGATTTCGAGATGATTGGCGATGACGCCGAACTGGTTCACCGCCATGTCGAACACCGGACCGGAATAAACCGTCATCGTTCCCCCCACTTTGTCGCGTTGTCAGGAACCCAGGACAGCCGCGGGCCGTTAGACTATCCGGCGCCAAGGCGACCCGGTATCGGTCGTAGTCCCGCCACAAGCTTATCTCAAGCGATACACGGCGCGTCCGTTGCCAATAATTTTAGCGAATGAATCCGGATAACCGGTGCTAATGTATCCGCGCCGGCCGGGACCACCCACTCAGCCATGACGGAAATCGAATGCAGGCCCTCTTCATCGGACAGACCTATATCGACGTCACCTTCATCACCGACCACATGCCGACCGGCGACGAAAAGCATGTCGCCTCCGACTATGCGGTCTCGTTCGGCGGCAACGCGGTCACCGCGGCATTCTGCTGCGCCAAGCTCGGCATCGTGCCGGACCTGATCGCGACCGTCGCCAACGACTGGCTGGGCCGGATGTTTCAGGACATGAGCGCGAAATACGGCATCTCGATCCATCCGCGCAAGGTCAACGCCTCCTCGCTGTCCTTCATCATGCCGAAGGACGGCAAGCGCGCGATCGTGCGCTGCCGCGACGACGAGCATATTCATCCCTTCCCGATGCTGAATCTGAAAGGCTGCCGCGCGCTGCATATCGACGGCCATCAGCCGGATGCCGCGATCCATTATGCCAAGCTTTGCCGCGAGGACGGCATCCTGACCTCGCTCGACGGCGGCGGCCTGCGCACCAACACCCATGAGCTGCTGGAGTTCATCGATGTCGCCATCGTCGCCGAGCGGCTGTGCGAGCAGATGGACCTGACGCCGGAAAAGATGCTGGACTATCTCAAGAGCCGCGGCTGCCGGGTCGGCGGCGTCACCATGGGCGAGCACGGCCTGCTCTGGTATGACGAGACCGGCGCGGTTCGCACGCTGCCGGCGCTGCCGATCGCGCGCGAGCGCGTGATCGATACCAACGGCGCCGGCGACGTATTCCATGGCGCCTATGTGTTTTCCTATCTCAACAATCCCGGCAAAAGCTGGCAGGACCATTTCGAGTTCGCCCGCGCCGCATCGACCTACAAGATCCAGCGCCTCGGCAACGAGGCCGGATTGCCGACGCTTGCCGATATCGAAGCGTCAAGCAGGAATTCCAGATCAGGCGCAAGAAGGAATTCTGGGACTAGAGATGGGCCGGTCTTCGTCGCCGGCAGCATCAACATGGATGTGGTGGCGACGGCCGACCGCCATCCCAAGATCGGCGAGACCGTTGCCGGGCGTGAGGTGCTGTATTTTCCAGGCGGCAAAGGCGCCAACCAGGCGGTGGCCGCCGCCAAGCTCGGCGCGCCGACCGACGCTGATCGGCCGGCTGGGCAAGGATGCGTTCGGCCAGCGAATTGAAGACGTTCCTCGCCGCGCAAGGCATCGACCTCAGCTTCGTGCAGGACACCGCCGATGCCCATACCGGAACCGCGATCATCACCTCGCCAACGCCGACAACACCATCGTCGTCGTGCCCGGCGCCAATGCGCTGGTCAGCGCCGCCGATGTCGGCGCAGCCGCGCTTGCAAAAGGCGACATCGCCGTCAGCCAGTTCGAAATTCCGCAGCCCGCGATCAGCCGCCTTCTTCAAGCGCGCCCGCGCGGCCGGCGCGACCACCATCCTCAATCCGGCGCCGGCGGTCGCATTCGGCGCCGAGTTGCTCGATCTCGTCGATATCCTGATTCTCAATGAGACCGAGCTTGGCCTGCTCGCGGAGACCGAGCTTCACGATAGCGACGACGTCGCGCGCTTCATCGATGCCGCGCGACGCTGCACGGCGACGGACAAGCGATCATCTGCGTCACCCTGGGCAAACGCGGCGTGCTGGCGCTGGTCGACGGCAAGCCGCTGATGATTGCAGGGCCGCCCGTCAAGGCGGTCGACACCACCGGCGCCGGCGACTGCTTTGTCGGCGCGGTGGCCGCACAACTGCTGCCAAGGAAAATCGATCAGCGACGCGCTGAATTACGCCAATGCCGCGGCTTCGATCTGCGTGCAGCGGATGGGCGCCGCGCCGTCGATGCCGACGCGCGGAAGTGGAAGTCGAAGCAAGATCGCTGAAGCCAGCGCGCGCCTTCAGATCGAAGCCCATGTCGGCCGCCTGCTCCGGCGTGATCGAGCGGTTCGCCGCCAGCAGCCGGCGTCCGAACATGTGATCGCCGGCGCGGTTGACCGACTCGATGCCGAGCAGCTGTCCGGCCTTGTAGCAGAACGCCGAGAACGCGCCCTGCGCGCGGTCGCCGCGCACCACCACGCGGTCATAGCCGGTGGTCAGCCCCGCGATCTGCAGCTTGTCGGGGCCCTGGTCGCTCCAGAACCACGGCAAGCCGTCATAGGGTTTTGGCATCGCCGGTCAGCCGCGCCGCGACGCAGCGCGCGTGGTCGGTGGCGTTCTGCACCGACTCCAGCCGCAGCGGCGCGCCGAAGCGCGGGCTCGCAAACAGCGCGCAGTCGCCGATCGCGGAGATATCGGGATCGGCGGTCAGCAGATGCTCGTCGACGATGATCCCCGCCGCGACCGGCAGGCCCGCTTCGGCCGCCAGCTCGACATTGGGCAACACGCCGACGCCGACCACGACCAGATCGGCCGGGATATGCCGGCCGTCGCTGAGGCTGACGCCGGTCACCTTGCCGCCGTCGCTCTCGATGCTGGTGGCCTGCACGCCGAGATGCATGCCGGATGCCGGCCGCGGTGTGCCGGGCCTGGAAGTATTCCGAAATTTCCGCTGTCACCGCGCGCGCCATCACGCGGGTGCCGAGTTCGAGCACGTCGACCTCGAGGCCCTTGGCCCGCGCGGTGGCGGCGAATTCGAGGCCGATAAAGCCGGCGCCGATCACCACGACGCGCTGGCCCGGCGGCAATGCCGCTGCCGCAACGCCTCGCTTTCGTCGAGGATCCGCAAATAGCGCACGGCTTCGAGGTTGGCGTTGGGGATGTCGAGCAGGCGGTTGCGCGCGCCGGTCGCCAGCACCAGATGGCCGTAATCGAGCGAGGTGCCGGAGGCGAGCAACAGCTTGTGCGCGCCGCGATCGATCGCGACCGCGCGATCGGCGATCAGCTCGATGTTCTGGTCGCGATAGAATTTTTCCGGCCGGAACATCAGGCTGTCGGGTGCGCCGGTCCCCTTCAGATAGGCCTTGGACAATGGCGGCCGCTGATACGGCAGATGCGCCTCGTCGTTGAGCAGGCGATGGGTTCGGTAAACCCATGCTGGCGCAACGAGGCCGCGAGCTGAAAGCCGGCATGGCCGGCGCCGACGATGACAACCGGTCCTGCCGTCATGGGAACATCCTACGTTCGAGCGCACGGGAATGACCCATGTCGTTTCCCCTCCACTGTTTGGCTTGCCTGTCTCGTCCCCTGGAAGCGGCGCTCGTGTCCGTTCCGAACGATGACAGGCCCTATCTGACCTCATGGCGCGAAGAGACGCAAGAGCACCATGGCCCAGAAGGGAAGATCGTGGCGTATTTTGCGGACCTTGCCGGGGATTGTCACCTCCTGCCTTCTGCTATTTAAATGCTGGCCCCGTTCCGAGCCGAGGCCCCAGCCATGCCGACGTCGATGATACCGCCGACGCCCCTGCCCTGCTCCGGATCGAGGGTCCGATTGCCACGATCACGCTGAACCGGCCCGCGGCCTTCAATTCGATCAATCTGTCGATCGCGCAAAAGCTCGAACAGCTCGGCGCCGAGGTCGAGGGCAACGACGATATCCGTGTGCTGGTCATCGAGGGCGAAGGCCGCGCCTTCTCGGCCGGCGGCGACCTGCAGACCATTGGCGCCGCCGCTGCCAGCGACACCATCGCGCCCGTGGTCGGCGAATTGCTGAAGCACTACCACGCCTTCATCGAGACCGTGCGGCGGATGCCGAAGATCGTTCTTTCCAGCGTCCACGGCTCCGCCGCCGGCGCCGGCATGGGGCTGGCCTTTGTCACCGACCTCTGCATTGCCGCCGACGACGCCCGCTTCACGCCGGCCTATGCCAAGATCGGCGTCTCGCCGGATGGCGGCAGCACGGTCGGCATGGTCGGCACCGTCGGTACCCGCCGCGCGCTGCAGTTATTTTTGGCGGAAGACAGTTTTACCGCGCAGCAGGCCTATCAATGGGGCCTGGTCGCCCGCGTCGTTCCGGCGGCGGAGCTGAAGGCGGAGACGCGCAAATTCGCCGAACGGCTGGCGCAAAATCCGCCCGCGGCGATCGCAGGCACCAAGTCGCTGGTCTATCAGGCCGCGGTAACATCGACCAAACAGCAACTCGATGCCGAGGAAGCGAAGATCATCGACGCCATGCACACCGACGACTTCCGTGTCGCGGTGAAGAAGTTCACCAGCAAGTCGAAGTGAGAACTGAGGCGGCGCGGTCGACTGGGTGGTGGACGGACACTCTATCGTCGTCCCTGCGGACGCAGGAATCCATAACCACAGGCATTAATTGTTTGGGAGGTGTCGCCGACCTTGCTTCAATCGAGAGAGCAACGCGGTATGGTTCCCTGCGTTCGCAGGGACGACCAAATAATGCGCTGAGGCGCTTTAATCCTTGCCCTGCCCGCGCATGAAGTCGAAGTCGCAGCCTTCGTCGGCCTGCAAAATCGTCTCGTTGAACAGGTGCGCGTAGCCGCGTTTGGCCCATTCGGGCGTGACGGCCGGCGCAAGCGCCGCGCGGCGTTTCTCCAGTTCCGCGTCATCGACCAGGAGATCGATACTGCGCTTCGCGACATCGAGGCGGATCATGTCGCCGTTCTTGACGAGCGCCAGCGGACCGCCCACGGCGGATTCCGGCGTGATGTGCAGCACGATGGTGCCGAACGCGGTGCCGCTCATGCGCGCATCCGATATCCGCACCATGTCCTTGACGCCGCCGCGCGCGAGCTTCTTCGGGATCGGGAGATAGCCCGCCTCCGGCATGCCCGGCGCACCCTTGGGGCCGGCATTGCGCAGCACCAGCACGTCGTCGGCGTTGACGTCGAGATCGGGATCGTCGACCCGCAGCGTCATGTCCTCGACGGATTCGAACACCACGGCACGGCCGGTATGCTGCAGCAGTTTCGGGCTTGCCGCCGAATGCTTGATGACGGCTCCGCGCGGCGCAAGATTGCCATGCAGCACCGCCATCGCGCCTTCTGTCTTGATCGGATTGTCGCGCGGACGGATGGCGTCCTGTCCCGGCACCTCCTCGGCGTCGGCAACGACATCGCGCAGCGTTTGGCCCGTGATGGTCTTGGCGTCGAGGTCGATGAGATCGCCAAGCTGCGCCATCAGCTTGGGCACGCCGCCGGCATGATGGAAATGCTCCATGTAATGCTCGCCTGACGGTTTCAGGTCGATCAGCACGGGCACCTCGCGGCCGAGCTTGTCGAACGCTTCGAGGTCGACGCGGTGTTTGGTGCGGTTGGCGATTGCCGTCAGATGAATGAGCCCATTGGTCGAGCCGCCGATCGCCTGCAGCACCACCTGCGCGTTCCGGAACGAAGTAGCCGTCAGCAATTCGCTCGGCTTTGGCCCCTTCGCCTTGGCCAGCACAGCCGCCACCCTGCCGCTCGCCTCCGCCGAACGAAAACGCTCGGCATGCGGCGCCGGGATCGTCGCGCTCATCGGCAGCGACAGCCCCAGCGCCTCGGTGATGCACGCCATGGTGCTGGCGGTGCCCATCACCATGCAGGTGCCGACTGACGGCGCGAGCCGGCCGTTGACGGCTTCGATTTCAATGTCGTCGATTTCGCCGGCGCGATATTTTCCCCACAGCCGCCGGCAATCCGTGCAGGCCCCCAGCACCTCCCCCTTGTGATGCCCAACCACCATCGGCCCCACAGGGATGACGACGGTCGGCAGATCGGCACTGACCGCGGCCATGATCTGCGCCGGCAAGGTCTTGTCGCACCCGCCGATCACGACCACCGCGTCCATCGGCTGCGCGCGGATCATCTCCTCGGTGTCCATCGCCATCAAATTGCGCAGATACATCGAGGTCGGAAACGCAAAACTCTCGGCGATGGAAATAGTCGGGAACACCATCGGCATCGCGCCGGTCAGCATCACGCCGCGCTTCACCGCTTCGATGATCTGCGGAACGTTGCCGTGACAGGGATTGTAGTCGCTGTAGGTATTGGTGATGCCGACGATCGGCCTGTTCAGCGCATCATCCGAATAACCCATCGCCTTGATGAAGGCCTTGCGCAGGAACAGCGAGAAGCCAGCGTCGCCATAACTCGTCAGTCCCTTGCGAAGTCCATCGGCCATTTTCTTGCTTCCTGTAATCGTGGATGGGCACTTAAGGAGCCCACCGGATTATTGTCAATATTTGATTATTCCGTCACGGAATGGCTCATTTTGCCGCATGCAACGCAGTATTATTGACAATAAGGCGGGTGCGTGCTGATTTCCGGCCATGATCGGAACCGCGTGCCCATGAACCAACCGTTGCGCATTGGCCTGATCGGCGCCGGCATGGTGAGCCGTCACCATCTCATCGCCTGGGCGAGCATATCAGATCAGGCCCGCGTCGTGGCGGTCGCCGATCCCTCCAGCGAAAATGCCGCGCGGCGCGCGAGCGAGTTCGAAATCCCGCAGACCTGGGCCAGCGCCGAGGCGATGCTGGCGGAATGCGAACTCGACGCCATCGATATCGCAGCGCCCCGCGAGATGCACGCGCCGCTGGTGCGGCTCGCCGCCGCGAAACGATTGCCGGTGCTTTGCCAGAAGCCGCTCGCGCCCAACCTGCAGGAGGCAACCGATCTCGCCGCTGAGGTCGATGAAATGACGCGGCTGATGGTGCACGAGAACTGGCGCTTCCGCGGCTATTACCGTGACGCGGCGGCATGGCTGCGCGAGGGCCGCATCGGCAACGTCAAGCAGGCGCAGCTCACGCTGCTGACGTCGGGCGTGCTGCCGGGGCCGGACGGGCTTTGCCCGGCGCTGGAGCGGCAGCCCTTCATGCGCCGTGAACGGCGCATGCTCGTCGCGGAAGTCCTGATCCATCATCTCGATACGCTGCGCATGCTGCTCGGGCCGCTGCAGGTGACGGCCGCGCAACTCTCGCGTTCCAGCGAGCAACTCGTCGGCGAGGACGGCGCGGTGATCCAGCTTACGACCGGCAACGGCGCGGGCGTTGCGGTCTTTGCAAGCTTCGCCGCCCATGGGCATCCGGCCGTCCAGGTCGACCGCCTGGAGATTCTGGGCGACAAGGGCGCCATCAAACTCGACGGGCCATCGCTGACCTGCTCGGGCGCATCGCCCGGCGAGCGCACATACGATCTCGCGACCGAATATCAGGGGTCCTATAACCGGACGATCGCGCATTTCGTGAACGCGCTCCGCGACAATAAGCCCTTCGAGACGGCACCGCAGGACAATCTCGAGACCTTGCGGCTGGTCGAGGATTGCTATCGGCTGTCGGGCTGGGAGGCCTTGCGATGAAGCCGCAGGAATCATTGACCGAAACTTCCGCGCCGACGCGTGAGGAGGAGCAGGCGGAAGTGATCCGCCGGCTCGAAGAGGACATCATCTTCGGCCGCTTCGCGCCGGGCTCGCGGCTGGTCGAGGACACGCTGATGCAGCGCTACGGCGCCAGCCGGCATTTCGTGCGGCAGGCGCTGTTCCAGCTCGAACGCCAGGGCATCGTGCTGCGCGAGAAAAACATCGGCGCCACGGTGCGGTTCTATTCGGCCGACGAAGTGCGCCAGATCTACGAGGTGCGGGAAATGCTGACGCGGCAGGCGGCGCTGATGATCGCCCTGCCCGCCCCCGCCAGCCTGATCGAGCAGCTCAGCGAATTGCAGCGGCAATATTGCGCCAGGGCCGACGCGCAGGATCTGCGCGGCATCCACGAGGCCAATGACGCCTTTCACGTCGCGCTGTTTTCCGCCTCCGGCAACCCGTATCTGGTGCGTTCGCTGCAGGACTACATGAACCTGACGCTGCCGATGCGCGCCAAGAATCTTGCCGACAAGGAGGGGCTGGCGCTATCCCGCCGCCAGCACGAACTGATGATCGAGCTGTTGAAGGGCCGCGACAGCTGGGCGCTGGCGCAGCTCTGCGTCGATCACATGCAGTTCAGCAAGTCGGATTATCTCGGCCGGATCGCCGGGGATGAGAGCAAGCGCTAGCGCTTGCTCCAGTCCACGATCCGGTCCTTGTCGCCGTCGAACTCCATGCTGCAGAACGTGCCGCCCTGGTAGAAGTCGCCGACCGGGTCCGGTTTGAGCTTGGCCTGCTCGGCCATCGCGTGTTCGCGGAAATCTTCTCCACGGCCGGTCGGCCGGTAGCCGAGCTCGTAGGCGCGATGGTTGTCCCACCAGGCGCGCTCGTTGTAGGAGGCGCCGTAGAATATCTCGAAGTGAATATCGGGATGATCGAGCCCGATGCGGCAGAGTTGCACCAGGTCTTCCGGCTTCAGCCAGATCGAAAGCCTGCGATGATCGAGCGGCATCTCGCCGAAATTGCCGATCCGGATGCAGGTCACGCCGAGCCCGTGCTTGTCGGCATAGAGCGCGCCGACCGCTTCCCCGAACACCTTGCTGACGCCGTAGCGGCTGTCGGGGCGCGCGGTGACGTCGGTGCCGATCCGGTGATGGCGCGGATAGAAGCCGACCGCATGGTTGGATGAGGCGAACACCACGCGCTTGACGCCCTTCTTCCGCGCCGCCTCGAACAGGTTGTAGCCGCCGATGATGTTGGACTGCAGGATCGAATCCCAGGGGCCTTCGACCGAATAGCCGCCGAAATGCAGGATGCCGTCGACGCCTTCGCAGATCGCCTCGACCTGGGCGAGATCGGCCAGATCGGCCGCCTTGAACTTCTCGTCCTTGCCGAGATCGGCCGGCGCCTTCAGATCGCTCAGCAGCAGGTCCGGATAGATCGGCGGCAGCAGCTTGCGCAAGGATGTGCCGATCCCGCCGGCGGCGCCGGTCATCAATATGCGTGGCATTTCGTTCCTCTTATCTCTCGACCGATTTGCGGTCATTAGCCGGGAATGATAGCAAACTCAAACGCTCAGGGAACGCAACAACGAGAACAGCAAATGTCCGATGCAGCATCGCATTCAGCCGGCTGGCGCCCGGCAACCTATTACCCCGATCCAGCCATTCAAGCCCTCGATCCGCGCTTTGAGAAATATTGGCTGAAGCTGTCGGCGGTGGAACGGCTGACCACCGGCCTGCGCTGGGCCGAAGGGCCGGTGTGGTTCGGCGACGGGCGCTATCTGCTCTGCAGCGACATTCCGAACCAGCGCATCCTCAAGTGGGAGGAGGAGACCGGCGCGGTCAGCATCTTCCGCAAGCCGTCGAACTTCGCCAACGGCAACACCCGCGACCGCCAGGGGCGGCTGGTCACCTGCGAGCACGGCGGGCGGCGGGTCACCCGCACCGAATATGACGGATCGATCACGGTGCTGATGGACGCCTTCGACGGCAAGCGGCTGAACTCGCCCAATGATGTGATCGTGAAATCCGACGGCTCGATCTGGTTCACCGATCCGGTGTTCGGCCTGCTCGGCAATTACGAGGGCTACAAGGCCGAGCCCGAGATCGACATGAACGTCTACCGGATCGACGGTGCGACCGGAAAGGCTACCATCGTCGCCGAAGGCATTCTCGGGCCCAACGGGCTGTGCTTCTCGCCGGACGAGAAGATCCTCTACATCATCGAATCCCGCGGCGTGCCGAACCGCAAGATTCTCGCTTATGACGTTACGCCGGGCGGCGACAAGCTCTCCGACAAGCGCGTCCTCGTCGACGCCGGCCCCGGCACGCCCGACGGCATGCGCTGCGACATCGACGGCAACCTGTGGTGCGGCTGGGGCATGGGCGATCCCGAACTCGACGGCGTCGTGGTGTTCGCGCCCGATGGCGTCATGATCGGCCGCATCGCCCTGCCCGAGCGCTGCGCCAACCTCTGCTTCGGCGGCCTGAAGCGCAACCGCCTGTTCATGGCCGCGAGCCAGTCGATCTACGCGCTCTATGTGAACACGCAAGGCGCGCCGGGCGGCTGACACAATGCATCAGCCTTCCGACAAAGCTAACGTTCCTCGGTAAACGCCTGCATTTTTTTGCCGAGCTTGAGCTTCGCAAGTTTCTCGGAAATCACCGCGCCGAAATGGCCCTGCGGCGACGACGGAGGCACCTCGTCGCGGGTCTCCCATTGCGAGATCTTCACCTTCGCATCTTCAAAGGCTTGTTCCAGCGAGACGCCCTCGCTAAGGCTCTGATTGAAAAAGGCATCCCCGAAGTAGGTCCATTCGCGCTCGTTGGAGCAGCCGAATGACGGGCTGTTTTCATCCGCGGCCGTCAGGACGATGCTGCTTGGCGAGACAAGCCGCTTGGCGAAGACACCGGAATAGCAGGCCGAAACGATCACCACGCGATTCCGGATACCTTCGCGATCGAGGACGGACGCGACATGATCCGGACTGAGCACGGCACTAATTGCATCCGCGAGGACGAGCCCCACGCCCTCCGGGCTCCCGTGCGACGTGATGAAGACGAGCAGGACATCCTCGTCCTTGTTCATGATGCCAGCGATGGCATGCACCGCCGCTGCAAAATTTGTGCGGCTGGCAACCGGCGAGGTCTCCAATGTATCCCGATGGTTGACGAGCCGGATCGCGCCGCGATCCAGGCCGAGAGATCTGTTCAGGACCGACAAACCGCCGTTCAACTCCTTGATGAAGACGTCCTGGTCGGACCAGCCTGCAACTCCAATCGCGTAGATGTCCGTCGTGCCTTTTCGCTCCGGCAGCAGCTTCTTCATCTCAACTCCGAGAAGCGACGGCTGCAAAAGCTCAAGAGCTGCGGCGTCGACTTCAGCAGTCCTTTCCTCGGCGCCTTTGCGGAACTTCGCGGACGCCCATTCCCAGACATTATAGGACGCCAGGTTGAAATCGCTGCCGACGAACGTCGGGAACGACGGCGTGGCTGCGACCGCGAGCAGCGATACGACAGCAAGCCCAAAACCTCTGATCGCCGGGCTTTGATACGAACCGACGCCAGCCCCTCGCAGGATGGCGACAACTGCGCCCACCCACCACGTGGCGAGAAGCACGACGACAAGGATCGTCGCATCCGTGCGGGTCCATATCCCCGGCATCGAGCTCTGAAACTTGAATGGAAAGTGGACTGCGGCTGTTATCACCCAGTTCACAAGCGCGTTCAGCACAAGGAACTGGGCCAGAACGACGGCGCGATCGCGCGAAACGAACAGCAAGGTCACCGCGCCACAAACTGCGATCTCGGCAATGATCGAGTTGATACCATAGAGGCTGAAGCGGGCTGCCCCCTCGGCGGTGAGATATTGATGGGCCGCATCGGATGCTGCCGCTACAAGGGCGCACAGAAGGACCGTACCAACGGTGACCGAGCGGTCGGCCGCCGTCCTTCTCCAGAACGCCGCGCGCAGCGCCGCCCATACAACCCAAAAGAAATTCTTCATTCCATCCGCCCAACCGCAGGCTCACCTTGGGCGGCATAGTGAGCGCAGAAGGCGAACGATTGATTTATTCGGTCGTGGAAATTCATTCGAATTGCATGTTTCGCACCGTCATCTTGCAGTTGCACGCAGCGAGCTACCTTTTCTGCAGCTTTGCATTAACCACATGCAGGGTTCCCGAAAGAAAAATGCAGGAGCAAAGCCCCTGCCTTCGTTCATCACTTCTTTTCCTGCGCGGCGGCGGTCTGCTTGGCGAGTGCGTCTTCAAACGCCTTCTCCAGCGTCTCGGCGTATGCATTGAATTCGCCGGGATTTACGAACGGATTGGGCCCACCGTCGACGAGCTTGGCGCGCTTCTCCGCCATCTTGTACATTTCCGGATGCGGCGCCAGCAACACATCCACCTTCATGTCCTTCGCCCGCGCGAATGTTTTCCGGTAATCAGAGACGATCCCGAAATAGGTAGGGTCGGCGCCGAGCCGGTTCAGCGCGACGGTGCCGCTGCAGAAAATGAGGACGGAGCGCGTGGCGTCGCCGTCCTTCACCGAGAACGCCCAGCTCGTGCAGCCCGGCGAATGGCCGGGCGTTTCACGGGCGGTCAGCGTCACATCCCCCACGGTGACCTTATCTCCTTCGCGCACCGTGCGGTCCACCTTCACCGGCGGGAACGCCAGCGCCATGTCTTCCTCCGCTCCCGGATAATATCCACCCTCGAGCAATGATTTGTCGGCCTCGCCCGCGACAAGCCGGCCGCCGCTGGCCTGTTTCATTTCGGCCAGGCCGCCGGTGTGATCGATATGCGCGTGGGTATTGAGGAGATATTTGATGTCGGTGACCTTGAAGCCCAGTTTCTCGATGCTCGCCTTGATCTGCGAGGTCGCTTCCGGCATCACCGTATCCACCAGGATATGGCCCTGCGGAGACGTGATCAGGTAGGACGCCAGGCCGTCGGTTCCGACATAATAGACGTTGCCGATCATCTTGAACGGCTCGGTCGGCGTGTTCCACTTTACCTTGAGGGTTTCGAGCAGATCCTTGACGGTCTGGGCCTCCACGGCTGTTGACAGCGACATCAGCGCGACAAGCGCAACGGCGATTTTCTTCACGGGCATCCTTTACTTTTTTCTTGTTACGTCGTCGCGGTGTCGACCGCACATTGACGCTGGCTTTAGCCTGCCGATGATTCTGTCAAAAAAATGCCGGCCGCCTTTCGGCAGTCGGCATCTTTCACGATCGGCGCGAGCGCCGCATCAATTTACGCGGCGTTGTAGCCGGCGACGGCCTTCACCTCAAGATATTCCTCGAGGCCGTACTTGCCCCACTCGCGGCCGTTGCCGGACTGCTTGTAGCCGCCGAACGGCGCGGTGCGGTCGTTCGGCACGCCTTGCAGGTTGACGTTGCCGGCGCGGATCTGGCGGGCCACGCGGCGCGCGCTTTCCACCGTATCGCCCGTGACGTAACCGGCGAGACCATAGGGCGTATCGTTGGCGATCTTCACCGCTTCGGCTTCATCCTTGGCGCCGATGATGGTCAGCACCGGTCCGAAGATTTCCTCGCGGGCGATCGTCATTTCGTTGGTGACGTCGGCGAAGATGGTCGGGCGGACGTAGAAGCCCTTGTTGACGCCCTCGGGGAGGCCGGGACCGCCGGCAACCAGCGTCGCGCCTTCGTCGATGCCCTTCTTGATCAGCGCCTGGATCTTGTCCCACTGGATGCGCGACACGACCGGACCGATGGTGGTGCCTTCGGCGCGGGGATCGCCCGCCTTGGTCTTGTCGGCGACGCCCTTGGCGATGGCGGCCACTTCCTTCATCTTCGACAGCGGCACGATCATCCGCGACGGCGCGTTGCAGGACTGTCCGGAGTTGTTGAACATGTGCATCACGCCACCGGTGACGGCCTTGGTGAGGTCGGCGCCTTCGAGGATGACGTTCGGCGACTTGCCGCCGAGTTCCTGGCTGACGCGCTTCACGGTCGGCGCGGCGCGCTTGGCGACGTCGACGCCGGCGCGGGTCGAGCCGGTGAACGAGATCATGTCGATGTCAGGATGCTCGCTCATGGCGGCGCCGACTTCCGGGCCGAGGCCGTTGACGAGGTTGAACACGCCCTTCGGCACGCCCGCTTCATGCAGGATTTCGGCGAAGATCAGCGCCGAGGACGGCGTGAATTCCGACGGCTTGAGGATCATGGTGCAGCCGGCGGCGAGCGCGGGCGCGACCTTGCAGGCGATCTGGTTGAGCGGCCAGTTCCACGGCGTGATCATGCCGATGACGCCGACCGGCTCGCGCACCACGACGGCAGTGCCGACGTTTTCCTCGAAATGATAGTTCTTGAGCACTTCCAGCGTGGAAGCGATATGGCCGAGGCCGGCGCCGGCCTGCAGGCGTTCGGCCATCGGCAGCGGCGCACCCATCTCGTCGGAGACGGCCGCGCCGATCTCCTTCATGCGGCCCTTGTAGATCTCGATGATCTTTTCCAAGAGCGCGACGCGCTCCTCGCGGCTGGTCTGCGAAAAGGTCAGGAAGGCGCGCCTGGCGGCGGCAACGGCCTTGTCGAGGTCGGCCTTGGAGCCGAGCGCAACTTCATACAACGCGTCTTCGGTCGCCGGATTGACGACGGGAGTGGACTTCTTGACGACGGGATCGACCCAGGCGCCGTCAATGTAGAATTGCATGCGATTGACCATCGGAAACCTCTTTATCTCGGAGCAATGGAGGGAGAACGGTAGCGTTCGGCAGGCATCCTTGCACGAAAGCCAGGGCAGTTGAACCCGCCATATGCGGGGTGCCGCGATGCGGCAGGCGCTGGATATAAGATCACCGGCGCGGAGGTGGCAAGGTGGTCCTCGTCATTCCTGCACGTGGCCGTCGTCCCTGCGAACGCCGGGACCCATACGCCGTGTCTTATCTTGGGGGCACGCGGGCAGACACCGCCTTAAGCAACTACTCCCTGTGGTTATGGGTCCTGCGTTCGCAGGGACGACAAATACCGTTACACTTCCCCCTCACACCGCCATCTTGCGGTGCCGCACCGGCGCCCCGACGGTCAGGCTTTCGGCCGCATCGATGATGGCGTTGGCGTCGATGCCGTAGTGGCGGTAGAGGTCGCCAATTGTACCGGTCTGGCCGAACTGCTCGACGCCGAGCGCCTCAAGGCGGTGGCCGCGCACGCTGCCGAGCCAGCCGAGCGCCGCCGGATGGCCGTCGATCACGGTCACGATGCCGCAGTCGCGCGGCAACGGCGCCAGCAGTTTTTCGACATGGCTGAGATACTGGATGCCACGGCGCTCGCGCCGCAAATTCCGCGCGGCGGACCATCCGGCATGCAGCCGGTCGGCCGAGGTTACCGCCAGTAAGCCGACATCGCGGTGGCTTTCGCCGATGAAGCCGACAGCCTCGATCGCCTCCGGCGCCACCGCGCCGGTATAGGCGATGACGATGTCGCAGTTCGGCCCCGGCTGGCGCAGCCAGTAGGCGCCCTCGGTGATGTCCCTTTGCAGTTCCGGCGCCATGATGCGCTGCGGCTGGTCCAGCGTGCGGGTCGAGAGGCGCAGATAGACCGAACCGCCCTCGCCGGCTTCGCGCTGCATATGGCGAAAACCCCAGCCCATGATCACGGCAAGTTCATCGACAAAGGCCGGCTCGAACGAGGCCAACCCATCCTGCGCCATGCCGATCAGCGGCGTTGCGATCGACTGATGCGCGCCGCCTTCCGGCGCCAGCGTGATGCCCGACGGCGTCGCCACCACCATGAAACGCGCATCCTGGTAGCAGGCGTAATTCATCGCATCGAGGCCGCGCTCGATGAAGGGATCGTACAGCGTGCCGACCGGCAGCAGCCGCTCGCCATTGATCGCATGCGACAGCCCGAGCGCCGAGAGCATGATGAACAGGTTCATCTCGGCAATGCCGAGTTCCAGATGCTGACCCTTGGGCGAATAATCCCAGTTGAAGGTCGACGGGATTTTCTCCTGCCGGAACAGATCGTGGTTCTCGGCTTTGGCGAACAAGCCGCGGCGGTTGACCCAGGCGCCGAGATTGGTTGATACGGTGACGTCGGGCGACACGGTGACAATGCGCGCGGCCAGTTCGCTATCGCCGCGCGCGAGTTCGTTCAGCACCAGCCCAAAGCCCTGTTGGGTCGACATCTGCGCCGCCGGCTTGAAGGCAAGCTGTTGCGGAACGTCGATCACGGGCGCGGTGAGACGGCGGCGGCCTTCCTGATTGAACGGCGCTGCCGCCAAAAATGCTTCGAGCTCGGCCGGCGCCTGCGACAGGCCTTCGAACTTGTCCCATTCATGGCCGGGGCGGATGTTCTGCGCGCCGCGCCACTTCTCCATCTGCGCCACCGTCATCAGGCCCGCATGGTTGTCCTTGTGGCCCTGCATCGGCAGCCCGACGCCCTTGATGGTGTAGGCGATGAAGCAGACGGGCCGGTCGTGATCGATCGCCTCGAAGGCCTCGATCATGCTGGCCATGTCGTGGCCGCCGAGATTGGACATCAACGCCAGCAGCTCGTCGTCGCTGCGGCGGTCGATCAGTTGCGACACCTGTCCCTGATCGCCGATGTCGTCCTGCAGATGCTTGCGGAAGGCGGCGCCACCCTGGAAGCACAGCGCCGCATACATCTGGTTCGGGCAATTATCGATCCAGCGCCTCAAGGCCTCGCCGCCGGGTTCGGCGAACGCCGCCTGCATCAGGCGGCCGTATTTCACGATGACCACCTCCCAGCCGAAATTGCGGAACATGGATTCGAACTTCTCCCACAGCCCTTCCCGCACGACGGCATCGAGGCTCTGGCGGTTATAGTCGACCACCCACCAGGTGTTGCGCAGGCCGTGCTTCCAGCCCTCCAGCAGTGCCTCGAAGATATTGCCCTCATCCATCTCGGCATCGCCAACAAGCGCGATCATCCGCCCCTCGGGGCGATCCTTCATCCAGCCATGCGACGTGACGTAGTCCTGCACCAGCGAGGAGAACAGGGTTTGCGCGACGCCGAGACCGACCGAGCCGGTGGAGAAATCGACGTCATCGGCATCCTTGGTACGCGACGGATAGGATTGCGCGCCCTTGTAGCCGCGGAAATTTTCCAGCTTCTCGCGGGTCTGGTGATCGAACAGATACTGGATGGCGTGAAACACCGGGCTCGCATGCGGCTTCACCGCGACGCGGTCCTGCGGACGGAGCACCGAGAAGTACAGCGCCGACATGATGTTGGCGAGCGAGGCCGACGACGCCTGATGGCCACCGACCTTCAGCCCATCGGCATTGGGCCTGACGTGATTGGCGTGATGGATCGTCCATGACGACAGCCAGAGCACTTTGCGCGCCAGCGCGGACAATAGCTCAAGGCGTGCGGGCTCGATCGGCATGGCCATGCTCCGGACAGGGTTAGTATGCGCCGATTTTAGCGGGCGGCGGGGTGCCATACTTCTCAATTTCCCGCGACATACCGCCCAATATTGGGATAATTTCCCACAAACTCCCTTCAAACCATGAGTTCATCCCAATGACTTCCCTCGACGCCATCGACCGCAAGATTCTCGGCCTGCTGCAATCCGACAGCCGCATGACCATGCAGGAGCTCGCCGACAAGGTCGGCTTGTCCGTGTCGCCGTGCCATCGCCGGGTCAAGCTTCTGGAAGAGCGCGGCGTCATCACGCGCTACATCGCGACCGTCGATCAGAAATCGTTGGGGCTCCATGTCAGCGTTTTCATTTCGATCAAGCTGGCGCGACAGAAGGAAGAGGACCTCAACCGTTTTGCGAAAGCGATTTCGAAATGGGACGAGGTGCTGGAATGCTACCTGATGACCGGCAACCGCGATTATCTCCTGCGCGTCGTCGCCGCCGATCTCTCCTCCTACGAAGCGTTCCTGAAGAACAAGCTGACGCGGCTCGACGGCATCGCCTCGATCGAGTCGAGCTTTGCGCTGAGCCAGGTGAAGTATTCGATCGCGCTGCCGGTGTGACACAACTCTCTCCACGTCATTGCGAGCGAAGCTAGAAGCGAATCCATAGCGCCGCACGCGGAGGGGTGGATTGCTTCGCTGCGCTCGCAATGACGGCTGAACGAGCTTGCGCATTCTCGCGGCGTATTGCGCCCGAGGTTTGCATCTTCGTTTGCCCTCCGGAACTTAGAGGGCGCAGGGAAGACCGGGTGCTTGCTGCACCCGCGGTCCCGCGTGCGATTTGCGCAAACAAAACTGCACACGAGCATACAGGGCAGCGGGAGCATTCCGGCCTTCCCTGCGCAATGGCTTTACGGCTTACTTCGTGCTCTTCCCGGAGAACGGCTCTTTTGCCTCCGTCGCCGCGCAGATACTTCTGCGCAACTTAGCGCCAGCACCGCGACGCCCGAACCACACGACTTCGCCGTACGCGTCCGGCGCGTACGTCTAGCGCGCCCTCAGCGTCCACCGCATCTCACCGCGCGTTCGTGACGATCGCGAGCGCCCCTCATCCGCCGTGAGACAAGCGGAGTTATGCGACTGATTTGCGTGAGAACGAAAGCAGAATGTTTTTGCGCGAGGGGCTGGACAGGTTTTGAGTGATTTGCCCGTCGTGCCAATTTGTCGCGGACCGCTGCGTGAAGTTGCGCTTGTGCGCGAAGCAAATCAGTTCGCAGTGCGTCGCTTCGTAGGGTGGGCAAAGCGACGGCGTGCCCACCATAGAGAAACACACTCGGTGACAGATGGTGGGCACGGCGCAACTGCGCCTTTGCCCACCCTACGAAGCTACGGACTGCCTCCATTCCGTCATTGCGAGCGAAGCGAAGCAATCCATAGGGCGGCTTGCTGAGACGTGGGCTTCGCTTCGCTCGCAATGACGGCTGTAGCATCGGCTGCCGGCCTTGCAATTGCGGCGTGCTCGATCCACCTTCCCGTGGGGGCGGTATATCAACAGCGGTATATCGAATTGGAACGGTTGGACGATCTCGAAGCCTTTCTGGCTGTATCGAGAAGGGCAGCCAGGCGGCGGCCTCACGTCATCTTCGGCGACCGCTGCAGTCGCTGAACCGGTCGCTGATGGCGCTGGAGCGCGCGCTCGGCGTCGAACTCGTGAAACGCACCACGCGGCGATCGGAACCGACCGAAGCCGGGCGCGTGTTCTATGAGCGCATCAAGCCGGCGGTTGCGGCGATCATCGAAGCGCGGAGCCGAGGCGGTCAATCTGCGCGGCGAAATTTCCGGCCCGTTGAAAGTCGGTGCGCCGATTCTATTTGCGTCATCCTACGTGGCGCCGATCGTCGGCCGTTTTCTAAAACTCTATCCCAGTGTGGACGTCGAACTTCGCGCTTCCGACGAGCAGGTCGATCTCGTTGCGGAGGGCCTCGATATTGCCGTGCGGATCGGCAACTCCACCGATGAGTCCCTGATTGCCCGCCGGCTGCACGCGCTGCGCGTCGTCATCGTTGGCGCGCCGTCCTATTTCGCCGAACATGGCCGGCCGCAGCATCCCGGCGATCTCGAGCAGCACGCCTGCATCCTGCGGGCCGGCGCCGAGGTGGTCGACAAATGGCCGTTTCGCATCGACGGCCGGCTCCAATCGTCAAGGTGCACGGCCGCTTTCGCTCGAACAGCGCAGCCTCGATCCGCGCGGCCGCGAGCGAAGGCACGGGCCTTGCCCAGCTGCCGCTATGGCAGGTCAGCGATCTCGTCGCGCAGGGTGCACTCACGATCGTTCTGCCGGAATTTGAAACCGAGGGAATGCCGATCCAGCTCGTCTGGCCGCCGACACGGGCACCGCTGGAGCGCGTCCGGCGGTTCGTGGATTTTCTGGCGAGCAGCCTGAAGACCGATCTGCTTTAGCGCCTCGCAAGGCGCCTGCGCGTCAGAATACATTATAGCCGGGCGCAAGCAGATGTTCGGGATCATGGCGTCGCTTGGCTTCGCCGAAGCTGCGGCCAGCGTGAACCGAAATGATCCGTCCAGTCGTCGGGCGACATGGCAAAGGCGCCGACCGGATACTGAACGCCGCCGGCTTCTCGAATGCGATCGTACAGCGTGCGATTTTCCACGACCATCCGCTCCGCCGCCACCGCATCGTTCGATGCGGGGATGCGAATGAGATTGAAGACAAAGACGATGTCTTCCTCCGGCAGGCGAACCAGCGGCGTGTGAAATGCTCTTGTGAGCAACGGATAGATAGGTTATCCGCCCGAACGGGCCGACCGCATCGCCCGTCAGGCCGGCCAGGATGTCGCCGGCGACCCGTTCGGCGTTGCTGCCGCGCAGGAACGTCAAGAGCCAGGGCTGCGGGTTGGACCACTGGCCTTTCGACCGCAGCAGATTTTCGAACTTTCCAAACGCCAGGGCATCCTCGCGATAGGTCAGGTCGGCGATGACGGCCGCGCCGCGCTCGTCCGACAATCCGGAAAGCACGGCCTTGTCGTCGGGAGCCGAACTTCGCCGCCGTAAGATACCGCGCCGTCGAGCTGGTAGCGCCAGCCGCCGCGTCCATCGGGAAGGATCGCCCCCTGCAACTGGTCGAAGCGCCCTTCCGTCAGCACGCGTCGCTGGTCCGCCGCCAGCGACGGCAGATCGCGGTAGAAAAGCTGAAAGCGCCGATACGCCTCGGGCGCGCGCACCAGGCGCAGCGTCGCCCGCGTGACGATGCCGCATTGGCCGAGGCCGGCGCGGACGCCGTCAAACAGTTCCGGATGTTCGGCCGCCGAGCATGTCAGTCTCATTCCCCTCGCCCGTCACCACATCCAGCTCGATGACGTTATCGGTTTGCATGCCATGCCGGGATGACGATGCGCCGATGCCGCCGACCGCGATCGTTCCGCCCACCGACAGGCCGAGATAGTTGGTCAGCACCGGCGGCGTGAGCCCTTGCGCCAATGTCGCATCCAGCAGATCTTCTCCATGCCGCTCCGGCGTCGACCACGACGCGATCCTGTTTGATATCGCCGATCGAACTCATCGCGCCCATATCGATCACGATGCCATCGTCCGACCAGCGCGCGGCCATAGATCGAATGGCCCTGCCCGCGCGCCGCCACCTTGACGCCCCGGCCCTTGGCCCAGCGCATCAGGCTCGTCGATATCGGCGCTCGATGCGGGTTTCAACACGCCGCGCGGTTGCCGGTGAATGAGACGGCCGAAATCATGGGCCGCTGCGGCGCGAACGTCTGGATCAAGGCTGACATTAACGGGGAAAGGCGGGCTTTCGGATGATACCGCTTGCGCTGAGGTCGTGAGCCCGCTGGCGAGCGCGGCGGTGACGCCGAGGCCTGCGCTCAAAAACATACGTCTGTCCGATGGCATGAAGCCCTCCTTCTCCAGAGGCTGTGATGCTTGCCCGCAAAGCTGCGGTGTCGCGCGGCATCAGACAATCGCCTTCGAGCCGGATGGACATTCCCGCAAACCGGGAGGATCCCGCCTGTAGCGATCGCCGTTCATCGTGTGAACGTGAAGCGTGGTGGAACCAGCCGCCACAGTTCCTCGATGCATGGCCGTTTTCGCCGGATTTACGTCATTTCAGACGGACCATGGCGGCAGTAGAACGGAGAGTCGATTGAAATGAGTGAAACGCGAGCCGACAAGCCATGAATTTGCGACGTGTATTGTGGAGCGCGCTCGGCGCAGTTGTGCTTGCCGCCGTCATCGGCGGAGCCTGGATTTTTTCGCTGCCGACGGCACCTTCCGTCGCAGCCCCGCCGGCGATCGCGCAAGACGAGAGCGATGCGACGATCGCGGCGCTGAAGCCGCCGAAGCGGCAGCGCCCGCTGATCGCCATCATCGGCATCAACGACGCTACCGAAACCACCGATTACCTGATGCCTTACGGCATCCTCAAGCGAGCCGACGTCGCCGACGTCGTGACGCTGGCAACCGCGCCCGGTCCCGTCACACTGTTTCCGACACTGAAGGTCGAACCGCAGGCGACAATCGCCGAGTTCGATGCGCAGCATCCCGATGGCGCCGACTATGTCATCGTCCCCGCCATGAGCCGCGACGACGATCCGGAGGCGCTGCAATGGATCAGGAGCCAGTCGGCCAAGAAGGCGATCATCATCGGCGTTTGCGCCGGCGCCAAGGTGGTCGGCGATGCCGGGCTGCTGCACGGCAAGCGGGCGACCACGCACTGGTATTCCGTCAAGGAGTTGCGCGGCAAGCATCCGACGATGCGCTATGTCGAAGACCGGCGGCTGGTGGTCGATAACGGCGTGGCGACGACGACCGGCATCACGGCGTCGATGCCGATGTCGCTGACGCTGATCGAGGCGATTGCCGGACGCGACAAGGCGCGCGCCGTCGGCCGGGACATCGGCCTGCCCGATTGGGACGCGCGGCACGAGAGCGACGAGTTCAAGTTCACGCGGCCGTTTGCGCTGACGGCGATGGGTAACACGGCCGCGTTCTGGAGCCACGAGCAGCTCGGCATCGAACTCAAGGAAGGCGTCGACGAAGTATCGCTGGCGCTGGTGACCGACGCGTGGTCGCGGACCTATCGGTCGCAGGCGGTGACGTTTGCGCGCACGGCCGGCGCCCAGCAAAGCCGCAACGGCCTTCGTATCTTGCCCGATGAAGTCGCGGCGAGCTGGCCGGCGGAACGCCTGCTGCCATCTGTCGGGGATCGGAAACCAGCGCAAGCGCTTGACGACGCCCTGCAGGGAATTGCAGCCCGCTACGGCACGCGCACGACCGATTTCGTCGCGATGCAGCTGGAATACCCAAGGCACCGGACGACGCAGTGAGAGCTCTACGCTGCTACGCCGCTCCGACGACCGTCACCGCCACGGCTCGACGATGATCTTGGTGTGCGTTTCCGGGTTGGCGAGATCGGCGAACGCCTTTGCGACGCCATCGATGCCGACGCTGGCGGTCACCATCGAGGCGGCATCGACCTGCCCTTCCGCGATCAGGCGCAGCGAATACGCGAATTCCTCCGGCGTGTAGCCCAGCACGTACTGAACGTTGAGTTCCTTCAGGATGCCGAGCATCGGCTCGGAGCGGTCGGTTTCCATGCAGACGCCGACCACGACGATGCGCGCGTCGCGCGGCGCGCCTTCGAACACCTGCTGGATCAGGCCGGGCACGCCGACGCATTCGAAGATCAGCGCAGGCTTCAACGCCGGCAGCAGCGCCTGCAGCGGCGGGCGCGCGGCCTTTTCCTCCGGCGACATCTGGGCATGCTCGGCCCACGTCGCATAAGGCTGCGTGCGCGCGGGGTCGACGACGACGTCGGCGCCGAGCTTTTCGGCGAGCGCGCGGCGTGCCGGCGAATAATCGGCGGCGACGATCGGGTGCAGTCCCCTGATCTTCAGCGCCGCGATGACGGCGAGGCCGACCGGCCCGCAGCCGATCACCAGCGGCACCTCGCCGCCCTTGATGTTGGCTTTCGCCACCGCGTGCACGCCGACCGCCAGCGGCTCGGTCAGCGCGGCGTGCTCGGCGGCAAGGCCGTTCGGGACTTCCAGCAGCAAGGCTTCGCTGAGCAGCATGCGCTCGGCATAGGCGCCGATATTGTCGTTGGAATAGCCGATGCCCTGCGGGCCTTCCGCGGTCAGCAGCGCCGGCAGCGAGCAGACTTTCGCGCCGGGCTTGAACTTCTGCGTCGTGCCCGGACCATAGTCGAGCACCTCGCAGCAGAATTCATGGCCGAACACGACGTCGCGCGAGAGGTCCATCGGCTTGCGGCCGGGAAAGTGTTTTGCCAGTTCGACCATGCGGTGCGCGTGCTTGCGCGCGTGCAGGTCGGAGCCGCAGATGCCGCAGGCCAGCGATTTGACCAGCACCATGCCCGGGCCCGGCTTGGGCTCCGGCAATTGATCGACGACAATTTCCCCGTTGCGGAAAATGGCTGCGCGCATGGTTCCTCCCGGTGATTTTCTTTCACCTTAGCACGGAGGATCACCACGCATAGCGCACAACGCCCTTGCCGGCATAGGAATTGGTGACGTCGGAGAACTGCCCTTCGAAGATCGCAGCCGCAGACCAGCCGCTCAGCCATTTCATCTCGGCAGCGCCCGTCACAAGCGCGGAGTCATGCGCCTGCGCCGCGCCGTTGACGACGAAGGCGGCGCCCGGCAGCGTCTGGAACAAGGCCGTGACGTTGCGGTCGGTGTTGAAATCATGCGCCCAGGCGGCGCGGCCGCGCAGGGTCAGGATGCCGTTTGGCACGGCGAAGGATTTGTCGGTGCGAACGCCGAGCTCGGTGCGCGAGGCCGTGACGTCCTTGGCCGCATAGTTCAGCGCGAACGTGCCGGCGCCCGCCAGCACCTGCTCGGCATAGGCCGGCAGGCTGTAGGTGGTGAACTGGCCGGCGGCATAGGGCGTGATGCCCATCCATGGCGTCGCATAGCGGTAGCCGCCTTCGATGCGGCCGGAATACGCGTTGGCGTTGAACTGGGCGCGCAGGCGCTCGAAGCCCGCCACCGTGACCGTGCGTTCGGTCGTCACGTCCTGCCAGCCATAGGCCGCCGCGGCGGTGATGTAAGCCGCGCCGATGTTGTGGCGAATGAAGGCGCCGGCCTGGAACAGATCCGAGCGCCCGGAGCCGAAACCGGAAACGCTGAAATTGGTGCCGCCACCGGCGAGCGCAAAGCCTGCCAGCGTATCGCGCGAGAGGCGATAGTCGGCGCCCACCGCGAAACCGAACGCGCGCGCGGTCGCGTCGTTCGATCCGAGCGCGGCATTGCCTGAAGTGTTGCTGCCGCCACCATAGGCGGAGCCCCAGACGCTCCAGCGCTGATCGAACAGGTCGTTGCGCGCGACATCCGCCTTGGTCGGGAATTTGGCAAAGGCGTCGCGGGCCGCGCGGGGCTTCTTCGCGGCATAGCCGAGCGCGCTCTCCTCGGCGAACGGGACAGCGCCGGCATTGCCACCGAAGCCGCCGTTGCGGCCTGCCACGAACGGATCTGAGATGAGCGAGAGGAACAGGTTCATGGCGTCGAAGGTGCCCTGCTGCGATCCGGTCGCCAGTTCGCCGGAAACCTGCGTCAGGCCGGCCGGCGAGAGCGAGGCGAAGGCGAGCGGAATGCCGCCAGTGCTGTTGAAGAAATTGGTCACCGTGTTGGCGACGTTCTGCTGGTTGATATTGAGACCGCCGGGCGGACTAAAGCTCAGCGCGAAATTCAGATAGACGTTGTTGAGGTCATAGCTGAGGCTCGCCTTCAGATTTGACGGCAAGGCGCCGGCAACAGCGGGGTTGAACGTATCGGTCACGCCGCCGGTGGCGGTCAGGATCGTGTATTGCTTCGCCACCGTGCCAATCGGAATCACCACGACCGTGGCGCCGCCAGGGGTCGCCGTGCCGGTGACCAGGGTCAGATCGCTGCTGGTGCCTGATATCTCGACCATGTAGCTCGAAGCTGCCGAGAACGTCAGGCTGTTTGCGACGTTGAGGGTGCCGATCGAATTGCCCGGCGCCAGCGCACCGCCATTGACGATGACATTGTCGATCGTGCCGGTACCGCCGAGCGTGCCGCCGGCATTGACGGTCACGAGGCCGTTGATGACGCCGTTGACCGAGAGCGTGCCGCCAAGGACGTTCCAGTCCTGCGCGCCGGTGCCGGTGACGGTCCAGTTCGAGCTGTCGACCTTGTTGAAGGTCGAGAAGCCGTCATATTGCTGGCCGGCGCCGATCAGGCTGAGATTGAAGGTATCCTTGCCGGTGCCGCCGAGCTGCAACGTGCCGGCGCCGCCGCCAAGCACCAGGCCGTTGATGACGCTGCCCGGCCCGAGCGTCAGCACGCTGCCGCAGCCGCAGAGTTCGATCGCCGCAAAACCTGCAGCGGCATTGATGGTGCCCGAGTTGAAAACCGTGCCGCTGCCGCTCAGCATGATGCCGACGCCGAACCCGCCCGCGCCGACGTTGATCGTTCCGGTATTGATGATGGAATTGCTGCCGGCGAAACTGCTGACGTCGATGCCGACGGCGAAGCCACCTCCGACGGTGATGGTGCCGCTGTTGGTGATGGTGTTGGAATCGCCGAGCACGACGATGCCGACGGCATCGTCGCCGAGAAGGATGCGGCCGCTGTTGTTGATCGTGCCGGACGAGCCGTTATAGGCGATGCCGGCGCTTCCGACGCCGCCATTGATGGTGCCGAAGTGGGTGATCAGGGCGCGGTCGCCCTGCGCCGAGATCCCGGCGGCGTTGTCGGCAACATTCATCACCCCGTTGCTCGTGATCAGCGCATCGTCGCCGAACACGTCGATCCCGGCGCCGAAAGCGCCCACGTTGATCGTGCCAGCGTTGTTGACGATGGCGCGGTTGCCCTGCATCGAGATGCCGAAGGCGTTGAGACCGACGGTGATGGTTGCACCGGCGAGGTTGCTGACGGTGTTGTCGTCATTGATGGCAATGATGGCCGCCGCCGCCCCGGCCGCGTCGCCGATCGTGATCTGGCCTGCGTTCGTTATGGTGCTGTTGCCGGCTGCGAAGATTCCCACGCTGTCGTCGCCGACGGCAATGACGCCGGAGGCGGCGTTGACGATCGTGTTGTTCACGCCGGCAAAGATGCCGGTGCTATTTGGCCCGGCGGTGAGCGTGCCGCTGTTGGTAACCGTGTTGAAGTCGTTGACGCCGATGATCACGCCGCCGCCGCCGTCGCTGACGGTCGCTCCGGAAAGCACGTTGACGGTGAGATTGTCGACGCCGCCGCCGGCCTGAAAGCCGCCCGGGGTGTTGCCGCTGCAGGTGACGGTCTGGCCGCTCGATGCCGGATCGGGCGCGCACGCCGCGTTCGCGGGCGCGGCCGACAGACACAGGCCAATGAAAAACGCCGACAACGCGACCGCCCGCGCAGCCAAATGTCCGCGGCGTCGGCTCCGCACCGACCGTAGCAATTGATTATGCAACGCCTGAACCCCATTACCCCGCGGCGCTCTTCGGCGCCGTTCGAACCTAAGGTAGCACGGGTTCCACCGTAGAATTACCGTTGCCACGGGAATCCATTGATTTGGCAACAAGAACGGGCGTTTTCCGCCGCAACTGTGGCGCTCACGCCACGTTTTTGGCGGGGCCGATTGTCACTCGGCGCACGATACGAGCGAAGGGCAGAATCAGGCGTTCGGCGACGGCTCGCCCGGTACCGCCAGCAGCTGCGACTGCCGCACCCGCTCGCGATGGGCGGTATAGAGCCCTGAGGCGACGATGAAGGCGGCGCCGGTGATGGTGTAGGCGTCCGGGACTTCGCCGAAGACCAGGAAGCCGAGCACGCTGACCCACAGCAACTGCGTGTAGGAAAACGGCGCCAGCACGGAGGCATCGGCATAGCGGAACGCCAGCACCACGATCCACTGCCCCGCGGTCGAGGCGACGCCGATGAAGATGCCGAAGGCGATGTCGTGCCAGGTCGGCGTCACCCAGACGAACGGCACCAGCGCGGAGAGAATGCAGACGCCCACGATCGACGAATAGGCCATCACGGTGATGGCGCGCTCGGTGCCGCTCATCATCCGCGTGATGATCAGCGTGCAGGCCCAGGCCAGCGCCGAGACCAGCGGAAAGAACGCTGCCGGGTGAAACGCGCCGGTGCCGGGGCGCAGGATGATCAGCACGCCGATCAGCCCGACGCCAGTTGCGATCCAGCGGCGCAGGCCGACCTTCTCGCTGAGGAAGATGATCGACAGCGCCGTGACGAACAGCGGCGCGACGAAGCCGGTGGCGGAGGCTTCCGCGATCGGCAGGAACCGCAGGCCGGAAATGAAGAACAGCGACGAGCCCAGGATCGTCAAGCCGCGCAGCATATGCAGGCCGAGCCGGTTGGTCTGCATCGCAAAGAGCGGGGAACCCGGCATCATCGCCGGCGTCATGATCAGCGCGAAAACCAGGAAGCGGATCCAGGTGATCTCGATCGAGGGCAGCGTCGCCGAGAGATATTTTGCCGTCACATCGGAGGCGCCGAGAAAGATCGTCGAGGCCAGTACCAGCGCGATGCCCTTGAACGGCCGGTCGGCGCGCGCAGGCGCCTTGCGGACGGCGGACTTCTTCTCGGGCAAAGGTATTGGAGCGCTGTCCAGCCTGGCGGCTGCGGCGGGGGGCGGTGTCACGGCAATCTCGAAGGCAGTAATTTCGAATCGGGCGAGGTTGTAAAAAACACCAATTCGCCTGATGCGACTAGGTCCGAAAACAGGATGCGGATATGCGCGGAGGGCGCGATTGCAACACTTTGTTAAGGACGGTGTTCCGTCAGAGCATCGGCAAGCCGCGCGGCTTGGGTCCGCGCGGAAAGGCCTTGTCGAGCGCGGCGATCTCGGCGGCGCTTAGCGTCAGATCGCCGGCAGCGGCATTCTCCGCGGCGTGCTCCGCGCTCGACGCCTTTGGAATCGCAAGCACCGAAGGCGCGCGCGTGAGAAACGCCAGTGCGACCTGACGCGGGCTCGCCTTGTGCGCGTCGGCGATGGCCTGCAGCACCTCGCCGCCCTTGCTGCGCGCGGACGGAAAATCATTATGTCCGAACGGCGAATAGGCGACGACGGCGACACCGTGTTGCTCGCACCACGGGATGACCGCGTGCTCGATCGCGCGCTCCTGCAGATGATAGAGCACCTGGTTGCAGGCGATCTTGCCCTCGCCCGCGACATCGAGCAGTTCGTCGAGATCGTCGCGTCGAAATTGCTGACGCCCCAGGAACGGATCTTTCCGCTGGCCACCAGTTCGTCGAACGCCGCCACCGTCTCCTCGAATGGATACGAGCCGCGCCAGTGCAGGAGATAGCAATCGAGATGATCGGTCTTCAGCCGCTTCAGCGAGCGCTCGCAGGCAGTGATGGTGCCGCGCCGCGAGGCGTTGCTCGGCAGCACCTTGGAGACGAGGAAGAGTTTTTCGCGCGGCAGGTCGGCGATGGCGTCCGCGATCACGAGCTCAGCGTCGCCATACATCTCGGCGGTGTCGATATGCGTCATGCCGGTTTCGATGCCCCGGCGCAGCGCGGCGACGGCGGCCTTGCGGTCGCCGCGATCGAGATACCAGGTGCCCTGCCCGATCACGGATACGGCCGGGCCATGCGTGCCGAATTTTTTCTGTTTCAAGATCACCTCAACTTCTGATGATGCCGACCAGACGACGACCACGTTGCAGCGCGAGCGCGTTCTCCGCCGGCAGACCGCGCAGCCAATCGCGGAAGCTCGATATCTCGGGACAATCGGCCGTGCCGGCAGGCGCAATCAGCCAATCGCCGAGGCCGGATCCCTCCGTCACGCGGTCGCAGCGGTAGCCCGGATGGTGGCCGAGACCGCGGGCGATCAGTACATCGACCTTGCCCTCGATCAACTCGTGGAGGCCTGCGGGCTGCAGCACCCGCAAGCCGATTTCTTCGTGCGTTGCGCGAAATGCCGCCAGCTCCAGACGGCGCAGATCGAAGCTGCCGTGCACGCCGAGTTGCAGCAGCACCGCCCCCACCGGCTTCAATTTTTCGGTCGCATTGGCGATGCGACGAAAGCCGCCGGAAATCTCGGGCAGATAGGCCTGGCCGGCCTCGGTCAGGACGAGCTGCTTATGCAGCCGCTCGAACAGGCGAACGCCCAGGCGCGCTTCCAGCGCCTTCACCTGCTGCCCCACGGCGGCAGGCGTCACATGCAGCTCATGTGCGGCCAGCTTGAAGCTGAGATGGCGCGCTGCGGCTTCGAACGCGCGCAGCGCATTGAGCGGTGGAAGGATGTAGGTCATTACCGCCCAGTTTGTCACTGATAGGCGCCAGCCTTGCAATAGATTTTCTTGCGCTGGACCGCAGCAACAATGCTTTGCCCCGCGGTGCTGCCGCCGGTTACGGTCGGGCCCGCAATCCGGAGATCCCATGCCCCGCCGTTTAGATCACCTCGTCATCTGTGTCCGCGATCTGGCGCAGGCTGCGCTGGATTGGCAAACGCTCGGTTTCAGCCTCACGCCGACCGGCGTGCATCCGTTCGGAACCAGCAACCGCCTCGCAATGTTCGGGAACAATTTTCTGGAATTGCTGGCCGTCACCGATGCGGCGGCGGTGCCGCCGGCTGCATCTGGCCGGTTCAGCTTCGCCGCCCACAACCAGGATTTTCTCGCCACCGCCGAAGGAATGTCGATGCTGGCCATGCACAGCGCCGACGCCCACGCCGATGCGGCGCGCTTTGAGGCCCATCACATCGGCGCCTATGCGCCGTTTGATTTTGGCCGTGACGCGGTGCTTCCGGGCGGCGGCACGGCGCGCGTCGAGTTTTCACTGGCCTTCGCCACCGATCCCGCCATGCCCGGGATCGCCTTCTTCACCTGCCAGCAGCGTCACCCGCCAAAACTGTTCTGGAAGCCCGAATATCAGCGCCACCCCAACGGCGCCCTGCGCGTGATCGAGGTCGTGATGTCGGCGCCGGAGCCTATGGAGCACCGCGGTTTCCTCGAGCGCTTCACGGAAAGCGCAGCCGAGCTTGCGCCCGGACGGCTGACGGTCGGCGAGCGCGGCGACCGGATCACCGTGCTCGGCCCGGCCGAGATGGCGCGCCGGCTGCCGGGCCTCGCGGTCAATACTTCGCCGCGCTTTTGCGCAGCGCGTTTGGCGGTCGCCGATCTGGATGCGACGCAGCGGGTATTGAAAAACAACGGCGTCGACTTCGAGATTACCGGCGCCGTGCTGCTCGTTCCGCCCGCGGCGTCGCATGGTCTGGCGCTGGAATTCGTCGAACAGGAGACAATCTGACATGGCTCAAATCGTCCGCCATAATCCCGCAAGCGTCCACGCGCCTTCCAGCGGCTACAGCATGGGGCTGGAAGTTGGGCAGCATCGCCGGCTGCTGTTCGTCAGCGGCCAGGTGCCGGAAAAACCTGACGGCAGCGTGCCCGAAGGTTTCGAGGCGCAATGCGAGCAGGCCTGGCGCAACGTCATCGAGGTGCTCGCCGCCGCCGGCCTCGGCGTCGAGCACCTGGTCAAGATCAATACGTTCCTGACCGACCGAAGCCAGGTCGTGGCCAACCGCGCCATTCGCCGCAAGATGCTCGGGGGAAACGAACCGGCGTCCACGGTGATGATCGCTGAAACCGTCGACGGCAAATGGTTGCTGGAGATCGAGGCGATCGCCGCGGAATGAGCCGCGTACCGGGCCTCAGGGGCTGATCACCTAGGCGGGCGATACTGCTAGAGAGGTGTCCAATGGCTGAGATCATCCATCCCTTTTACGAGTCGCATCGCGGTGCAATGGAGGCCGCCATGCGCCATCGCCTCGACCTTGCCGAAGCGATGTTGTGCGAGCGCGCGCATCTATCCAATATTGATGGGATCAGGCAGGAGGTGATGGACGAATTCGAAATCGTGCTCACCCAAATGCCCTATGTCGGAGGCGCGGCAAGTCGCATGAGCGATTTCTTCATGCGGCTCATGGGCTTTATGGCCATCAGCCGGGTGCTCCGGCGACATGGCGTGTCGTTGTCCGTGATCGGCGAAATCGAGCGAGAAACCTACAAGGCGCAATTGCTCACCGTGCCCGAAGCGGAACGTCTCGCCTCGGGGCGTCAATTCATGTCGTCAGAGAATCAGGCTTTGCTGCGCGAGCAGGCTACAAAAAGCCATCAGAAAGAATTTCCGGAAGATTTCGTCTACGATTTCGTCGAGCCGGGCCCGGGTGACAACTTTGAATTCGGCATCAACTACAAAGCTTGCGGCTTTTGCAAATTCGCGGCTCGCCATGGAGATAAAGAAATCTTGCCGAACATTTGTGGGCTTGATTTCGACGCCTACGCAACGCGAGGCATCCACCTGGAACGAACCCAAACGCTGGCTGGCGGCGCCAGCCACTGCAATTTTCGCTTCTCCCGCCTCGAAACAAAGTAGGACATGCCCGGCGTCCGCTTCGAGTCATTCGCGTCGGTTTGACCAGACCACGGCGACTTTCGGTCTACCCCCAGCAATGGACATCGTCAGCGCCGGTCGGCAGGTCTGTTTCGTGCCAACAGCGGACGACGTCGCCTCATTCGATACGTCGTTGGCAGTCGCGACATTCAACGCCATTCGATTCCGTATATATCAACGGGCTGCAGGAAGCCTTTGAGATGGCAGGGACCAATGTTTGTGACATGCAAACGATCCCGGATGCGATCCTGAACGGCACTTGATACAAGAATCGCATCGGGCTCGGCCAACTGACACAAACGAGCAGCCAGTTGAACGGTCGCACCAAAAAGGTCGTTGCTGTCCGCAATCGGTTCTCCGACGTCAATACCAATTCGCACTCGAAGCTTCTCCTTGCTTGCTAGATTGAAGGCTTCAAACGCTTGCTGGATGGCGCGGGCGCATTGCACGGAGGCGGCCGCGTCGGCAAAGGATGCCATGATGCCGTCGCCAGTGTGCTTCACCACATGCCCACCTTTGTCTTTCAATGCACGGCGAACCAGCGCGTCATGTGCTCGAACCATCTCCACAGATCGGGCATCGCCAAGACGCTCTGTCATGCTGGTAGAGCCAACGATGTCGGTGAACATAATGGCCCGCAGGGCCGAATCGATTGTGACGTTGTTTGCCACGCCGCTCGGTTCCGGATCAGACACTCTCCCCAGAAACGCCTGGACGGCTGAGAGGTCCACCTCGATCACATCTTTCGCCACTTCACCGTGAGCTTCGTCATGAACCCGCATCGCAGTCTGGATATCCGGTGCGTCAATGAGACAGAAGCCCGTACCGCGCGATTCATCAAACCAATACGTCAAGAAACGAACTCCGTATTGATCTTGCACTTCCAGGTCTTTTCGATGCGCCTCGGCGATATCGGAAGCTGTCAGGCCTGAGAGATCGTGTCGGTCGAGAAAAATTGGCACTGGCGTTGCTCCACCGCTTCTTCAGACGGACTCGATTGAAATCTGCACCAAGCATGGTGTTTCGCCGAAAGCGCCACTTAATGTAACAGCTTGGTAACGCTTTGGAAGTACAGCACGCCCGAGCCGGGACAATTGTTTCGCCCTGATGTCTGCTTCGCGTCAGTTTGGCTGCGTGCCGGTCACTTCCGGTCTTCCACGAACAACGGACACCATCAGACCGCCCTGGCATGTCTCAAACGTGCCAACATGCGACATCAAAGAGGCCGCCACCTGAGGCGGCCTTTACCCTATATGGGGTACCGCCATCTCAGCGCGCGCCGCACGACCGATATCCGGATCGTGCGCAAGCCGGCGGCGGCAGCGGCATGCTCCCAAGCGACGGCGAGCTGGCGGTCGCGCGGCGAACAGACGGCGATTTGATTGCCGGGCAACCTGGCACGCGTGCGCGTGATGGGCCTCACATTAGACAGCGCGCGGCTTCGATAATCTGCCTGCATCGAACGCAACGTAGTTTTCTCGAACTCAAGATGTGGGACGCAATGACCGCAATGACCGCAACGATCGCAGTGCCCCCATCGGTACAGGCCCCCACAGCAGCTGTCGGGGCTGCGCTACGCGCCTTCGTGGCGAGGGGCAAGGAAATCCGGTTGTCGCCGCTGTGGAAGCAAGCCTTTGCCGGCAAGCGCAAGGACCATCGCTACTACGACATCGTCGAAGATACGATGCATCCCGAGATCACACACCGCTATCTGATGATCACGGATCAGCTCAGCCAGGCCGGCACCGTGCAGCCGTTCTTCGTCACGTCGATCGACATGGCCGAGGGAGTGAGCGCGAGCGTGAAATCCTGGATCGACACCGTTCGCCGCGCGTGGCCGGGCTTCCTGCGCACGCGGGTGCTGATGGTGGGATGCGTTGCAGGCGAAGGCGTGCTCGACGGCGACGTGACGTGGCAGATGCAGTGCATCCCGGTGCTGAAAGACGCGCTGGTCGAAGAGGCATACAAGCTCGGCGCGGGCCTGATCGTCTTCAAGGAATTTCGCGCCTCCCATCGCGCGGTGCTCGACCGCCTGCAGGCAGACGGCTTTGCCCGTGTTCCGAGCATGCCGATGACACGGCTGAACTTCGACTTCGCTTCATTCGACGAATACCTGTCGACGAAGCTCGGTTCCGCCACCCGGAAGAACCTGCGCCGCAAGTTCAAGGCGATCGACGCGGCCGATCCGATCGAGCTGACCGTCTCGACCAACATCGAAGCGGAGGTCGACGAGCTCTATCCGCTCTATCTGCAGATCTATGAAAAATCTTCGATGCGCTTCGAGAAGCTCACGCCCGAGTTTCTCGTGCAGCTCGGCCGCGCGATGCCCGACAAGGTGCGCTATTTCGTGTGGCGGCAGAACGGTCGTCCGGTCGCCTTCAGCATCTGCACGATCGACGGCGACACCATCTGCGACGAATACATCGGCATCGACTATCAATCGAGCGTCAGCGCCGGCCTCTACCACTACACGTTCCGCGACATCGTGAACTGGGCGCTCGGCAATGGCCTGAAGGCCTATGCGAGCACCGGCCTTTGCTACGACCCGAAACTGCACCTCAAGCAGGAACTCGTGCCGCTCGATCTCTACGTGCGGCACCGGTCCGCAATCGGGAATTTCGTCATGAAGTACATCGTTCGATGGCTCGATCCGACGCGCCACGACAAAACCCTTGCGGAGTTTTCGAACTATGCTGACCTCTGACCTGATCCTGCCGGGCTTTAGCCTGAAGCTCTCGGCCAGCGCGAAGGCCTACCTGAAGCTCGGCGCGTGCGCCGGCCTGCTCGCGGCCGGAGAGCTTCTCCTGAAGATCGGAGCGACCGCCCAACCGGACTCGCCCATGACGCATTGGGCCACCTGGATCGGCATCGTCTTCTACGTCCTGAACTTCGTCGCATGGCTCGAAGCTCTCAAGACGATCCCCGTGGGTATCGCCTTCGCGGTGCAGAGCATCGTTCAGTTGATGGTGCCGATCTCGGCCTGGCTCTTCCTGCACGAGCAGATCAGCTCGGGCCGCGCGCTTGGAATCCTGCTGGTCTTCGTCGGTGTCTTCCTTGCGGCGGCGCCGTCGGCAGTTGCGGAAGAACGCCTATGACCGCCTTCACGCTTTTCCTCTGCCTGTTCTGCCAGGTCCTCGTCGTTGCGGGAAACCTCCTGCTCAAGCATGCGATGGCCGGCATCGACGGACAAGAGCGATCACGGGTTCAGACCGGCTTGTGGCTCTTCGCCGGCATCGCTCTGTTCAGCCTGTGGTTCTTCTTGTGGCTGGATCTCCTGGGCAAGTATGAGCTCAGTCAACTCTACGCCTTCGAGGGTCTCGCGCCGGTCTTCCTGATGGCCAGCGCCTGGTTCTTCCTCGGCGAGAAGGTGCCGCTGCGCGGCTGGATCGGCGTCAGCCTGATCGGCGCGGGGCTGATGCTCGTGGCAGCGGCCTAAGGCTAAAGCACCTCGGGACCAAAGAGAGCCGCTGCGCCCCTCATCAGGCAAAGGTCACGGGCGCGATGATTATCAGCCGGGCCGCTCCAGGTCATTCGCGTCGGTTTTGACCGGACCGAGGTGACTTCCGGTCTAGCCGGTGAACGGACATTCTCAGGATAGGCGGGCATGTCTCAAAGGTGCCAGATGCGGACATGACAACTGCGGTCGTCGAAGACTGGTTTGCCAGATCATCCGGCGTTTCCGACGATATCATCGGGGTGACAGTATGGGCGGTGGCTGCCGGCTTCATTTCGGAAGGCATTCCACATTGTAGGCAATGATAATCTGCGCTGGATCAGCCTTTCCTAAGCTCTTCAAGTCTTCCAAACCACTTTTTAGCTTGTCTCCCGCATCCTTCAAGCTGCCCTCAAGTGTCGACTTGGCCACCCTGCATCGCTCTTCATTTGAGAACTCCTGAAACACTACGGTCGGCAGGAGCCGCCATTCCGCCCTGTCGTTTGTAGCGGCGGGACTGACCGAGTAGGAGAAGACGTACATGAGGATCCACATCCGATTACTCCACTTGTGACGCGGCGGCAGTGACGGCCGCGGATGGGCTTTGCCGTTATTCCGTTGACTTAAGTGCGACCGAGCAGGCAGACGACAATTCGGTCACCCGCTGCTTGAGGCAGCGTATGATGCGCTGGCCTCCGGGGCGAAACCCTTTGCACATAAGCTCCACGTCGCTTTTGCATTCCCGTGCAATCTTAATGGGGTCCGTCAAACGGTTCTTGGCGAACGCATCTTGGCTAGACAACGCGATTGCAATGCCGAAGAGACTAAGCCAATTCATCTCAACTCCCTCTGCAAAGCCTTTCACGTGCCCAGCCGCACGGGTAGAGTCTTGATCTAAATCAAGACATTGAGGACGGAAGGGCCCTGCATCGCGCTGCACAGACTGCTTTGGAGCGCACCAACATGAGTGGCCCGAAATTTGAAGTTCCCGCCGAATTACGAAATCTGGCGGAGAGGACGATTGAGCAAGCGGAGAAGGCGTTCGATATGTTTTTGGAAGCTGCAAACAAGTCAACGGCATCGTTTACTCATCCAGGGGCGGAAATATCCAAGAAGGCTCTATCGCTCACCGAACAAAACATGAGGTTTGCGTTTGACACCGCGCGGAAACTTGCTCAGGCAACCGACCTTCAAGAGGCGATGCAAATTCAATCGGAGTTCATGAAAGGTCAGATCACGAACGCCGGAGAACAAATGAAGCAAATCGCCGATGGAATTGTGTCAACCACTAAGGATGTGACGGAGGGAAAGGTTAAGGTTGGCGGCTCGACCTGAAGCCTCTGACGCGGTGCGCCGGGGCGAGTTGTTCACGTCGCGATTTCAGTGAGCGTCCGGGTTCTCGGGGTAGACGTTGATCTAGGTCAACGTCGCCCGCTGGAGGCGCAGCAGTCTCCCTTCCTCACGAACTCCAAGGTCGGGAGGAGCACGATGCTCAAATACATTCTCGCCGGTCTGGCGGCATTTGTTCTGCTCACTGCAACTCTCATTCCCGATGATGCGTATGCGCGCCGCGGCGGAGGTGGCGGCTTCCGTGGCGGTGGAGGCGGTTTTCATGGCGGCGGTTTCCGCGGCGGCGGCATGCATGCCGGCCGCATTCACGGCGGCGCTGGAAGGATTCATGGCGGAGGCTATCGCTATGCGGGAGGTGTTCGACCCTCACATCCGATAGCAGGTCGCCCGATAGCCGGTCGCCCCGGCCGTCCGATAGCAGGCCGCCCCGGTTATGGTGGTGGCTACTATCGACCGGGTTGGGGCTACGGTGCTGCCGCGGTGGGCGCAGCCGCTGCGTATGGTGCCTATGGCTACTACGGCAACAACTACGGCTGCTATTACGACAATTACGGTCAGTATACCTGTCCGCAGCAGTATCAGTATTGACGCGGCCGAAGTTCAGGGCGGCGGTTTGTCGCCGCCGCCCCACTTACGCTTAGGCGGAGCTAACTCGTCAGCGGCCGTCGTCGATTTGTAGGATGACCAGAACGCCCACCGCGCGGCGGCTTCTGCGATCTCGGACTGCGAACTGATTTGCAGTTTCTGCAAGAGGCGCTTCCGCTGCTCGCCAACCTGGTCGTCTCTCCCGCCGATCTGAGATGGGCAATGGTGTGATCAGAGTAGCCTCGGGCTAAACGCCGCAAGAGGCGCTTCTCACGCTGGCTTAGTATGGGGTAGTCCATCAGATGAGGACCGCGATTGCGGTTAACAGGATGGGCATCAGCCCCAACACGACCCAGCCCACCTGCACGATCCTCTCGGTACGCATAGGTTGAGCTCTACAACGATGGATCGGAACCATCCAGCAGTGTGGCTGACCTATCGGCTTACACTAGGAACGGCGGACATCCGGGTCGCGACACGATGGGCCGATGGATTGATTTATCGCAAGACTGTATCCGAAACGCGGGCCCAACTTACATCCGGAAGGCGGCGATACGTCCAGACCACCAGGAGGTGAAGCATGTACCGGCATATTCTCATTCCGACAGATGGGTCGAAGCTAGCAGAGCATGGGGTGACGCATGGGTTGGCGCTGGCGAAATCCCTTGGAGCCAAGGTATCTGTAATCTTCGTTGTGGAACCGTTTTCAGAAATGACCGGGCGGTTCATCGAAGCAGTCGCAACATATGCTGAGCTGCGCAAGGAACAGGCCACGAGCGTGTTGGATCACGCGGCAAATGGGGCCAAGGAGGCTGGAGTCCCCTGCGAGACGATTCAAGTGGAGAACGGGCAACCCCATCAAGCCATCATCGCAACGGCCGAAGACAAAGGCTGCGATCTCATTGTTATGTCATCGCACGGGCGCAGCGGACTTTCCATGCTTCTAATCGGCAGTGTGACAAACAAGGTGCTGACGCAAACGAAAATTCCCGTACTAGTTTGTCAATGAATGTGCAGACCTCGATCGGTCAACTAAACGCGCCCGGAGACGGAGATAATGTCCCCTTTGGGTCAAATTCGGAAGTCCGGGCGCGCCACTGGGCAGTCCGCTTGACCCTCAAGAACAGACGTCGCTAGCCGGGCTTGTCAGGTCCGAAAGGTGCCAACTGCAAACCGATGCACCGCAGCAATATAGCGCTGGTTGTTTGCAAACAGACTTTTGTCGACATCGTATATCTGTTTCGCGGCACAATGTGTCGTGTAATCGGTCTTGTCGCGCATGAACGGATTGATATTTCGGAGCGCACTTTCGACTCTTTCAGACGTTTAGTAGTGGACAATGAGCATTCTCAATTGAGGGTGAGGTGCGAGCTGTTTGTGACGGTTGACGCGCGACAGATCAGCGGCGCTGACGCCGACACCTCGTACCGGCGGCCTGTCAGGAAACGGACCGGGGCGGGTCGGATGTCGGCGTGCGTGCAAATTTGCGCGCCGCCGCCCAGGCGGAAAGCGGCGTGATCACGGCAAAGAGCAGCCAAACTGGGGCGACGATGAAAATTGCAACGGCTCCTTGGCCGCAGTTTGACCAGTCACACCCCCACCAAAACATGGCCGGGAAAAGGAGGACAAGTACGGAAACGGCCGCGCAACAGACCAGCCAGGCTCCGCGCGGCCTTTTGGCGAACCACGGCGCCAGCGGAAAGAGGAACGGTGCGAAGAAGAGGAGGTACATGACGCCTCCGAATACATCGAGCGGGGTCATCGGCGTGCTCCTAATGTGACGCGAAAATGGGCTGCGGCAGCCGGCACAACCCACGCCGCACCCTTGCTGCGTTAGCAGGATACCCTGGCCGGACAGCCGCTCGTACCCCCAGCGCTCGGCGCGCGCATGGGCGGCCTTCTGCGGCCGACTAACATGGGGCGCGCGACGATACCAGTCACAGTTACTGGTGCCGACCCCGCCCTGATCGACGGCTGATAACCAAGGTCTCTGACACCATGCACGCGCTCCATTACCGCGCAGCGGTTCAGTGCATTATATGTTTTGCGACGTTGAGCATTTTGCGACGCAAAATTCGGCCGCCTAGCGGCAACGTCGACTTC
The DNA here is from genome assembly GCA_963790735.1 of uncultured Alphaproteobacteria bacterium. Taxonomy (GTDB): domain Bacteria; phylum Pseudomonadota; class Alphaproteobacteria; order Rhizobiales; family Xanthobacteraceae; genus Bradyrhizobium. Next base: position 193,283 of record CAWBQP010000034.1, on the reverse strand, counting down.
CGGGATGGGTCATTCGCGTCGGTTTGGCATGCCTGTTCGATGTTAGCGGGTATCTTCCGACATGGTTGAGCCCCGAAGATTGCGCGGGACGAGGGAGACGCGACGCGTCATTGCGAGCGCAGCGAAGCAATCCACCTCTCCCTCTCCGCCTGGAGCGGCATGGATTGCTTCGCTGCGCTCGCCATGACGGCGGAAAATTCTAATTCGCCGCCACCAGCTTCCGCTGCCCGGGATCGCTCGCGCCGGTCTGCGCGATCAGCCGCTTCAATTCCGGAATGCAGGAGCCGCAATTGGTGCCCGCTTTCAGTTTTGTCCCGATGTCCGCGGCCGAACGCGCGCCGCCTGCGATGGTATCGCAGATGGTGTTGCGGCCGACACCGAAGCAGGCGCAGACGATCGGGCCGGCATTCGCAAGGCCATCTGTCGATTTGCCCGACAGCAGCATGCGGCGCTGCTCGTTGCCGAGCGCACCCGCGGCGAACAGGTCCTTGACCACATTCCAGTCGCCGGCGTCGCGCGCGGGCCCGATGAACAGGCAGGCCTCGATGCGGCCGCCGTCGAACGACGCCGCGCGATACACGCCGCCGCCGAAATCCTTGTATTCGGCGAAGTCATCCGAGGTCACGGATTTCAGCCAGGACTGCCATCCCGCAATATCGGCGTTGTCGGCGAACAGATAGCCGTAGCCGCCATTGACGGCGACACGGACGCTCCAGGCGTGCGCCGGCAAAGCCAGCGGCTTGCGCGACAGCGCGAAGCCACGGAACACATATTCGTAAGGCGTGACCGATACCGGCGTCGCCTTGTTCTCGGGCTGGCCGGAGAACGGATCGATGATGGGAGCCACCAGCGAACCGACACGCGCGCCGGTCGCGTTGGCCTCGCTCCAGTGGATCGGCGCGAACAGCATGCCGCGCTGCTGGCGTTCGCTGACGACGACCCGAAGCGTGCACTGCCCGTAATCGGTGGTGACACGCGCGAAGTCGCCGTCGGCGAGCCCGTGCCTGGCGGCATCGTCGGGATGAACTTCGACGAACGGCTCCGGCAGATGCTGGCCGAGCCGCGGGCTCATCCCCGAGCGGGTCATGGTGTGCCACTGGTCGCGGATGCGGCCGGTGTTCAGCCGCAGCGGCCGCGCCGCCGTGGTCTCGGTGCGCAACGCCGGAATTTCCGGTGCGATGAAACGCGCCTTGAAATCGTTGGCGAAGAAGCCGCCTTCGGCGAAGAAGCGCGCCTGCGGCTCGGTGCCTTGCCGAACCGGCCACTGCACCGGCGCCATCGCGTCGAAATCGCTGTCCGACAGCGACGCCAGCGCGCCGATGTCGAAGTCGCGCGCGCCCTCGTTCTCGAATGCCGAAAGCGCGGCGTGTTCGCGAAAGATATCCGCCGCCGAGCTGAAGCCGAAGGCGGCGCCGAAGCCGAGGCGTCTGGCAACCTCGCACATGATCCACCAATCGGGCTTGGCTTCACCCGGTGAAGAAAGGAACGCACGCTGCCGCGAGATACAACGTTCCGAATTGGTCACGGTGCCGGATTTCTCGCCCCAGGCCTGCGCCGGCAGCAGCACGTGCGTGCCCGCATCCACCGTGTCGTTGGATATGACATTCTCGGAAACCACGAACAGTTCGAGCTTCTTCAGCGCGTCGCGAACGCCGTCGGCGTTCGGCAGCGACACCGCCGGATTGGTGCCCATCACCCACAACGCCTTGATCTCGCCGCGCGCGATGGCCTCGAACATCTGGACCGCCTTCAGGCCCTCATGGGTGGCGATGCGCGGCGCCTTCCAGAACCGGCGCACGCGATCGATGTCGGGCGGCGTAAAGCCCATATGGGCGGCGAGCTGGTTGGCGAGCCCGCCGACCTCGCGCCCGCCCATCGCATTGGGCTGCCCGGTCAGCGAGAACGGCGACGCGCCCGGCTTGCCGATCCGCCCCGTCGCGAGATGGCAGTTGACGATGGCGTTGACCTTGTCGGTGCCCTGCGCCGACTGGTTGACGCCCTGCGAATACAGCGTGACGACACGCTCGGTGTTCGCAAACATCTGGAAGAATGCCGCGACGTCCTGCTCGGCGAGGCCGGTCGCCAGCGCGGTGGCGCCGACGCTGCCCGCGATGTTGCGCGCGCGGGCGATGGCGTCCTCGAAGCCGGTGGTGTGGAGTGCGATGTAGTCGCGGTCGAGCGCGCCGTTGTCGGCGAGATAAACGAGCAACCCGCTGAACAGCGCCGTATCGGTGCCCGGCTTCAACCCCAGGAACAAATCGTCGTCGCCGACGGTATCGGTCCGGCGCGGATCGATCACGATCATCCGCGCGCCGCGCTGCTGCTTGTTGGCGAGCATGCGCTGGTACAGCACCGGATGGCACCAGGCGGCGTTGGAGCCGACCAGCACCAGAAGATCCGCCTCGTCGAGATCTTCATAGCAGCCCGGCACCGTGTCGGCGCCGAAGGCGCGGCGGTGGCCCGCAACCGAAGAGGCCATGCAGAGCCGCGAATTGGTGTCGACATTGGCGCTGCCGATGAAACCCTTCATCAGCTTGTTGGCGACGTAATAGTCTTCCGTCAGCAACTGGCCGGAGAGATAGAACGCGACCGCGCCCGGGCCGTCGCGCGCGACGATGTGCTGGAAGCGGTGCGCGACATGGTCGAGCGCGTCGCTCCAGGCCACCCGCTCCATGGTCCCCTTGCCGCAGCGGATCATCGGATAGAGCAGCCGGTTGGTCAGGCCGAGCGTCTCGCCGAGCGCCGATCCCTTCGAGCACAGCCGGCCGAAATTGGCGGGATGCTCGGGATCGCCCGATATCGCCGCCCCGCCCCGCCCGTCCGGCGTCGCCAGGATGCCGCAGCCGACGCCGCAATAGGCGCAGGTGGTGCTGATGGCACGCAGGTCGGGATCGATGGCGGTCATGGCAGCAACCGGGTTATGCAGCTTCCGAACGGATCGCGAGCGAGCGGCCGAACATCATGTCGGCGCGAATTCCTTGCGTCGGCTGCCGCGTGCGGATCAGTTCGAGATACCAGAGCGCATCGCCGACATCGCCGATCAGGACCGCACCGGTCAATCGGCCGCCAGCAATCACCAGCTTCTTGTAGGTGCCAAGATTGATATCGTGACAGCACGATGGTCTCGCTGCCGTCCCCGCCGATGAAATCGCCGGCGGAGAACACGCTGACGCCGGAGACTTTCAAGTTGGTCGCGACGACGCTGCCGGCGTAGGAAGCCTCGCGCCCGGCGAGATGCCGCGCCAGCACCCGCGCCTGCTCATAGGCCGGCTCGACCAGCCCGTAGCAGATGCCGCGATGCTCGGCGCATTCGCCGATCGCAAATACGTCGGCGCGCGCGGTCTGCAGGTGGTCGTCGACCACGATGCCGCGGTTGACGGCAATGCCGGCTTCCTTTGCCAGTGCGATATTCGGCCGAATGCCTGCGGCAAAGATCACGGCATCGGCGTCGATCCGCCGGCCGTCCACCAGTTCGACGCCTTCGACGCGCGTCTCGCCATGGATGCGCGCGGTATTGGCGTTGAGCAGGATTTCGATCCCCTTGCGCTCGACGAGGGATTTCAAGAGTTCGGCCGCGGGCGCATCCAGCTGGCGCTCCATCAGGCGGTCCATCAGATGCACCAGCGTCACCGGCGCGCCGGCCTTGGCGAGACCATAGGCCGCTTCGAGGCCCAGCAATCCGCCGCCGACCACCACCACGCGCTTCTTCTGCGCAGCCAGCGTCAGAAGCAGATCGACGTCGCGGCTGTCGCGAAACGTATGCACGCCGGCGAGGTCGGCGCCCGGCACGTTGAGCCGCAGCGGCGACGAGCCGGTGGTCAGCACCAGTTTCGAAAACGGAACGCTCTCGTCATTCTCGATCTTGAGTTCGCGGCGGCCGACATCGATCTCGGTGGCCGTGCAGCCATATTTCAGGGTGACGCCGCGGTCGCGCCACCAGGAGGCCGGCCGAAGCTCGATATCCTGCGAGGTGGTCTCGCCGGCCAGCACCGACGACAACAGCACGCGATTATAGGCGAGCCGCGGTTCGTCGCCGATCACGGCGATGGCGTAGCGGCCCAATGCCACCTTGGCCAATTCATCGACCAGGCGAGCAGCGGCCATGCCGTTGCCGACGATGACAAGCGGTTCGCTCATGACGCATCCTCACTCGGCGGCTTGAGTGCTGCCGTAGGCTTCCGAGATCATGTAACCGGACAGCGTGCCGTAGGCCGCGGTCCAGGCGTCGGCGACGTCAGGCGTCCAGGCCTCGCCCAATCCTTTTTCGAGCGTCCACAACAGCGTCCCGCCGACCACGGGATAGTGTTCGGGCTTGGCGCCATAGGAGACGTGACGCTTTGCCAATGCGCTGGCGGCCGGCAACACCGACCCGAGATCGCCGAGGCCGTTGACCACGACGGCGAGCGTTCCCATCAGCTTCTTGCGCTGCTCGGTCATGTCGGCGGGAAACATCGCCTTGACCGTGGGAGCGACTTCGAACAGGCGGTCGTAGAACAGCACGGCGGCCTGTTCGGAAATCGGCGCGACCTTGGCGAAACTTTGCTGCACGAGATTGACTTGCTCAGGTGTCATTTTCTTCTCCTGCCTCTTCCAGGCCCCAGCCCCACGCGGGACCAAGCAAAACTCAGGCCGCTTCGACGAAGCGGTGCCGCTCGTAGAGGAACTCGAGCACGCGCTGCCGGCACTTGAGGTAGCCGGGGTTGGTCGCAAGCTCGAGCCGCTTGCGCGGACGCGCCAGCGGCACTTCCAGCACCTCGCCGATCCGCGCGCTGGGCCCGTTGGTCATCATCACGATGCGGTCCGACAGCAGCACGGCCTCGTCGACGTCGTGGGTGATCATCAGGATGGTGTTGCCGAGCTTCTGGTGCAGCGCCATCACCGAATCCTGCAGATGCGCGCGGGTCAGCGCGTCGAGCGCGCCAAAGGGCTCGTCGAGCAGCAAGCACCTTCGGCTCCATCGCGAGCGCGCGGGCAATGCCGACGCGCTGCTTCATGCCGCCGGAGACTTCCGACGGACGCTTGTCCTTGGCATGCGCCATCTGCACCAAATTGAGATTGTGCATCACCCAGGCGTCGCGCTCGGCGCGGGTCTTGGTCGAGGCGAACACCTTGTCGACGCCGAGCCGGACGTTTTCATAGACCGTCAGCCAGGGCAGCAGGCTGTGGTTCTGGAACACCACCGCGCGGTCCGGCCCCGGCGAATTGACCTCGCGGTTCTCCAGCAGCACGCAGCCCTGGGTGGTGTCGGTGAGGCCGGCGACGATGTTGAGCAGCGTGGACTTGCCGCAGCCGGAATGGCCGATGATCGAGACGTATTCGCCCTTCTCGATCGTCAGGTTGATGTCCTTCAGCACCTCGGTGGTGGCGTTGCCGCGGGTGAAGGTCTTGTCGATGTGGTCGAGCTTCAGATAGGCCTGCATGACATGTTTCCTTCAGTTCAGTGCAGGTGCCGCGGGTCACGATGTTCGCCAGTCCCGCGATCAGGCGGTCGAGCACGAAGCCGATGATGCCGACATAGAACAGGGCCAGGATGATTTCGCTGATGTGCGAGGAGTTCCAGGCGTCCCAGATGAAGAAGCCGATGCCGACGCCGCCAATCAGCATTTCCGCCGCGACGATCGCCAGCCACGACAGGCCGATGCCGATGCGAAGGCCCGTGAAGATGTAGGGCGCTGCCGCCGGGATCATGATCTTCCAGAAGAACTCCAGCGGATTGAGCTGCACCACGGCGGCGACGTTGCGGTAGTCCTGCGGGATGTTGCGGATGCCGACCGCGGTGTTGATGATGATCGGCCAGACCGAGGTGATGAAGATGACGAAGATCGCCGAGGGCTGGCCGTCACGGAACGCGGCGAGCGACAGCGGCAGCCATGCCAGCGGCGGGATGGTACGCAAGCACCTGGAACAGCGGATCGAGCCCGCGCATCGCCCATACCGACTGCCCGACCAACGTGCCGAGCGCAATGCCGACGATGGCGGCAATCGAATAGCCATACGCGACGCGCTGTAGCGAGGCGGACAAGTGCCAGAACAGACCCTTGTCGATGCCGCCATTATCGAAGAACGGATCGAGGATCAGTTCCTTGGTGTCCTTGAAGACCTTCGATGGCGGCGGCAAGGTCGAGCCGGTGCGGCGGCAGACCAGCTCCCAGAACAGCATCAGCAGCGCAAGCACGACCAGCGGCGGCACGACGCGCACCGCGGCCTCCTTCGCCATCTTGACGTACTTTTCGGCACGAGGCGCCTGCTTCGGCGTCATCGTGACCACTGGCGCCGCCGTGGTCGGCGATGCGGTCGGAATGGCCACCGTAGTGGCTTCGGCTTTGATCGCAGGCATCGACATTGAAATTGTATCTCCGCGTTTCAATGAGCGGGCCGCACGCGAATGGCGCGCGGCCCGGTTTGGATCAGACCTCAACACGCTTGATCGACAGCGACTTCAGATACGCAGCCGGGTTTTCCGGATCGAACACCTTGCCGTCGAAGAAGGTCTCCTTGCCGCGCGAGTTCGAAGCCGGAATATCGGCGGCGGCGACGCCTCAATTCCTTGGCGGCCTCCCTCCACAGATCCTCGCGATTGACCTTGGCGATCAGCGCCTTGGTGTCGGTGCTGGCCGGCATCTTGCCCCAGCGGATGTTCTCAGTGAGGAACCAGAGGTCGTGGCTCTGGAACGGATATGACGCGTGATCGCGCCAGTATTTCATCAGCAGCGGGCTGTTTTTCTCGACCCGTCCGTTTCCGTAATCGAAGTTTCCCTTGATGCGCTCATCGATGTCGGCTGCCGGAACGTTCATCCACTGCCGCTTGGCGCTGATCGCCGCCAACTCGTCCTTGTTGGCGTCTTTGTCGCACCACTGCAGCGCCTCCATGACGGCCATCAGCAGCGCCTTGGCCGCACGTCGGATTTTTCTCCACCCAGGCAGCGCGCATGCCGAGCACCTTCTCGGGGTGATCCCTCCAGATTTCTCCGGTCGTGACCGCCGAGTAGCCGGCTTTCTGGTGAACCAACTGCTCATTCCACGGTTCGCCGACACAGAAGCAATCCATGGTCCCGACCTTCATGTTCGCAACCATCTGCGGCGGCGGAACGACAATCGTTTCGATGTCCTTATCAGGGTCGATACCGCCAGCAGCCATCCAATACCGAAGCCAGAGGTCGTGCGTGCCTCCTGGGAAGGTCATCGCTGCCTTGACTGACTTGCCCGATGCCTTCTTCTTGTCCAGCGCGACCTTGAGCGGCGCGGCGTCGAGACCAACTTTCAGATCGACATATTCGTTGCTGACAGAGATGCCCTGACAATTGAGATCCAGCCGAGCCAGAATATGCATCGGCGTCGGGACGTTGTTTTGCGTCACAAGGCCGGCTGTCATCTGATAGGGCATCGGCGTCAGAATATGCGCGCCGTCGATGCCGTTACCCTCCGAGCCGAGCACGAGATTGTCACGCGTGGTGCCCCACGACGCCTGCTTCTCGACCTCGACGTCGGGCATGCCGTATTTGGCGAACATGCCTTTCTCTTTGGCGACGAACAGGGCGCGGCGTCGGTCAAGGCGATGAAGCCGAGTTTGGCTGCCTTGACCTCTGGTCCAGCAGACTCGGCGAACGCTCCGGCTGGAAAGTTCATTTTGACCGCGGCGAGTAACGCCGCAGTGCCTGCGCCTGCTTTCAATAGCGTGCGGCGGTTCATCGTCTGAACCGAGGCGCCGGTAATGCTCTTTCTCATGTCAAGTTCCTTTGCAACCGATGGCTGAGAGCGCGAATGGATCAGACTTCCACGCGTTTGATCGACAGCGATTTCAGATACGCTGCCGGATTTTCCGGATCGAACACCTTGCCGTCGAAGAAGGTCTCCTTGCCGCGCGAGGTCGAGGCCGGGATGTCTGCGGCGGCAACGCCGAGTTCCTTGGCGGCCTCCTTCCAGAGATCCTCGCGGTTGACCTTGGCGATCAGCGCCTTGGCGTCGTAGCCCGCTTCGAATTTGCCCCAGCGGATATCCTCGGTCATGAACCAGAGATCGTGGCTCTGGAACGGATAGGACGCGTGGTCCTTCCAGAACCGCATCTGGTGCGGCGAGTTCTCGACGACCCGGCCGGTGCCGTAGTCGAACTTGCCCTTCATGCGGTCGGTGACGTCCTCGACCGGGCAGTTGATCCATTGGCGCTTGGCGCAGATCGTCGCGGGCTCCTCGCGGTTCTCCACCTTCTCGGCCCATTGCTGCGCTTCCATCACGGCCATCAGCATCGCCTTGGCGGCCTTTGGATATTTGTCGACCTAGGCGGCACGCATGCCGAACGATTTCTCGGGATGCTTGTCCCAGAGTTCGCCGGTCGTGATCGCGGTGTAGCCGATGTTCTGATGGATCAATTGCAGGTTCCACGGCTCGCACACGCAGAACGCATCCATGGTGCCGACCTTCATGTTGGCAACCATCTGCGGCGGCGGCACGACGATGGTCTCGATATCCTTGTCGGGATCGATGCCGCCGGCGGCGAGCCAGTAACGGATCCAGAGATCGTGGGTGCCGCCCGGGAATGTCATCGCGGCCTTGATCGCCTTGCCGGAAGCCTTCTTCTTTTCCAGCGCGACCTTGAACGGCGCAGTGTCGACGCCGATCTTGAGGTCGGCATATTCCTTGGCGACCGAGATGCACTGGCCGTTCAAGATTGAGCCGCGCCAGGATGTACATCGGCGTCGGCTGGTTGTTCTGCGTCACCTTGCCGGCCGAAATCAGATACGGCATCGGCGTCAGGATGTGCGCGCCGTCGATGCCGTTGCCTTCCGAGCCGAGCACGAGGTTGTCGCGCGTGGTGCCCCATGACGCCTGCTTCTGCACCTCGACATCGGGCATGCCGTATTTGGCGAAGATGCCCTTGTCCTTGGCGACGAACAGCGGCGCGGCGTCGGTCAGCGCGATGAAGCCGAGCTTGGCGCCTTTCACCTCCGGACCCGCGCCTTGCGCGAACGCGCCGGCGGGGAAGTTCAGCTTGGCGGCGGCGAGCAATGCCGCCGTGCCGCCGGTCGCCTTCAGGAGCTGGCGGCGGCTGAGACCGCGGCGTGAGGTTGGATTGGTGGGCTTCGTCATGGGCATCGTTGTCCTTTTGCGTCAGTGCGTGAAACGGGGCCGTCCGATTGGGTTCACCGCGCAAGGCGCAGAAGGGCGCGTTCCAGGGAGGCCCCGGAATGGCGGCGTCACAATTCGGATGAGTGGTCTCGAGGGACGGCTTCAATGGCGTCGGCACAAGCTATTCAAGCTTCGTGCCAAGCCTTCCGCATCGCAAAAAACTTATTTTTTCAATCATATTATACGGATTCGGTGCGAGGAACATCGCGCTGTCGGGAACCGGCTCTTTTCGCATTCTAAATTTGCGATTCGCCCAATTCTTGTGCGGCGCACAAGAATTGGGCAGAGCAATGAAATCGGTTGCTCTCAGGCGGCCTCGGTGGCCTTCGCCATCATCGGTTTCGGCGCGCTTCCCTCGCCCGGCTTCATCCGGAATTCGTAGGTCATGAGGTGCCACGGCGCGGCCGCCGGCTTGCCGTCCGGCATCGTCGGATCGGTGCGCTTTTCGATTTTGGCGACCAGCTCGTCCTTGACCCCGAACACCACGTCGGAATCGAGATATTTGTCGCCGTCCATGAAGACATGCGTGATCAGCGGCTGGTGGCCGGGCGCGTCGACCAGGAAGTGCACATGGGCCGGCCGCATCGCGTGGCGGCGGGTCTGCACGATCATCTCGCCGACCGGGCCGTCGGTGGGAATGGGATAGCTGCACGGCAGGATGGTGCGGAAGAAGAACCGTCCATCGGCATCGGTGATGAAGCGCGCCCGCGACGACGGCCCCTGCGTCGCATAGGCCGGCTTCTGGGAATCGTAGAAGCCGTCATCATCGGCGTGCCAGACGTCCACCGGCACGTTCGCCAGCGGCTTGCCCGCGAGGTCGGTGACGCGGCTCTGCACGAACATCCGCTCGCCCGGCAGGCTGGCCGAGATATCGGTGCCATGCGGCGTCACCTTGTGCTCGCCGACATAGAACGGGCCGAGCACCGTGGTCTCGGTGGCGCCCTCGCGCTCCCGGTGGTTGACGGCATCGACCAGCATCGACACGCCGAGCACGTCGGAGAGCAGGATGAACTCCTGCCGGATCGGCGGTGCACTTCTGGCCGGTCCGGGTCAGGAAGTCGATCGCAACTTCCCATTCCTCGAAGGTGAGATCGGTCTTGCGGACATAGTCGTGCAGCGACTTCACCAGTTCCTGCAGCAGGAATTTGGCGCGCGGATCCGGCGTATCGTCGAAACTGCGGATCACGGCGGCGGTCAGTTCGGTTTCGCTGAATTGGGGCATTTTTGCTGTCCTGCGGAATAGACGAAGGCTGGCGGCAGCCTATACCAGCGCCCCGCGCCGGCGTAAGCGCGGCCGGTTGGAACGGGGCACACTTTTCGGCTATCAAGGCTGCAAACTAGCCAGCCGGAGACCAGCGCCGATGTTAGCCCCCACCCCCGCCTCGCCCGAATCCGCCGGAATGTCGAAGGCGGCGCTCGACCGCCTCGAAAATCACCTGAAGCAGCGCTACGTCGACGCCGGCCGCTTCCCGGGAACGCAGCTCCTGGTCTATCGCCGCGGCAAGATCGTGCATTCGACCGTCGCAGGGCTTTGCCGACCTCGAGCGCAAGGCGCCGGTCAAGGACGACACGATCTTCCGCATCTATTCGATGACCAAGCCGCTCACGAGCGTCGCCTTCATGATGCTGGTCGAGGAAGGCCGCGTCGCGCTCGACGAGCCCGTGCACAAATACATTCCGGAATGGAAGAACCTCGGCGTGTTCGTGGCCGGCACGCACCCGGCCTTCCTGACCCGTCCGCCGGCGCGGCCGATGCTGATCGTGGACCTGCTGCGCCACACCTCGGGCCTGACCTATGGCTTCCAGCAGCGCGGCAATGTCGATGCCGCCTATCGCGAGAACAAGATCGGCGAAGTCGTCAAGGCCGGCACGCTGCAAACCATGATCGACGACCTCGCAAAAATCCCGCTGGAATTTTCGCCGGGCGAGGCCTGGAACTATTCCGTCGCCACCGACGTGGTCGGCTATCTCATCGGCAAGATCAGCGGCAAGCCGTTCGAGCAGTTCCTGAAAGAGCGGATCCTCGATCCGCTCGGCATGAACGACACCGATTTCTTCGTGCCGAAGGACAAGGCGCATCGCTTCGCGGCGTGCTATTCGGCCGACCCGCAAGGCGGCTTCAATCCGCTCGCCGCCGAGCGCAAGGGCACGCTGACGCTGCAGGACGATCCGGCGACGAGTTCGTTCCTGGAGCCGCCCTCGTTCATCTCCGGCGGCGGCGGCCTGTGCTCGACCGTCGGCCGACTACCTCACCTTCTGCCGGGCGCTGCTCAATGGCGGCGAGCTCGGCGGCGTCCGCCTGCTCGGCCCGAAGACGCTGAAGCTGATGACGTCGAACCACCTGCCCGGCGGCGTCGACCTGCCGGCGATGTCGCGCTCGCTGTTCTCGGAAGCCGCCTATAACGGCATCGGCTTCGGGCTCGGCTTCGCCGTCACCATGAACCCGGCGCAGACGCTGATCGCCGGCAGCCCCGGCGAATTCAACTGGGGCGGCGCGGCGACGACCTCGTTCTTCATCGATCCGGCGGAAGAGCTGATCACGATCTTCATGACGCAGGTGCTGCCGTCGAGCGCCTATCCGATTGCGGCGCGAGCTGCGCACCATGGTGTATGCCGCCATCACCGACAGCAATCTCTAAGACCGGGAAGTCCGGGTTCCGCGGCGCGAAGCGATCGCCGCGGAACCCGGCGCTGCCGCGAGCGGGTTTACATCCCTCCAATATCCTTGGCGAAATTCGGCGGCTTCTCCTATGCTTCGCGCCGATTGGCGCCGATCCGGGGCTTGCGTTGCCGAAACCTTCATTGCCAGTGCGTCTCGCCCTTCTGGTCGCGGGAACCACGCTGCCGCTGATCATTTTCGCGGCCGGCCTCGTCTACAACAATTACAAGCAGGACCGGCAGAACGCGACCCAGCGGGTGCTCGAAACCGTGCGCAGCATTCGCCTCGTGCTCGACTCCGGAGATGCAGCGGATCACCGGCGCGCTGCAGGTGCTGTCGCTGACAAACGCGCTGCGCGACGGCGATTTCGACGGATTCCGCCGCATCGGCCAGGGCTTCCTCGACCAGTATGGCGAAGGCGGCGTCGTGCTGGTGGCGGACCGCGAAGGCCGCCAGGTGTTCTCCTCGCTCACGTCGGATACGGCGAGCCTGCCGCCGCGCAACAACCTCGCCATGGTCGACAAGGTCTTCGCGGAAAAGAAGCCGGTCTATTCCAACCTGTTCTTCGGGCGGTCAAGAAACGGCTGATCGTGACGGTCGAAGTACCTGTCATCCGCGATGGCGAGGTGCTTTACGACATCTCCTTCAGCCCGCCGATCGAGATTTTCCAGGCCATGGTCGAGCAGCAGCGGCCGAGCAAGGACTGGACGATCTCGATCTTCGACGGCGAAGGCACCAATTTCGCGCGCGTGCCGAACCCGCAGGACACCGTCGGCAAGCGTGCATCGCCCTCGCTCTATGCGCAGATGTTCCAGCATCCCGAAGCCACCGTGCCGACGATATCGCTCGAGGGCGTGCCGCTGATTACGAGCTTTGCCCGCTCCTCGCTCACCGGCTGGACGGTTGCCGCAGGCGTCGCCGAAAGCTCGCTGGTCGCGCCGCTCTGGCGCAACCTCGCGATAACAAGCGTGATGGGCGCCGTTCTGCTGATGGTCGGCCTCGCCTTTGCGGTGCGGATGGCGACCCAGATCGCCCGCGGCGAGATGCTGCACAATCTCCTGATCGAGGAACTCAACCACCGCGTCAAGAATACGCTCGCGGTCCTGCAGTCGATCGCCACCCAGACGTTCCGCAGCGCGAGCCGGGCGGAGCGCGAGAAGTTCGAGGGAAGGCTCGGCGCGCTGGCGGAGGCGCACAATCTGCTGAGCCAGGAAAAATGGCAGAGCGCGGAGTTGCGGGAAGTGATTGCGCGGGTGCTGCAGCCCTATCTGCTCAACAATCCGGAGCGGATGCGGATGTTCGGACCGCAGGTTCCGCTGTCGCCGCGGCTCGCCGTGGTGCTGTCGATGATCGTGCACGAGATCGCAACCAATGCCGCCAAATACGGCGCGCTGTCGAACGACACCGGGACCGTCGCGGTGGACTGGGAGATCCTCGAAGAAAGCGACGGGCGCAAGCTGCGGCTGATCTGGACCGAGGCCGGCGGCCCGCCCGTCACGGCGCCGGTGCAGCGCGGCTTCGGCTCGCGGCTGATCGAGCGCAGCGCGCGCGACCAGCTCGGCGGCGAAGCGACCGTCGACTTCCTGCCGCGCGGCGTCGTCTACACGGTGAGCTGCGCGCTCGACCGGGAAGAATAGCTCGATACGAAGACTGCTATTTGAGCATCTCCGGCACGATCAAGCGCGGCAGGAACAGCGAGACGCTCGGGCCAGATGATCAGCGCGGCCAGCACCAGCAGCATCGGGATCAGCATGATGACCGTGTCCTTCAGCGCATAGCGCAACCGCACGCCCGCGATCGAGCAGGCGATCATCAGGCACAGGCCATAGGGCGGCGTCACCAGTCCGAACGCCAGCGAGACGATCGAGATGATCGCAAACTGCACCGGATGCAGGTCGACCGATTTCGCCAGCGGTTCGAGAACGGTGCCGACGATGATGATCGCCGGAATGGCGTCGAGGAAACAGCCCACCACCAGAAAGCAGAACGAAATGAAGAAGCCGGCCGCCGATCGCGCCCATGCCCCAGGTCGAGACGTTGGCCAGCAGTTCCTGCGGAATCCTGTAATAGGCCAATAGCCAGCCGAAGGCGCTCGCGGTGCCGATGCAGAACAGCGCGACGCCGGCCAGACGCCCGGTGTCCAGCAGCGCCTTGTAGAGTTCGCGCGCGCCGGTTTCACGGTAGAAGAACGTCGATAGCGCAATGGAATAGAGCACCGCGACGCATGCGGATTCGGTCGCGGTAAACCATCCCAGCAAAATGCCGCCGACGATGATGAACGGCGTCGTCAGCGCCGGTATCGACCGCAAGATCGCCCACCACATGTCCCGCCAGCTGTCCTTCGGATAGGTCGGATAGCCGCGGCGCACGGCATAGACATGCACGGTCGCCATCTGCGCGCCGGCGATCAGCAGTCCCGGCACGATGCCGGCGAGATACATCGCGGCGATCGAGGTCGAGATCAGCCCGCCCCACACGATCATCAGGATCGAGGGCGGGATGATGACGGCGAGCACGGCCGACACCGCGGTGATGGCGATGGAGAACGAGAGGTCGTAGCCCTCCTTGGTCTGGGCGTCGATGAAGATCTTGGACTGGCTCGCCGCGTCCGCGGTGGAGGAGCCGGAGATGCCGGCAAAGAACACCGACAGCACGACATTGATCTGCGCCAGCGATCCCGGCCAATGCCCGACCATCGAGCGCGACAACGCGACCAGGCGGTCGGTGATGCCGCCGATGCTCATCAGGTTGGCGGTCAGCAGGAAGAACGGCACCGCCAGCAGGATGAACGAATTGTAGGCGTTGAAGGTCTCCTGCGCGAGCGTCATGATCGACAGGCGCGGCTCGATCAAAAGGATCGGCACACAGGCAAGGCCGAGCGCAAAGGCGACCGGCACGCGTATGATGAGCAGGCCAACGAAAGTCCCGAACAGGACCATTGCGGCCTGTCCGGCAGAAAGAACATTCCCGCTCATCGTTTTGCCCCAAGCAGAATCCGCGCTTCATCAAGGATCTGTTCACCCGCAAATACGATCCACGTCACGCCGGCCACCGGCCAGGCGACATGGATCAGCCAGAGCGGCAGATCAGCCAGTTCAGACGTTCGGTTCCAGGCGAACCGCGTGAATTCGAGCCCGGCCCATACGAACACCACCGCCATCGCCAGGATGCCGAGGCGAGCCGCGAATCCGCACCGCGGCCTCGGCCCGGCGCGACAGGTCGGGCCAGACGTCGACCTCGAAATGCTGCGCCTCCCGCACGCCGACCATGGCGCCGATCATGATGGTCCAGACGAACATGAACCGCGCCATCTCCTCGGTCCAGATGTAGGACGGAATGAACGGCGTGTAGCGCGAGATGATCTGCAACGTGACCGGAATGACCAGAATGCCGACACAGGCGGCGAGCAGGACTTCCAGCAATTTTGCATAGGCCGCCGTCGCTCGGCGCCATAGCGACGGGTTGGACACAACAGGCATTTCAGTCATTTGGGCTCCGTCTCGGATACCAGTCCGCCGATCCGGGCAAGAAGCGGGGCTTGCCCGGAAGGCTTTCGGCGGTCGTTCAATTTCAGGCCCCCCGCGCAGACGCATTCCGCGTCGTCGCAACGAAGAGCCGCCCCCTCCAGTTACGCCCTACGCGACGTTGATCTTCTCGAAGATGCCTTCGGCGCCGATTTCCTTGGCGTAGGTGGCCATCACGGGATCGGCGAGCTTCTTCATGGCGTCGCGCTCCTCGAACGGAACGCGCTTGAGCTTGCCGGCCTTCTCCAGCGTGTCGAGCTTGACGACTTCCTCGCTCGACTCCAGTTGACGGCCGTAATCGCCGGCCTCCTTGCCGGCCTTCATGATCGCGTCCTGCAAGTCCTTCGGGAGGGTCTTCAGCGTTTTCACCGAGAAGCAGATCGGCCGGATCGATACCGCGTGCTGCGTCAGGTTGAGGTGCGGTGCTACTTCGTAGAACTTCATCGCCTCGACGCCGGCCGCCTCGTTTTCGCCGGCCGAGATCACGCCGTTCTGGATGGCGTTGTAGACTTCATTGTAGGCGATCACGGTCGGGCTCATGCCGACGGCCGCGAACGTCTTCGACCAGATCGGGGCGCCCTGCACGCGAACCTTGAGACCCTTGAGATCGGCAAGGTTCTTGAGCGGCTTGTTGGCGAAGATGTTGCGGATGCCGCCGCCCGAATAGCCGATCAGAACGACCTCGGCCTTGGCCGCGACTTCGTCGGCGATCGGCGCCAGGATGTTCGCTTCGACGACCTTGTTCATGTGGTCGATGCCCTTGAACACAAAGGGCGCATCGATGAACGGCGCCGCCTTGGCGAAGGTCGACATGTGGGCCGGCGAGACAATGCCGTAATCGACCGCCTTGCCCTGGGACATGTACTCGAAATACTGCTTTTCGAGGCCGAGCGAGGAGTTGCGGTGCAGCGTGAAGTTGATCGGCTTGCCGTAGTACTTCTTCACCAGTTCCTCGAACCGGAGCAGCGCCCTGTTGAAGGCGTGATCGTCGTTGAACTGCACGGCGCCGTTGAGTGTGACGGGCGCTTGCGCCCTCAGGATCGATGGCATGCCCAGCGCGCCGGCAGCCGCCGTCGCACCAAGGCCCGCAAGTACGGTTCTTCGCTTCATGGCGTTCCTCCCCTGTAATGCCCGTCCCTTGTAAGCGGGACTTTGGCCTGGCCGACGATGCGGCCACTACCGCAAAGCGTATGCAAAACGGCGCGGCTGTGGAAGCCAATTTAAGTAGTACCCCGGGCCAATAGGCCGCAGATGGCCGGGCCGATGATCGCAATCATTTCGGCAACCCCCGCCCGGACGCGCAGGCCGAACCTGTCCCCGCCCGAAAATAGCGCAAGCGCCCGTCACGGCTTGCCCGATCCATCAGTTGCCGAGGCAACGTCTTGCAATTCCATCTGACGCCGGCGGCGATGTTCATTGCGCAGGCAGCCGACACGCCGCAAATGTTGCGCGATGTCGAGTCTGGCCCGCGCGCGCATGACGTGCGAGCACGCGGCTTGCCGCAATTTCCCGTCACACTTGATCCAAAAACCGGAACTGAACTTTGCTGCATTTTGTCAGGCATCACTGCCCGCCGGCATTTCACGCGATGCACGCTGATGTCGAGCCGGCACGCACCGTGAGCGATCGCATTTTCGGCCGGCAAACCCCGTAGAAATCCGGTACTTGAGCGCGACGCAGTAAGCATGCCGGCCAAAATCTGTGTCCATTGAACTCGCGGTGGTTGTGGTTTGTCGAATATTTTGTCAAATGTAGTGGGCGGGGTTTTTGCCAAATACGCCCCGGGTGCCGACAGCTTTAAGTAGTTGGTGGTGCCGGTATCAGGATGCTTCCAATACGTGCATGCGTTTGGCTACCATCCCGTAATGATCTCAGGATTCCTGTGGTTCTCTATACAACTCACGGTTCGGACTGACTTTAAAAACGGCAAATGCGGACGAGCCCCTGACCTATTTTTGCCAGGGTTTCCCGATTGAAGGACGGTAAAACCAGAATGAACAGATCAGCAGCGAAGAAGATGAAACAGCGCAGCGCAGGCAAACCCGATATCGAATTGGGCAAGCGAATTCGCCTGCGGCGTGTGGAACAGAAAATCTCTCAAGCGGAGCTCGGCGACAAGCTCGGCGTGAGCTTCCAGCAGGTCCAGAAGTACGAGAAAGGCGTCAATCGTGTCGGCGCTGCTCGTCTCCAGGCAATCGCGACCGCGCTCGACGTGCCCGTGACGTTCTTCTACGACGGCGACGGCAAGGCGCGCGAAGTCGAGAGCCTGCTGTTCCTGGACAGCGCATTCAGCCTCAGGCTGTTGCGTGCGTACAGCAAGATCAAGGACCAGACCGTACAGCGTCAGCTGGTGTCCTTGATGGAATCGATCGCCGCCAACGAGGCCTAAGCATTATCGCGCCTGGATCGCAGCACCGCGGACCCGATCAATCGAAGCGAGAAATCGCCGGGTAGCTTGTTGCTGCGCTAGGCCTGATCTTGATCTGGCCGGGACAAGATCGGTTTGTTGCCATCGCGAAATGGCGGAATCCGGCCGCATTGCAGCAAGAAGGCTGCGCGGCACGTTCCGGCGAATAGTTGCGGGCGCTGGCTTCCGCAAAGTCTCCACCACCGTCATGGCTATGCCCGCCACGCCGCGCCCCGCGCGTGAGCTTGGGCCCTGCGCCAATGATCTCGCATTTTCTCCCGCTTTTGTTGCTGGTCTCGACGCAACGGAAGATGCAACGATTGACCTCGTCAACGATTGACCTCGGTGCGAGGCTTGTCCGACAATGGACCAGATTTCCCGACTGAAAGCCGCAACCGATGCTCGACATCCCCAAAAGCGCCGAAACATCCCATGCCGACGGCAAGATCCTGCAAAGCGTCAGCGATGGCGTCGGCGTCATCACCTTCAACAATCCCGACAAGCGCAACGCGATGTCGCTCGAAATGTGGGAGGGCCTGGGCCAGGCGCTGGTCGAGCTGCGCGACAATCCCGACGTGCGCGTCGTCATCCTGGTCGGCGCCGGCGACAAGGCCTTCGTCTCGGGTGCCGATATCAGCCAGTTTGAAAAGACCCGCCACAATGCGGCGGCCTCGGAAGAATATTCGAAGCGCAGCGAGGCGCAGCGCGCGCTGCTGGCTGATTACCCGAAGCCGACGATTGCCTGCATCCGCGGCTTCTGCCTCGGCGGCGGCATGCAGGTCGCAATGCTGACAGATATTCGCCTTGCCTCCGACAACAGCCAGTTCGGCATTCCCGCCGCCAGGCTAGGCATTGCCTATGGCTATGACGGTCTCAAGCATCTGGTCTCGCTGGTCGGGCCATCCTGGGCGCGGCTCATCATGTATACGGGCATGCGGATCGAGGCCGCGGAGGCCTTGCGGATCGGATTGGTCGACCGCGTGCTGCCGGATGCGGAACTGTCGGACGCGACCATGGAGATCGCGCGCACCATCTCCGGCAACGCGCCGCTGGCGATCAAGGCCGCCAAGATCACCATCGCCGAAGTGTTGAAGGACGAAAGCAAGCGCGACATGGCCGCGATCAAGGCGATCGGCATGGCCTGCATGGACAGCGAAGATTTCCGCGAAGGCCGAACGGCTTTCATGGAAAAGCGCAAGCCGCAGTTCAAGGGGAAGTGAGGCCGAAGCCCCGCAGCCCATCACTCCCCGCGGTCATCATCCGCCTTGTGCGCAATTGCGCACTGGGGCAGATGATCCAGTATTCCAGAGACGCCAATAATTGAACTGAGAAAGCCGCGGCGTACTGGATACCCCGCCTTCGCGGGGTATGACGACGGTGGCTTAGCGACACACATCGGCGACGATCAACAACTCGCTGCTCGATCGTGCCTGGCCTACAGCGCCGCCGATCACCGCTTTCGTAATATCCGCCGTGCCGTTGCTGCCGCCGAATTCCATCGGCTTGATTCCATCGGCATAGGCCTTGTCCACCGCGCGCTCGATGCGCTCGCCGGCTTCTGCCGCGCTTTCGAGGCCGTGCTTGTCGGCGAGCCAGTCCAGCATCATCGCCGCCGACAGGATCATCGCGGTGGGATTGGCCTTGCCCTGCCCCATGATATCAGGGGCGGTGCCGTGGCAGGGCTGGAACACGGCGTAGCGGTCGCCGATATCGGCCGAGGGAGCCATGCCCAGGCCGCCGATCAGGCCGGCGGCGAGGTCGGAGAGAATGTCGCCGAACATGTTCTCCGTCACCATGACGTCGAAGTCCCAGGGACGCTTCACCATCATCAGCGAACAGGCATCGACATAGAGCCGATCGGCCTTGACGCCGGGATGGCGTTTGGCGGCCTCATCGAACATCTCGCGAAAGAACGCGAACGCCCTGAACACGTTTGCTTTATCGACGCAGGTCAGGCCACCGTTCGCCTTCCCGCGCGCCTTGCGGCGTTCGGCGAGGCGGAACGAGAACTCAAACAGCCGCTCCGAGGTCTTGCGCGTAATCACGAGCGTCTCGCGCGCCTCGGTGTCCGTCACCACGCCCTTGCCCATCGAGGCGAACAGGCCTTCGGTCGATTCCCGGATCAGCACGAGGTCGATGCCGCGCTGGTCGGCGCCGACGATCGGGCTCGGCACGCCCGGAATCAGCCGTGCCGGGCGCACGCCGGCATAGAGGTCGAAATGGAAGCGCAGTTCGATCTGCGGCGCGATCTCGGTGTTATCAGGGTAGCGCACCGACGGCAGGCCGCAGGCGCCGAGCAGGATGGCATCCGCTTCCTCGCAAAGCCGCACGGTGCTGTCAGGCATCGATTTGCCGGTCGCGAGATAATTGTTGGCGCCGGCCGGAGCATCGGTGAAGCGGAATTTGAGGTCCGATGTCGCCTCGATCTTGCGCAGGACTTCCAGCGCCGGCGCCATCACTTCAGGGCCGATGCCATCGCCGCCGAGCACGGCGATGTGGAGGGCGTTGTTTGCGGACATGGGGGTTCCTTAGCGAATTCGAACAGAAGTTATTAGCCGTCATTGCGAGCGAAGCGAAGCAATCCACCTCACGGCAGAACGGATAGAATGGATTGCTTCGCTTCGCTCGCAATGACGAAGACGGCGGTCGGAGACTTACGGCGTCAGCACCGCGCGGCCGACCAGCTTGCCTTTCTGCAAATCGGTCAGCGCCTCATTGGCCTTCGCGAGCGGCATCGTCGTGACAGGAATCGGCGCGATCATCTTGTTGCGAACGAGTTCGAGCAATTCCTCGGTTTCGCGCAAATTGCCGACATAGCTGCCCTGGATCGTGATCGCCTTGATCGGGATCAGCGGCAAGGCCCAGGGCGCGCCGCCGCCGAACAGGCCGACGATGACGAGCTTGCCGCCCTTGGTCAGGCAATCGAAGCCGAGCTGCGTGGTCTGCGCATTGCCGACGAGATCGATCACGGCGCGAATGGGTCCGCCGGCCGCCTTCGCCAGTTGCTCCAGCGCGTCCGGCGCCTTGCCGTCGACGGTGGCGAGCGCACCGGCCGCTTCAGCGGCTTCGCGCTTGCGCGCATCGATGTCGACGACGAT
Source organism: uncultured Alphaproteobacteria bacterium (assembly GCA_963790735.1). Taxonomy (GTDB): domain Bacteria; phylum Pseudomonadota; class Alphaproteobacteria; order Rhizobiales; family Xanthobacteraceae; genus Bradyrhizobium. Next base: position 172,472 of record CAWBQP010000034.1, on the reverse strand, counting down.
GGCGCCCTTGCCGCCCATCGCCTTCAACAGCGACAGCGCCATCAGGCCGAGCCCGCCGGCGCCGAAGATGACGATCGGCGAGTTGAAGGCGAACTCGACCTTCTTCAGCGCGCTGTAGGTGGTGACGCCGGAACAGGCATAGGGCGCCGCGGTAACGGGATCGAGCCCCTTGAGGTTCAACAGGTATTTTGGGTTCGGCACCGTCATGTGATCGGCATAGCCGCCGTCGCAATAGACGCCGAGTGAGTTCGGCTTGACGACGCACATGTTCTCGTCGCCGCCGCGGCAGGTCTCGCACTTGCCGCAGCCGAGCCATGGGTATACCAGCGCTGTGTCGCCGACCTTGAGGTCGCCCTTGTCGGCGGCCGTCACCTCGGGCCCGAACGCCACCACCTCGCCGACCGTCTCGTGCCCCATCGTGCGCGGCAGCGACACGCCGCGGTCCTTTAGCGACAGCGGCTTGCGGCCATGGCCGAGATCATAGCCGCCTTCCCAGATGTGAAGGTCGCTGTGGCAGACGCCGGCCGCCTTCACCTTGATCAGCACCTGCGTGCCCGTCGGCTGCGGCGTCTCCTGATCCACCTCTATCAGCGGTGCGTTGAACTCGGCGACCTGAAAACTCTTCATCGCTTCTCTCCCGTCATTCTTGTTCTTGGCACAGGCATTTCTTGTGGGCGGACATTGCCACGTCCATCCCATCGAGACAAACGCGGGCGACAGTCTTCCGGTACTCAGATCAGCGGATGATGGCAGGCCACGAACCGGCCCGGCGCCACGGCGCGCAGTTCCGGTACCTCGTCGCTGCATCGCTGATCCGCGCGGGGGCAGCGGGTGCGAAACCGGCAGCCGGAGGGCGGCGCGATCGGCGATGGCGGCTCGCCCACTGGCACGGTCTCGGTGGGGCGGACATCCGGATCGGGCACCGGGATCGCCTCGATCAGCAGCGCGGTATAGGGATGCGCCGGCCGGGCAAACAGCTGTTCGGAAGGCCCGACTTCGCACAACCGACCGAGATACATCACCGCCACACGGTCGCTCACCGCCTTCACCACTGCGAGATCGTGCGCGATGAACAGCAGCGTCAAGCCGAACCGGCCCTTCATCTCTTCCAGCAGATTGAGGATCTGGGCGCGGATGGAAACGTCGAGCGCGGAGACCGGCTCGTCGCAGACGATGAACTCCGGATTGAGGACGAGCGCGCGCGCGATGCAGATACGCTGGCACTGCCCGCCGGAGAATTCATGCGGCAGCCGTCCCACGACCAGGGTCGGGTCGAGCCCGACCGCGGTCAGCACCTCGTGAACGAGCCGCTCGCGCTTCTCCGGATCCTTGACGCCTGCGATCACCAGCGGCTCGGCGACGATGTCGCCAATCCTGCGGCGCGGGTTCAGCGAGGCGATCGGATCCTGGAAGATCAACTGCACGCGCCGGCGCATCAGCCGCAAGGCATCGCCGTGCATCGTCGTGAGATCGTGGCCGTCGAACAGAACCCGCCCCGAGGTTGGCCGGCGCAACTGCAGCACCGCCCGGCCCAGCGTCGATTTTCCGCAGCCGGATTCGCCGACCAGGCCCAGCGTTTCGCCGCGGGCGATCTGCAAGGACACGCCGGACACGGCATGAACGATCTTGGCGCCGACGGGATATTCGACGACGAGATTGTCGACGTCGAGCAGCGTGTCAGGCAAAACGGATGGAGCGGGTTGCAGCATCATACGTTGGCATCCGCATGGGCTTCGATCGGGTGGAAGCAGGCGAACTGATGTGCGCTCGTCTCTGCCGCCTCGAGCGCGGGCTTCTCGATGTGGCAGCGGGCCACCGCATAGCGGCAGCGCGGCGAGAACGAGCACCCCTGCAGCGGCCGGGTCGGATCGGGCGGGCGTCCCGATATCGCGGGCAGCGGCGTGTGGGGCGCGGCATCGAGCTTGGGGAGCGCCGCCAGCAGCGCTTCGGTATAGGGCATCCGCATTTTCTTGAACAAGGCGGGCGTCGGCGCGCGCTCGACCACGCGGCCGGCATACATCACGGCGACTTCGTCGGTGCGGCCGGCGACGACGCCGAGATCGTGGGTGATCAGGATCATCGCCATGTGCCGGCGGCGCTGCTCGCGCGCCAGGAGATCGAGGATCTGCGCCTGGATCGTCACGTCGAGCGCAGTGGTCGGCTCGTCGGCGATCAGGAGTTTCGGTTCGCACGACAGCGCGATCGCAATCGCCACGCGTTGGCGCATCCCGCCGGAGAGCTGGTGCGGATACTGCGCCAGCCGCTGCTCGGGCGCGGGAATGCCGACCGCGGCAAGCAATTCGACGCTGCGCTTCCTGGCAGTGGCATCATCGAGTTCAAGATGCTCCTGCAGCGTCTCGATCAACTGGGTGCCGATCGTAAGCACCGGGTTGAGCGAGGTCATCGGGTCCTGGAACACGACCGCCAGCGAGCGCCCGCGCAACTTGCGCAGTTTCTCCGGATGAAGTTGCAGGAGGTCCTGCCCGTCGAACATCACCCGGCCGGAGAGCTTTGCCTTCTTCGGCAGCAATTGCAGGATCGCCCGCGACAGCATGGTCTTGCCGCAGCCGGATTCGCCGACCACGCCGAGCGTCTGGCCCGCGCCGACGGTGAGGTCGACATGATCCACCGCGCGCAGATTGCCGCGCGGGGTCGGCAGGTCGACGACAACGTCCTCGACGGAAAGCAAGGTATTCCCGGTCACAGCGCGCCCTGACGTGGATCGGTGAGCGCACGCAGCGTGTCGCCGACAAGATTGAAGGAAAGCACGGTGAGGAACATCGCCGCCGCCGGCAGGAAGGCGAGCCGCGGCGCCACATCGAGGCTCTCGCGTCCCTCCCCGATCATGCTGCCCCAGCTCGATATCGGCGGCGGCACGCCGAGCCCGAGGAATGACAGCGCGCCTTCGACCACGATGATGACGGCGACGCCGAGCAGGAAGAAGGCAAACAGCGGCAGGATGACGTTCGGCAGCAGTTCGCGCAGCAGGATGCGCGCATGCGAGGCGCCCAGCGCCTGTGCCGCGATGACGAATTCGCGCCGCGACAGCGTCAGCGTCGCCGCCCGCGCCACCCGCATGGAGGCTGGAATGCTCAGCGCGCCCAGGATCATGGTAAGATTGAAGATCGATTGCCCGACAAAGGCAATCACGGCCAGCACGAGAATCAGCGGCGGAAAGGCCAGCAGCACATCCATGCTGCCGACGACGATCGTCTCGAACCGGCCGCCGAAATAACCGGCGAGCATGCCGAGCGCGCCGCCGATGACGAGGCCGATCACCGGCGCACAGAGGCCGACCACCAGCGATATGCGCGCGCCATGGATCAGCCGCGAGAGTTCGTCGCGACCGAGCCCGTCGGTTCCAAGCCAATGCGCCGCGGAGAACGCTGCGCGCCGCTCCAGCATGTCCATATCGGTCGGGCTCGGCAGCGGAAGGAAATCGGCGAAGATCGCGACCGCAAACACAAGTACCATCCAGCCGATCGCCGCCCAGAACAGCGGCCCCAGCCTGCGTCCGCGCTTTAGCGGTCGTGCCTGGAGCTCCTCGTCCAGTGTGAGTTCAAGCGTGGCCATGACAAATCCTGGGGTCGAGGACGGCGTAGAGCAGATCGACGATGAAGTTCATGATGACGAAGCCGGCAGCGACCAGAAGCACCACGCCCTGCAGGATGATGAGGTCGCGGGTGCCGATCGCGCTGACCAGAAGCCGGCCAATTCCGGGCAGCGCGAACACCGTCTCGACAATGACGGCGCCGCCGATCAGCCGGCCGATATTGATGCCGGTGATCGTCACCAGCGTCAGCGACGAAGGCTTCAGCGCATGCACGAACAGGATGCGCGCCGGCGTCAGGCCTTTGGCTTTTGCAAGCGCGATATAGTCTTCCTGCAAGGTCGCGATCATGTCGGATCGCAGAATGCGCATGATCCCCGGCCATTCGGCCAGCGCGAGCGTCAGGGACGGCAGCACGAAGAAGCGGAGGTTGCCGATCGGGTCCTCGGCGAACGGCACATAACCGGTCGCCGGCAGCCAGCGCAGTTCGACCGCGAACAAATAGATCAGCAGGATCGCCGACAGGAAGGTCGGTACCGACAGCATGCCAAAAGCAGTGCCGGTCATGAAGCGGTCGAACGGGGTGCCGCTGCGCGCCGCGCAGATGATCGCCAGGGGCACGCCGATCGCCAGTGCGCCGAGTTGCGCCAGCAGCATCAGTTCGATGGACACTGGCAACCGCTCGGCAACCGCCTGCAGCACCGTCTGGCCGGTGCGGAACGAGCGGCCGAAATCGCCCTGCAGCACATTGCCGAGCCAGCTCAGATAGCGCCACCAGATCGGCTGATCCAGCCCCATGTCGGCCCGCAACGCCGCCACGTTCTCCGGCGTCGCCTGGTCACCGAGGATCGTATAGGCGAGATCGCCCGGCAATAGCGACGCGATGGAGAACGTCAGCAGCGAAACCGCGATCAGCACCGGCAACAGATAAAGCAGCCGGCGTGCGACGAAGAACGCCATAAGCGGCTATTCCTTCCAGGCGCGCGATACGTCGATCATCCCGCTATACATCTTGGGCAAGCCCTTCAGCTTGGCGCTCGAGATCGCGTAATAGGTGTTCTGGAACGTCCAGAACCAGATTGCCTCCTTGTTGATCAGCCGGCTGATCGCGCAATAGTCGTCGATGCGCTTGTTGGTATCTGCCGTGACACGGGCGCGATCGAGCAACTTGTCGAGTTCCGGATTGGAGTAGTTGGCAAGCGCCACCGGACTTCCGGTCTTGAAGTTGGAGTACATCTGTATGTCGGGATCGGCCAGATCGACGATTCGCCACGGCGTCAACTGGAACTGGCGCATGAAGGCGCGCGGCGGGATGGTGGCCTGGTCGACCTGCTCGATCTCCATGTTGGCACCGGCCCGCTTCCAGAACTGCTGCAGCACCTGACCGACAGTGCGTCCGCGTGGCGTCGCCGTTACGAGCATCTTGAAATCGACAGGCTTGCCGTAGTCCTTGATCAGCGCCTTGGCCTTCTCAAGGTCTTCGGGAAGCGCACCGTCATCCTTGCATTTGACCCAGGAGCCGTCGCCATAGGGATTGCTGGCCGGGCGGGACAGACCGTTGGTGATCGCCTGCGACATCTTCTTGCGATCAAGCGCCATCACCAATGCCTGGCGCACGCGCAGGTCGTCGAATGGCGCGACCTTGGTGTTGAAGGCGTAGACCTGCGCGCCGGACCCCTCGTATGTGTGCACCGTCAGCTTGGAATCTTTTTGCGCCTTCTGGATATTGTCGGCGCTGAATTCGTCATCCCAGATCAGGTCGACCTCGCCGGATTGCAGGCTGGCGAAGCGCGATTGCGCATCGGGCAGCGGCTTCAGCGTGATGCGGTCGAAGTAGACCTTGTCCTTGTCCCAATAATCCGGGTTCTTCTCCAGGACCATGCGATCGCCGGCCGTCCAGGACTTCAGAATGTAGGGACCGGTGCCGACGGGATTGCGGTTGTATTCCTCGCCCTTGGTCTTCCACGCGGTCGGGGAATGTATCGCATTGGTCTGGCTCGCGTAGGACACCAATGATGGGAAGTTCACCGAGGGGTCATTGAGGTTATAGACCAACGTCAGTTCGTCCGGCGCCTGAACGTTGTTGACGTTGGAGATATAGAAGGCGCAGCGGCACTTGTTGGCGGGATCTTTCTGCCGGTCGAAATTCGCTTTGAACGCCGCGGCGTTGAACGGCGTGCCATCGTGGAACTTGACGCCGGGACGCAGCTTGAAGGTCCACATCTTGAAGTCCTCGGAAGGCTCCCAGGACAGTGCCAGCTTCGGCTGCGGCTTGGCGTTCGCATCGAGCGTGGTGAGCGTATCGAACAGCGCGGATGATGCGGTGAGTACCGCCGCGTCGTAAACGCCGACCTTCAGCACATCGAAACCGGGGATATCGATCTCGAGGCCAACGGAAATACTGCCACCCGGCTTCTGCGCGTTGGCGGGCATTGCTGACAACGCCACACCAAATCCCGCCACAAGAAATATTCGCGCAAGCGCGCTCGAACGGATCGCCACTTTCATTGATGTTCCCTCCGGTGTGTCGTTCGTCCGGTATTCCGGATCGTGATCGCTGCGGTAAGATTGTCTGGAAACGCAGTCGCGGGCAAGGGCGTTTGCAACCCCGCGGATGAAACGCCGCAGGGTTAATGTTTCGCTATGCGGATTGCGATGTCAGACGCGCGCGGTCGCCTGCGCCTTGCCGGCAAACGATGCAATTTCATCCTCCGACAGACCAGTCTCCTTCAGGTAGGCACGCGTGTGCTCGCCGAGCGTCGACATGCGCTTCGCCGCCGACACTTTGGCGCCGGACATGCGGAACGGCAGATTGAGCACCTTGAAGGTGCCGCCGCCATCCTCGACCTCGGCCAATGCACCGCGGTGGGCGATCTGCGGATCGCGCAGCGCCTCGGCGACGGTGCGATAGGCCGATGAGGGAACGCCGTGCGCATTGAGCGCCACGAGGCACTGCTCGGTCGTCACCGCGCGCGACCACGCCTCCACGCCCTCGATCAGGCTCGCCCAGTTTTCCCGGCGATCGGAATATTTGGCAAAGCGCGGATCGCTCACCCACTCCGGGTGACCGATCACCTGCATCAGGCTCTGGAAGGTTTTCTCGCTGGCGATCGCCATCATCACGTAGCCGTCCGTCGTCTCGATCGGACCGAACATCGGCCGCTGCGTCGGCTTCACTTCGAATTGCGACCATTGCAGTTCGTTCAACGTCAGGCTCAGCATGGATTCCAGCATCGAGACGTCGATATGCTGGCCCTGCCCGGTTGCCTTGCGCTGATACAGCGCCGCCGAGATGGCGCCGAAGGCATAGACCCCGGTGAGCACGTCGGCGTGATAGATGCCGCAATAGTCCGGCCGGCTGCGTCCGGGCTGGTAGGCCAGATGCGCCATCTCATAGCCCGAGGCCGCGTGAATCACCGGCGCATAGGCCGGCAGCTCGGCCGACGGTCCGGTCTGGCCGTATCCCGAGATCGAGCAATAGATCAGTTTCGGGTTAACCTCATGCAGCGAGGCATAGTCGAGCTTCAATCGCCGCATCACGCCCGGACGGAAATTCTCCACCAGCACGTCCGCGGTCGCGACCAGCCGGCGGACGGCCTCCAATCCCCTCGGCGACTTCAAATCCAGCACCAGGCTGTTCTTGCCGACATTGAGCTGGCCGAAGGCGGTCGAGCAATTATTCCGCACCGGCGGGCGGGTCCGCATCGTCTCGCCTTCCTCGGTCTCGATCTTGATAACCTCCGCTCCCATATCGGCGAGCATTCGTGTACAATGGGGGCCGGCAATCGTGGTCGAGAAATCGAGGACCCGCAGGCCTGCGAAGCTGCCTGTCAAATTCCTCTGATCATTGCCGGCTATGGTCATTGCGTGAATCTCCTTTGGCCTTTTGCGGCCATTCGTTTTGGTTGGCGGCCGCGACCCTAAATTGTGCAGCGTCGACAGGAAAGTAGTTCGCTCAGGAACGACGGTCCGCAGCGCGCATTGTCAACGGGTAAGGAAGTTGGACCCTTTCTTGCATCAGTGTCATCCTTGCATCGGTGTCATCGCGGCTGGTACGAGGACATTTCCTTGAAAGTCTTGTTCGTCACCACTGAAATGGATGACTTCGTCCGGGTGGGCGGTCTCGCTGCCGTTTCCGCCGCCCTGCCCCGGGCGCTGCGCCGCTGGAGTGACGTCCGGGTCATGCTGCCCGGCTATCGGGACATCGTCGAACAGTTCACCCATATTGAAATCGTTGGGGAATGCCCCTCTCTGGCGGAGATGCCGGCCTGCTCGCTCGGGCGGGCATCGACCAAGGACGGTTTGCCGGTTTACGTCCTGCTCTGCCCGCAGCTTTACGACCGTCCGGGCAATCCCGTACGGCGACGAATCGGGGCGCGACTGGCCGGACAACGACATCAGGTTCGGCCGGTTCGCATCCGCCGCCGCCGAGCTTGCCGCGGGCAGCCTGGACAAGAATTGGGCAGCGGACCTGATTCATGCCAACGACTGGCAGGCCGCGCTGGCGCCGGCCTATCTGGCATGGCGAGGCTCGAAGGTCCCCTCGATCCTGACCATCCACAACCTCGCCTATCAGGGACTGTTCCCGCCGGACTCGCTGCGCCGGATCGGGGCGCCCGAAAGCTCCTTCCACATCGACGGGCTCGAGTTCTACGACCATGTCTCGTTCCTCAAGGGCGGCCTCGTCTACGCCTCGCACCTGACTACCGTCAGCGCCACCTATGCGAAAGAGATCACGACGCACGAGCTCGGCTGCGGGCTCGAAGGCCTGCTGCAGCGCCGCTCGAACGCCGCGCAACTGACCGGCATCCTGAACGGCATCGACGAAAGCTGGGATCCCAGCGCCTGCGCGCATCTGGCGCAGACCTTCGCCCCCGGCGATTGGGAAGGCAAACAGGCGAACGCCGATTACGTGCGCAAGCAGTTCGGCCTGGCGCTGTCGCGCGGCCCGCTGTTTGGCCTGGTTGCCCGCCTGGTGCACCAGAAGGGCGTCGACCTCGTCTTGTCCGCCGCCGACGAAATCATCGAGGCCGGCGGACAGATCGTGGTGACCGGCAGCGGCGAGGCCCAGATCGAACAGGCGCTGGTCAGCGCGCACCGCCGCCGGCCGGATGCGATCGGCGTCGTGATCGGTTTCAACGACGCCCAGGCGCGGCGAATTTTTGCCGGCAGCGATTTCACGCTGATGCCGTCGCGGTTCGAACCGTGCGGGCTGAGCCAGATGTATGCGCAACGGTTCGGGTCGCTGCCGATCGGTCACCAGACCGGCGGGCTGGCGGAAACCATCAAGGACGGCGAAACCGGATTCCTGTTTTCGCAACCGTCCGCGGAGTCCTTCCTCGGCGGCGTCAGGCGCGCGTTTGATGCCTTCGGCGCCAAGGACCGCCTCGATGCGATGCGGCGCAGCGCGATGGCGCGATCCTTTAGCTGGGATCTGTCGGCCGCCTGTTACAGCGCGCTGTATCGCAAGACGATCGCGCCTTCGATCCTCGCGTAAAGCTCTTTACTCCGCCGCTTCCGGCATTCTCCGGGTCTCCGGCATGAACAGCCAGATCACCGTCAAGCCAAGCGCTGCGACCCCCGCGAGCCCGATGAAGGCCGTGCTGCTGCCGAAGGTGTCGCTGACATAACCCGCCAGCACCGTGCTGAGCGACGCGCCGATGCCGGTCGCGGTTCCGACAACGCCTTGCGCCAGATTGAAGTGGCCGCTTCCGAAGGCGACATCGGCCACGATCAGCGGGATCATCACGCTGAGTACGGCCGCGGTGATGCCGTCGAACACCTGCACCGCGACCAGAAGATAGGGATCGCTCACCACCGAAAACAGCAGGCCGCGGATCGCCAGCGCGCCGAACGCCAACAGTAGCAGCGGCCGCCTCCCCCACACCTGAGCCTTGCGGCCGACCGAGGGCGAGGCCATCGCGACGATAGCCTGCGGGACGATGATGCAGAACGCAATCAGCACCGGCGCCCATTGGGCCGACCGCGTGGTGACGACGCCGGCCATCAGCGGCAGCATGGCGCCGTTCGCGAGCTGAAACAGCAGCACGCCGCCCGCAAAGATCAGCAGCGGCCGCTGGCGCAGCAGATGGAAAACGCTGGTGGCCTCTTTATCAGGAACCTCGCGCACGACGGCCCCGTGGCTTTGCGCTATGTCGATCTCCTGCCCGCGAATCCGGGCAAGCGCCATCAATGTCGGGATAGCGAGAAGCGCGGTGACAAAAAACACCGCCTGGTTCGACAACAGGTAACCGGTTGCGCCCATCAGCGCCGCCGCCGAGCCGTTGCCCAGCGATGCGAAGCGGGCGTTGCGCCCAAGCCGCTCCCCGATCGCGTACGGCCCGACCAGACCGAGACTGATCGCCGCAATCGCCGGACCCAGCACGCAGCTCGCCAGCGCATGCAGCGTCGCCGCGGCAGTCACCACCGGAAAAATCGGCCATAACGCATAGGCCAGCGCGGCGCAGCCGATGGTGGCGACCGCCAGGCCCGCCACCAGCCGCTCGGAACGCGCGTAATCGACGATGGCGCCGCCCGGCATCTGCCCAAGCAGGCCGATGATGCCGCCGATCGACAGCACGAAGCCGATCTCGACCTGCGTCCATTTCTGCGTGGTCAGATAGACCGCAATGAACGGACCGAAGCCGGTCTGAACGTCGGCGAGAAAGAAGATGAACCAGTCGAGGCCGCGCTGGCTTTCGCGCGACGGTTTTGGCTTGCCGCCCGGCGCCGGCGGCAGCGGCACAACATTGCCCCCACCGGCGGATCGCCCATGGCGATCGTCGTCAATCCGCTCAATCGATGGGGATGGACGCGCGACCAAGCTGCTGCTCCTCCCTATTTGTGCATGATCTCCGGACAAACGCTTCGTGTTTGTCCGGAGGAAAACCGGCACCTACTCTTCCGGATCATGCGCTAGCGATCGAAATCCCACGGCTGCAGGCGGCCGGCCGCACCGAGAACGATGACCGGCGCGTCCTCCTTGTATTCGGGCGCCGCCGCCACCTGGGCCTTGGTCAGCTCGAGCGTGATGCTGTCACGCTTGTTGGCAACGCGCCAAAACCCAGCGCGCGCCAGTCGACGACGATCTTCCGGCTGCCGACGCCGAGAAAACCGCCGAAATCGATCACGGCGGCGCGCACGTTGCCCTCGCGATCCACGATCGCATCGACGACGCGCCCCATATCCTCGTTTGCCGCGCTGCGAACCTCGCGGCCGAGGATGCCGTGGGCATCCCTGGCGCCAATCACGGTGACCGAGGGCGGCGGCGCGGGCTCCTTTGCGGCGTCCTGCGGGGCGGTGCGGCTACCCTGCGTCGCGCCGGTGTCCTCCGCCGCAGACGCCGCCGGGCCGGCGGCTAATCCGGCGATCAGAAACAGAATGAGAATACCAATGCGCATGTGGCCTCCTTGAGATGCATGAGCCGCGCATGGCTCCTAATGCGTCAATACGATCGACACCTGAATTTGGCCGCGCGTTCGCACCACCTCGAGCGACACTTCATCGCCGTGGCGGCGAACCCTCAAATCGACGCTGGAAGGCCCGAGCCGCAGATCGCGCAACAGCACCTCGTTGAGGAATTCCGGCAAATGCGGATCGCGAAGACGTATCTCGCCGCGTGCGGCATCGAATTCGAGGCCGAGGGCTGCTTCCAGCAGGCTGAACGGCGTCGCGCTGGCCCAGGCCTGCGGCGCGCAGGCGACGGGATAGAGCACCGGCCCGCGCCGCCTTTCGCGCTGGAAGCCGCAGAACAATTCCGGCAGCCGCCGCAGGTCCATGTAGCTGGCGGCGTCGAACAGGCCCTTGAACAGATGCGCCACCGAATGCTTCAGGCCGTAGCGCGCGAAGCCGAGCGCGATCAGCGCATTGTCATGCGGCCAGATCGATCCATCGTGATAGGACATCGGATTGTAGCGGGCTTCGCCGCGCGCAACGGTGCGGATGCCCCATCCCGAAAAGAATTTCTGGCTCATCAGATCGGCCGCGACCCGCCGCGCACGATCGGTTCGGACGATGCCGGTGAAGAGAAGCTGGCCGGCATTCGACGTTCGCACCTTGCACGGCCGCTTGGCGCCGTCGAGCGCCAGCGCGTAGGTGCCGAGTTCCTCGCACCAGAACGCCTCCTCGAAGCGCTCGGCAAGGAGCAAGGCTGCGGATTCGAGCTGCGCCGCCCGCTCGATCAATCCCATGCGCCGGGCGCAGCGCGCCGCCAGCCGCTTGCCGGCAAAGACATATCCCTGAACCTCCGCCAGCGCGATATAGCCCTCGGCGAGTTGCCCATCGGCATGAAAGATCGCGTCGAAGGAATCCTTCCAGCCCTGGTTGGCAAGCCCCTGTTCGGTCGCGCGCTGATACTCGACGAATCCGTCCTTGTCGGGATCGCCTGGGCCGTCGATCCATCGCAACGCCGCTTCGATCGCGGGCCACAACTCGGCCAGCGTTTCGTCGTCGCCGGTGCGTTCGACATAAAGGCCGGCCAGCAGAACGAACAGCGAGGTCGAATCGACGCTGCCGTAATACTGCGCGAACGGTACTTCGCGCAGCGCGGCCATCTCGCCGCCGCGCATCTCGTGCAGGATCTTGCCGGGCTCGGCGTCGGCGAGCGGATCCGTGGTCTTGGCCTGGAAGAAAGCGAGCCGCCGCAACACGCCCTGGGCAATGCGCGGATCGATCCAAAGCATTTGCAGCGCGGTGATCAATCCGTCGCGGCCGAACGTGGTCGAATACCAGGGAATGCCCGCATAGGGGTACCGCCCCTGCGGCGTTTCGGTCATCAGCATGTTGAGGTCGGCCATCGCCTGGCACAGCACCTCGTTGAAGATATCGTTTGACGTCTCGATGCTGGCCGCACCGCTCGTCAAGCGCCGCATCTCGCGACGGTGTGCCAGCAGGCCGCGGAAGAACGGCACCGGTTTCTGCATGATCGGCTTGTTGCAGGATACCGCGACGAACAATGCGGTCACTTCCTTCGGCGCCAGTTCCAAATGATAGGTTGCCGAATGAACGGCGAGCCGTGTCGGCCGCGGTTCGAAATGCAAGGCGGTGATGCGGGCCTGGCCGTCGAGCCCGCTATACTCCAGCACGACATCCGCGGGGCCGAGCAACCGGCTGGAGCCCACTCCCCGGCGCGGCCGGCGCTCGCCGCGCACTTCGAACAAATCGGCGAAATCATTGTCGAACAGCAGCGTCAGGTCGAAGCTCGCCAGCCGGTCGCCGTGATTCTGCAGGGCGATGCGCTGGTAGGCCGTGCCGCGCCACAGGAAAATCGAGCGCACGATGTGCAGCGTGTCCTTCTGCAACGCCAGCCTGCCGTTGCGGTACACGTCGGAATTGGTGAGGTCGACGGTCAGCGCCGAATTGTCGTCGCGCAGATTGGAGCCGAGCAACAGCGGCTGGACTTCGTCGAGCACCATCTCCAGCCGGGCGAGATAGCGCGTATCGGCGTTGAACAGGCCGTCGGGCCCGCCGGCAGAGGCGCCGATATCGCCATGGCTGTCCAGCACGATGAAGGTGTCGTCGTGCTTCAGCGAACAGCGCGGCCGCGTCGCCGGGCCCGTCATCGGAATGTAGAACGGCGATTCCGCGACGTGTTCGGCAGCCTCAATGGTGATGAGCTGAGTGACTTCGGCCGTCATTTGGACCTCAAGCGATTTTCCTGCGTCGCGATGGACGCATCGGGACGCAAACGCTACTGCCGCAGATCAGGCCGCATGGGTGGCCAGGCGCCCCATTTCGCGCGCGACCAGTTCGCGGTAGGGCCCCTTTCCCTGCACGAGAATATCGGGCGGCCCGTCCTCGATGATCCGGCCGCCCTGCAGCATCACCACGCGGTCGAAATTGCGCAGGGTTGCCAGGCGATGGGCGATCGCGATCACGGTGCGACCGCGCATCAGCCGGGACAATGCCTCGCGGATCGCTTCCTCGGACTCGCTGTCGAGCGCCGCGGTCGCCTCATCCAGCAGCAGGATCGGAGCGTCCTTCAGGAAGGCGCGCGCAATGGCGATCCGCTGCCGCTGCCCGCCCGAGACCTTGCTACCGCGGTCGCCGACGATGGTCGCCATCCCTTCCGGAAGATCTTCGATGAAGTCGCACCTCGCCGCGATCGCCGCGCGCAGCACCTCGTCGTCGGTCGCGTTCGGCCGTCCGTAGCGGATGTTTTCCATGATCGAGCGGTGGAACAGCGAGATGTCCTGCGGCACCACCGAGATCGCCTCGCGCAGGCTTTGCTGCGTCACCCGCGAAATGTCCTGGCCGTCGATCGTGATGCTGCCGCGCTGGATGTCGTAGAACCGCTGCAGCAGCGCGAACAGGCTGGATTTTCCGCCGCCGGAATGACCGACCAGTCCGACCCGTTGTCCCGGCTGAATGCGCAACGAGAACTTCTCGAACACCTGAGCGCCGCCGGGATAGTGGAACGCGACGTTGTTGAAGGCGACGGCGGCGCCGCTGCGGATCAGCGGCTCGGCCTCGGGATGATCCTTCAACTCGTGCGGCAGCAACAGGGTCGCGATCGCTTCGGTCAGGCGGGCGACGTGCTGGGTCACGTCGACCAGCGCCACCGCAAGGTCGCGCGTCGCGCTCAGGATCGAAAGCCCGAGCGTACAGACCAGCACGACGTCGCCGGTGGTCGCCGCGCCCTGCTGCCAGAGCGTGATGACCCACGCCAGCAGCGCGATCGTCAGTACGATTGTCACGACGGCGTGAAGCAGCCGCAGCTTCTCGAGATAGCGCAGGCTGCGTCCACGGGCGTCGAGTTCCCGCTCGACGGTGGCGTCGAAGCGGTCATGTTCGTAGCTGAGGCCGCAGAATGCGCGGACCAGCGGCAGGTTGCTGATGACGTCGACCATCTCGCCGTCCACCGCAGCCGCCTTGTCGGCGAAGTCGTCATGCAGCGGCTTGCCCGCCGCGGCGAGGTGGAACATCGCCATCAGCATGATACCGGCGATGACGATCAGCCCCGCGGACATCGCCAGGCTGACGGTTCCGATCAGCAGAATTGCCGAAACGGTCGCGATGCACGGCGGCAACACGTTCCAGACGAACATGTTTTCAACGGTGAACACCGCGTTGGACGTCGCGGTGATGCGGCTGGTCAGCATGCCCGGCAGCCGGTCGGAGAAATAGCTGGGGGCGTGACCGGTCAGATGGCGGAACATGTCGCGGCGGAGATCGCCGGTGACGCCGACGAAGGTGAAGCTCGCTGTCCAGCTTGCGACCCGCCACAAGAGATTATCTGCCGCGATCAGCGACATGAGAAAACCGAATGCCAGCCATACGCTGCTCGCGTGCGACGAACCCGCCGTCAGGCTGTCGACCAGATTCTTCACGCCGTATTGCGTGCCCACCGAGCAGGCAACCGCTGCAACGACGGCAGACACGATGACCACATGGGCCGCGCGACGCCGGCGCAGATAGCGCAGGACGAATGGAAACGGCCGTCGCACATACCCTGAAAGATTGTCCATGAGTTCCGCAAACCTGTTGAGAGTGAACGAGAATCCCTACCGCGTATCGCACACGATGACGTGAAGAATGCCGCTTCGGGTTTCCGCGCGCGTGGCCATCACCGCGCAACAATTCTGCAGCATCGAGACGGCCTGTAAATCTGTTCGTGTCAGATGGCATCAGCAAGACAGCCGTGTGGAGGAAGCAAGATGTGCTGACCAAAGGAACTTCGCAGATGCGGGAACGTTCCCGCTACTGACACGCCGGTGTCGATCGGGGCTGAGGGCTTTGTTCAACCACCATTCCAAACAGGAGACGCAAATATGCGCATCGCGCAGGTCGCCCCGCTGACGGAGGCTGTCCCCCCCAAATTGTACGGCGGCACCGAGCGGGTGGTGCACTGGCTGACCGAGGAACTTGTGGCATTGGGGCACGATGTCACGCTGTTTGCCAGCGGCGATTCGCGCACCTCGGCGAAACTCGACGCAACATGGCCGAAAGCGCTGCGCCTCGACGGCTCGGTGCGGGATCCCAATGCACTGCATATGGTGATGCTGGAGCGCGTGCGGCAGAAATGCGACGATGAAGAGTTCGATTTTCTCCACTTTCATCTCGACTACTATCCATTCTCGCTGTTCTACCGGCAGCCGACGCCGTTCCTGACCACCCTGCATGGCAGGCTCGACCTGCCGGAGCATCAGCCGGTATTCAACACCTTCTCCAAGGTTCCGGTGATCTCGATCTCCAACGCGCAGCGCCGGCCGGTGCCGCAGGCCAACTGGGTGCGCACCATTCACCATGGACTGCCGGAGAATTTGCTGACGCCGCAGCCGGTGCAGCCGTCCTATCTCGCCGTGCTCGGGCGGATCGCGCCGGAAAAGGGCGTGGATCGCGCCATCAGGATTGCCACAAGATGCGGCATTCCGCTCAAGATCGCGGCCAAGGTCGACCGCGCCGACCAGGACTATTACGATGAGTTGATCTCCCCGCTCATCAAGGCCAACCCGCTGGTCGAATATATCGGCGAGATCAGCGACCGCGAGAAATCCGATTTCCTCAGCGGCGCGATCGGCCTGCTGGTGCCGATCGACTGGCCGGAGCCGTTCGGCCTCGTCATGATCGAAGCCATGGCCTGCGGCACGCCGGTGATTGCCTATAACCGCGGATCGGTCCCGGAGATCATCGACCCCGGCCTCACCGGCTTCGTCGTGGAGGACGAGACCAGCGCGGTTGCCGTGGTCGACCGTCTTGCCGCGCTGGACCGCGCCGCCATCCGCAAGCAGTTCGAGGTCCGCTTCACCGCGCGTCGCATGGCGCTCGACTATCTCGCCGCCTATCGCGGCCTGATGGAGGAAGCCGAGCCGCGGATCAAGCTGGTCAGCAGCGCGGAGTAGGCTGCCGCAACCGTCATTGCCTGCGACAAACGCGAAGCGTTTGCGCAAGGGAGCGAAGCGACGAAGCAATCCATCTCACATCGAGTGGAGAGATGGATTGCTTCGCTTCGCTCGCAATGACGACAAATCGTAGGGTGGGCAAAGGCGCGCTTGCGCCGTGCCCACCATCTATCCTCGAACGCGAAAGAATGGTGGGCACGCTGTCGCTTTGCCCACCCTACGCGTTCGTCAAACTCACCGCCGTCCGTTTCGGCTCGACGATCTCGAACATCCGCGGGAATTCGTCCATCAGCGTCATCAACTCGCGCGAGCCGCATGGCATCGCCACTGACCTTGATCTTGCCGGAGGCGACCGCTTCCGGAAATGTCGTCAGCTTGGCGATCACTTCGTCGAGCACGCCGCGCGGCAGCGTGAAGCTGGCGTCGGCATCGGCCGCCTGCGCGCCGGCCGCATAGGTCAGCGCGCAATTTTCCAGATTGAGGATGAAGGTCTCATGGGTGTCGGTGAAATTCCAGTTCAGCACGATACGCTTGCCTTCGGCCTTGGGGCCGTTGAGGCGAACGCCGAGCACGTCCCATAGCTGTTCGGTGCGGAGCGCCGCCAGCGTTTCGCGCGGCATCGTCGAGCGTGGCGGCACCTTGGGCATGCCCTGTCGCAGCTCCTGCGCGCCGAACAGATAGGCGTTGCGCCAGGTCGAACTCTCCGAGGCGTAACCGAGCTGCTCGAACGTATCGGCGAGCATCGCGCGCGCCGCCTGGTTGTCGGGATCGGCGAACACCAGATGGCTCACGGCTTGCGCCACGAAGCGGAATTCGCCCTTGGCAAAATCCCTGGCCGCGCGCGCGAGGATCGCGTCCGCGCCGCCCATATACTCGACATACTTCTTGCCCGATTCCACCGGCGGCAGCGGATCGAGATTGACCGGATTGGCGTCGTACCAGCCGAGATACTTCTGATAGATCGCCTTCACATTGTGCCTGATATGGCCGTAATAGCCGCGGCCGTGCCAGGCGCCGTCGAGGCTCGCCGGCAAGCGGATAGTTTCCGCGATTTCGGCTGCGGTGAGCCCGTGATTCATCAGCCGGATGGTCTGGTCATGCGCGAATTTGTAGAGATCGCGCTGCTGGCGGATCATGGTGTCGATCCGCTCATGCCCCCAGACCGGCCAATGATGCTGGCCGCACATCGCATCCGCCTTGCCGCCCCACATCTGCAGGGCTTCGCCGAGATATTTTGACCACGCCAGCGCGTCGCGCACGTCGGCGCCGCGGAACGGCAGCAGATTGTGGAAATTATGCGTGCAGTTCTCCGCGAGGTTCAAAAGCTTGTAGCGCGGGATGAAGAAATGCATTTCCGCCGGCGCTTCGCTGTTCGGCGCCATCTGGAATTCGAATTCCACGCCGTCGATGGTTCTGATGTCGCCGGTCGCGATGATCGAGGTCGGTCGGACGCAGCAGCGCGACCGCACCCGCCGCCATGGTCTTGCCGAGCCCGCAATCGACCTGCCCGCGTACGCCCTTCGCCAGCAGCGGCCCGAACTGGTACATCGCGCGGCGCAGCATCGCCGGCCCGGCGATGATGTTCTCGGAGACCGCGTGCTCCATGAACAGATTGGGCGCGATGATCGGCACCTTGCCGCCGGCAAGCGTTTCGTCGTCGAGCACGCCGCGCGCGCCGCCCCAATGGTCGGTGTGGGTATGGGTGAAGATCACGGCCGCCACCGGCCGCTTGCCGCGATGCTGGAAGTAGAGCTCCATCGCGGCCCGCGCGCCCTCGATCGAGGTCAGCGTATCCACCACGATGACGCCGCTGTCGCCCTCGATCAGCGTCATGTTGGCGATGTCGAGCCCGCGCACCTGGTAGACGCCGGGCACCACCTCGAACAGGCCGTGATGCATGTTGAGCCGCGACTGCCGCCACAGGCTGGGATCGACGGTAGGCGGCGCTTGTTCCGCCGACAGGAAGCCGTAGGGCTCCAGGCTCCAGACCGTCCTGCCCTGCGGCGACGTGATCTTGGCGTTCTCCACCGTGCCGAGGAAGCCGCGCGCGGCGTCGTCGAAATCCCTGACGTCGGAGAACGGCAGCGCCTTCAGCGTCGCCGCGTGCTGCGCGATGACGGAGGCGGAAGCCTCCTTCGGCGATTCCTTAGGGGTTTCCGTCGTGGCTGGTTGGCTCATTGTTGTGTACTCCCTTGCGCAAACAAAAATCGAAAACGACGTCAGCGAAACTGCAGCCCCTCGAACTGGCCGCTGTTGCGCCATCCGTCGATGTATTTGAAGTAGGCCATCGGTCCCGCCGGATGGCCGACATAGAGCTTGGCCGCCGGGCCCGGCTCGCGTCCTTCATTGTTGTAGTAGCCCGGCGTGCAGTCGGGCGAGCCGATCATGCGGCCGGCGCCGGTCAGCAGCAGTTCGACCCAGCGGTCCTCGGCTTCTTTTGTGACTTCGATCTCCTTGAAGCCGTTCGCCTGCGCATGCCGGATCATCAGCGCAATCGTCTTCGCAGCCTCGGTCAGGTTATGCGGCACGTTGGAGATGAGATTGGCGCCCTGCGTCGGCTGCACGAAGAACGCGTTCGGAAAGCCATGGACGTGGATGCCGTGCTTGGTGCGCATGCCCTCAGCCCAATGGTCCGACAGCTTGACGCCGCCACGGCCGGTCAGATCGAAGCCGGCGCGCCGCTTGTATTCGGTGCCGACCTCGAAGCCGGACGCATAGATGATGCAGTCGAGCGGATATTCCGTCCCCGCGACCACGACGCCGTTCTCGGTGATGCGCTCGACGCCCTTGCCGTCGGTATCGACCAGATGCGTGCCCGGCGTGTTGAAGGCCTGCAGATACGCGTCATGGAAGCACGGCCGCTTGCAGAGCTGGCGATACCAGGCTTTCAGCTTCGCCGCCGTCTCGCGGTCGCTGACGATCGCATCGACCCGGGCGCGGATTTCCTCCATCTTCTCGAAATCGGAATCCTCAAAAGCCGCCAGCATGTTTTGCGGGATTCGCTGCTCGCGCGGCAGATCCATGATCTTGGCGCGAATGCGCCGCGACAGATCGGTCCAGCCGTCCTGACCAGATCTTCTTCCGCCGAGCCGCCGGCCTGGTTGGCGGTAAAATTCTCCAGCCAGCGCTGCTGCCAGCCTGATGTCGCGATCCCGGCAAACCATTCCGGATCGATCGGCGCATTGGCTCTGATATCGACGGACGACGGCGTGCGCTGGAAGACGTAGAGTTCCTTGCAGGCGCGCGCGAGATGCGGCACGCACTGCACGGAAGTGGCGCCGGTGCCGATGATGCCGACGCGCTTGTCCGCCAGTTTTTCCATCAGCGCGCCCGACGGGGTCGCCGCCGGTGTACTCGTAATCCCACCGGCTGGTGTGGAACGAGTGCCCCTTGAAGGACTCGATGCCTTCGATGCCGGGAAGTTTCGGCACGTGCAGCGGCCCCGTGCCCATGCCGACGAACTGCGCGGTGAAGGCATCGCCGCGATTGGTGCGGATGGTCCAGCGCGATTTTTCCTCGTCCCAGTCGAGGCTCACGACCTCGGTATGAAACAGCGCGTTGTCGTAGAGGCCGTATTGCTTGCCGATGCGCTGGCAGTGCGCGAGGATTTCCGGCGCATGCGCATATTTCTCCGACGGCATGTGGCCGGTTTCTTCGAGCAGCGGCATGTAGACCATCGACGCGGTATCGCATTGCGCGCCCGGATACCTGTTCCAGTACCAGGTGCCGCCGAAGTCGCCGCCCTTCTCGATGATGCGGACATCCCTGATACCGGCCTCCGACAAGCGCGCGGCGGTGGCGAGCCCGGCAAAGCCGCCGCCGATGAAAGCGAAGGTGACGTGGTCGGTCTTCGGTTCGCGCGCCGTGACCGGCGTATAGGGGTCGTCGAGATAATGCGCGAGCTGGCCGGCGACACGGAGATACTGGTCGTTGCCATCAGGGCGGAGCCGCTTGTTGCGCTCATCGAGATATTTTTGGCGCAGCCGCTCCTTGTCGATCGCAGGGCTTTGCGAGGCCTTTGCTTGTTCGGTCATCGTCATCCGGAGCGCCTTTCAGAAAATTGCGAGCGTGCCTGTCATTACCATCGCTCAGGACGGATGTGCGGACAGATACGGCGAGTTTGCGATCGACCAGGACGGCATCGGCTCCATCCGGAAGATCTGCCGCAGATGGACCTCATCTGGGCCGTCGCCGATGCGCAGCAGGCGACCCCAGGCCAGCGCCTGATGGATCGGCGTATCGTCGGAGCCGCCCATCGCGCCGAACACCTGCATGGCGCGGTCGGCGATCCGCTGCAGCATCGCGGGCACCGCCACCTTGATCAGCGACACGTCGCGCCAGGCGTCCTGATGGCCGGCCTGATCCAGCCGCCACGCGCAGCGATAGGCGAGTAGCCGCGCCTGTTCGAGTTCGACGCGGGCTTCCGCGATCCAGCGCTGCACGGTGTCATACTGGATCACGGTGCGCCCGAAGGCGGAGCGTTCGGAGGCGCGCACCATCATCAGTTCGATCAGAAGCTCGCACAGCCCGATCGAGCGCATGCAATGATGGATGCGCGCCGGGCCGAGCCGAATCTGCGCGACCTTAAAGCCTTCGCCTTCGGCGCCGAGCAGATTCTGCGCGGGGCACGCGAACATTATCGAAGGTAAGTTCGCCGATCGGGGCGACGTGATCCTCGCATCCCATCCAGCGCAGCCGCCGCACCAGGCGAACGCCCGGCGTATCCATCGGCACGATGATGCAGGAATGGCGGCTGGTGCGGTCGGCACCGGAATCGGTCACGCCCATCACGATCAGGAAGCTGCATTGCGGATGCGCCGCGCCGGTGATGAACCATTTGCGCCCGTTGATGACGTAGTCGTCGCCGTCGCGGACCATGCGGGTAGCGATGTTGGTGGCATCGGATGAAGCCACGTCCGGTTCGGTCATGCCGAACGCCGAGCGGGTCTTGGCCTCCAATAGCGGCTGCAGCCAGCGCGCCTTCTGTTCGGGCGTGGCGCAATTCTGCAGCGCGATCATGTTGGGCACGTCGGGCGCCTGGCAGTTGAAGACCTCCGGCGCCCAGAACAGCCGGCCCATGATTTCCGCCAGCGGCGCATATTCGAGATTGGAAAGCCGCGTGCCGGGTTCGTCGTCGGCCAGTTCGGGAAGGCCGAGATTCCACAGCCCTGCTGCCCGCGCCTTGTGTTGAAGGTCGCCCATGAAGGGCGCGGCCTCGCCCTCTGGCGACGTGCGCAAGCCAGGCGCGGTGGCGCGGCAGCACCTCCTGATCGAAGAACGCCTGCAGCTTCTCCAGCCATGCTTCCGATCGACCGGAAAGATCGAAATCCATGTCGCCTCCCGCTTTTGAGCGGAACCTAATCGTATATCGACACGATTTGCAATTTCATTTCGATATATTGACAGAATTGCTGATTTTGACCAATCTTTGACCATGGCAGTGATCTCCACCATCGATCCCTCCTCCAGCGCCAAGGCGCCGGAGGACCAGGCCGATCCCTCCTTTGCGACCACGCTGGCGCATGGGCTCGACGTGCTGGCCGCGTTCCGCAACCGCAGCGGCTCGCTGTCGAACGCCGACCTCGCGCTGCATACCGGCCTGTCGCGGCCGACGGTGTCGCGGCTGACCTACACGCTGGCGCAACTTGGCTATCTCAAGCGCGACGCCAAGGGACGCTTCCAGCTCGGGCTCGGCATTCTCGCCGCCGCCTATCCGGTGTTGTCGGCGCTGAAGGTGCGGCAACTGGCGCGGCCGCTGATGCGCGATTTCGCCGCCTACACCGGCGGCACGGTTTCCATCGCGATGCCGTTCGGGCTCGACTTCATCTATGTCGAAACGCTGCGCACCACCGACGCCGTGACGCATTTGCCGGATGTCGGCTTTGCCAGTTCGCTGGCGCCCACCGCCGTCGGCCGCGCGCTGCTGTCGCTGTTCACCAAGGAAGAGCTCGACGCCTATGTGGCTGATGTGAAGGCCGAGCGTCCGGAAGAAGCCGACTATGTGCAGGCGCGGACGCTGCCGGATGTCGAGCTTTGCAAGGAGCGCGGCTTTGCGGTTTCGCTCGGCGAATGGCGGCGCGAGATTTTTGGCGTCGCCGCGCCGCTGTACCGGACGCCGTCGGGCGATTGCCTTTCCGTCAATTGCGGCATTCCCTCGTTTCGTTTCAACGCCGAGCAGATCGAGCGCGAATGCGGGCCGCGCATGCTGGGCCTGGCGCGCAGCATCCGCTCGCTGGTAGCCAACGACTGAATACCCCCGCTAGAGGGGCAAGCGCATCGCTCGACCGGTGCGTGAAATATGGGGAGGGAAGAATGAGCCGGATCAAAACCGTGCTGGGCTTCGCCGTGGGTTTTTCTTTGGGCGCGGCCATGCTGCTCGCCAATGCCGCGCAGGCGCAGAGCAATTACCCGAACCGCCCGATCCGCATCATCGTGCCCTACCCCGCCGGCGGCATCGTCGACATCGTCGCGCGCGCCGTGACCGAACAGGTCGGCCGCGACTGGAAACAGACAGTCGTCATCGAAGCAAGGCCGGGCGGCAACAGCAATATCGGCACCGCCGCGGTCGCGCGCAGCGAACCCGACGGCTACACCTGGCTGGTCACCGGCCCGGCGGCGCTGGTCAATCCGACGCTCTACAAGGACGCCGGCTGGGACGCGCTGAAGGACCTCAGATGCGTCGGCCTCGCGGTCTGGAATCAAAGCGTGGCGCTGGTCCATCCATCGATGCCGGCCAAGACCATCAGGGAATTCGTCGAGATCGCGCGCACGAAGCCAGGCGAACTCAATTTCGGCAATCCCGGCACCGGCTCCTCGATCGATCTGAGCGCGCAGAAACTGTTTCAGGCCGCCAACATCAAGCTCACCAATGTCGGCTACAAGGGCCAGCCGCAGGCCCTGATCGACCTGATGACCAACCTGATGCATTTCGAGATCGTGTCGCTCGAACTGGCATTGCCGCACATCAAGGCGGGCAGCGTAAAGCCGCTGGCCGTCATGACCGACAAGCGCGTCGCCGACCTGCCCGACGTGCCGACGATTGCGGAAGCCGGATTTCCGGAAGCCACCTATGTGCCCTGGTATGGCATCTATGTTCAGGCGGGAACGCCGGAAGCCATCGTCGAGAAGATCAACGACGGCATCAACAAGGCGCTGCAGAACCCGGACGTGCAGCGCCAGCTATCGGTCGCCAATATCCCGGGCAAGCCGATGCCGCTCACGGACCTCGCCGCGCTGATGAAGGCGGATTACGAGAAGCTGACGAAGGTGATCGCGACGTCGGGCATGGCGCTGCAGTAACTGCAGTATGAGACGGACCGTCAACCTCTCACCCCGTCATTGCGAGGAGCGAAGCGACGAAGCAATCCATATCTCAACGCGGGGATAGATGGATTGCTTCGCTGCGCTCGCAATGACGGCTGAGAGCGCCCCTACTTCTTCACCTTGCTGGCATCCATCTTGACCGACGTATCCAGCATCTTGACCGAAAACGCGCGTGTCCACGTCGAACGGCTTTTCCATGCCGAGATAGGTCTGCACCAGCTCGTAGTCCTTCTTCATGCGCTCGGCGTCGATCCAGCCCAATGCCTTGGTCGTGGTAAATTCGTCCGTCATCAGGAACTTGATGCGCTCCCACTGGCGCTGCTGGTTTTCCTTGTCGAGGCCGGAGGCCTGGTCGAGCAGCGCCTTGAGGCACGGCGCGACGTCGGCGACGCAGGCGGCATAGGCCTTCTGGCTGATCTTGACGAACTCCTCGACCAGTTTCGGGTTCTTCGCCAGATAGGCGCCGTTGACGATCAGCGAGTTGCCGTAAGGATTGAGCCCGATATCCTTCCAGTTGACGTAGCCGAGGTCGGCGCCGAACTCGATCACCTTGAGATCGTGCTCATTGTAGAAATCGCTGATGATATCGACGGTGTGGCTCTTCAGCGCCGCGATCTTGGCGGTCGGGCCGACATTGACGAAGTTCACGGAGTCAGGCGCGATGCCGGCGGCCTTGGCAAAGGCCGGCCACATCACCCGCGAGGCGTCGCCCGGCGGATTGCCGATCTTGTGGTTCGGAAAATCCTTCGGCCCGTTCACGCCATGGCTCTTCAGCCAGTAGAAGGTCTGCCCGGTATTGGCGTAGATGCTCATCAGCGCCACCACGTCGGCGCCCTTGCTCTTGGCCACCAGCATGGTCGCGAGATCGGCGATGCCGAACGGCGAGCCGCCGGAGCCGACCTTCAGCGAGGAGACGCCGGACCCCTTGCCGACCTCGATCGTGAGATCGATGCCGGCCTTCTCGTACCAGCCCTGCGACTTGGCGTAATAGAACGGCGAATGATCCGCCGTCGGCGTCCAGTTCAGGATCAGGTTGACGGCCTCGGCGGCCCCGCAGGGCACAGCCGGTAGGGCAAGCGCAAGCGCCAGTCCCGCAATTCGCAACCCCTTCATGGCAACCCTCCTCGTTTGCAACCGATCTTGTCGCCGCACGCCGGTGACGCTACCAATGCAACAAGGGACCAGACGACTTGTCAACTATTTGGTTGGAAATGCCCAAAAAACGATCTGACGATACCAAGCCGCAGCGGCGCGATCCGGCCGCCACCCGCAAGAAGCTGCTGACGGCGGCGCGGCGCGAATTCGCCAGCAGCGGCCTCGCCGGCGCCCGGGTCGACGAGATCGCCGCGCGCGCAGGCGTCAACAAGCAGCTCGTCTATCACTACTTCGGCGACAAGGACGCGCTGTATCTGGCGGTACTCGAATGGGTCTATGAGGAAATCCGCGCCCAGGAGCGCAAGCTCAACCTCGAGGGATTGCCGCCCGAACAGGCGATCAAGAAGCTGATCGAGAGTTCCTTCGACCACCTCGCCGCGCATCCCGACTTCATCGTGCTGCTGAACGACGAAAACCGCGGCGGCGCCCGCCATGTGCGCGGCTCGCGCAAGCTGGAGGCGATGCATTCGCCGCTGGTCAGCCTGGTTTCGACCATCCTCGGCGAGGGCGTGAAGGCCGGCATATTCCGCAAGGGCATCAACCCGGTACACCTCTATATCTCGATTGCAGGCCTCAGCTATTTCTACTTTTCGAACACGCCGACGCTGTCGGCGATCTTCGGCAAGGACCTGTCGAGCCGGGCCGCCCGGCAGGCCCGCCGCAGGCACGTGGTCGACCTGGTGATGCATTCGCTGCGGCCCTAATCAACCAGATGGTTGATTACCGGGAGAGGCCGCGATAGATTGCCGCGACGCGGCCAGGAACCGGCCGCGCATCTGAAGGGAGCGCACGGTGTTCAGCGGTGATGGCGGATCGATGCGGTCTTTCGCGATCATCCTGATCGTGCATCTGGCCGTGATCGTGCTCTGGCAGGTATTGGTCGACGCCTTCCAGGTGCCGAAATTCATCCTGCCCTCGCCGCTCGCGACCGTCGCGACGCTGGCCTCGCCCAACTATGCCTGGCTTTCCAATCTCGCGGTGACGGCTGTCGAAATTCTCGGCGGGTTCTGCCTTGGCGCGCTGGTCGGCGTCATGCTGGCCGTGATGTTCACCTGGTCGCCGCTGATCAGCCTGTTGCTGCTGCCGCTGTTCGTGACGCTGAACATGATTCCGAAAGTGGCGCTCGGGCCCGCTGTTCATCGTCTGGTTCTCCTACGGCATCTTTCCGAACATCCTGATCGCGTTTTCCATCTGCTTCTTCCCGATCCTGCTCACCACCGCGCGCGGCTTGAGCGAGGTCGAGCCGGATTTGCTGGATCTCGTAAAATCGCTGCGCGGCTCGCGCTGGACGCTGTTCCGAAAGATCCAGTTGCCGGGCGCGCTGCCTTACGTGTTTTCCGGGATGAAGGTCGGCGCGATCCTGGCGGTGGCCGGCGCCATCGTCGGCGAATTCATCGCCTCCGAGCGCGGGCTCGGCTATCTCATGATCCAGGTGCAGTCCTCGCTCGACACGCCGGCGATGGTGATGGCGGTCGTGCTCCTGACATTGCTGGGCGTGGCGCTGTATGGGCTCGTACTCGGCCTCGAGCGGATGTTCGTCGTCCGGGACATCCGGCTGCAGTAACAGGATCAGGGAAGAAACATGCTGCTGACCCGCGACACTCTGCCTGCAACGATTGCCGATATCGCTGATCTCGACGACCTGCTGTGCCGCCCGAGCCAGGCGCTGATCGACGATCTCCGCAAGGTCGACGGCGACATCATGATTCTGGGCGTCGCCGGCAAGATGGGGCCGACGCTGGCGGGCCTTGCCAA
The DNA here is from genome assembly GCA_963790735.1 of uncultured Alphaproteobacteria bacterium. Taxonomy (GTDB): domain Bacteria; phylum Pseudomonadota; class Alphaproteobacteria; order Rhizobiales; family Xanthobacteraceae; genus Bradyrhizobium. Next base: position 145,850 of record CAWBQP010000034.1, on the reverse strand, counting down.
AGCCGCCGTGCCCGAGCGCCGCGTGATCGGCGTTGCCCGATTCAGCGATCCCGCCGTCAAGGACTGGCTGCAGGGGCGCGGCGTCGAGACCATCAATTGCGACCTGCTCGATGAGGCCGCGATCGAGGCGCTGCCGAAGATTCCGAACATCGTGTTCATGGCCGGCCGCAAGTTCGGCGCCGAGGGCGATCTCTCGCTGACCTGGGCGATGAATTCGCACGTCCCTGCTTTGGTCGCGCAGGCCTTTGCGGCTTCGCGCATCGTCGCGTTCTCGACCGGCTGCGTCTATCCGTTCGTGCCGGTCAACGGCAAGGGCTCGGATGAGAGTATGGCGCCCAACCCGCCCGGCGAGTACGCGCAATCCTGCGTCGGGCGCGAGCGCATGTTCGAATATTTCTCGAAAAAGTATTCAACGCCCGGACGGTTGTTCCGGCTCAACTACGCGATCGACATGCGCTACGGCGTGCTGCACGACATTGCGAGCAAGGTGCTGCAGGGCAAGCCGATCGACGTCAGCCTCGGCCATGTCAATTTCATCTGGCAGGGCGACGCGTCCGCGCAGGCGCTGCGCTGCCTCGCGCATTGCGAGACGCCGACCTCGCCGATCAATGTCAGCGGCCACGAGATTCTCGCCGTGCGCGATCTTGCCGCAAAATTCGGCCAGCGTTTTGGCCGCGCTCCCGTGATCGTCGGCAAGGAAGAGCCGACGGCGTGGCTCACCGATACCTCGCAGGCGGTGAAATTGTTCGGCCTGCCGATCGTCGATACCGAGCAGCTCATCAGCTGGACCGCCGACTGGGTGTCGCGATCGATGCCGAGCCTCGGCAAGCCCACCAAATACGAGGTGCGCGATGGCCGCTACTGAGCCTATCGACATCGTCGAGCTCGGCGTCGACGACGCGCAGGCCGGCTTGGTGCTGTCGACCGAAGCGGGCTGGAACCAGAACGAGGCCGACTGGCGATTTTTCCTGGGCCAGGGAATCGTATTCGGCCTGCGCGACGGAGACCGGTTGGTCGCAACCGCGGCACTGCTACCCTATTCGGCGGGCAATGCCTGGATCAGCATGGTGCTGGTGACTGCGGATTTCCGCCGCCGCGGCATTGCGACCAAGCTTGTCGATGCCTGCCTCGACGTGGCGGCACGGCGTGGCCTCACGACCTGGCTGGACGCGACGCCGGCTGGCGCCACCGTCTACGGTCCGCTCGGCTTCATGCCGACGCTGCAATTGCGGCGGCTGCGGCTGCAGAAGCCGCAAGGCGCCACAGCCACACGCCCACTATCGTCCGGCAACCTCGACGCCTTGGCCGCACGCGATGGCAGCGCCATGGGATTCGACCGCAGCACATTGCTGTCGGAATTTTCCGCGCGCCCGGGCTCTCGCATCGTGTCCGATGATCGCGCCATAGCCCTCACCCGCCATGGACGCACCGCGCGGCATATTGGTCCACTGCTGGCCGATCGCGCCGATCAGGCGCTCGCGCTGGTGGATGCCATCGTCCACTCCGAGACCGGGCCTTGGCTTATCGACGCCGTCCATTCTCAGGAAGAGTTCCTGAACGGGCTTGTTCAGTCAGGCTGGAACATCGAGCGGCCGTTTCAGCGCATGCGCTTTGGCCGTCCCACCGCGCCGCCTGCGCAACTGCCGTTCGCCGTCGCCGGACCGGAATTTGGATAGGAAGCGCCGTCATGCACCATAGCGAAATCAAGGCTGACGTTCGGAAGCTGATCGCCGACGGCACGGTACTCCCGGCGCATCCGCTCGCGCTCGATGCCAACCGCGCGCTCGACGTCAGGCATCAGCGGGCGCTGACGCGCTATTATCTCGATGCCGGCGCCGGTGGACTGGCCGTTGGCGTTCACACCACCCAATTCGCGATCCGCGACGTCGGCCTGTACCGGCCGGTGCTGGAGCTGGCGGCGGAGACCGCGGCTTCGTGGACCAAGCGGCCAGTCGCGATGGTCGCAGGCCTCGCCGGTCCGACCCGGCAAGCCGTTGCGGAGGCGCAAACTGCACGTGGCATCGGCTACCACGCCGGCCTGCTCAGCCTTGCCGCGATGAAATCGGCATCCGAGAGACGAGATCATCGCGCATTGCGAGGCGGTGGCGCGGGAGATCCCGCTGGTCGGCTTCTACCTGCAGCCCGCGGTCGGCGGCGTCATCCTCAGCGCCGATTTCTGGCGCCGTTTCGCTTCCATCGACAACGTCATCGCCATCAAGATCGCGCCGTTCAACCGCTATCGAACGCTCGACGTGCTGCGCGGGGTGGCGGCGGCCGGCGCGCTCGACCGCGTCGCGCTCTATACCGGCAATGACGATCACATCCTGCTCGATCTGATGCTGCCGTTCGACCTGCGCGACAAGGGCGTCACCACCCGCGCCTATTTCAAGGGCGGCCTGCTCGGGCACTGGTCGGTATGGACCGCGAGCGCGATCAAGCAGTTCGAGATGTGCAAGGCCGCGCGCGGCAAGGACACCGTGCCGGCCGACCTGCTGGCGCTCGATGCCCGTGTCACCGATTGCAACAGCGCGTTCTTCGATGTCGCCAATAATTTTCACGGCTGCATCGCCGGTTGTCACGAAATCCTGCGGCGGCAAGGATTGATGCAGGGGCTCTGGTGTCTCGATCCCGCCGAGGGTCTCAGCCCCGGGCAGATGGCGGAGATCGACCGCGTCTGCCGCGAACATGCCGATCTCTCCGACGACGCCTTCGTGAAAGCCAATCTTGCAGAAATGGCTGGCATGAGCGCCGACGAGCCCTTCATCAGCCTGCAGAACGTCCGCAAGGTCTATCGGTCCAAGGGCGCGGAATTCCTCGCCGTCTCCGACGTCACCATGGACGTCAGGGAAGGCGAGCTGGTTTCGCTGGTCGGCCCCTCCGGCTGCGGCAAGACCACCGTGCTGAAGATCCTGGCCGGGCTGCATGACGCCGACGGCGGCACCATCAAGATCGGCAATTCGAAAACGCCATTCGACCCCGCCCGCGATATCGGCATGGTGTTCCAGCAGGCGCTGTTGCTGAAATGGCGAACCATATTGGACAACGTGCTGCTGCCCGCCGAAATCGTCGGCCTGCCGATGAAAGCGGCGCGGACCCGCGCCCGCGATCTGCTCAATCTGGTCGGCCTTGCCGGCTACGAAGACAAGTATCCGCAGCAATTGTCCGGCGGCATGCAGCAGCGCACGGCGATCGCGCGCGCTTTCATCCACGATCCCAAACTGATCCTGATGGACGAGCCGTTCGGCGCGCTCGACGCGCTGACCCGCGAACAGATGAACCTCGAAATGCTGCGGATCTGGCGCGAAAGCGGCAAGACCATCATTTTCGTGACGCACTCGATCCAGGAAGCCGTGTTCCTCGCCTCGCATTGCGCCGTGCTGACAGCAGGACCAGCGCGGATGGCCGAATATTTCCCGATCGAGCTGCCGTTCCCGCGGGACTTGCCGATCAAGACCACGGACGAATTCGGCGCCTATGCGCGGCGGATTTATGCAAGCCTGGGATTGAGTGCGGGCTAGTTCAGCGCCCATAGATAGGCCAGCGTCGCGGCGATCCCAAGGCCCGTTCTGACCGCGTGCAACCCTCCCCACTTCACGATCAGCGCGCGTGAGTTCGGACCGGCATCGTTTTCATCGATCGCATTGAGCAAATGGTTGGTGGGCATGATGCCGAACAGCGTATAGGGCCAGTTGGCGAGAATGAGCACTGCGCCGATGACCCAGCGCCAGTCATGGGTTTGCCATGCAGCCAACAGGCCGAGCACGCCCGAAATGACCGCGCAACTCGCCTGCATCTTGAGGCCGTTCGCGTAGCTCGGCTTCCATTGCTTCAGCAGGCTTGAATTGTCGAGGCCGAGACGTGCGGGTTGCTCGGCGATGTTGATGTAGAACGCGGCGCCGGCAAAGGCCGCGGCGACGATCATTGCGAGCTGTCCTGCAAACATCGACTCACTCCTCATACTGACAATACATTTTCCAATTGACAATATATTGTCATCTTGGTTACTGATAGTCAATGGCGAACAAACGACATACGCCCGGCGGCGAGGCCTTGACCGATCTGGTCCTGGCGGTGTTCCGGCTCAACGGGCGCCTGCTCGCGGCCGGCGACCACCTCGTTTCGGACCTCGGCCTTACCAGTGCGCGCTGGCAGGTACTGGGCGCGATCGCCCAAGCGCCAAGCCCGCAGCCGGTGGCGTGGCTGGCGCGAAGCATGGGGACTCGAATCGCCAGGGCGTTCAGCGCATCGTCAACGAGATGCGAGAGGATGACCTCGTCGAGTTGCTCCCCAACCCGCACCATCGCCGCGCCCATCTCGTCGCGCTGACCAAGCACGGAGAAAGCGCTTACGCGGCGGCGAGCCGGCTGCAGATGCCCTGGGCGAACGCGCTGGCAAAGGGCTTCGACGGCGAAGAACTCGCAGCCGCAAGCCGGATCATCAAGGCGCTGAGCGAACGTCTGGAAAAATCGACCTAGCCGTGGCCGCTACTCGTACGCCACAGGCCCGGTATCGCGATAGGCCCAGCAACTCTCCCGCGGCAGTGAAACCTGGGTCTCGACTCCCACCTGATGCCGGGCCGCGGTACCGAGTTCGACCACCTCCAGCCGCCGGCCGAACAGTTCGATGCCGTAGGCCGTCTGCGTCCCCTGATAGCGACGGTCGAGGACGCGGGCGGGAAAGACGTTGGCGCCGTTATGCTGGCCGATGGTGATGTTTTCCGGCCGCAGCGCGATGCGCACCTTTTCGTCCGGGCTGAGCGAATGCAGCAAGGCCACCTCGCCTCGCCGCCCCTCGCCGAAATCGACCGTGCCGAACACGCCGTTGCGCGACACCAGCGTGCCGGCAAGCTCGTTGGTCGCGCCGGTGAAATTGGCGACGAACAAGTCCGCTGGACGGTTATAGATCGCGTCCGGCGTATCCATCTGCAGCAACTTGCCGTCACGCATCACGCCGATGCGGTCGCCGAGCACCACCGCTTCGGCCTGGTCATGGGTGACGTACAGCGCCGTCATCCCGGTCTGCTTGAGGATGACGCGAAGATCGTCCCGCAGCCGCAGGCGCAGCTTGGCATCGAGGTTCGACAGGGGCTCGTCGAGCAGCAGCAATTGCGGCCGGTAGACGATGCTGCGCGCCAGCGCCACGCGCTGCATCTGGCCGCCTGACAATGCGACCACCGGCCGTTCGGCATATTCCGACAACCCGACCAGTTCGAGCGCCTCGTCGACCTTGCGGCGGGCGTCGCTTCGCGAAAGTTTCCGGTGCTTGAGCGGATAGACCACGTTCTGCCGCACCGTCATATGCGGCCACACCGCGTAGGACTGAAACACCATGCCGAGCTCGCGCAGGCGCGGCGGCACCAGAATGCCGCGCTCAGGCGACGAGACGACCCTGCCGGCGATGCTGATCTCGCCCGAGGTCGGGTGCTCCAGCCCCGCGACGCAGCGCAGCGTCGTGGTCTTGCCGCAGCCGGAGGGGCCGAGCAGGACCACGATCTCGCCGGCCGGCACGCCAAAACTGACGCCGTCGATCGCCGGCCGGCCGATCGCAAACTGCTTGCGCAGGTCGGTGACTTCGAGGGTTGCCGTCATGGGCTCGATGATTTCCCTGATGCGACGATCATTGCGCGTAGCCGTAGGTCTTGTTCCACTCGGCCACCCAGGGGGTGTGCAATTTCACGTACTCGTCGAATTTCGGGAACCAGACCTTGACCACCTTGGGGTCAAAACCTTCCGGATAGGCCGGCGGCACCTTCAACGATGTGAGGTTGCCGAGTTCCTTGATCATGAAGGTCTGCCCTTCTTTCGACAGGCACCAGTTGAGAAACAGTTTTGCCGCATTGGGATGCGCGGCGGTCTTTGGAATGCCCGTGGCATAGGGATTGACCGGCGCACCTTCCGGCGGAAAGAAAATCTGGATCGGCGCGCCGTCCTTCTGCTTCGGATAGATCGCGTTATAGAGCAAAGGCCCCATGGCGATTTCGCCGCGCACCAGCGAATCCGACATCGGCGCACCCGATGGATACAGCACCGGACGGGTTGCCGCCTGCTTGGCCCAATAGTCCTCGCCGAGCACTTGGCGCTCGAACATCACCCGGGTCCACGTGGTGCCGCCCGACGGCGCGATCACCTGCCCGGTCAATTTGTTGTATTCGGGCTTGGTGAGGTCCATCCAGGTCTTGGGTGGGTTCTTGACCAGCTCGGTGTTGTAGGCGATCGACCATACCAGCGTGGCGCGCGGCCAGAGCTGCGGCGCGATCTGCGCGTCGGGATTGTAGTCGGCCGCGTTCGGCGGCGCGTAATCCTGGAACATGTCCGCCATCGGCTGCATCAGCGCGCGGTCGGAATGATCGACCACGTCGGCGATCAATTTGCCGGCCGCGGCCTCGGTCTTCACGCGGGTGATCAGCTGGCCACCCGGCGCGCGCACCATCTCGACCTTGATTTCGGGAAAGCGCTTGTTGAACGCCTTGATGACCTGCTGTTCCACCTCGGCGAAATTCGCGGTGTAGAACACCAGCTTGCCCTCGGCCTTCGCCGCGGCAATCAATTCGGGCGAACCGAACTCCTGCGCCTGCGCCGCTGCGCTCCACTGTCATCGCAAGACCGGCGATGCCGGCGATTGCGGCAATGTTGGTGAAGATCCTTCCAGTCATAGCCAATCCTCCCGTTCGTCTTGTTATCCGGTTCGGGCGACACTGCCCTGCGCCGCACCGCGCGACAGCCAGTTGGCGCCGCCGATGAGAACGCCGAGCAGAACGGTCTGCACCAGGCTGAAGGCGGCGGTCTTTCCGAGGTTTCCGCCTTCGTAATAGTCGAGCAGCAGCACCGACATCACCATGGTATTGCTGGTGTAGAGGAACAGCGACGAGCCGAGTTCACGGATCGCCAGCACGAACAACAGCGTCATCGAGGCGACCACGCCCGGCCGCGCCAGCGGCAGCACGATCGTCCTGATGGTGCCGAGCACCCCCTTGCCGCAGACCCAGGCCGCCTCTTCGAGCTCGCGATGAATCTGCATGAACGAGGTCGACAGCGACTTGACCGTATCCGGCATGAAGCGCGCGATGAACGCCAGCGCCAGGATCCAGATCGTGCCGTAGAGCCCGCCGGGAATGCCGATCCAGGCCCAGAGATAGGCGACGCCGACCACGAGGCCGGGGATCGCGACCGGCAAGGTCGAGATCACGTCGATCCAGCGCCGGCCCGTCACCTGGGTGCGGTGAATGGTGTAGCCGATGGCAAAGGCGAGCGCGCCGCCGACCACGGCGGTGATGACGCCGACCTCGACCGAGTTGTAGATCGAGCGCATGGTCAGCGGATTGTCGAAGATGCTGTGAAAATGCATCAGGGAATACTGCCTGGCATCGAACAGGCTGGCGACATCCCGGATGAACATGAATTTTCGAAATGCCGCGACGATCAGCGCAAGCGACGGCAGCACCACGACGACAACAGATAAACGATGCCGAGGCCGAAGGTGAACCAGCGCCAGCGCCCGAGATCGAGGCTGCGCGGACGGAACGCCTTGCCGGCGACGGTGGTATAGCTGCGGCCGCTCAGCACCTTGTGCTGCAGCCAAACAAGAAGGCCGGTGACGACCATCAGAATGATCGCAACCGCGGCGGCCGTGTTGTAAAGCGGCGGCGACCAGTTCGTGAGCTTGAAAATATAGGTGGTCAACACGGCAAGGTTGGTCGGCGCGCCCAGCACCGCCGGAATGCCGTAGATGCCGAGCATGACGATGAACGACAGCAGCATGCCCGAGACGATCGCCGGCATGATCAGCGGAAACGTCACCGAGAACAGTGTCGTGAACGCGCTGGCGCCCGAAATCTCGGCGGCCTCTTCCAGGCTCGGATCCATGTTGCGCAGCGCTGACGCGGTGAACATGTAGACATACGGCGCGTAATAGATGCCGAACACGAACACCAGGCCCCACATCGAATAGAAATCGACGCGCCAGTCCAGCCCGACCCATTTGAACATGGTGTTGATCAGGCCGGTCTTCGGCGAACCCAGAATGGCCCATGCGACGCCCGCAACCAGCGGCGGCGCGAACAGCGGCAGAATGCTGGCGGCCGCGATAAACCCCTTGAACGGCGTGTTGGTGCGGACGACGATCCAGGAGAACAACAGTCCGATCACAACCGCGATCAGGGTGCCGCCGCCACAGGCGATCAGCGTATTGACCAGCGCCTCCGCGACATTCGGGTTCGCCAGCACGGTGAGAAAGTTGGTGACCGAGAGGTGACGGAGCGAGATGCCCTCGACCACCGGATTGGTGTCGGTGAGCGCGCCGAGCAGCAGCATCAGGATCGGATAGATGACCAGAAAGCCGAGGATCGCCAGCAGGAGCGTGACCCACAAGCCGGCCCACGCGCGCTGCCCCTCACTGGCGCTACGCATGACCTCGCTGCGCCGGCTCACCTGTCCGTTCAACGCGCTTCCCCTCGCCGGTGACCGTCTTTTTATGGAATTGCGGTCGCGATGCGCGGGAAGCCTAGTCGATTGCGCGCGGCGCGGAAAGGTATCCGAAAGTCGGCGCGCGGATATGGCGCGGAGGGCGCATTTTTTCCCGACGCCGGCCGCCGCTTCGCATATGCATCATGCAGCGGCGTGCCTGTGGCTTGTGCCGCGTCCGTAGTACACGCCGCAGTGGGCGCGACCGCCCCCGGCGTGGAGAGCCCGAGCAGATGTCACTGGATACAACCGCAAAGCCGCCCGCCCCCGCGCCCATCGACGGCCTGCCCCCGGAACTCCGGCGCTGGGCGGTTGCGGCGATCTTTACCGCGCTGGCGCTGGCCTCGCTGGATACGGCGATCGCCAACGTGGCCCTTCCCGCCATTGCCGCCGACCTCCATGTCAGCCCGGCCGACGTGGTCTGGGTGGTCAACATCTACCAGATCGCGCTGGTTGCGACGCTGCTGCCGCTCGGCGCGCTCGGCGAAATCGTCGGCCATCAGCGGATCTATCTCGGCGGCCTGCTGCTGTTCACGCTGGCCTCGCTCGGTTGCGCCTTCGCATGGTCGCTGCCCAGCCTGACGGCGGCGCGGGCGCTGCAGGGATTAGGCGCCAGCGGCATCATGAGCGTGAACGCGGCGCTGGTCCGCTTCGTCTATCCGACCCATATGCTCGGCCGCGGCTTCGGCCACAACGCGCTGGTGGTCGGAACGGCGTTCACGTTCGGGCCGACGATCGCCTCCGCGATCCTTGCGATCGGAACATGGCCGTGGCTGTTCGCGATCAATATCCCGTTCGGCGTGATCGCGATCTGGATCGGCCTGAAGACCCTGCCGAAGACGCCGCGCGCGAAGCACGCGTTCGATTTTGCGAGCGCGGCGCTGACCGCAAGCTGCCTCGGGCTCTTCATTATCGGCATCGGCGGCGCGGCGCATCAGGCGCCTCCCGCCCTGGTCGGACTGGCGCTTGGCGCGGCATTGCTGCTTGGCTGGATCATGACCCGCAGAGATGCGGACCATCCCGCGCCGATGTTGCCGATCGACCTGTTCCGGCGGCCGATGTTCGCGCTGTCGGCCGCCACGTCGGTCTGTACATTCGCGGTGCAGGGACTGGCCTTCGTCTCGCTGCCCTTCTACTTCGAGGACGTGCTGCACCGGTCTCAGGTGGAGACCGGCTTCTTCATGACGCCCTGGCCGCTGGTGGTGGCGATCATGGCGCCGATCGGAGGCCGGCTGTCCGACCGCTATCCCGTCGGCATCCTCGGCGGCATCGGGCTGGTGCTGCTCGGCATCGGCATGGCGCTGCTGGCGACGCTGCCGCCGGACCCGAGCATTGCCAACATCGTCTGGCGCACCGTGATTTGCGGAATTGGATTCGGCTTCTTTCAAACGCCCAATTTGCGGGCACTGATGTCGAGCGCGCCGCCGCATCGCAGTGGAAGCGCGAGCGGCATCGTCGCGACCGCACGCCTGACCGGACAAACCCTCGGCGCCGCGCTTGCGGCCCTGTGCTTTGCCCTCGCCGGCCATAATGGCGCGACGCTTGCATTGGCGCTCGGCGCCGGGTTTGCTGCGCTCGGCAGCCTGATGAGTTTCCTGCGTTTGGCCGTGGGTGCTCCGCGTAATACATGACTGTCATCGCCCGGCGATCGGGCCGACGCGATGGATTTGGAGGCTCGAGTTGCGACTTCTCGGTATGCTGGCCGGCGCGTGTCTCCTGCTGTTTCCGGCCGCCCTTCAGGCCCAGACCGTCTGGGACATGCCAACGGAATATCCGCAAAACGCGATGCCGGGCGTTGGCCTGACGGCCTTCACAAAACACGTCGCCGAATCCAGCGCAGGCAAACTCGAGATCAGGCCGAGCTTCGATGCCAAGGCCGGCATCAAATCGGCCGGCATGCTCGCCGCGATTGCGGAAGGCCGGGTGCAGGCCGGCGATGCCTTCGCCGGCGCGCTCGAGGCCGAAGACCCGATCTTTGCGCTACCTTCGCTGCCATTTCTGGTGACGTCGACCGCCGACGCCAAACGCCTTGCCGACATCGCGCGGCCGCATCTTGCGGCGGCGCTGCAGAAGAAAGGCCTGCGGCTGCTTTATCTGACGCCCTGGCCGCCTTCAGGCATTTGGTCGAAGACGCCGCTGAAATCACCGTCCGACCTCGCCGGGCTTTCCATTCGCACCTATGACAAGATCTCAACCGAAGTATTCCTGAGCAGCGGCGCCAAGGCCGCATCGATCAGTTTCGCCGACACGATGCCGAAACTGGTCGATGGCAGCATCAACGCGGTGTTGTCGTCGGGAGACGGCGGCGCCGGCCGCAAGCTTTGGGAGTATCTGCCCTGTTTCAGCGAAATCACCTATTCGCTGCCGCTTTCGATCGCGAGCGTCAATCAGGCGGCCTATGACGGTTTGAGCCCGGACACGCGAGCCGCGGTCGATGCCGCCAGCCGTCAAACCGAGAGCGAATTGTGGCTCGCGCTGTCGACCCGGCTGGAAGAGAACTATCAACGCATGCGCCAGAACGGCGTCACGATCGATTCAAATCCCGAGCCGTCGATCGTTGCGGCGCTGCGAACGGGGCGGCGGCGGCGCAGCGTGCCTGGTGCACCCGGTCGGGGCCCGTCTGCGCCGAGATTCTCGACGCCTTCAAGGCCGGAAAACCATAGCGGCCGGCGCCTGGCTGCGGGCGCAGAATGGACATGACAGCCATGCGAGGGCACGTGCCCACGCAACACCGGCCAATCAGGTTTCATCCGCGCTCGTAAGCACGCATTTTCTTGATTTGAACTATTCCAAGTTGCAGGCCATCTTCCCGCGCGCAGCTCACTCGGTGGATTGAGCTAACAGGGGATACGCGATGGCAAACCTCACAATTAACGGCAAATCAATCAGCGTGGACGTCGAAGACGACACGCCGCTTCTTTGGGCAATCCGGGAGAACGTCGGACTGACCGGCACCAAATATGGATGCGGCATTGCACAATGCGGCGCCTGCACCGTGCATGTCGACGGGGTCGCGATGCGCTCCTGCGGCGTCACGGTCAGCGAAGCCGTCGGCAAGCAGATCATCACGATCGAGGGGCTCGCCAGCAACGGCGCGCTGCACAAGGTGCAGGAGGCCTGGGTCGCCAACGACGTGCCGCAATGCGGCTATTGCCAGAGCGGCATGATCATGGCGGTCGCAGCGCTCCTCAAGGAAAAGCCGAAACCGACCGACCAGGACATCAACGAGGCCATCACCAATATCTGCCGATGCGGGACCTTCCAGCAGGTCCGCGAGGCAATCCACGCCGCTGCGAACGCTTGAGGGGGACGCCATGAACAAGCACGTCACGCCCAAACTCACCCGCCGCGGCTTCGTGATCGGCACGGCTGCCGCCGGCGCCGGCCTCGCGATCGGCCTCGATATTCCCTTCGGCGGACCGACCGTGGTTCGCGCCGCCGACGGCTCGCCCGAAGTCAATGTCTGGGTGGTGATCCGCCCTGACAACACCACCGTGGTTCGCATTGCCCGCTCGGAGATGGGCCAGGGCACCCTCACCGGCCTCGCCCAGCTCGTCGCCGAAGAGCTCGAATGTGACTGGTCGAAGGTCGTCACCGAGTATCCGACCCCCGGACAAAGTGTCGCACGCAAGCGCGCCTGGGGCGATTTCTCGACCGGCGGCAGCCGCGGCATCCGCACCAGCCAGGAATATGTCCGCAAGGGCGGCGCCACCGCGCGGGTGATGCTGATCCAGGCGGCCGCGAATGAATGGAAGGTGCCGGCTTCGGAATGCACCGCGGCCAACAGCGTCATCACCCATACGCCGTCGGGCAAGACCACGACCTACGGCAAGGTGGTGGAAGCCGCCGCCAAGCTCGAGCCGCCGGCCGACGTGAAGCTGAAGGATCCCAAGGACTGGAAGATCATTGGCAAGGGCGTCAAGCGGCTCGACACCGTCGACAAGACGACGGGTGCGATGATCTACGGCGCCGACGTCAAGCTGCCCGGCATGCTCAACGCCGCGATCAAGGATTGTCCCGTGTTCGGCGGCAAGCTGAAGAGCTATGACGAAGCCAAAATCATGGCCATGAAGGGCGTCAAGAAGGTCGTGCGCGTCAGCGACAGTAGCGTCGCCGTCGTCGCCGATACCTGGTGGCACGCCAAGACCGCGCTCGATGCGCTGCCGATCGTCTGGGACGAAGGCGAGAACGCAAAAGTCTCCAGCGAGTCGATCGCAAAGTGGCTGGCCGAAGGCCTCGACACAATCGCCTCGTCCGGGACCGGCTTGTCCGTAAACCGGCGAACTGAGCGTAAGGAACGTATGAATTCGATCGGTTCGACGGCATTCACCATAGCTCGCTCCTGACTACGCTGCGCATCGCTCGTGAAGATAGCGCAGCCTGGGACGGCTTGTCCCAGGCTGCTGTTAGCGTACGGGTGGTGGATCGTGGCGTCGGTGCTTACCGCCTTGCCGCCTACCTGTTACCGGTCCACCGAGCCCAGCACGATGTCGATGGTGCCGATCAGGGCGACGACGTCGGCGAGCATGGCGCCCTGGGCCATGTGGGGCAGGACGCCGAGGTTGACGAAGTCTGGGGTGCGGATGCGGAAGCGGTAGGGCAGCGGGCGAGCCGTCGGAGACGACGTAGTAGCCGATTTCGCCCTTCGGAGTGCTCGACCGCGACGTAGGCCTCGCCGACCGGCGGGCTGAAGCCCTTGATCACCCAGATGAAGTGGCGCTGCATGTCCTCGGCGGTCGTCATCGTCCCCTTGTGCGGGGGGATGACGTAGGCCGACTCGTAGGCCATCAGCGGGGTGTCCATCGGCTCGACACTGATCGAGCGCCTGGCTGATGATCTTGATCGTCTGGCGCATCTCTTCCATGCGGACCAGGTAGCGGTCGTAGGTGTCGCCGTGCTGGCCGAGCGGCACCTCGAAGTCGAGGCGGTCGTAGACGCAGTAGGGGCGTCGCCTTGCGGATGTCGTAGTTGACGCCGGAGCCGCGCAGGCAGGCGCCGGTCAGCGAGTAGCTGATCGCGGCTTCGGGCGGAGATGACGCCGACGCCCTTGGTGCGGGCCATCCAGATCGGGTTGGCGTCGAGAGCAGATCGGCGTACTCCTGCTGGCGCTCCGGGAAGATCTTGCAGGAAGTCGCGGATCATGCTCGACCAGGCCGTCCGGGATCGGGCGCGAGAAGCCGCCGATCTCCATCATGTTCGTCGTCAGGCGGGCGCCGCAGAAGGCCTCGAAGATAGTCGAGGATCAGCTCGCGCTCGCGGAAGCAGTAGAGCGACATCGAGAGCGCGCCGATGTCGAGCGCGTGGGTGCCGAGCCAGACCAGGTGGGAGGCGATCCGGCTCAGCTCGGCCATGATCACGCGCCAGTATTGGGCGCGCTCCGGGCGCCTCGACGCCGCAGAGCTTCTCGATCGCCAGGACGCAGCCGAGGTTGTTCATCGGGGCGGCGACGTAGTCGGTGCGGTCGGTCCAGGGGATGACCTGGGCGTAGCGGTGGTGCTCGCCCAGCTTCTCGGTGCCGCGGTGGAGATAGCCGATGACCGGATCGCAGTCGGCGATCACCTCGCCGTCGAGCTTGAGGACCACGCGCAGCACGCCGTGGGTGCTCGGGTGCTGCGGGCCCATGTTGAGGGTCAGCTCAGCGCTCGCCGGCTCGGCGAGGTGCTCTTCGGTGACGGTCAGGGTGCCGAGCGACTGGTCGTCGTCCTGGGCGATGAACGGCGTCGGGCACTGGCGACCGGTCGCGTGGCGTTCATCGGGATCGACGGTCGCGGAGGCGGCGTCGTTGGTATCGACCATGAGGTTACTGCCCTCGTCCGGTCCAGCGGGTGCGCGAACGCGGCCGACCGTCCGCTCGGTGTTGTAGACCGGGAACTCGTTCCAGCCGCGCAGCGGGTAGTCCTTGCGCAGCGGGAATCCTTCGTCCCAGTCGTCGGCGAGCAGCATCCGGCGCAGGTTCGGGTGGCCTTCGAAGACGATGCCGAACATGTCGTAACGCTTCGCGCTCCAGCCAGTTCGCCCCGTTCCAGAGGGGGACCAGCGACGGCACGGGCTCGCCGTCGTCGCTGCCGGCCTTCAGGCGCAGGCGGACCCGGTTCGGCAGCGAGTAGAGCTGGGCGACGACGTCGAAGCGCGGGGTTCGGCGCAACCGCAGCATGTCCACCGCGGTCAGGTCGGTCAGGAAGTCGAGCCGCGATGTCGCTGGTCGTCCCGGAGGGTAGGCGCAGATGTCGCGCAGCAGCTCGGCGCCGGACGTGGATCGTCGTCTCGTCGCGGAAGCGGACGATATCGACGATCGCGTCGGGGAACTGCGTCGCGCATGACGCGCACGGCCGGATGCTGCTCGACATCGGGATCGGTCCAGGCGTCGCGGCCCCAGGAGTCGGTCATCGCCGGGCGGTGTCGCCTTCGCGCCGGTGCTGGGCGACGAGGTTGGCGAGGGGTGCCTCGGAGTGGCCTGCGTCATCCCGTCGACGGTCGGCTGGACTGGCGCGCTGAGGCGAGGGTCGGCGTCTGGGCGATGTCGCCTGCGCGATCGTCGCGGGCCTCGACTTCCTCGGCGCTCGGTCTCGGCTGGGCGAGTCGCTGGGTCTGGTGCTCGCGTCGGTTGTCGGTCACGCGTTGGTCTGCCTGCGACTTCGAGCGCCTACGCGACGCCCTCACGACGACCGGGCATGGCGCCGGAACCGCGTCGAGCTGCTGCCCATGGCCGCCTCGCCGTTCGGCGCGGCGACTGTTCCTCGGCGGCGGCGATGCCCTGCTTGCGGGCCATGGTTTCGTACTTGATGACCTTGTTTTGCAGTTCGAGGATGCCGTAGTAGAGGGCTTCGGGCGTGGGCGGGCAGCCGGGGACGTAGATGTCGACCGGGACGACCTGATCGACGCCCTGGACGACGGCGTAGGTGTCGTAGGGGCCGCCGACGTTGGCGCAGGAGCCCATCGAGAGGACCCACTTCGGCTCGGGCATCTGGTCGTAGAGCGTGCGGACGACCGGGGCCATCTTCTTGGTGACGGTGCCGGCGACGATCATCAGGTCGGCCTGGCGGGGGGAGGCGCGGTAGAGCATGCCGAAGCGCTCGGCGAGGTCGAAGCGGGCCATCGAGGCGGAGATCATCTCGATGGCGCAGCAGGCGAGGCCGAACTGCAGCCACCAGAGGGAGGAGCGCCGCGCCCAGTTGAAGAGCGAAGTCGAGCGAGGTGACGAAGATGTTCTTGTCGAACCGATCGTCGATTAGACCCATTCGAGGGCCCCTTTCTTCCAGGCGTAGATGTACCCGGCGAAGAGCAACGCGATAAAGACGAGCATCTCGACGAACCCGTAGAGTGCCGAGGTCGTCGAAGATCACGGCCCAGGGATAGATGAAGACCGCTTCGATGTCGAAGATCACGAAGAGCATCGCGACCACGTAGAAGCGGGGGGTGTAGCGGGGTTTGACCGGGGTGACGTCCGGCATGCCGCTCTCGTAGGGGGCGGCTTTGGTGGGGTTGGGTTTCTGCGGGGCGACGATGAGGTTGAGGGTGAGGAGGAGCATCCCCATGGAGAACCCCGCTCCAAGCATGAGCAGGATGACCATCCAGTTCCCGCCGAACGTCTCCACCGGCGCGCCCTCTCCTTTAACTACTCGCGACCTGTTTGGCCGGTGCCGGTAACCCCACCGGTCCGCCCGCGCGTCCTCCTAACCAGAAGACGGGGAAGTGGCCGGGAATGTGACACCGCATTTTTCGGTCCTGGATCGCGGCTTCGAGCGCCTTGAAACGCCTTGTTTTCAGCCGCCAAACCCGGTCCGCAGCATTGTGTATGGTATCACGAATGGGGTGTCAGGCGGTCAATGGTCGGGCAGTCGATGGCCTAGTGTCGTGCGTTGGGGAACGCCTTTTCGCTGCGACCCCATCGTCCTGTTCGGGGTGATCGGGGAGCAGGAGGCGTCCTGGGCGGCTCGACCCGGGGGCGTCCCGGGGAGCAGCTGGCCTGGGGCCGGAATGACGGCTGGACCCGAGCCGGGCGAGGTAGGGCGCTGCCCAGGCCCGCGCCCCCGCCTTGCGTGCCGATTGGATGTGTTATAGAATATTTGTTCTATTCGTAAAGTGGTTAGTCTGGCGAGGTCCGAGGGTCTGCCACCCCTGCAGGTTTACATGCAGAGGCTCCGCCGGGTCGGATAACCCGGGGTTGGGGGAGGTAGCGGGGTAAACGGGCGTTCCCGGTCGGGCAGCCGGGGACTGAGGAGCGTTGACGGATTGATCGGACCATCGGGCCGGGGAGCCCGGGATTTCAACCCCGGGCTATGCCAGACGAAGCCCTTCCATGGCCGGGAACGCTGAAAGGGGCGGTACCCAGCGGCGAAGAGGCTTCTGGAACCCAGTCCTGATGCAGTTGGCGTGAGCCTGAGCCTGGTGAGACGGGCTCGCCTAACCCTGGAGCGGGCGATCCCCGCGTACACGACGTGGACTACCCCGCGCTACGCTTGTTCCCTGGAAGCGCGTACTGTGCCCGCCGGGGCCGGAAACGCCCGCCGCCCCGCCGCACGGACCTGGGCGGGCCGCCACATCCGGCCGCTATCCGGTCTCACATGGGATGCAGCGTCGGCCGTTTCTGAAACGCGCCATGGTTATCGCGCGGCCGCTGCGTCGATCTCGACCTCCGCCTCGCAGTTCACGGGGGCGTTCAAGGGCAGCATCATCCCGATCGACGAGCGCGCGTGCGTCCCGATCTCCGGACCGTAGAGGTCGAGGATGAGGTCGGAGTAGCCGTTGGTCACCAGCGGCGTCTGGTTGAACCCCGGCGCCACGTTGACCATAGCGAAGACCCGCAGCCAGGCGGTCACCCGGTCGAGGTCGCCCAGTGCCCGTTTGAGGCTGCCCAGGTGCGCCAGCGCCACCAGCCGCGCCGCCTGGTAGCCCTGCTCCGCGGACACGTCCTCCCCGACGCTTCCGAGTGGCTGCGCCAGGGAGCCGTCCGGGTTCTGCGGGATGTGCCCAGAGATGTAGGCCGTGTTGCCGCGTACACGTACCCACGCGAACGGGAGCGCGATGCCAGGGGGCAAACGCAACGGTTCCGGGAAGCTCAAGCCCCATGGCTTCCAGTTTGGCCTCGATTCGCATCTGGACCTCCTTTACGCAGATAGCCCGGGTTAGTCGAGCCTACGATCTCGGATAGACCGCGCCGGTCAGACCGCAATCAAGGCGTCCAGCTCCGGCTGCAGCACGACGCTCTCCTGCTCGCTGGGGTCGGTCCGGCCACCCACACGACGGCCGGCTCGGTCGGGCTGCGATTGACCGCCACGTGCGAGACGCCGGCCGGGATGTAGAGGTAGTCGCCGGCGCGGGCAACCTCGTGCTCCCGGAGTCCTCGCCGTACCAGAGGTCGAGCTCGCCGCTCAGACGTAGAAGGCGGTCTCGTGGCCTCGTGGTAGTGGGCCTGGTGCGGCCCCCGGGCGGCATCGTCACCATGCCCAGCCAGATCCCGCGCGCGCCGACGCTCTCGGCACTCACGCCCGCCCGCGTAGGACGGCCCCTGCTTTCCTTCGTAGGCGCCCGCCGGGCGCATGACCCGGCACGCCGAAGGCGGCCTCGGCTGACGCGTCATGGTTCCTCCTTATGCATCTGCTCTCCCTATCGGCGGCCCTGCGCCGCCGATGGGGCTACGGTAGGCTTCCGTTCGCCGGCACCACGAGCGCCCCACGCGTTACCCCACACATTCGCGGCACCGGCCAAGTGCGTGGTCCCGCGGGGTACGAATCTCTGCCGTGCTACGCTAGGTCGACTCTTATCGCGGTCGCGCGCCGAGGGGGAGCGAGGAGTACGTGCAGTGGAGCAGTCCGCCTCGTTCGCCGCCGTGCTCCGCCGCCTCCGAATCGCGGCCGGACTCTCGCAGGAGGCGCTTGCCGAACGGGCCGGTCTGAGCGTCCCGGGCGATCAGCGACCTCGAACGCGGCGCGCGGCGCGCGCCCTACCGCGAGACCGTTCGCCTCCTCGCCGACGCGCTCGGACTGGACGGACGGCGATCGCGATGCGCTGGAAGCATCGGTCGATCGGGGGCGCGGACCCCGTCCGTGACCGAAATCGCCCGCGAGCCGCAGCGACCTTGCCGCGGTTCCGCTCACGCCCCTGATCGGCCGAGACGCAAGAGTCGCGTCCGTGCACGCCGAGCTCCGGCCGGGCGATGCGCGCCTCGTCACCCTGACTGGCCCGCCGGGCATTGGCAAGACGCAGACTCGCCCTGGCAGTCGCCGCGGACTGGTCGCCGACCATCTGCGACGGCGTCGTCTTCGTCGGCCTGGCGCCGCATCACCGATACCGCGCCTGGTCGCGCACCATCGTCCTGCACGCGCTCGGGCTCGTGGAGGTCGTCGGGACGCCGCCGCCGGAACGGCTGCAAGGCCGTGCTTCGCGGGACAGCGGGCGCTGCTCGTGCTCGACAACTTCGAGCAGGTCGTCGACGCCGGGCCGCTCGTGGCCGAGCTCCTCGCCTCCTGCCCGGGGCTGACGGTCCTGGCCACCAGCCGCGTGGCGCTCGCCTGCGCGGCGAACACGAGTTCCCGTTCCGCCGCTGACGTTCCCCAGACCCGGCCGCCGAGCACCGGCGATCGCTTGTCGACGTCGGATGCCACGCGCCTTCTCCGCGGTCAGCCTTTTCGTCGAGCGCGCCCGGGCGTCAGACCCGGGTTCGTCCTGACCGCGCGACAACGCGGAGGCCGTGTCGGAGATTTGCCGCCGTCTGGACGGGCTGCCGCTGGCGATCGAGCTCGCGGCCGCCCGCTGCAAGGTGCTTTCGCCCGCAGGCGATGCTCCGCCGGCTCGAACACCGGCTTCGGCTGCTCACGGACGGCGCCCGGGACGCCCCGGCGCGCCAACGGACGCCTGCGCGCGGCGATCGCCTGGAGCCACGGACCTCCTTTCTCCGGCGGAGCAGGTGCTCTTCCGCGGCTCGGCGTCTTTGTCGGCGGCTGCACGCTGGAGGCGGCGGAGCGGGTGTGCGGCGCCGGCGGGGACCTGGGCATCGACGTGCTCGAGGCCTCTCCGCACTTGTCGACCACAGCCTCGTCCAGGCGCGAGGCGCCAGGAGCCGAACGACGCTTCGCGATGCTGGAGACGCTGCGGGAGTACGCGCTGGAGCAATTGGACGCGGCGGGCGAACGCGACCAGATGCGAGGGCGGCACGCGGCGGACGTGCTGGCCCTTGCGGAGAGGCCGAGCCGCACCTGTTCGGCGGCGAGCGCGCCGTGGTGGCTGCGCCGGCTGAGCGAAGAGCAAGACAACGTCCGCGCCGCCCTCGCTGGGCGCTGCGAGCCAAGACGACCCGTCGCTCGGCCTGCGCCTGCTCGGCGCGCTCTGGATGTGGTTCCTGCGCCGGCTGCTGGTCGAGGGGCGCCGGTGGGCCGACGAGCTCCTCACCGAACCGGGCGCGGCATGTCCGACGGCGGCGCGGGCGACGGCGCTGTTCGCGGCCGGGCACTTCGCCTGGCTGCAGGGCGACGTCCGCGCCATGCGGGCCCGGCTGGAAGAGTGCGTCGCGATCCGCGCGCGCTTGGGCGACGGCCGCGGGCCTCGGCCGCAGCGCTGCCGTTCCTCGGCCTGGCCGTCGACGACGACCGGGAGACCGCCCGGCGGCTTGCCGAGGAGGGCGTGGCAGCTCTGCCGCGCAGGGTGGCGACCGATGGGGCCTGGCCATGGCGCTGACGAACCTGGGTCGGATCGAAGCGACCTGGGGGAATGACACGGTCGCTCACGGACCGCTGGAGGAGGCGGCGCGCTGTTCCGGCGCACTGGCGACCGCTGGCTGCTGCGCCCTGCCGCTGACCAGCCTCGGCGCCGATCGCCCACCGGCCGGGCGACTCGACGAGGCGAAGGGCGCGTTCGAGGAGGCGCTGCCGTGCTTCCAGGCGGTCGAAGACCGCCGCAATACGGCCCAGGCGATGACGAACCTCGGCTTTGCGCTCCTCGCCGGCGGAGATCGGGAGGCAGCGCGCGCGCTGTTCGCCCGAGAGCCTCGCTTCGGCCAGGAACACGGCGACCGATTCAACACCCCGGCGTGCCTGCGCGGCCTCGCCGCCGCGGCCGCTGGACGACACCGACCTCGCCGGAGCCGCCCGCCTCCTGGCCGCCGCGGACACGTTGAGCGGCGCGACAGGGGCGGTCCGGTGGCCCGCCGAACGGCTTGGGGGTCCGGTGAGTACCGACGAGCTTAGAAACGGGCTGGGCGAAGATGCGTTTGCCGCAGCATGGGCGGCTGGGGCGGCGCTCGCAACCGACGATGGCGTTCGCGCGGCACGGGTCTGGCCGCGGACGTCGCAACCGCCGCCGTGAAGGAGTCAGCCGGCGACAGTGGCCGGACCTCCGCCACTGGTGATGACCGGCCTCGTCGGCAGGTCTACAATACGGACGTTCTCGCAACGGTGCGTCGGACGTTACCCAGGCCACGGCGGCGGGTCCAAAGGGGAGGCAGGGAATCGCCATGGCCGCGACGCGGTTCCAGCGGCTGGTCGTCCGGCTCGTCCCGCGCTCCAGGGCCGCGGCGATGGAGGCCGGGTCGCGCGAATGGATGGTGCGCTGTGAGGGCTTCGCGCGATCTCGGTCACGCTCGGTCCCTGATCGGACAGCGCCCGGATGTCGTCGGAGATGGTCACGTTGCCCCAGTCTTTCCTGCGCCGAGCCGTGTCACCGTGAGCCGGAGATCTCCGGGAGACAGCCTGCGCGTTGCTGAGCGCTTAAGGGTCGGACGCTCTGTTGTGCGCTACCCATCGATGCGTGCCGATCAAGTCCCGTTGTCCGCAAGGCAAGCGCCCCTCGCTGCGGATGGGCGGTTCACGTTGTCCGCATCTCGCGCCCGCCTCTAGATCTTGACTGCTACGCGGCGCGTCCCTAGTATGTAAAGTAGAGGGCTCCCCCGAGCGGGCTGGTACGGTGGGTTCCGTTGCCGCCGGTGGGGAGGGACGGATCCTCGGGTCACCGAAGTTGGTGGCGGCGCGATACGCGGCGCCCACGGGTAGGAGTGGTCAATGGCGAGCCTCCTGTACATCGCGTCCCACGGCCCCGACGACCCGACCAAGGCCTGCATTCCTCTCCACCTCGCGGTCAACGGGGCCGCCGAGGCGGGGATCGAGGCGTCCATCAACCTGATGGGGGACGCGGCGGTCTTGATCCAGGACCGCTACATCGAGTCCCTGACGCCGGTAGGGCTGCCCCCGCTGCGGGATCTGATGGCCAAGATCCGCGAGAAAGGCATCCCGGTCTACATATGAGGCGGCTGCGCGCAGGCCCGTGGGGTCAGCGAGGCCGATCTCGAAGGCAAGAACGCCACCTTTACCTCCCCACCGGACGTGGCCCGGCGCTGCGCCGAGGCCACCAACGTGCTCGTCTTTTAGGACAGAGGAGGACCCGATGGCCGAGAGCGCGACCCCGACCTGGTCGATCGAGGGCGAGTACTTCGAGAACTGCAACTGCGCGATCGTCTGCCCGTGCGTCTTCTCCCCCAACGCCCCCTTCACCTCCATGCCCACCGAAGGCGTGTGCGACGTCACCTTCGCCTTCCACCTCGCGCGCGGCGCGTTTGGCGAGACCCCGCTGGACGGCCTCAACGCCGCCCTGCTGGCCCACGTCCCTGGCCCGATGATCGAGGGGAACTGGCAGGTGGCGCTCTACGTGGACGAGCGGGCCGACGAGCGGCAACGGGAGGCGCTGACGGCAATCTTCTCCGGCGCAGCCGGTGGCACGATGGGCGCCTTTGTCCCGCTGATCGGCGAGGTTCTCGGCGTCAAGAGCGTGCCGATCCGCTACGCCGTAGACGGCAAGCGCCGCGCGGTAGAGATTCCCGGCATCCTGGCGATGGCGGTCCGCCCGATCCCGAGCGCGATCGGCGAGGACAAGGAGATGATGGCCGTCAACGCCCACCCCTTCGCGCCGGAGGGGGTCGTCATGGCCGTGGGAGAGCCGGGGTACGCCGTGAGCGACTACGGGCTGCGCTGGGACAACTCGGGCAAGAACGGCCACTACGCGCCGATCCGCTGGTCGAACGCCTGACGCCCCGGTGATCGCGGCCGTCCGCCGCCGCTGGCCGGCGAAGCCGCTGGAGCGCGGGCAGCTCCTCTTGCTCCTCCTGCTGGCCGTGCTGACCGCCGGCGCCTGGGCGCTGACGGTGCATCAGGCGCGCACGATGGACATGCCGATGGGCGTGGTGGCCCGCGGCGGTGCCGACCCCGTGTCCCAGCCAGCGGCCGTCCCAACCGCCGTCGCCGATACCGCCGAACCCGAGACCATGGTCGGCATGCCCGGAATGGACGACGCGGACCCGGTGGGCGACATGGCAGGGATGGACGGCATGGCGGGTATGGCTGGGACGGAAGCATCCGTGCCGACAGCCGGCCCCGCCGGGAGCGGGGCGGGCGCGGCGTCTGCCTCCGGGATGGCCGGCATGGCGATGAATGACGGCTGGACGTGGGACGGGTTCGCGGCCTTCGTCGTCGCCTGGGCAATCATGATGGCGGCGATGATGTTCCCGGCCGCCGCCCCAATGCTGCTGCTTTACCGCCGGATCGCCGTGGACCGGCGGGCCACGGGCGGGGCGTTCGTGCCGACCTGGGTCTTCGCGGCGGGCTACCTGCTGGTCTGGGTCGCGATCGGCGGCGTCACCTGGATCCTCGTTCAGCTCGGGAGCGAGTTGGCTGGCCGGGTGTCCAAGGCCGACCGCGCCGCCTGGGCGCCGGTGGCGCTTGGGGCGGTGCTGCTGGTGGCCGGACTCTACCAGTTCACCCCGCTCAAGGGCGTCTGCCTACGGGAATGCCAATCGCCGCTCGGCTTTGTCATGACCCGGTGGCGGGACGGGCGCGGGGGCGCGCTACGGATGGGGCTGGTGCACGGAGCCTACTGCCTTGGCTGCTGCTGGGCGCTGTTCGCGGTGTTGGTCGCGACCGGGGTGATGAGCCTGGCCTGGATGCTGCTGCTCACGCTGGTCGTCTTCGCGGAGAAGGTCCTGCCGGTCGGCCGGTGGGGGGCCCGCGCGGTCGGCGTCGCGTTCCTGGCGCTGGCGGCCGTCGTCGCGGCCGGGGCAACCGACCTGCCCTGGACCGCGTGAGCGGAGAAGCAAGACGTCGGCCGCCGGTGCGGGCCATCGGGGCCGTACCGTCCCCGATGGCCCGCCGGGGCCGCGCGTGCTGGTCAGGCGGCGGGACGGCCCTGCCCATCGGTGGTCACGATCTCGCGGACGAGCATCTCCGCGAGCTCGACCCGAAGATCGGGATTGAGACACGCGAAAGCCAGGGTGGGAGCGCCCCCCCATCCGAAGACGGCGTCGACGGCGTTACTCCCAGCGGACGCCGCAGACCAGGGCGTGCCCTTCCGCGTCGGTCCAGCGCCGCAACTCGGCGAGCTCGTCCTCGTCGACGAGGAACTGGCGCGAGCAGCCGGGGCAGAGGACGGCGAACTGGCAGTCCCAGCGGGTCTCGCACCACTCCAGGACGGCGCCGTAGGCGTGGCAGTCCCCCTGGCACAGGTGCGCCACGATGGTGCGGACGGTCGGACTGAGTCGCTCCTGGGTCGTTCCTCCTTGGACCGCGTTGGCCTCGACCACGGTTCACCTCCGGACCGCCCGGACGCTCCCGCCGACGCCGCCCCGCCGACACGACGGGGCGGCAACCGACGGACGACCGGGATCTCGGTCCCATCGTACACCCGGCGCCGGTCGATCGGGCGCCGACCCAGGGGGTTCCTCGCATGGCGAGGGCAGACGTATGTTCCCCCGGGACGACCGCCGCGTGCACGCGGCACGCCTCAAAACCACCCGTTCCTAAAATGGGCCGGCGAGTCCTCCGTCCGGATGGGATCCACCTCCACCGCCCCGTCTCAAGAGCCGTTCTCGTATCGGCGTTCCATTACTTGGTCGACCCGGCGGGTTTTGAGCTTGGACTGTCCCTTCCTACGACTCCAGCAGCCCAGTCCCCGTGCCCGGGCGAGGGCCTGCGTCCGGCCGGTGACATCCGGCTGCCGGCCGCTTCACAGAACGACCCGGTTGCAGCGACCCCCGCTTCTTCACGACCCCGTAGGCGTGTTGATCGCGGATGTTCAGCTTGCGTGCGATCTCGGCTATGGTCAGTCCTTGATCAGCAAGGGCACGGATATCGTCGGAGATGGTCATGGCGAGCCACTCCTCACTGTGTCGAACCGCGGTCCCCTCGGCCGGGCATCACCGATGGACCATACGCGCGTTTCGGAGTGCACACAAGTCTGATGAGCCACTGGACGCGACCTTAGGATGCATGCCGGGCAATGCCGGTTCCCGTCTCGCGAAATCGTTTCGAGCGCCCCTCGCAACCGTGTACGACACGGCGAGTGCATTCTCGATACGAGCTAGCGATGGCACTGGGAGATTTTGGTGGGCCAAGCGCTGGGCCGGTCTGCAATGACAGGCATGGCGCCTGTCTGGGAGGAGGGATCTCTTCGAGACTATCTGGGAGAGAACCCCGTGGATGCTCTCTTCTGGTCTCAAAAAAGGGTCCCTCGCGCCCGCGGGGTGAACCGCCGTCCTGCGCACGAGCATACGTAGTACGTAGATTCTTCCCCGGCGCGCCGCCGGGGGGAAACCGCCATTTGGCGGATGCGGCCCGCGGAGGCGGCGCCCCATACTCACGACCATGCCAGGCAGCGAAATCGAAGGAGCGCGCCGCCCCGCCCTGGGCGGCACATGACGCATGGGTTAGCCACGGCGCCGAGCGGCGGGACTGGCGTCCCCGGCCTGAGCCGACCCTATTCCGGGGCCGGCGACGCAGCGTGTCCGCTCGTACCAGGCCCCCGCGTATCGGAGGAATTCGGATGGATCAGGAACGTTTTGACCGGATCACCCGCACCCTGGCCTCACGGCAGTCGCGGCGCAGCCTGCTCAAGGCGCTGACCGGGACCGCGGTGGGCGGTGCGCTGGCGGCGGTCGGGATCGGCGGGGCGGTCGCCGCGCCCAAGGCGGACAAACCGTCGAAGTGCTACGGCGATACCTCAAAGTGCACCAACGCCAAGCAGTGTTGTTCCGGTGTCTGTACCAACCGGGCTTGTGCGCCCGCTGTCCCGGTTGATCCCTGTGCCGGAAAGCATTGCGACGACGCCAACGAATGCACGACCGACAGCTGCGCCGGTGGGGTCTGCGCCCACACCCCGACTCCCGGTGTACCCTGCCAGGGTGGCACTGGGACCTGCGACTCGGCGGGTGTCTGCAAACCGGGGGTCGCCTGCGGCCCCGCAATGAGCTGTCCACCGCCGCCCACCTCGTGCCATTCCTACACCTGCGACGTCGCTACGTCGATCTGCCACATCGACGTCCTCCCCTCGGGCGTGTCGTGCGACAGCGGAGCGGGCACGTGCGACGGGCTGGGCAACTGCATCTACCCGACCGACCCCTGCGCCAATGTCACCTGCCCACCGACGGGCAACGAGTGCCTCGGGACCTATTGCGAGCAAGGCCAGTGCTTCACCAAGCCTGCGGGACCGGGCGTCCCGTGCAGCAACGGGATCTGCGACGGCATGGGCACCTGCCAGCCCGACCCCTGCGCGAACGTCACCTGCCCACCCACGGGCAACGAGTGCATCGGCTCCTACTGTGATCAGGGCC
Organism: uncultured Alphaproteobacteria bacterium; assembly: GCA_963790735.1. Taxonomy (GTDB): domain Bacteria; phylum Pseudomonadota; class Alphaproteobacteria; order Rhizobiales; family Xanthobacteraceae; genus Bradyrhizobium. The sequence continues at coordinate 119,807 of CAWBQP010000034.1, read as the reverse complement.
AGTGCTTCACCAAGCCGGTGGGATCGGGCGACCCGTGCGACAACGGGACCTGCGACGGCATGGGCACCTGCCAGCCAATCGGCGGAATGTGCATTGCCGACGGCCAACCGACCGACCCGATGGTTCCCTGCTGCAGCAAATGCCAGGGCTCAGCTCCCGACGTATGCCTCAGCTGCGAAAACTGCGGCACCTGCCCCTAAGAAGCCGCGGCCAGGCGACCACTTTTGGTCGCCTGGCTCAGCGGGAACCGGGCATCAATCGACAATAGCGGGCTATCGCCATGATCAAGACCGTGGGCCCCGAGTGTTGCACTCGGGGCCCACGGTCTTGCCGTGAACGCGGGGCCGGGAGTCGAAGTGATCTCCGTCCCACCAGCGCCCAGTAAAGGAGGATGCGGGCAATCCCCGCTATCCGCACCGCGGTCGGGTCTGATCGGCAGAGTGCGTCGGCGACCGGCGAACGATCGGTGGGAAACGGCAGGAAGCGTCCGTCGCGTCACGGGGCGCGTCGAATCGCTCGGTACAGCCCGCGGACGCACTCGGCCGCGTGCTCCGCCGGAAGGTTGGAGAAGCCCAGAACGAGGGCTGGCGGCGTCGGGCGGTCGACCGCGAACGTCGAGAGCGCACCGGGCGCCAGATCGTGCGCGGCGGCATGCCGGGCGACCTCCCGGTCGTCGCGGTCCGGCGCGAGCCTGGCAACGATATGCATGCCGCCGGAATGCTCCTCCGCGCGCAGCTCGTCGCCGAACGTGTCGGACAGCGCCGCCCGCAGCGCCGCCAGGCGCTCCCGATACAGACCGCGCATCCTCCTGATGTGGCGCGCGAAGTGGCCTTCGTCGATGAAGTCGGCGACCGTCCCCTGCACGACCACGTTGCCGGTGGGTTGCAGGAGCTGGCAGGCGCGGGAGAAGCGATCGACGACGGCGTCCGGCACCACCACGTACCCGAGGCGCAGGCCGGGGAACAGCACCTTGCTGAAGGTTCCGGCGTAGAGCACGCGGCCGGCGACGTCGAGGCTCTTCAGCGCGGGGAGCGGGCGGCCGACGTACCGGTACTCGCCGTCGTAGTCGTCTTCGATGACCCACCCCTCGCGCTCGGCCGCCCAGGCGAGGAGGGCAAGGCGTCGCGGGAGGGAGAGGGAGACGCCCAGCGGCATCTGGTGGGCGGGCGTGACGACGGCCAGCCGGGCGTCGGGTGCCTGGCGCAGGCCACTGTTCGCCTCGAACCCATCGCCGTCCACGCCGATCGGCGCCACCCGGAGCCCGGCGAACGCGAGCGCCTGTCGGGCAAGCGGATAGCCCGGATCCTCCACCCAGGCCGTGTCGCCCCGCGCTGCCAGCGCGTGGACGATGAGTCCCAGCGTCCCTTGAAACCCCGGCGTGACGAACACGTTGTCGGCGGTGCACGCGATCCCTCGACTGATCCGTGCGTAGGTCGCGATGGCCTGGCGCAGCGCCGGATGCCCGGCCGGCTCCTGGTAGACCAGTGCCGCGGACGAGAGCCCTCGTGCCCGGCGCGCGGCCAACCGCGACCAGAGCTTTAGCGGGAACGCGTCGAGCGCCGGCACTCCCAACTGGAACGGCCTGGGGACCGGCGTTGTGGTCACCGACGCCTCCCCGCCCAACGGCTCGGCCCGAACAGCCGGCGAGCCGGCATCGCACGATCTCGCCGTCAAGGCAACGGGCGCCTCGAAGTGCGGGTCGACGATCGTTCCGGCGGCGCCAAGACCGGTGACGTACCCCTCGCTGACGAGCAAGTCGAAGGCCGTCTCGACGGTCCCGCGGGAGATCGCCAGTTGGCTCGCGAGGCTCCGGGTCGAGGGCAGGCGCGTGCCGGGCGGCAGCGCCCCACTCAGGACGGCGTCCCGCAGCCTGCCATAGACCTGGCGGAAGAGGGGCACGTCTCCGTGCCGTTCCAAGGAATCTGGTGCGATATCCGCCGCCTGGCTGCCTACCCTGGCGATATCCATCGGCTTTGGCCCATCCGAATCGACAATTCTTGGCTCTTCAGTTTGGGCCACCGAGCGGCTAGCGTCTAGGGCGGGGCCAAGGCAGGCCCCCATGATGCTTCGACCGGCGTGCAGAATCACCGAGAAAGCGCGAAGGGACCATGAACGCGATTCGTATCCATACCCGGGGCGGACCGGAGAACCTCGTCTTCGAGGAGGTCAACCGGCCGGCCGTCGGGGCAGGCGACGCGCTGGTGCGCGTCCACACCGCCGGCATCTCGCCGGACGAGTTCAACTGGCACATCTGGGAGACGCCGGATGGCCGCAGCCGGCTCCCGTTCGTCCCCAGCCACGAGCTCTCGGGGGTGGTCGAGATCGTCGGGCCCGCCGTCGAGGGCGTTGCCCCAGGCGACGAGGTCTATGCGCTCACCGATTTTTACCGGGACGGCGCGGCCGCGGAGTACGTCGCGGTTCGGGCCGCCGACCTGGCCCCCAAGCCGCGGACACTCGACCACACCGAGGCGGCGGCCGTGCCCCTCTCGGCGCTGACGGCCTGGCAGGGCCTGTTCGATCACGCGGCCCTGGCGCCGGGCGACCGCGTCCTCATCCACGGCGCGGCGGGAGGGGTCGGTTCCTTCGCCGTGCAGTTTGCCAGGTGGCGGGGTCTCCAGGTGATCGCGACGGCGTCGACCCGGAATCTTGATTTTGTCCGCGGTCTGGGCGCGGACGAGGTCGTTGACCGGACCACCACCAAGTTTGAGGACGAGGTGCGCGGAGTCGACGCGGTCTTTGACTGCGTCGGCGGCGACACGACCGAGCGCTCGTGGCGTGCCCTGCGACCCGGCGGCCGCCTTGTCACGATCGTCCGTCCCCGGTCGGCTTCCTGGGCGGACGGTCGGCCGGGGACGGGCGTCTTTTTCATCGTGACGCCGAACCGGTCGCAGCTGGGCGAGATCGGCGCCCTGATCGACGCCCGGGTGATCCGGCCGGTGGTCGATGCGGTCTTCCCGCTCGCGCAGGCGGCGTGCGCCTACACCCGGGGGCAGCGCGACCGGCCCCGCGGCAAGTTCGTCCTGAACGTGGCCCAGGACGCCTGACTCCCAAGAGTTGTGGACCCTGGTGAGTCGCGACGAAGCGCCACGCGGGGCCGGGGAATAGGGATCTGGCATGGCTACCGTGTCCGTCGACACGACGTACGAGGGATGGAGCGGCCGGAGATCGATCCAGTTCGCCTGCATGGCGTTGGCGACCGGCACGATGTTCGCCGCGGTGACGCTGGCGACGCGGACGGTGGCCGACGCGCTCGGGTTGAGCGTGTCGTTCGACCATCGATCCGTGCCCGCGCCCGTCCGCGACGCCGTCCGATGGTATTGGTCCGCGATCGCGCTGATCGGCGCGGTGACCACCTATGGAGAACGCACGACGAAACGCAACCGGCGCCACCACGTGGGGGAGGTCGGAGGTGGGTTCGCCGGCCCCCAGGCCGTGCGCTGCCTGCGCCGGCAGTCCGTGGGCGTGACCCTCTGCGACAAAAGGAATATCCATCTGGTCCCACCGTTGCTCTCCCCGGATCGCGGCAGGTCGCCGTCCACCGGTGCAGTGGCCAGGGAGCACTCCGCTGTCCGTCCCCATGTCGATCGCACCGTGAGCCGCCAGGTTCGAACTGCGGCCTCTCCCGGTGTTGGGAGGAGCCGTCGCCGTACTGAGGTGTCACGGTCGGGATCGCAGTCTTGTCTATTGGGGTGTAGGCATCATTCGAAAGGAGTTTCTGATGCACCTCACGCTCTGGATCGTCGCCGGATTGCTGGCCGCGGTCTACCTGTTTGCCGGTGTTGGCAAGCTGTTCGTGCCCAAGGAGAAGCTGGCAGCCGCCCCCGGCGGGGGCTGGGTCAACGACTTCGGCCCCGGCGCCGTCAAGGGCATCGGAGCGCTCGAAGTCCTGGCCGCGGCGGGCCTGATCCTTCCCGCCGCGCTCGACATCGCGCCGGTGCTGGTGCCGCTGGCCGCGAGCGGTCTGGTCGTGCTGATGGCCGGCGCGACGTTCACGCGCATCCGCCGGCACGAGGTCAAGCCGATGATGGCCGATATCACCTACCTCGTCCTGGTCAGCTTTTTGGCGTGGGGCCGCTTCGGCCCCGAGTCGTTCACCGCCTGATCTGTGCGATCTCGCGGCGTGTCGTTTGCTGCCGGTACCGGCAGATGAAGGAGTCAACGATGAAGGTCTTTGTTGCGGGAGCGTCAGGCGCGATCGGGAAGCAGCTCGTTCCGCGTCTGGTTGCGGCGGGCCACGAGGTCTACGGCATGACGCGCAGCGAATCGAAGCGGGCGCTGCTCTCCGAGCTTGGCGCCGTGCCGGTGGTCGCGGACGCGCTTGATGCCGATCAGGTCGCGGAGGCCGTCGGCCGGGCGAGGCCGGACGTGATCGTCCATCAGCTGACCGCGCTCGCGGAGGTGGACATGCGTCACATCGAGCGCAGTGCCGTGCCGACCAACCGCCTCAGGACGGAGGGAACGGACCACCTGCTCTCGGCCGGGCAGGCGGCGGGGGTCCGGCGGTTCGTCGCGCAGAGCAATATCGCCACATACGCGCGCACCGGCGGGCCGGTCAAGAGCGAGGAGGACCCGCTCGATACGGCGCCCGCGCGCGAGATGCGCGAAGCCGTGGCCGCGATCCGGCACCTCGAGGAGGCGGTCCTGGATGCGCGATGGATGGAGGGCATCGTGCTGCGCTACGGCATGTTCTACGGGCCCGGCACGTCGATGGTGTCGGGCGGGGAGCAGTTCGAGATGGTCCGCAAGCGCAAGTACCCGGTGGTCGGCGACGGCGGCGGCGTCTGGTCCTTCGTCCACGTCGCCGACGCCGCGGAGGCGACGGTGGCGGCGGTCGAGCACGGCACGCGCGGCGTCTACAACGTGGTCGACGACGACCCCGCCCCGGTCGCCGAGTGGTTGCCGGCGCTGGCGGAGGCGCTGGGCGCCAAGAAGCCGTGGCGCGTGCCGCGCTTCGTCGTGCGCCTGCTCGCCGGGGAGGTCGGCGTGACGATGATGACCGAGCTTCGCGGCGCCGCCAATGCCAAGGCCAAGCGCGAGTTGGGGTGGCGCCCGGCGCACCCGAGCTGGCGCCAGGGGTTCACGACGCCATGACCGACCGCGAGCGACTGCTCGACGAGCTGCGGCCGGCCGCCTTCGCGATCGCCTAGCGGATGCTCGGGAGCGTCTCCGAGGCCGAGGACGTGGTGCAGGAGGCGCGCCTGCGGGTGCATCAAGCGCAGGACAGCGGCGAGGCAATTAAGCCTCGCCGCACACTTTTGTCTCCCTTGGCCGGTTCGGCCCCTGGAGCTAGCTCGCCCAGGGCTTAACGAGCCCTTCTGGGTACTGCCCGCCCCACCGATCGATCTGTCCCGGAAAGTGCTCCCATTCCTGCACGTCGCCCTCGAACAGGTCCTCCACGCCGAGACGCACCAGGAAATGCCGGAGTTCGGAGATGCGCACCACGTTCTGGGTGATGACGAACAGCACGGTCCCGCCGTAGGACTGCGGGATGCCGTAGTTGTCGAGGTAGGTGGCGGTCTGCTTGTTGCTCCCGGCGGCAACGATCGCCCGGACCGCTTCCTCGAATCTATCGTAGGCGATCTTGAACGCAGCGAGCGTGTCCGGGATCGAGGCATCCTCGGGCAACCGCTCCGGCGGCGGCACCCCGCGCAGCCGGGCCGTCTCGCCGTCGATCACGTTCACCAGGTGCACCGCCGTTTTCCGGAAGGTCCGGTGCCCGATGTCGAACTCGCGATCCAGTTGCTCGTCCGACAGCGGCAGCGCGGCTTCGAGAAACTTCTCAGTGAACCACCGTCCGTGCCCCAACAACCGTTCGATCAGGTCCACAATCGATCCTTCTCAATGTGATCACCCCCCTGATTCGATTCTACATTGGCAGGCGGACATTCAGTTCTCGTCCGATACATTTGAGAGATCGTGGGAGTCGTGGGAGACGGTCACTATCCGGCGCTCGGTTCGGTCTCACTCGATGATGAGGACCTCACCGTCTCGGTAGGCCTTGAAGAGGATCTTGTTGTCGATGCAGTAGGCGATCTCTTGATCGATTTGGGCCGATTCGGGATGGTCGGAGCGATAGTGGGGAAGAAAGACAAAGTCGAGCAGGCCGAGGCCCTCCCACAGCTGCGTCCGGAGTTGCGGATACGGCATATCCGTGGGGTCATCGACGATGGCATACGCGCGCAGTGTGGGACTCAGGACACAGACGCCCGCGCTATAGCCCGCATAGAGAAAGTCGGCGCGGTCACCGCTTGACCGCAGCGCGTCGTCGAAGCCGCTGAGGTGCATCGCCTGCCGCAGCACGAAGCTATTGCCCCCACAGACGTAGACCCCACCTAGATGTTGCAGTCGCGTGTCCAGGTCGTCCTCATCGCCAAAATAGTCACGCAGGTCGAGCAACGTCACGTCAAAGCCGAGTTCCCGCAGCTCGCTCATTTCCTGGCCGATATGTCGCTGTTTCCGCTCGGGATCGGCGCTCGTAAAATCAAGGGCATTCGCGATATAGCCAAGGCTGCCCGAGGTGTTCTTTCCGAGTCGCCGCAATGCGGCAACCTCGTTGCCCAGCTTATAGGATGACAGATAGTAGTTCACGACGGCTGCCTCCACGCAGACGTTCGGCAGGAGCGCCCGCGAGCACGGATATCGGGTAGGTGGGGACGTGTAGGGCTTGCATGGGAGAATCTACGTCCACAGGACACGCCTCGCAAGGAGGGCGAGAACCATGGCAGTTGGCGAGCCGCTGTCAGCCACGGATGGACCAGAGCATCTGAGCCACTTCGACGCGGTCATTGTCGGCGCGGGGTTCGCCGGCTTGTACATGCTGCACCGCCTGCGCGGCCTCGGCCTGTCCGCGCGGGTCTTCGAGGCGGGCGGCGGCATCGGCGGCACCTGGTATTGGAACCGCTATCCCGGCGCCCGCTGCGACGTCGAGAGCATGGATTACTCGTACTCCTTCTGCGACGAGCTCCAGCAGGAATGGCGCTGGACGGAGCGGTACGCCTCCCAGCCCGAGATCCTGACGTACGTCGAGCACGTCGCTGACCGCTTCGATCTGCGCCGCGACATCCAGCTCGACACGCGCGTGACCGCGGCCCGCTTCGACGAAGCGGTGCACCGCTGGCAGATCGAGACGGACCGGGGAGACCGCGTGTCGGCCCGCTTCTGCATCATGGCCACCGGGTGCCTGTCGACCTCCAGGATCCCGGCCTTCCCGGGTCTGGAGCGTTTCGCGGGCAAGACCTATCACACCAGCCACTGGCCGCACACGGAGGTGGATTTCACCGGTCAGCGCGTCGGGAGTCATCGGCACCGGCTCCTCCGCGATCCAGTCCATCCCGATCATCGCCCGGCAAGCCGCCCACCTGGTGGTGTTCCAACGCACGCCGAACTACAGCGTTCCCGCGCGGAATGCGCCGCTGGACCCGGAATTCGAGCGCCAGGTGAAGGCCAACTACGCGGAGTTCCGCCGGCAGGCGCGCGAGTCGCGCGCCGGTTTCGTCGTTCCCGTCACCGGCCAGTCAGCCCTGTCGGTGTCTGCCGAGGAGCGGCAGCGCGAGTACGAGCGTCGCTGGCAACGCGGCGGCCTCGGCTTCGGTGCGGCATACACGGACCTGCTCACACAGCAAGAGGCCAACGACACCGCCGCCGAGTTCTTCCGGGCCAAGATCCACGCCATCGTCGGCGATCCCACCGTGGCCGAGGCGCTTGTCCCTACGGGCTACCCGTTCGGCACCAAGCGCGTTTGCGTCGATACCGGCTACTACGAGACGTTCAACCGCGACAACGTCACGCTGGTCGATCTGCGCGGCGAGCCGATCGAGGCGATCACCCCGCGGGGTGTGCGCACCCTGGCCACCGAGTACGAGCTCGACAGCATCGTCTTCGCCACCGGCTTCGACGCCATGACCGGCGCCTTGCTCAACATCGACATCCGCGGCCGGGGAGGCATCGCGCTGGGCGAGAAGTGGGCCGACGGGCCGCGCACCTACCTCGGAATCGCCATCGCGGGCTTTCCCAACCTGTTCACCATCACCGGACCCGGCAGCCCGTCCGTGCTCAGCAACATGATGGTCTCCATCGAGCAGCACGTCGACTGGATCGCCGACTGTCTCGCGCATATGCAGCGAGGAGCATCTCCACGTCATCGAGGCGACCCGGCGGCGGAGAACGACTGGGTGGCGCACGTCAACGAGGTGGCGGATGCCACGCTCTATCCCCTGGCAAAGTCCTGGTACACCGGCGCCAACATCCCCGGCAAGCCGCGCGTCTTCATGCCGTACGTCGGCGGGGTGGGCGCCTACCGGAAGCGATGCGACGAGATCGCGGCCGGGAACTACCAGGGCTTCGAACGAACCGGATAGCCACCGGTTTCCGATGCGTGTTCCGTCTCGACGGGTGCGGACTGTGGCGCGACCCGCTTAACCACGTCGTCGAGGAGAGAACCGTCCATGGCCCGGGCCCTCCAGGGACACAACCATATGTTGTTCGGCTTGCCGGACGCTAGCCTACGCCTCATGTTCTGTGGAAAGACCGGGTGGGAGCGCGCCCCATCCGAAGACGGCGTCGACGGCGTTACTCCCAGCGGACGCCGCAGACCAAGGCGTGCCCTTCCGCATCGGTCCAGCGCCGCAACTCGGCGAGCTCGTCCTCGTCGACGAGGAACTGGCGCGAGCAGCCGGGGCAGAGGACGGCGAACTGGCAGTCCCCGCGGGTCTCACACCACTCCAGGACGGCGCCGTAGGCGTGGCAGTCCCCCTGGCACAGGTGGTCCACGATCGTGCGGACGGTCGGACTGAGTCGCTCCTGGGTCGTTCCTCCTCGGGCCGCGTTGGCCTCGACCACGGTTCACCTCCGGACCGCCCGGACGCTCCCGGCGACGCCGCCCCGCCGACACGACGGGGCGGCAACCGACGGACGACCGGGTGCTCGGCCCCATCGTACACCCGGCGCCGGTCGATCGGACGCAGACCCAGGGGACCCTCGCCCGGCCCATGGCAGGCGTGTGTTCTCCCGGAACGACCGCCGCCCCCACGCGAGCACGTTGCAGAAACGGCGTTTATGAGACACCGAAATCGCGTCTCAAAATCTCTGTGCGTGGGGCCATCAATTGCGGGCTTACACTTCGATCGTCTACGCACTCGGCCGCTTCGACCCGCCTTGGACCACGCCCTACGGCACGCACAGGCGCATCCTGCCGGGGTCGTTGTCCCGGCAGACGTCTCAACCTTCCTCGGGTCGATGGTCCGGGCTAGCCCCCGGCGTTGCGCTCGATCATCGCGTAGACCTCGCGGAGCTCGCGCGTCGGGCTGAACTCGACCGCCTCGGCGTCTTCGACGACCTCGAAGCGGTGCCCGGGCGGCAGATAGTACGCCTCGCCGGCGCGGATCGTCGCTACGCGCCCGTCGGTGAACGGAATGCGCAGCTCGCCCCGGAGCAGATAGCCCCAGTGCGGGCAGTGGCACGCGTCGCCCGGCAGGCCCGCCAGGAGGTCCGCGCCCACCGCGAAGCCGGCCGGGTAGGATTCGAACGCGATCGTGTACTCCCCGATCTCGGTCGAGCGGCTCTCAGCGCCGTCCGACTCCTCGACGGGCAGGTCCTCCTTGCGAACCGAGAATCGTTCCATCGCCTACCCCTTCACCTATCGCCAGACGGGTTGCGTCGCCGCATCGCCATCCTGGCGCTCTGTGCCATTGCAGTTCGCGTTTGCCGGTGTGCGGATTCTACACGAGCGGTCTCGGGCCGCTCGAAGGGGGCAGGCGCCAAGCCCACCAACTCGTCCAGGCCGTGACGGGTCGTTTCATACATGCCTTTTTGAGACAGGCTGGCGAGGCATCCTTTGGGATAGGATCCATGCTCACCGACCCCGTCTCAATAGTCCTTCCAATATCAGTGTCCTCGTATTTCCTCGACTAGACCAGTAGTGAGATTGGCTGCAGCGCTTGTCGGGAACCCTGTCCGCACTCGCCGGTAGCCTTGGAGCGGCGATCCGGAATAGTTCTGGCAGTCAGCCCCCGTCATCCCCAAGAAGTGGCCAACCATTTCGACGAGTATCGTAGTTAGCCATGCCTCAGTGGGGGCCAATGCCTCGTGAAGACGCATTCCAAGGGAGGTGACCGCATAACAAAAAGCGCGCAGGGGGCAAAAGGTGGCCCCCTGCGCGCTGACAGTTCTGTAGAGGCAAGCTTCTTAGCCTGCGAGCCGGCGAGCCTGCTACCCGCTGACGCCGCGGCTGGCCTCAACCTGATCGAGCAGGTCGATCTTCTCAGCGCCCGGAGCGAGGACCGGCCACTTGAGGGCGGCCAATCTGGATCGCTGACCGCCGTCCAGTTCATCGTCCGCGACGCGGACGATGACTGGAACGAGCGCGGTGCGCGGGTCGGAGGCGTGATGCTCCAGGAAGTCGAGGCCTGAGGCGCGCCCTCGGTAGAAGATGCCCAGCACGATCACGTCCGGCTCGATGCGGCGGACGATGCCGATGTCGGGCATATCGGCGGTGGAAACGTCGTACCCGGCCGCTTCCAGCTGGGTACGGGTCTCCTCCGTGAGGGTGTCATCGCCGTCGACCACGAGCACATGCAGAACCCGATCGGACGGCGCGATGGGTGCGCTCCTGCTCGGGGACCTGCTCGGGGACCCGTTCGGGGAGGAGATCACGCCTCCTCCGCTGCCGCCGCTCCAACCGGACGCACGTCGGAGGCGCGGAACCGGGAGGGATCGCGCGGATCGGGACCCGACTCGAAGGTCACATCCTGGCCCTCGCGCAGGTCGTCGAAGACGCCCTCGGTCACGGCGGTGCGATGGAAGAACAGGTCGTTGCCGGACCGGGCCCCAGAGGAGGCCGTTCCGCCGGACTCCATGATGAAGCCAAAACCCTTGTCGTACTGCATGCGAGTGATACGGCCTGTGGCCATAGAGGTCCTCCTGGTCGTGGATCACGAGCGGTCACGCCTATGCGGGCGCGGCGCCGCGGATGATGTGCGCGTCGATGCGTTGGCTAGGAGCGGCCGGTCAACTTCCGGACAACGCCGGCAACCCGGTCCTTGAGCATCGTCAAACCACCGAACCCGCCGGGAGCGGCATCTCGGAGCGGAGTTCGCTGCTCAGTGCCGGCCTGGGTCGCTTTGCCGGTCGCGGTCGCGGCGGCGGTCGATGCCTTGTCGGCGGCCTGATTGACCGCGGATTTGCTCGTGTCTGTCATCGGAATCAATCCTCTCGAGGAGTGCGTGGAGACGCCGCATCCGCGCCGGCGTGTGGGGCCGACTGCTGGAAGAACAGCGTTTAACGCCGTCATGCGCCGGTCCACATCGGTCCGGCACGGTGTTGTATGGGGGGAGCAAGGGAACCTGAGAGGGGCCCGTGACTGGGGAAAGTGGAGATGCCAACCCTTGGCCAGGGCGTTCTCCGTTGGGGCATCTGCGCGTAGTATAACAGATGTTATAGTTAGTGCGGTATATGATGATCGTTATAGGTGGCCCGAGCACCAGGAGGTGCGGCGTGAAAACGATTCGGGCCCTGCGGCAGGCCCGCGGCTGGACCCAGTTCGAACTGGCCTTGAAGGTGGGAGTGCAGCCCCACTCGGTCTACCTCTGGGAGAGCGGGCGGCGTACGCCCCTGGTGCCCCAGTTGCGCAAGCTGGGCGCGATCTTCGGCATGTGCTCCGACGACATCGACCTGGAGCCAGTTCGGAATTCGTCGTCGGGAAATGCCTGACGCCGCGCTACCGATTCGCTCGTCCCTCGGACGGATCGGCTAGCGCGCCGACTTCAGCGCATACCGGTGCCACGAAACCCACTCTGGCAGCGGGGTCTCGCCCGCGGGCCAGACTGGTCGCAGGGCCACGCTGCGGCCGGTCGCCGTCTCCACCAGGTGGACCACGCCGCTCCGGTGCTGATCGAGGAGCCTGTGGGCCCAGGACTCGACGTGGGCTCGGCCGATGGCAGTTTCCAGGCATGTCTCCAGGTATTCGGGTGCACCCGAAACGCCGAGGCGGGGGCGGAATTCGATCTGATAGGGTGCGGCCGGTGTCGCCACGATCGGGCTCTCGGTTGGAGTTACTGGAGTCGTGATCATTGTCATGCTTTCACTGTGGGCAGAACATCGCCCGCGCGACGGGACGGATGGTGGGTCCAGCGCGGCGCGCACGGCGCGCCGCCCCGGCCGGGGTGGAATGGAAGAGGTCGATCAGTCCGCCGCTTGCAGGTGGTCCGCATCGGCCGGGAAGGCGGCGATGGAAGCGCCAAGGACACGCTGATAGAGGGCGAGATGCTGTTGGGCGATCAGGCCGCGGTCGAAATGGGCCGCGACGTGGGCGCGACAGGCAGCGGGATCGAGGGCCATCGCGCGCGGGATCGCGCGAGCCATCTCTTCTTCGTCGGCACAGAGGATGCCCGTGACCCCGTCTACCACCAGTTCCGGCGCGGAGCCTCGGGCCAGGGTAACGACGGGGGTTCCCCGCGCGCCGGCTTCGACCAGGACAAGCCCAAACGGCTCTTCCCAGGGGGAAGGGAAGATCACTGCGCCGGCGCGGCCGATCAGTTCGTCCTTCTCCCGTCCGCTGACCTCGCCGACGAGCTTCGCCAGGTTCTTGATCGAGCGGGTGAGCGGCCCGACCACGGCGTCGAAGTAGGCACGCTCCTCGGTCGTCACCCGTAGGGCCATCATCAAGGGAACGCCGGCGGCCTGCGCGACTCGGATGGCGCCATCGGGACTCTTCTCCCAGTGGCAGCGGCCGAGAAAGGAGATGTAGTCGTTCTTCTCGCTCCGGGGATAAAAGGGGGCGCTGGCGACATCGATCGGGTTGTGGATGACATCGATGAAGTTGATGTGCTGCCCCGCGCCCCAGCGTTCGGCGGCGAGCGCGACGAAGAGGTCGCGTTGGCGGCGGCTGATCGCGATGAAGCGATCACCGCGGCGGCTCATATCCCGGTAGCGGGCGACGGCGGCGACGGTGGCGGGGCCGTGGACCGTGCGCACGATCGGGATCGGGAAGCCGCGCCGGGGAGCATAGTCGGTGTGGTCGTGGATGAGTTCGGCCCCATGGGCGAGGGCTTCAACATAGGCGAGGCGGCTGGCATCGACGAAGTGCCGGGCCTTTTGGGCTTCGGTCAGATCGAGCCCGACCGGCCGGGCGACGGTGGTGACGAGCTTCGCATTGGTCTGCGAACCGGCGGGAGCACAGAGAATGACCTCACAACCAGCGACGAGGAGTCCCTCGGTCAGGTCGTGAACGACGCGTTCGATGCCGCCGTAGCCTACGGGAGGAACCGGAAACCAGGGGGGAGCGATCTGGGCAATGCGCAACGGTGTACTCCTGCGCATCGCGGGGCGCACAATCCCGCGCTATTGCCAGAGGAACGCGAATACCCTCAGCAATCGGGAACGACGGGGGCACGGCGGGGTCGAAACCCGACGCCGGAAAGTCGATGAGAAGCGCCCTCGGTGGACTCACCATAACATGAATGTGTGTCAGGCATCGCCGGGAGCGAGGCAGCGGAGCACTGCTTAGGCAAGGACGACACGGGGCACGCTCGCTACGGTTCGTCCGCGGCCTCGGCGTCCGCCATCTCGATGATACCCGCCACGGCGTTCCCCAGGCAGGCGGCAGGCGTCGCGAAAATCCGCTCCTGGTCTCCGCCCGGCGCCGGCCCCCAGACATCGAGCTGGTGATTGCGGTTCTGCTCGCCGACGCGTGCCATCCACCCGCCGGCGCCCTCGTTATACGAGGCGCGCACTTCGAAGTCGCGGTGCAGCGTCGCGTCTCCGGACGGATGGCCGACACCGACGCGCAGGTAGCGATCCTTGGGGTGGCCCCGCTTGGCCTCTGCCCCATCTCCGGCCGCGGGGCGCCTGTCGCTCCCGTCCCGGCTCACACGTTCGCCCACCTGCCCTGTCCTCCCAATCGATTGTTCGCTCCGGCTGACCGTTCGCCGCGCCGCCGCCGGTCTGGGGCGACGCTCACGCCCTTCGCCGTGCTAGATCCTGCCCTGGATCTCGGCGAGCGATCGTTGCGCCCGCTCCAGTTGGACCTCCAGCGCCGCAATCTCCCGGTCCAGTTGCTCGGTGGCCGCGCCAGGTTCCGCGGCGCCCCTGGATCCGCTCGCGTCCGTGATGGCCTGCTGGATGCTTCGAACCTCGGTGCGCAGGGCAAGGACACGGGCATCCCTGTCGTGCCGGGACATCTCGGACCGCGACATTGGTGGGTCCTGGGCCGGGGAAGCGTCGTCGGAGGCGGTTCCCTTGAGTTTTCTCAGTAGATTCTGGAGCATGACGGTGTACCTCAGCCGGGGTGGAGGGAAGAGTCAATGTATGGTCCATCCTAACCGGTTATGCCGGCGCTAACACTGGCGGCCGGGAAGCAGCGAGCGATGGCCGGGGCGGGATGACGTGCTCCGTTCCGGCCCTGTACACTGAAGCCGTCCTCCCTGGCGGGCCGGGGCCGGAGCCGCGGACGCCATTCCCCGACCAGCCGCAGCGCTACGGAACCACCTCCGGGTTCCACCTCCTGATCGGGCTTATCTCGCCGGCATCGCTGTCGCCTCGGCTCGCCCTGCCGCCCTATCACGCCGGTTTCGCGCTCGATCTGACCTGAAAAGGGCATTGATGGATCGCCCAGTCCTGGCTACTCCTGCCCACACGGTTATCGACGATGTGATCCCGGGAATCGCCCGGATCGCGCTCCGCGAGTTCGGCGGCGGCTACCTGAGCCCCGTCTTGGCGGATATCCGCGTCCGTGGGCGGACCGTGGTGCAGATCGTGGCGCCGGAGTCGGCGACATCCGATGAGGCCGACACGCAGCGGTTCCGCGACGCCGTGCGCCGGTTCGCCCAGACGTCGACCCTCCTCCACGGCAAGAGCGGCATGACCATCTCGTACGCCTTCGACCCGTCCGGCGCGGTACCGGAACCGATCAACCGCGGATAGAGGGGGACACGGCTGGCGCCGTGAGGGGGACAAGCCTGACGGCTTGAGGGGGACAAAGCTGACAGCTTTGAGGGGGACAGCCCTGACGGGCTGTGGGGGAGAGGGGAGACGGAAGGGGGCGTCCGTCGTTCTCCTCTCCCCCTCTCCCCCACACGGCGTCAGCCGTGTCCCCCACAGGGCGCGAGCCCTGTCCCCCTCAAGGCGTCAGCCTTGTCCCCCCTCCCTCTTCGACAACCGGCTCCCGATCCGGGCCATTGCCGGCGGCGCGGCCGGATCCTCCGGGAAGATGAAGTCCACGCGGACTCCGGCGTTCTCCCCCGAGGTGATGACGCAGGCGTCCGGCGCGATCGGGGCGAGGCCGACCGCCGGCCATTCTTTCTCGTCGCCCGTGAACGGATTGGTCGTTACCACGCGCATCTCCAGTGGCGCTCCGGCGCCCTCCGCCTCCGCCGCGGTGATCGTTGAGACAGAGAGGGCCTGGCGGTAGACGCCCGCCAGCCGGTTCACCGCAGCAGGCGCCAGCTCGATCCTGGCCGGCTCCGGCGTCTTTAGTCCCAGGTCGCGGGCCAGCGCCCATTTCGCGATGGCGCGTGAGGCCGATGTTCCCCGGGAGCTGTTGGTCAGCATCGTGATCGCGTAGTTGCGCTCCGGCACCGCGACCAGATAGGCCTGGAAGCCGTTCGTGGCGCCGTTATGCCCGATGGTGCGCACTCCCCCGGCCCGCCCCAGCGACCACCCCAGGCCCCACTCGCCCTCGGCGTTGACCCGAACTTGCGGCGTTTGCATCTGCGCGAGCGACTCCGGCGAGAGCACCCGCTCGCCCCTCGCCTTGCCGTCCCCCATGTGGAAGGCGGCGAAGGTGAGCAGCTCGGCCACACTGGTGATGATTCCGCCAGGAGGGTTGGCGCACCGGGCCAGCGGATAGGGGTGGGCCACCTCCGGGCCGCTTTCCGTGTGCTGATGTCCGGCCGCGGCCGAGTGCAGGATGGCCTCGTGGGCGAAGAAGGTCGCCCGGGTCAGGCCCAGCGGCGCGAAGACCTCGTCCCGCATCGCCGTCTCGAACGTCTTGCCCGTCACCACCTCGACGACCCGTCCCGCCAGGTAAAAGCCGCTGTTGCAGTACGACCAGCCGCCATCTGGCGGCGTGATCTGGGGCAGGTCGTGCATCTTCGCCACGACCTTTGCCAGGGCATCATCTCCCAACCCTTCGTCCGGAAAATGGTCGCCCAGGAGGCCGCTGGTGTGTGTCAGGGTGTGGCGCAGGGTCAGGCGGCCGGGGAGGCTCTTGTCCACCAGGGCCAGATCCGGCAGATAGGTGTTGAGCGGGGCGTCCAGCGTCACCTTGCCGGCCTCGGCCAGGCGCATGATCAGCGTGGCCGCGAAGACTTTGGAGATCGACCCGATCTGGAAGAGGGTGCCGGGCGCGACCGGCGCCCCGGTCGACACGTTGGCGACCCCAAAGCCGTAGACCGACGCCTCGCCGTCGCGCAGCACGCCGACTGTCATCCCCGGCACGGTCCACCGCGCCATCTCGGCGCGGACCACCCCAGACAGATCGGCGATCTCGGTCGCATCGTAGGTGCTGGTTCCGTTCCCGCTCACAGAAACGCTCCTTGTTGGTATCGGATTGCTCGGCCAGGTCCCCGCCGGAAATGGCGGGCGACGCCGTTGGTCCAACTAGCGACAGCGCGGCCGATATGGTGCGGCCAGATCGGATTGGGTGCAATGGCGCTCCCTGTCGGATCCAGTCCTCGTTCTCGGAATCGAACGATAGATCGACCGCGCCGGGTGTTGAGGTCGTTCGCGTAGGCATGGACGACCCGAATCTTGATGTCAATCATGCCGAATGCGCCGTTATCTGCGAGAATGCCGACTCAATCCGGGACCATGGTGCCAATCCGCCTCATCGCCAGGAGGAGACCCTGTGGGAAGCCTCGCGCCCCGCTTAGCGCGCCGCCGGTCCGGTTCGCGATTCATTTGGCCGCTTCTTGCGCTTGCTGCACTGCTGGCGGCGGTCATCGTCTGGCGGGCGCCCGGCGCCGGCGCCGATAGCTCCGTCGCTCAGTCCGGACAGGTCGGCGCCCACTTTCTCTTCGACGAACCCGCCAACCCCGGCGCCCGCTGCCTCTACGTCCCCGGCACCGGTGTCTTCACCGTCACGGTTGACCCGACCTTACGTGCTCGGCCTGGATCGCTCCCCCGGCGCCGAGCAGACCGAAGTCTCCTGGCGGGCAATCGCCGTCCGCAATGGCGTCCAGGTGGCAACCAGTGCCGCGATCCTGGGCACGGCCTTCGAGGGCCAATCGGCGGGATTCGACGCTCCGATCGTGCTGACGCCTCCGGATTCGTCGGGCGTCTACACCGCTCACGTTGAAATCATCTGGTTCGAATCCACCGCTTCCGGCCCTCCGGTTGTGCTTGGCACCTCCGTACGCCGGGTCGATGTCTACGCCCAGAACCTGGAGGGTACCGGCGGACCGGACACGCTCGTCAGCTCCTGCCAGGTCCACCCCGACCCCACTCCGGAGCCAGCCGCGACGACCACGCCTCTGCCCACCTCGACCCTGGTTCCCACCCCCACCATTCCGCCCGAGTCCACGGCCACCCCGCCCCCGACCGCCACCGCTACCGCTACCGCTACGACCGCCCCAGCAGCTCCGACGAGCATCCCGACAAACACCCCGAACCCATCCGCGACGTCTACGCCCCCGTCCGGCCCCTCCGGACCGCCTCGGCTGACGATGAGCGCCACCCGGGGCACGGTCAACGCCAAGATCCGCCTGGAAATCGCCGGTTTCCCCGCCGATACCTACACGGAAATTACCTTCGCCGGCGTGACTGTCGCGGCCACGACCACGTCCGCCAGCGGCACCGCCTCAGTCAGGATGACTGTGCCCGCCAAACCCCAGGGCGACTACCAGGTCCACGCTGCCGCCGGGGCGACCAGCGCCACGGCGACCTACGCCATCGTCCCTCGGGTCAAGGTTATCCCCGGCAGCGCCGCTTCAGGCGAACAGGTCGAGATCTCCTTGCGCGGCTTCGCCAAGAACGAGCGCGTTCGCATTCGCTGGCTGGTCGATGGCCGATGGATCGAGATCTTCGTCATCGCCCGGACGAGCAACACGGGTAGTGCCAACGTGGATGTAACCGTCCCGGCCGGCGTCATTCCCGGCCCGGCCAAGGTTCGAGGCGACGGCACTATCGCCCGCGCGCAAACGAACGCCTTCGTCGTCACCGAGTGACGAACGACCGCCGCCATCTCTGCCCCGCTACAGCCCGGCGCATTGTCCGGACTTGACCCCGCCGACGGTGTGGGGGAAACGTCCCTGTTGCTCACGGACGGGGTGGTGCCATCGCAGGCCAGGTCGACTTTTGATCGTGTTGCTGTGGGTTATAGACGGGACCGGGGGTATGGTTGTCGTTGGCCGTCAGGCTGCCCCGGATCGCCGCGCCCCGGACCTTCAAAAAGGCACCACCGTTCCCCGACAGGGTCGCCGCCGCGATCGAGCACATGCGCCGGACGTGGATGGGTCCGGCACAAGAGAACTAGGCCGTTCATCCCGGAAGCTCCGTCCTGCCCGTTGGCGCCATAGGCGGCCGCGGAGACGGGACGGGGCGGGAGCGGTGCGCGGCTTGTGAGCACCGCGAACCGTTACGTCGCCCTATTGCCGGCAGAAGCCCCGTAGGTCGCAGGTGGTGCCCTGCGGGCAGCAGGCCCGGCACGAGTCATCGGGCGTGCCAGGGGTGCCGACATCCCCGTCGCAGGCGACGTAGCCCGGCGGGCAACTGGCGCTCACGACCGCACAGGTGTCGGCGACGATGTAGTTCACGATGTTGCTCCCGGGGTCGTCCCCGTCCGCGCACCGCGCGGACGGCCCGCCTGGGGCTGGGAGGCAGCACGTGAACGGGGCGGCGCTGCTCCCCATGGCCGCGCAGACGCAGGCGCCGGCCACGCAGGCCTCGTTGACCGGGCATCGCTCACGGGCGCAACCGCAGGCGGTCGGGTCGGTGAGGCTGGCGCAGGAGCCGTCGCCGCAGACGATGCCCGCGCAGGGAGCCGGCGTCGTGGTGGTCGTCGCGACCGCGCCCGGGGAGGTGCAGTCCTGGGGCGGGCGGCAGCGGGAATTGCCGTTGGGGTAGGCGCAGCAGACGCAGCCGTTGGTGCACACGCCCGGGTTGCTGCCGCAGATCTTGTTGCCGCACTGCGCCTGCGTCACCTGGGCGCCCGCGGCCTGGGCGCCGAGGAGGCCGGCCCCGAGGGCGGCGAGCGATCCGAGAAGGCCGCGCCGGGTCTTGGCCGTGGCAAGCGAGCGGGTGAGGGCGTCGAAGCGTGGTGAATCCACCCGTGGGTCCCTTCGGTATTGAGTTGTCGCGGCCGCAGTGCCGCTGGGGAGATCCCCACTATAAGGCACCGACCGGAGGCGAGTCAATCGGCCCCCTCGACGGAACCGGGTCTTTTCATCGACTGTGAGCGTAGCGGCCGCTGCGGCTCGTCGCGTCCGTCGTGTGGAAGGGATCCCCGCCGTGCCCAAACCGCTCCCGCAAGCCCCGCCTGCGCCACCCGGGACGCTGGCCGCCGCCCTCGCGGCCGTGCCTGATCCGCGGCATCCCATTGGGTGGCGCCCGGACCGGACGCCCCTGCCGCTGGTCGGCGTCTTGCAGCTGGCGGTCGCCGCGATGCTGTGCGGCGCCCGGAGTCTGTACGCGGTCGCGCAGTGGGGGCGCGAGCGGATCGAGGACGATCCGGCCGCTTTGGTCCGGCTCGGCTTGCCGCCGGGGCGCAGCCCCTCGCGTGGCCACGCTGCACCGGGTCTTCAAGCGGCGCTCGATGTGGCGGCGTTCGAGCGGGTGTTGGGGGAATGGCTGGCGGGCAGCGGGGTCGAGCCGGCCGATGCGCTGGCGCTGGACGGCAAGACGCTGCGCGGCATCCACGGCGATGCGGTGCCCGGGGTGCATCTGGTGGCGCGCCTTCGCCCACCGGGTCGGGGCGGTCCTCGGCCAGGCGCCGAGCCCGGGCAAAGGGCAGGAGTTGGCGGCGGTCCGGGCGTGCTGGATCAGGTGCCGCTGGCGGGGCGGGTGGTGACCGGCGACGCGCTGCTGACCCAACGCGCCGTCTGCCAGCGGGTTGTGGCGGGGCGGGGCACTATCTGCTGCCGGTCGACGACAACCAACCCGCCCTGCTTGGCCGCCGGTCGAGGCGGCCTTTTCCCCCGTGGACGGCGACCGAGCCCGGACGGCTGGGGGGCGCCGACGCGGGCCGCTGGCTCGTGGCGGACCTGACCCGGCTGGGGGGCGGGCTGACCGCGGTGACCGGGTCGAGCCGAAGGCGCGGCACGGGCGGCGGAGGCCCGGATGCTGTGGGCGCTGGCCGATCCTGCCCTCAACGCCCGGGCCGGGGAGGCGGGGACGCACCGGCGCCCTGGCCGCACCTGGCCCAGGTCTGCCGGGTCGAGCCGGCGCCGGGACGATCGCGCACCGGGGCAGATCGAGGATCGAGGTCAGCTATGCCATCACCAGCCTGCCGCCCGCGCGGGCCGACGCCGGGCGCGCTGCTGGCGTTGCTGCGGGGGCACTGGGGGATCGAGAACAGGCTGCACTACGTCCGCGACGTCACCTTCGACGAGGACCGCTCCCAGTCCGCACCGGCGCGGCGCCCCAGGCGACGCCGCCTGCCGCAACCTGGCGATCGCGCTGCTGCGCCGCGCCGGGCGCGACCAACATCGCCGCCGCCACGCCGGACCTACGCCGGGCGGCCCCGCGACCGCGATCGCCCTCGTCGCCACCGCCGGCTCCCAGGTGATGAAATGACCCTGTCGACGGCGTTGCCGACGATCGACCAAACCCGTTACTGGGAGCCCCGTCGGGTCCAACGAGCCCATTGGTTGCCGCGGAGTGGCACTCGCGAGATGTCCGTTAGCGTGCGCCACCCGTCTTCTCGTGGACGGCGACGGCTCCCCGACCTTAGGCGCTGCACACCCCGGCGGCGCAGGTCCGGCCCGCGGCGCAGCAGGTGCACACCCCCGTGGCCGTGCAGCAGACGACGGACCCCGCCCCCGTGCAGTGGATGCAATCGCCGAGGCCCCCGCCCCCGGTCGCGCAGCAGAAGCACCCGACGCCCGGGAAGCAGACATCGCCGCACGCGCTCCCCGCGCCGCAACAGGTGGGCTCGTGCTCGCCGGGGGCGCCGTGCACGCAGAGCGTGCTCCCGGCCGGGCAGAGGCCAGGCGCGGTGGTGGTGGTGGTGGTGGTGGTCTGGTGGGCGCGGCGCAGACCCCGGAGGGGCCGAGGACCTGGCCGGCGGGGCAGCGGACCTCGCCGGGGGAACAGGTGCCGGGCGGGCGGCAGCGGCTGTTGGTGACCGTGCCGGTGACCGGGTTGGTGTAGACGCAGCAGACGCAGCCGGGCTTGCAGCTCCCCGGGCCGCTCGCGCACATCTGGTTGCCGCACTAGACCTGCGTGACCTGGGCGTCCGCCGCCCGGGCGCCGAGCAGCCCCGCCCCGATGGCGGCGAGCGTGCCGAGGAGGCCGCGCCGGGTCTTGGGCGCGGCGAGGGAACGGGTCAGGGAATCAAACCGGCATGGGGTCCACCCGGGGTGTCCGTTCGGTATGCGGTTGTCGCGGCCAATGCGCCGCTGGGATGGGGTCATGCTAGGGCACCGTCGGGGCCGGGTCAATCGGTGCCCCGTCCTGCCCGTTGGCCCATAGGTGGCCGCGGAGCGGGACGGGGTTTCTGTTTGCCCTTCACACCCGCAGCGGGGAAGCAGGGACGGGGCGGGTCAGCAGCAAATCCCGCTCACGTTCTGGTCGAGCCCGCAGTCGCCGCGCGGGATGCAGCCTCCCGAGCCGGTGACGCAGCACACGGAGATACCCGGCGTGCAGCACACGAAGTTGGGGGTGCACGCCGCTTCGCGGCACTCCCCCTTCTTGCAGACCTCGCCCAGGTCGCAGACGTTGCCGCAGCTCCCGCAGTTGTTCGGGTCGGACTTGCGACTGGTGCAGCCGACCTCGGGGCAGACGTCACCGAGACAGGCCGGGCAATTGCACTGGCCCTTCTTGTTCAGGGTCCGGCCCGGGATCGGGCACGGGGAGACCGTCGCGGACGTCGCTCGGGAGCCGACCACGAGGGCGCTGATGCCGGCGAGGAGACCGCGGCGGGTCTTGGACGAGGCAAGCGACCTGGTAAGCGCGTCAAATGAGCGGTGATCCACCCCTGTGCCCCTTCGGTATGCGGTTTGTTCGCGGCCACTGTGCCGCCTGGATGTCCCCACTGTAGGGCACCGATCGGGCTGGGTTAATCGGCCCCTCAAGGTCCGGGTTAACGCAGCGGCGGGCCGAGGTGTCTTGGGAATCCTCGGCCCGCCGTTGGACTTGGGGATGGGGCTCGGCCCCGATTGGCTGGATCGGGACCGCCGCGGATCGGGCGTGCGATCTACGTGGAACACCCCAACGCAAGGAGGATGCCAATGGCGGGAATCGCGCACGCGCAGGCTACGGGTGCGCCCCCCCGTTCGGTCCACCGAACCCGGTGGCGGCCGGGGCGAGAGGGCTACGCGCCGTCCGCTGCATCCTCCGCCTCCGTGGCGGCGGGCGCCCCCTCGACGGCCGGGTGCTCCGCGATCCCCCCCGGAAGGGGCACGACCGCGGCGGCCGGCTCGTCCGCGACCTCGTCCGCGACCCCGGCCGTCTCCACAACCGTGGGACCTTGGCCGCCGACCGGATCGTCCGACACCTCGATCACTTCGACGATTCCCCCGCCCAGCACGTCGCCCAGCGGGCCGTCGCCGCCGGGCACGACGCGCTTCCAGGCGCAGTCCGTGGAGCTCGGGGTGATCGTGCACGTGTACCCGTCGGATTTGCCGCCGGAGCAGCTCGTGTAGGCGACCGTGGTGTACGTCTCGGCGGTCAGCGTCCCGCCGCCCTCTTCGCAAAACGTGCGCTGTGTCGCGACGCCCCTCGCCACGGGCCGCCGGCTATGCTTAACCGCCTCCGCCGAGTCGGCCGCCGCCAACCCGACCACCAGCACCGCCACCGCCACCAGCACCGCCCGCATCGCCGTGTTCATCTCGGTCCTCCTCCGTCTCGTCGTCGTCGCCGTTCGGTTGATGGGACGACGATACGGCGACGGAACGGCCGGGCCATCCGTGCGATCACGTACCGCGATCACGTATTTCGATCTGAGACGGGGCCTGGCCCGCACCGGTACCGTCAGGCTCCGAAGCGGTACCGGACCATCGCCCCTCCGGTACCAACGACGGCCCGGCCCGGTCGGATGCGGCCGAGGACGTCTGAACCTACCTCGTGACGAACACGCAGGACGGCCGCACCCTCGACTGCCGCAAGGCCCACGGCCGCCTCAGCTTCGCCCGGGCCAGAGCCGAAGGCGCCCGCACCCGCGTGGCCGACCGCGACGGGATCGACCTCGACCGGATCGAAGCCACCGTGAAGGCGATCACACCACCTGTTCGCAGCATGTCCGACCTGGCGATCACCCTCGATCCCCACTGCCTGCCCGCCGTCAACGAGGTCGCCGGCGAGGACTGCGCGGCCTGTTGGGGCGACGGCGTCACCGAGTGCCGCGAAGACGACAACGGCCAAGTCTGGCCGACCAACACCTGCGAGGCCTGCGAGGGAACCGGAAAGGCCCCGGACGACGACGACGGCGAACTCGATCCACAGGCCGAAGCCATCCTGGCCGACTGGCGCAGCGCCCCGACCTTCCGGCCCTTCATCCGCATGATGTCCCGCTAGGCAGCTTCGCCTCGGCCGCTGTCACCTGTCTGTCTAAGAGCGCCGGCCGCATCTCGCGGCCGGCGTTTCTCTTTGCCCTGCATCGGGAATGATCGACGCTCGATGATCGTAGAGGAGGTGGCGCCCCGCCTTTGCCTCGCAACGATCTATTCGGCAAAAACGGCGCGCCGTCACACCGGATCGCACGCCGGGGAGCAGAAGCCACCCGAGTTGCAGAACGTCCCGGCCGGGCAGGCGGTGTCCCCGTTTAGGCCGCACGACGTGTCTTGGGATGCGCCGGCGCAGAATTGGAGGCCAGCGTTTCGCTGCCAGGACACGCAGCGGTCACAGCCGGGGCAGTCGGCGACGGTGGTGCAGAACGTGACGCACGTCCCGTTGTCGGCCCGGCCCTCGTCGCAGCGGCACGGGGTGCAAACCCCGTCGCAGCAGTTCTCGCCGGGGCCGCACGCCGGACCCGAACCGCACGGCGGCGCGGTCGTGGTGGTCGTCGTCGTTGTTGGCGCGGCCGTGGTCGTGGGGGCAGCGCAGACGCCGGACGGGCCGACCACCTGGCCGGGCGGGCAGAGCGACCACACCGGGCGAACACGTGCCGGGCGGGCGGCACCGGGAGTTGCCGTTGCCGTAGTCGCAGCAGACGCAGCCGTTGGCGCAGACGGCCGGGTTGGCTGGCGCAGATCTTGTTGCCGCACTGCGCCTGGGTGACCTGGGCGTCGGCGGCGCGGGCGCCGAACAGACCAGCGCCGAGGGCGGCGAGCGAGCCGAGCAGGCCGCGGCGGGTCTTCGGCGCGGCCAGCGACCGGGTCAGGGAGTCAAAGCGCTTCGGGTCCATCCGTCCTCCTCGTCGTCGTGGCGCCCATACGGGCGGCCTCCCCACGGTACGGGTTCTTGGGCCGGATGTCGCCCCGTAGATCTACGGGAATCCCTACGGGTTCGCCTACGGGTTTCCCTCCTCAGTTCTCGGGAGCAGGGGCCGTGTGAGCGGCGTCCGCCCGTCCTGGGGCAAATGGTGAAACCCTGAGCAGTCCCATGACGATTCCCTCTCCTTCGCGGTCTTGGCACCACGTAACCCCCGTCCCGCTCCGTCGCCACCTATGGGCCAACGGAGCGGGACGGGGGTTCTTCTGTCCCACTATGTCGGTGCCGATCCGCCACGAGGGGATTAGCAGGCCGGCACGGCCCAGGGGTCCGCGAACGTCGCGTTGATCCCGAGGTGGGTGTCGGACGTCAGGGCAGGCATGAACGCGACCAGCACCGTCATCGAGGCACCGGGGAACAGCAGGCCGTCGGTCAGCTGGAACTTGATGACTTCGCCCGGCTTGACTCGTGCCGGCGACACCACGGCGAGTGGTCCCTTCTGCCGGATCTGCAGAGGCTGTTTGATGCCGGCGTACAGCTGCAGGCTCGAGCCCGTGTCGCCCGCGTTCGTGGCTTGGACGATGAAGGTCATCCGGGAGGCCCCCTCGGCCGCGTGGCTGACCGTGACCGCCCCCAGCCGGCACACCGAGATCACCTTCGGCACCGCCGTCCCCGCCGCACGCACGCCGTCCTGTGCCGTCGCCGCCCAGAACCCGGAGATCACCAAGGCCAAGATCATCGTGAGTCCGAACCGGGTTGCGATCGTCCGCGTCGCCTGCATCTCGTGGCCCCTTTCGTTGTCCCTCGACCGGTTCGTCCGGCTTCGATACCGACATGGTGGCAGGCGGCCGTTTTAGCGCCATCACCTGGATTACCTATTCGTTTTTGCGGCGGTTACCTACCCTAGGAACTGGGAGCCCTGTTAGCGTAGCGGCTTCCGCTCGTCCTGGGGCAAATGACGAGGACCTGAGCGCTTCCAGGACGATGTTCCTCCGCCGAACCCGTTACCACTGCCGGTCGATTTAGCAGGCCGGTACCGCCCACGGGTCGGCGAAGTACATGAGGCCGTTCTCCGAGGCGTCGTTCGGGTTGGTATCCCTGTCGAAGGCCGCGATCATGACCATCTGGACCCCCGGGAACAGCCTGGAGTCCTTCCACTTGAACTGGGCGGCCTGGCCTGGCTGGAGCGGGCCCGATGTGACGGGCACCAGGTCCCGCTTGCCCCGAGCGGTGATCAATTGCGAAATGCCGGCGACGACCGGACCCTCCGACACCGTGGTGCCGGCGTTGGTGACGCGCACCGCGAAGACCGTGCTGAACGCCCCCGGGAGGGCGGGGTTTGCCGAGAACGGCTGGGATCGGCAGACATCGCGGATGACCGCGTCGGCCTGAGATACCGCCTGGGCCCGTGTTTGCTTGGAGGTCATGGACAATCCGCCCGCCACCAGCACCGCCACCGCCGCGACCACCAAGAACCTCGCCGCCATCGCGTTCATGTCCTGGCTCCCCTCGCTGTGTCGCCGGTCGGTCCGGCTTCAATACCGACATCCTGCCGGGGGGGACGTTTTAGCGCCATCACTTGGATTGCCTATTCTCTGTCCGGCCGTTACCTATCTAGGTGAACGAGACCGGAGACGCTCCCCGGGGTCGAGGCGCCCGGTGACTCCTGACCGCGCCGCCCGTTCGCCAAAGGCCGCGCCGCGGTGGCCATGCGCGGGCTGACGTGGGCCCGCTCCGGCCGCTCTGGCCGCGAGGGACGGAGTGCTTAGATCGGCGCTCCCCCGCCAGGACCACGGCCCGAATGGCGCCATAGGATCGACCAGGAGACGCGAGTCAGGCCGGGGATTGTTCCCCGGCCTGACTCCATCATCTCACTGTACGCGACGGCCCCAGGAGGCGATGCCTGTCAACGGCCCGGCGTGACGAACGGCGGGCGATCGCCGGCCGCCGACCCAGCCTGGAAGTTGCGCGCGGCGGGGGCCGAGCGGTTTGGGGGTGCTCGGTCCATCGACGTTGCTGGAATCCTCACGGCGCACTCGGGGAGAGATGGCCGCAGGAAACGCAGCCGCACACCGGGTGCCACGGCGCGTCCTGGGGCCGCTCAGCGCGTCGCGAGCGCCCTTAGGGTGTGTCTGCAAACGCGACGTTTCCTGCCGGCCGACCGCGTCATGCGGCCGAGAAGTCGGCGGTGGCCGGGATCTCCGCCGGCGGCGTGCCGATCACGATCGCGATCTGCTTGAGGTCGGTGAGCACGATGTCCGCCGGGTTCCCGGCGTACGGCTCACCGTCGACATAGACGGCGATCGGGGTCGCCGGACGGCAGAATTCGCCGACGCACGAGGCATCGAGCTCAACGCCCCACTCGACGAAGAACTGGCCGAGCGTGTTGGGCTCCGCGGTCGGCGACTCGGTGTGGAGGATGCCCGTGGTGTCGTGGGTGTGCAGCGGCGAGATGCAGGCCACGTCGCACAGCTCGATGCCGCCGTACGCGGTGCCACCGGGGTCGTCGAAGCGGCGGACCCCCGGATCGTCGACGTTGATGCCGATCCCGGCGGGGACCACCACCGGCTGGCCGTCGACGAAGATGTCGAGGTGGGCGTGGACGTGGTAGTCGAGGTGTTCCCGTTGCGCCGGCTCCAGCCCGGCCAACTGCGCGCGCTCAAGGGGGTCGGCCGGCGCGGGCCACAGATCCAGCGGCGCCGACGCGTCCGCACCACCCTCGGCCTCGTCGTGATGCGCCGGCGTGGCGGCCGGGATGGCGGCCTCGGGGGTGCCGGCATCCTCGTCAAACCCAGCGAAGAGGTCTTCGAGCGTGCCGACCGGCGTCCCCAACGGCTCGACCTCGATGCGTTTGGCCGTGACCTCGCCCGGGCCGAACTCGCCCGCCGGCATGCCCTCGCCAGCGAGTTCGAGGGTGTACTCCGCGGCGAACGTCTGCCCGTCGGGGGCAACCTCGATCACGGCCCGGATCGTGGAGGAGCCGCCGAATGCGCCGTCGTCGCCGGGGTACTGCTGGACGAACGTCATCGCCGCCGTGGTCGGGCCGGTCGCTTCCCAGGACCCGACCCCGACGGTGCCGTCGTAGTCCGCCTGCTGGTAGACCCCGTCTGAGGTGAACACCACCAGCGAGGCGATCTCCTCCGTGTCCCCGACGTCGGAGAGGAGCCAGGCGCCGACGAGTGGGTGCCCGGCGGTGGAGCCGGGGGTGGCGTCTTGAGCGCTGGTGAGCCGTGCGGCGCCCAGGGCAACCACCAGGGCGATAACGGCGAACGTGGCCGATCGGTGTCGCATCGTTGGTCCTCCAACTCGGACCGGCGCCGGGCGGGACGTCCGCCGACAGCTTGGGCTCGGGCCCCATCGTGCGGGCATGGGCATGCGGGTGCATCGGTAGACGTACGCATTCCCGCCCTGGAAGATCGGGGAGATGTACCCATCGTCGCCCCGACTATCCGTTGCCGAAACCCGCGGAAGCCGATCGGGCGCCAAGGCGGCGCCCGCTACGCGGTCGATCATGCAGGGCCCACGGCGGCAAGGAGACGTGGGCGCTTCAGCGCAGCGGCGGGCCGAATGGAGGGTGGGGTTCCTCGGCCCGCCGCTGCGTCTTAGGGAATTGGGGGCACTGGGGTGGCCCGCCGGTACCGGTGCGGATCACGCCGATACGAAAGCGATGTCACGCCGGGAACGACGGATACGTGGGCTACAGGTATCGGGGCTGCCGCATGTCCTATGGCTCATGGTGACGCCCCGAGGGGCTGCTGGACGAGTCTCCGCCACCGACCTCGCCACCGCCGGTCGCCGCCTCAGCAGGCAGGCACGGCCGACACGTCGGCGACCGTCAGGTTGTTCGCCCAGGTCTCGGTCGGGTTGGTCGTCGAGTCAAAGACCGCGATCACCGTCATCGGGGCGCCGGGGACGAGCTGGCTGGCCGCGATCTTGACGCGGACGGTTTGTCCGGGCGCGAGGGGCCCGGACGAGGCCGGCGGCAGTCCGGACTTCTGGCGCCCGGGCTGGCTGACCGCGGCGAGGACGGGGCCCTCCGAGACGGTCGAGCCGACGTTGGTGACGCGGACCGCGAAGACCGTCTTGACCCGGCCGGCGATGGCCGGGTCCGCCGTGAAGGGCAGGAACCGGCAGACGTCGACCACCGCCGCGTCCGCCGTCGACACCGTCGCCTCCGCCCGACTCGGGGTCATCACCAGACCGCCCGCCACCAGCACCGCCACCGCCACAACCACCAAGAGCTTCGCAGCCATCGCCGTCATGTCCAGGCCCCCTTCGGATTGTCGCCGGTCGGTCCGGCTTCGATACCGACATGGTGGCAGGCGGCCGTTTTAGCGCCATCGCCTGGATTGCCTATTCGTATCCCGGCGGTTACCTATCAGAAAGCATATTGGGATCCCTGTACGCGGCTTCCGCCTCTCGTGCACCGAAACCTCCCAGGCGACAATCAACCTGAGCCAGTCCAACATCGTCGACGGGAGCAGTGCCGGCCAGTGCGCCGGGATTTGATTGGTTGAGTTAGCGACAATGACGCACCTGGATCAGGAGGGTCGCCTGGTCGCCTCCGCAGGTGCCCGGTGGGCGACAGCGGGAGTTGCCGTTGCCGTGTCGCAGCAGACGCAGCCGCTGGCGCAGTCGGCGGGGTTGGTCTGGCAGACCTTGTTGCCGCACTGCGCCTGCGTCACGTGTTGGGCATCACCGGCGCGGGTGCTCAGGAGGCCCGCCCCGATGGCGGCGAGGGTGCCGAGGAGGCCGCGCCGGGACCTAGGGCAGCGAGCGAGCGGGTCAGGGAATCGAACCGTCCTGGTTCCACCGGCGTTCCTTCCTGCGTGGTTCCCTCCCTGTCGGGCGAGCAGATGTCTCCACGGTAGGAGGCTTAGGAGCCCGGCGGATCCGTACATCTACGGTTTTCCGGACAGGGGACTACGGGCTCGTCAGCGGACGGCGAGGGACGACGAGGAGATCTGGTTGCCCACCGTTCTGTTGGGATGGCGCAGCCGCTCGATGCGCGTCGACCGGGGAGATGTTCTGCCAGGGGGGATCACTCTTCCGCCGCCCTGGAACCTTCACAACCCTCGTGATTCGCGCAATGAGCGGCGCCGGCCGCATGGTCGCGGCCGGCGCATCGCTTCCAGATCTGCTATCAGCGCCAGGGGACCGGGTGCCGTGTCGCTACGAGACCGACACCGAGGGGCCGTTGATTTTCCACACCCACGTCCAATACCAGACTCTCCCCGTCCAGGTCCAGAACCCGGTCCAGTAGCCGGACGAACCAGCGGAGGTGTCCCCGCTGGAGAATACGGACAGCGCGATGACGACGAGCGTCAACGCCACCACGGTCACGAGCACCGCACGCACAAGACGACTCATCCCGATCTCCTTACGTATCGCGTCCACGGCCAACAGGTCGTTGCCATCACGTTAGCGGCGGAAATGGTACTGGGGTATCCGTACCAGTACGGAATCGCCGGACGGCGTGTACGGAATCTCTGGGCGATTTGGTTGGGCAGTGGACTGGGGTAATGAGGAGGCAGGAGGTGAGGGCTATCCTTGCCGGATTACGCCCCGTAGACGCCCCCCGCCCCATACCAGACATGGGAGAGCCATACCCTTGCCGGACATTAGGGCGGCGCTACCATCGTCGCCATCCCTTCATGGAACACCGCCGACCTGATCGAGCAGGGCAAGGCGTTCATGCTCGGCTTCCCGGTTGTCGAGCCCCCTGCGTGACGGTCAGGGGGAGGGGGAGCCGATCACGCCGATCACGGTCTCCAGAAGGTGGTCCAAGTCGAACGGCTTGGGTAGGAACCCCGCGATCTCGCGGCCCAACTCGCCCGGTCCCATCGCGGCGCTCATCATCACGACGGGGATATCCCGCAGGTCGGGCCGGGCCTTGAGCGCGCGGAGTGCGTCCAGGCCGTCGACGTCCGGCATCATGATGTCGAGGAGGATTAGGCTGGGGCGGATCGATTCGAGGATCTCCAGCATCCGCCGTCCGCTCCACGCCAGGACGATGTCGAACCCGTGGTCGCGGAGAATGTCCGCAACGACTTCGCGGATGGCCGGTTCGTCGTCTACCACCATGACCGGTCTCACGGTGCGATTTCCCCGTCGGCAGCGGGATCGGGCGCGGCCCGCCCGGCTAAGAGGCCCGACACGGCCCGGAACGGCCGCGATACGACGATCCCGTCTTTTGTGATCTCCATCTCCCTGATCGACGGGTCCGAGGCGGACTGGCGTACCTTGAGGACGGTGACCAGGCGCCGCAGGTTGCCTTGGATTTCCACGTGCCGCAAGAGGATACCGTTGTCCATTGTGGCCGATGCGGCCGGAATCGGGACCGTCAGGTTGTCGTCGGTGTACGCATTGATCTCATTGGAGACCACCGTCGTGGCACCACGCGCGCGTAGTTCGTTCACAAGGGCTGCGAGAAAGGTGGACATGCGGTCGGGTGAGACCATCACCCGCTGCACGTCGGTCAGCGCGTCGATGAAGATTCGCACCGGCGCGTGCTCTTCGACCGCGGCCAGCACCCGCCACGCCCAGGCATCGGCGGAGAGCTCGAGCGGCGGAGTCCATAGCATCCGCACGATGCCGGCGTCGATGAAGCGCCGCAAATCCCGCCCGACCCCCTCTGCCGTCGCCGCTAGCTCCTCGGCAGTCTCGTGGAACCCGACGAACAGGCCGCGCTCTTCGTTGATCGCTCCCTCGTAGAGGAAGCTCAGGCCCAGGATCGTCTTGCCCGCGCCTGGCGTCCCCATCACCGCCGTGCTCGAGTGCGGCAGGATCCCCCCGCCCAACATCGCGTCCAGTTCAGGCACGCCAGTTCCCAACCCGTGCTCGGCCTTGAGGTTGAGACGCGTGCGCCCAACGAGGGCCTCCAGGCGCGGGTACACGGTCACCCCGTCGTCGTCGATCCCGAATTCGTGCATCCCGCTCGCGTGGCGAACGCCTCGCATCTTGACGACCTCCAGCATGCGCACATGCCGGGGCACGACAAGGTCGTTGGTCAGCAGGATGACGCCGTTGACGTGACCGCCCAGGAGGCGCAGATGCTCGCCAACGTGGCTGGTGAGGAGGACGGTGGTGCATCCCAATAGCGAGAACTGGACCTCGAGCCGCTGCGCGAACCGGCGCAGGTCGAAGGCAGATCGGGCGAAGTCCTCGACTACCGCGGTGCCGTCGACGATCAGGACGGTCGCTCGGGACTGCCGTACCTCCTGGCGTAACATGTCGACGATGGCATCGAGGCCGCCATCCTCCAGCGGGGTCTGGACGCTGAAGTAGCGGATCCGGTTGCCCACGTACTCGGGGGCGAAGAAGCTGAAGCTGCGCAAGTTCTCAATCAGGATGTCGTGCGACTCGGCCAGCAGCGTTGCCACGACGACGGAGCCGCC
The DNA here is from genome assembly GCA_963790735.1 of uncultured Alphaproteobacteria bacterium. Classification (GTDB taxonomy): domain Bacteria; phylum Pseudomonadota; class Alphaproteobacteria; order Rhizobiales; family Xanthobacteraceae; genus Bradyrhizobium. The sequence goes on along the minus strand of CAWBQP010000034.1, from coordinate 87,891 downwards.
CCGCGCGGCGTGGGCAAACGCGAGTTGGTTGCCCAGGGTCGTCTTCCCCGTTCCCGGAACGCCGGCGATGAGGCACGTGCGGCGGGCCGGGATGCCTCCGCCGAGGACGGCGTCAAGTCCCGCGACGCCGGTCGAGATTCGGTCCAGCGCCTCCGACCGGTTCGTTTCGCTCATGGTGTCCTTTCGACGAACGGGAGGGGTACTCCCTAAGAGACAATTTCCGGCATGCCGAAAGCAAATCCCGTGCCCGGGCTGTCGACTCTCGCCTCGGGCGGCCCTCAGATGCTGGTCCCCCGAATTGCGCCCGCGCTCAGCTCTCCTGTCCCGTCTTCCACCGTAGACACCCCGCCACCCCATACCAGACAATGGGCGGACTGGACCCATTGCCGCTGGCTCGAACGTCTGCCGACCCTACCGACACCGCGCCGCCCACGAAAGGACCTTCCCCATGGTCGCCACCGAGTCCCACGCCCCCGCCGCCATCCCCTCCTGGAACACTGCCGACCTGATCGAGCAGGACAAGGCGTTCATGCTCCATCCGGTCTCCAACCTGAAACAGATGCGGGAGAGTGGGCCCCTGGTCATGGCCAGGGGCGAGGGCGCCTACATCTGGGATACAGACGGCAAGAAGTACCTCGACGGGTTTGCGGGGCTGTGGAACGTCAACGTCGGCCACGGCCGCCGCGAGTTGGCCGAAGCAGCGGCAGCCCAGATCAACGAGATCGCCTTCGTCCCCACCTTTTTCGGCCTGGCCTCACCGCCGACGATCGAGCTGGCGACGAAGCTGGCCGGGCTCTTCCCGGCCCCGCTTGCGCCACTTCAACTTCACCTCCGGCGGGGCCGAGTCGAACGAGACCGCCCTCAAGTTCGCGCGCTACTACTGGTACCTCGCCGGCAAGCCGGAGAAGATCAAGATCATCTCCCGCAAGATGGGCTACCACGGCATCGCCATGGGCGCCCTCGCCGCCACCGGCATCCCCGCCTACCACGAGGGCTTTGGCCCGGCCACGCCCGGCTTCGTCCACCTGACCGCCCCCTACGCCTACCGCAACGGCGACGGCCTCTCCGAGGAGGAGTTCGTCGCGAAGCTGGCCCAGGAGCTTGAAGAGACGATCGCGCGCGAGGGGGCGGAGACCATCGCCGCGATGATCGGCGAGCCGGTCCAGGGCGCCGGCGGCGTGGTCGTCCCGCCGGATGGGTACTGGGCGGCGATCTCCCCGATCCTGAAGAAGCACAACATCCTGCTCATCTTCGACGAGGTCATCACCGGGTTCGGGCGCACCGGCACCCTGTTCGGGATGCAGCAGTACGGTGTCACGCCGGACATCGCCTCCTTCGCCAAGGGCGTCACCTCGGGCTACATCCCCCTCGGCGGCGTGGCGGTCTCCGACGAGATCTTCGACGTGATGTCCGGCCCGGACAAGCTCTTCATGCACGGCTTTACCTACTCGGGCCACCCGGTCGCCTGCGCCGTCGCCCTGCGCAACATCGACATTATCCAAAACGAGGGTTTGGCCGAGAATGCCGGCGCCCGCGGCGCCCAGCTCCTCGATGAGCTCTCCGCGCTGAACGACCACCCTCACGTCGGCAACCTGCGCGGCAAGGGCCTCATGACCTTGGTCGAGATCGTGGCCGACAAGGGCACCAAGGACAAATTCGACCCGGCCCTCAACAAGGGCGGCAAGCTGCAAGCGGCCACCCGCGCCCGCGGCCTGATCGTCCGCTGCTCCAACGACGGCATCGCCATCGCCCCGCCCCTGGTCATCACCCCGGAGGACGCGACCTTTATCGCGACGGTCATCCGCGAGGCGGTTGACGAGGTGCTGGGATAGAGGAGGTCTTACGTGGCCCAACGATCAAACCGAGCCGCGGTAATCGATGCCGATGCCCAGGCACATCTAAACCTCGGTGAACGGTACGAGTACCGGGATCGTGACCGAGTCCACGCGTATCTGGCCGCGCATCCCCACCTCGTCGAAATTCTCCGCGAGGCCGACCCGGAGATCGCGAAACGCTTCGGGGAAGCGACGAAGGTCACCCTGGTTGTCGAAGACGATGTCGACCAGGTCGGCGTCGAGACGTTGTGGGGCTTCATCCGCACAAGGCTCCCAGTGCGCGACGCGCGCGATCTCCTAGATCGCCTCGACCGTGAATGGTGGATCGCCCGGAGCGCGAATGTGTCCGAGGAGCTCGGGTTGGATATCAGGTTCGGCTAGTGGAGCAGTTCGAGGGACGAGATTTTCTCGCCACCGCCAGCTTCCTGGCGGCCCAGACCGACGACGAAGGGTCACAGCGATCTGCCATTAGCCGGGCGTACTATGCGTGCTTCCATCGAGCCCGCGACTTTGCTCGGGCGCACTCGGCGGTCATTCGTCAAGATGGCTCGGCCCATAGCGCTGTCCAGCGGTTCCTTCGAGCGAGCAGCCCGAAACTCGCGTGGGATCTCCGCCGTCTTCACACCCTCAGGAAGAGCGCCGACTACGACTTCCCATTCCCCAATGGCGATCCTACGGAAGAGGTGCCTTCGGCGATAGATCTCGCGTCGCGGATCATCGCCGCGATTGACGCCCTGGAAAGCGACGACGCCCCGGCGCCGCAGGAGGAGTAACCCCATGTCCTTCGTCCCGATGGATGTCTTCGCCGATCGAGCGGAGCGCATCCGCGCCTTCCTCGGGGAGCGCGACCTCAAGGCGCTGGTCGTCACGACGCCAGAGAACTTCTTCATGGTCTCTGGCTTCCAGCTCGATGTCGCGCCGTGGGAGCGGCCGGTGGCCGCCGTCATCCCCCGGGAGGACGATCCCTTCCTGGTGATGAACGAGCTGTCGACCAACCACCTGCTCATGGCGACCGACCGCGGCAGCCTCTACATCCGCGATTACGTCATCTACACCGAGCATCCCCGCCACCAGCACCGGACCTACTCCCGCGGCCAATGGGGCGAACTCCTCGCCCTCCAGCTCAAGGAGCGAGGGATCACGTCCGGCAAACTCGGCGTCGAAGGGGGAGGCCCCGGCGCCCTGAAGACGGTCGAACCTGCCTTCGCTTTTGTCGACGTGACGCCGTTCCTGATCGAGATGCGCGAGGTGAAGTATCCGGCGGAGTTGGAGATCATGCGGGAGTGCGCCGCCCTGACCGACTACGGCCAGGACCGCTACGTCGAGCTCCTGCGCCCGGGCAAGAACGTGGCCGCCTTCGACCACGAGATCGCCGCGCTCATCATCGAGGAGGGGGCCCGCCGCTTCCCGGAGGACCGCCTCGAAGTGAGGATGATGGGCCAGAGCGGCCCGGCCTCGGCATCGCCGCACGGGACCGGAGCGAACGTCGGCGCGGTCTTCGAGCGCGGCCACGGCGTGGTCAACATCATCATCTGCCGCCTGAGCGGGCTGGTTGTCGAGAACGAGCGCACCCTGTTCGTCGGCCCCCCGAACGACCAGCAGCGGACAGCATTCGCCGTCGCCACCGAGGCCAACGAGGCGGCCGCCGCCCAGATGGTGGCGGGCAACCCCGTCTCCTCCGCCGACGCCGCCGCCCAGATGGTCATCGAGCGGGCCGGCTTCGGGATGAACATCCACCACCGCACCGGCCACGGCATGGGCATCGCCGGCCACGAGTTCCCCGATGACATGCCCGTCCTCCACCGCCCCTTCAAGGAGCGCGAGGTGTTTTCGGCCGAGCCCGGCATCTACATCTACGGCCTGGGCGGCTTCCGCCACGACGACTCCGTCGTCGTCGGCGCCGACGCTCCCGAGGTCCTGACCAAGCGCTCGAAGCGGATCGAAGACCAGATCGTCCCGGTCTAGTTCTCGTTCGTCGCGGTTCCAACGTTTCGCCCGCGGCGAGTGCGGTCCCCAAGGTCCCGAGTTCGGCTCGGACCAGGGCGAGGACCGCCAGACCGGCTTCGGCCGCGCCAACAGCCTGGACGGTGAGGGCATCGTCCGGGCGGAAGGTCGGGATCGCCACTAAGGCGACGGCGAGGATGGCGAGGAGTCGAGGAGGCGGAGTCCGCCGATCCGGCACCCAATGAACCGAACCAGATTCGGGCTTCGTGTAGCCATTCGTTTGATGCCAAGAGGATGCTGGACGCAATCGGGAGGACCGTTGTGCCGCCGGGGACTCGTTCCGCACCGCCGTCTCGCCGCTACTACGGCTGGACTATCGCCGGAACCCTGGCCCTGACCGAGACGGTCTCCTGGGGCATCCTCTTCTACGCCTTCTCCGTCTTCATCACCCCCATGCAGGAGGACCTGGGCTGGTCGCAGGCCAGCCTGACCGGCGCTTACTCGGTCGCGCTCCTCCTCTCGGGGCTGGCCGCGCCCTTGGTTGGCCGCTGGCTGGACCGCCACGGTCCCCGCGCCCTGATGACCGCTGGTTCGGTGCTGGGCTCTGTGCTCGTTCTCGCCTGGGCCGGTGTGGACTCGATCTGGCTCTTCTACCTGATCTGGGCCGGCATCGGCCTGGCGATGAGCGCCACCCTGTACGAGCCCGCCTTTGCCACCGTCGCCACCTGGTTCGAGCGGGGCCGCGCCCGGGCGATGCTGGTCGTCACTCTGGCGGCGGGGTTCGCCAGCACCATCTTCCTGCCGCTCTCCGGCTGGCTGGTTGAGGAGCTTGGCTGGCGACAAGCGTTGGTCGCCCTGGCCGCTATCCTGGCCGCCACGACCATCCTCCCGCACGCGGTCTTCCTCCGCCGCCGCCCGGAGGATCTGGGACTGCGGCCGGATGGCGGCCGGCTATCGGCTACGACCGCGGACGACGACCCGTCGAGTTCGACCGCCATGACCCGGCGACGCGGATCGCCGTTGCCGGCGCTCCGGGCGTGCCGCTCTCCGTCGCCGTCCGCGATGGGGCTTTCCGCTGGCTGACGGTCGCCTTTTTCCTGGAGACCTTCGCCTCGGTCGCGATCGGGGTGCAACTCATCCCCTACCTGACCGATCGCGGCGACGGCGCCGGGTTCGCCGCCACCGCCGCCGGCCTGATTGGAGCATTCCAGGTGGTCGCTCGGGTCCTGGCGACCGTGCTCGGCTCCCGCATCTCGCCGGTGGCGCTGACGGGAACGGTTTTTGCCGGTCAGGCCCTGGCGGTCGCGATCCTCCTCACCTGGGAGGGCAAGGCGGGGATTCTGGTCGCGGTCGTGCTGCTCGGCGCCGGCCGGGGCGTCGTCACCCTGATGCGAGCCGGCCTGATCGCCGACTTCTACGGCCGGGCCCACTACGGAGCCATCGCCGGCATGCTCGCCTTCTTCCTCACCGGCGCCCGCTCCCTGGCCCCGGTCGGCTCCGGCGTCGCCTATGGCCTGGCGGGCGGCTACCGCCCGGTCTTCGCGGGCCTCGCCTTCGCCAGCCTCCTCGCCGCGTTGGCCATGATCGCGGTGGGGCGCGCCCGTCGGGAGGGGTAGATGTCGAGCCGGGGACTGCCCCCTAACCCCCCGGCCCCCTTCCCCCCGCTGCGGCAAGGGGAAGGGGGAGGGTTGGCTCTGCGAGCGCCGTCTTGATGAGCAGGAGGGCGGCGGTGAGATCGTGCTGGATGTGCTCGTTGCGGATACGAAGGACGCGGTAGCCGAAGGTTTCGATGTGTTCGGTGTGGACGGCGTCGGCGTCTTCGTTGCCGTCGTGGACAGACCCGTCAACTTCGATCGCGAGGCGGAACTCCGGACAGCAGAAGTCGAGGACGTAGCCGCCTAATGGGCACTGGCGGCGGAAGCGGTAGAAACCGAGTTGACGCCCCCGGAGTGCCGACCATAGGACCTTCTCTGAAGGAGTCATCTCAGAGCGGAGCCTTCGCGCGGCGTACATCAGTTCCGACGTCACGTTCCGATATCGCGTCACCTTCTGCGCCTCGCCTTTGCGACGTTCGAGTCCCGCACAATCTCCCCCTTCCCCCTGCCGCAGCGGGGGGAAGGGGGTTGGGGGGTTAGGGGGTTAGTTCCACCACCACGAACGCATTCGTCTGCGCCCGGGCAATGGCGCCATCGCCGCGGACCTTGGCTGGGCCGAGATCGGCGCCCTCCGGCACGGACACCAGGATGTTGGCTGAGCCGGTATTGGAGGTCCGGGCCACGAACCCGACCTGGACCCAACGGCCGTCCACCAGCCACCGGATCCGCACCGCCTCGTTCCGGCCGAAGCCACGCAGGGAGATCTCCACCTGATTCCCGGCAGCGGCGCTGCCGGGGATCACCTTCACCCGGGGAGCGATCGTATAGTTCGCGGACGCGCTCTCCGCTCCCGATGACGCCCACAGCGGGTACGTGCCTGCTGGCTTGGCGGGGACCTTGACCGTGATGCGGCCTGTGCCGTCCGCCGTCGTCGTCAAGGCCGCGACCGTCGAGCCAGAGAAGGAGATCTCGGTGTAGGAATTGGCTGGGAAGCCGGAAAGGGTGATGCGGAGATTCGAGTTGACGATGCCGCGTGCGGAGTTGGTCGAGATCGCCGCTGGGCCGTTGGGCGCCGGTGAAGGGTTCGGCGGGGTCGTGGCGGTTGGTTCCGGGGTGGGTTTCCGGTCGGATTTGGCGCCGGCGTGACGGTCGGTACGGGAGTCTGCGTCGCAGTTGGCTCGGGTGTTGCTGTCATGGTTGGTGTAGGGGAGGAAGTGGCGGTCGGGCTTGGCGTCGATGTAGGACCGGGCGTGCTGGTAGCTGGTGGCTCGGGCGTGTTGGTGGCTGTTGGCGCCGGGGTGTTCGTAGACGTCGATTCAGGTATGTTGGTCGCGGTCGATTCTGGGATGGCTGTTGAGGTCGGTTCGGCTGTTCGTTGCGGTAGCGGGATGGGCGTGTTTGCCGGCACCGGGGTTTCGGAGGGAATCGGAGTAGGTTCCTCGGCGACCTGACAGCCGTCCTCGACCATCTTTGAACCAGTATCGTCGTTCAGATTTTGGCTGTAGAAGTCAACCTGACGGAGCGATGTGCCAAGGACCGTCTCATGCTCCATCTCGGGAAAGTCGATCCATGCGATGTCGACCTGGATGGAGAGCAATCCGGGTAGGGCCGGCGAAATGATCTCGATTGGGGCGAAGGTCGCGCTGCTCAGCTCGCCGGCCGATCCATACTGGAGGGCGCTCTCGTCTATGGCGACACCGTCCTGGAGCAAGACGGCGTTCCATTTGACCGCAGTTGCCTCGACAAACTCGGGATCGCGGTTGAGGCCGACCACGTAGGGTGCGGTGACGGTAAAGGTGACGGTCTGTGTCTCCGGATCGAAGACGCACGCCGCGCCGGGCTGGCTGGCTTCGTCGAAGAGGAAGTGGTTCCCCGTCAGACCCGTGGTCCCGAGCGGCGTATCTGCATCCGCCCGTGGCGACCACCAGGCAACAATTCCCACGACCAATGCCGCAACGGCGACAAGCAACCACCATCTCTGCGCCGGAACAAGGCGCACAGGATCACCCATTGGCGGAACCTCCGGCAGGCGGGACCTTCATTCCCCGGAATGGACCAATGACCCAGGACTTCTCGTGTGTTGGGACCCGCGTGATTATTGCATCACCGAACTATTCCGGCACGATCATGCCGAATCAGACAAACCATCTGAAACACATCTCTACAGAACTCTGTTTCCGTAACCGCGTTGCTCTCGGGCGATATGGTGACGTTGACTCATCAGTCCTGCTCTGCAACACTGCCGGCTCGCCTTCGTTACGTCCGGCTTGACGTACAGGAGACGGGAACGGTATGCGTATCGTCGTCATCGGGCCGTACGATCAGGAGCAGCAGGACCGGTTCCGGGCGGCGGCCGGAGCGGCCGAGGTGATCTTCGGCGCGAACGCCGCCGCCGTCGCGCGACGCGCTCCCGGAGGCGGATGGCGTTGTCGGCTCCCTCCCGGACGAGTTGCTGGCGGAGGCGACCCGGTTGCGCTGGCTGCATAGCCCGACCGCCGGGGTCGACAAGGAACTCTCGCCGCGGATGCTGGCCAGCGACGTCGTCCTGACCTCCTCCGCCGGCAACGGCGGCATCCCCCTGGCCGAGCACTCGATGCTGCTCATGCTTATGCTCAACCGCAACGTCCCGCGCTGGATCGAGGCGCAGCGCAACCGCACCTGGGACCGCTTCACCCACGGCGAGTTGAATGGCCTGACGGTCGGGATCATCGGGCTGGGCAACGCCGGGGCCGATCTGGCCCTCAAGGCGCAGGCCTTCCACATGCGCGTCCTCGGCCTCCGCCGCCGCACGCATCTGCCCACGCCCGAATGTCGATCGCCTCTATCGTCACGAGGAACTGCCGGAGTTCCTGGCGGCATGCGATTTCGTCGTCGTCACTGCCCCGCGCACGCAAGAGAGCGCCGGCCTCCTCGGCCGCGACGCCTTCGCGGCGATGAAGCCGACCGCCTACGTCGTCTGCATCTCCCGGGGCGGGATCATCGACGATGACGCCCTACTCGACGCCCTGAAACGGGGCGAGATCGCCGGAGCAGGCATCGACGCCCATGGCATCGAGCCCCTCCCGGCCGGCTCCGAGTTCTGGGCACTGCCCAACGTGATCGTTACCCCCCACAACGGCGCTACCACCCCCGGCACCGCCCGCCGCGGCCGCGAGATCGTGGCCGAAAACCTGCGCCGCTTCGTCGGTGGTGAAGCGCTCCTCAACGTGGTGGACAAGGCCGCGGGGTACTGACGCCGCTTCCCGCGCGAGATCGTGGCCGGTTTGGTTCGCCCCGGTGGATGGCCGGGACCAGGAACGTGCCCGTGTTTGATACGGACCGACCCGGCGAGGCCGCCGTCCACGACGCCTACGCGGCCTGGCGCCTGCCCGATTTCCGCCGGCTCCTCTTCAGCGGCTTCGCCGAGTCGGTCACCGGGGGGATGGTCGATGTCGCCGTCGGCTGGGAGCTGTACGAGCGGACCGACTCCGCCGCTGCCCTGGGGTTGGTCGGGCTGGTCCAGATCATCCCCGCCTTACTGTTGGCGCTGCCAGCCGGTCACCTCGCCGACCGCTACGACCGCCGCCGCGTCGCAGTGGCGACGATGCTGCTGCTGGCCTTCTGCGGCCTCGGCCTCACCCTCCTCTCGGCGGCAGATGGGCCGATCCCGCTCTTCTACGTCTGCCTCGGGTTCGTCGGCGCAGGTCAGGCCCTACGGGCGCCGGCCGCCGCGGCGATGCTGGCGCAGGCTGTGCCACCGGAGCGGTTTGCCAACGCCGCGACCTGGCAGAGCAGCATGGGGCAGGCCGCCACGATTGGAGGACCGGCCCTGGGTGGGCTGATCATCGCCGTGACCCACGGCGCCGCGACCGTCTACGCCATCAATGCCATCACGCTGGTGGCCGTCACGCCCTTGGTGCTCCGGTTGCGACTGCGCCCCTTCGCGCGATCGACCGACGAGGTCACCGTCGGCTCGATCCTGGCCGGGCTCCGCTTCGTGCGGCGAACAAAGGTGATCCTGGCCGCCAGCACCCTCGACCTCTTTGCCGTCCTCTTCGGGGGAGCGACCGTGTTGCTGCCCATCTTCGCGGAGGACATCCTGGAGGTCGGCCCGGTCGGACTGGGCTGGCTGCGGGCCGCGCCGGCCGCCGGCGCGGTCGTCGCCGCGCTGGTGATGGCTCACCGGCCGCCGTTCAAACGCGGCGGCCGCACCTTACTGATCGCGGTCGCCGGCTTTGGGCTGGCGACCATCGTGTTCGGGTTCTCGCGCTCGTTCCCGCTTTCACTGGTATGCCTCGCCGTCCTCGGCGGCCTCGACGCGATCAGCATGGTCGTCCGCGACACGCTGCTCCTGACCCGTACCCCGGACGAACTGCGCGGCCGCGTCACCGCGGTCGAGTTCGTCTTCGTCGGCCTCTCGAACGAGCTGGGCGCGTTCGAATCGGGCATGGCCGCCGCCCTCATCGGCGTCACCGCCGCGGTCGTCTCCGGCGGCATCGGCACGGTGATCGCCGTCGCCGCCGTCGCCTATCTGTGGCCGGAACTCCGCCGCCTCGGCCGCCTCGTCCCGGATGACGGCTGAGCGACCTCAGGGATTCTCCTACGATGACGATCTCGGAAACCCGGCTGTCACCTCCAACCCACCGTCGACAGGCGCCGCAAGGTCCAGCTTCCCGGCGTGAGCCTCGACAATCGCCTTCACGATCGATAGGCCCAGTCCAAAACCCCGCTCTCCTGACCGGCCGCCCTTGTCCGCCTGCCAATAGGGCTCAACCAGGCGAGGGAGATCGCCCTCGCGGATCGCGGCCCCACTGTTGCTCACCCGCAGATCGGCGTGTTTCCCAGACATGCCCGCGGCGACCTTCACCCATCCGCCCGGGTGGTTGTGCCGGATCGCGTTCTCGACCAGGTTGCGCACGAGGTGCTCCAGCATCACCGGATCACCCAGGACGATCGCCTCGCCAAGGTCCGACTCGACCGAGATTTGCGCTTCGGCGGCGCCGGCTCGGGCCATCGCCACGACCTGGTCGGCCACCTCGGCGAGGTCGACCGGCTCCGGACTGGCGATCTCGTTCGCGCTGTCGGCCAGCATGAGCAGGCCGTCGATGAGCCGGGTGTGGCGCTCGTTGATCGCCAGCAGCGATTGGAAGACGTGCCGCGTCTCGGCCGGCAATCCGGGTTTGGTCGATTCCAGCTCGAGGACCGCGCGCTCCAGCGCCAGCGGCGTGCGCAGCTCGTGCGAGGCGTTGGCTACGAATCGTCGCTGAACGTCAAATGCCCGGTCGAGCTTGTCCAGCATCGCGTTAAACTCGTCGCCAGGCGCTGGATGTCGTCGGCACGGCCCCCGGTGGCGATCCGCTCGCGCAGGTCGCGCTCGACCCCGCGCGAGGTGGCGATGCGCTGCGCGGTCGCCGCTACGGCCTCCAGGGGACGCAATCCGCGCCCAGCCACCACCCAGCCGATCGCCCCGGCCAGCAAGCCGACCGCCAGCACCGCGATCCCTCCTTGCAGGATGAGGACATCGAGGGCGGCGTCCTTGACCGCCTCTTGATCGGCCCGGGCCTCCGCGATCAACTGGTCGATCGGCACCGTGCTGCCGTCGGGCAAGGTGACATGCTCGCCTTGCTCCCGGAGCAGTTCCAGGCGGGAATTGAGATCGTCGCCGCTGAACTCTTCGTCCAGCCGGTGATCGACCACCAGGTAGATCGCGACCAGGGAGATCACCCCCGCGATCAGGACGAGCCCGCCGTAGAGGAGCGTCAGACGACCACGCAGGCCAAGCGCGCTCATGCGATCCGGTACCCCGCGCCCGGCAGCGTCTCGATCACGGGCGGGTCGCCGAGCTTGCGCCGCAGCTTCATCATCGTGACGCGCACGGTGTTGGTGATCGGATCGATGTTCTCGTCCCAGACCTTCTCCAGCAGCGTCTCCGCCGAAACGACCGCGCCGTCGGCCCGGAGCAGCTCGTTGAGCAGCGCGAATTCGCGATTGGCGAGCGCGACCGGCAGGCCGTCCCTGGTCACCTCCCGCCGCTGGCTGTCGAGCCGGATACCCGCCCGCTCCAGGATCGGTTGCACGGGCGCCACCGCCCGGCGGGCCAGTGCGTGCACCCGGGCCGATAGCTCCGCGAAGGCGAACGGCTTGGTCAAATAGTCGTCGGCGCCGATCGATAGCCCTTCGACCCGGGCACGGACCGCCGAGGCGGCGGTGAGCATCAGCACCCGCGTCGCCCCTCCGCTTTGGAGGATCTCGCGGCAGACATCGTCGCCGTGGACCTTGGGCAGGTCGCGGTCCAGCACGACCACGTCGTAGCCGTTGACCACGGTTTTTTCGAGCGCCTCCCCGCCATCGTAGGCGACATCGACGGCAAAGGTCTCCCGGCGCAGCCACTCCGCGATGGCGTCGGCCAGGATCGGTTCATCTTCAACGACCAGAACGCGCATCGGTCCTCCTGGGCACGACTCCCTGGTCATTCTGCACCGGACCGCATAACCACGGCATAACCGGCCGGGTTACGGGCTGGTTACGCCGGGTTTTGTTTAGTGGGGGACAGGCGCGGCGACGGTCGCCGCCACAAGCCTGGAGCCTCCCACGATGAGATTCATCAAGCCAAACAGACCACACCGGTTCGGCCTGTCCGCGGCGCTCGCCGCCGTCGCGGTTGTCGTCATCGTTCTGCTGACCGCGTGCGGCGGATCGAGCGGCGCGAACGAGATCCCAAGCGCCGGCAATGACGGCGGAGGCCAATCGACCAGCACCGAGCAAGCACCCAGCGCTCAGGCCTACACCGACTGCCTGCGCGATGAGGGCGTGGAGATGTCCGATCCCGATCCAGAGACGGGGCTGCCGCAGTTCGGCGACTCGGTCAACACGGAGAGCGCCGACGTCCAGGCCGGCCTCGATGCCTGCCAGGATCTTCTTCCCGCCGGCATCCGTGGCGACGGCGAAGATCAGGAGCTCGGTCCGTACCTGGCCTATGCCGCCTGTATGCGTGCCAACGGCTTCCCCGATTTCCCCGACCCGCAACCGGGACCGAATGGCATGTTCGCCGGCTCCGGACTCGACCGGAGCGACCCCGCCTTCCTGCAGGCGAACGACCTTTGCGGCGACGAACTGGCCGGCGTTGGAGAACAATGATGCGCACACGAATAAAGGTGCTGGCCCTGCTGGCCGGCATCACCGCGATCACCCTGGCCCCGTTGACCATGAGCGGGAGCCTGGGGTCGGCATCACGGGCGTACGACGACCTCTCCGAGATGGTTGGGATCGGCGGCGCCAGTTCCGCCCAGACTCCCGCTTCCGCCCTCCCGCCCGCCACCGCCAAGGTGACCAAGGCAACCCTCACTCAGACCCAGACAGTCGGCGGCATCCTCTCCTACGGTGAGCCGGCGCCGCTCATCACCCACCTCACCGATGGAACCATCACCTGGATGCCGGCGCCCGGCGATGTCGTCAAACTCGGCCAGCCCGTCTTCGCGGTCAATGGCGTGCCGGTCGCGCTGATCCACGGCACGGTTCCGCTCTATCGCGACCTATGGGACGGCCTGACCGGCCCCGACGTGCAGCAACTCGAACAGAGCCTGTACGACCTTGGGTACGTCGACATCGTGGTAGATGGCGCCTACGACTACGCGACCACCTCGGCGGTCTGGCTCTGGCAGGAATCGCTCGGGCTGGAGCCGACCGGCTGGGTTGGGCTCCACCAGGTCGCGGTCGCGCCCGGCGATATCCGGGTCGCCATGCAGGGGCTTACCCCCGGCAGCCAGCTTGGCGGAGATCCGAACCAGGCGGTCCTCACCTACAGCGGCACGACCCAGGTTGTGAGTGTCCCGCTCGATGTCGCCCTCCAGCATCTCGTCGCTGAAGGGGACGCCGCCACCGTCACCCTGCCCAACGGGAAGAAGGTCGACGGGACGGTGGAGCGCATCAGCACGGTGGCAGTTACGATCGAGGACAAGCAGGTCTTGCCGATGGTCGTCGCGGTCGACGATCAGAAGGCGCTGAGCGGCTTCGATGCCGCCCCGGTGACGCTTGAGGTTGTCTCCGGCGAGCGCAAGGATGTCCTGACCGTCCCCATCACCGCCCTGGTCGCGTTGCAAGGGGGCGGCTACGGGGTGCAGGCGGTGGCGAACAACGCGGTCAGCTACGTCGCGGTGGAGACGGGGATGTTCGCGAACGGCCTGGTCGAGGTCAGCGGCGAGGGCATCAGCGAGGGGATCACCGTGGGGGTGGCGCAGTGATCGAGATGCCGCGCCCCATCGTCGTCCTTCACGATGTTTCAAAGGTGTATCAGGGGGAGTCGCCGCGCTCTCGAGCGTCTCGCTGGAGATTGGCCGGGGAGAGCTGGTCGGGATCGTCGGGCCGTCTGGCTCGGGCAAATCGACCATGCTCAACCTGCTCGGCACGCTCGATCGCCCGTCCTCCGGCAGCGTCACGATCGATGGCCACGCCATCGAAAAGCTCTCCGACCGGCAACTCTCCGCCCTGCGCGCCCAGACGATCGGCTTCATCTTCCAGCAGTTTCATCTTGCCCCGGCGGTGCCTTCGGTCGAGAACGTCGCCGACGGCCTGCTCTACGCCGGGCGTCGGCCGCGGGGAGCGCCTCCGCCGGGCGGCGGAGGCGCTGACACGGGTCGGGTTGGCGGACCGCATCCACCACAAGCCCGCACGAGCTCTCCGGCGGCGAGCGCCAGCGGGTCGCGATCGCCCGCGCGGTGATCGGCAACCCTCCGATCCTGCTGGCCGACGAGCCGACCGGCAATCTCGATTCCGTCTCTGGGGCGGGCGTGATGGCCCTGCTCCGCGAGCTGCACGCCGGTGGCACGACCGTGATCGTCATCACCCACGACCGCGAGATCGCGGCCAGCCTGCCGCGCCGGGTGGAGATGCGTGACGGCGCACGTGCACGACAGCGCCGCCCGATCGGAGCGGCGGCATGAGCGCACTATCGATGGCCCGGCCGCCGGCTCGCCAGCCCGCCTGGCATCGGCGATCTGCTCCGGGTCGGCGGCGCGGGCCTGCGCGCCCGCCCGACCCGGATCGTCCTCTCCGCCCTCGGGATCGCGATCGGGATCGCGGCGATGGTCGCGGTGATCGGCATCTCCACCTCCAGCCGCGCGGATTTCAACCGGCAGATGGCCGCAGCTCGGCACCAACCTGCTCACGGTCAGCCCCGGCCAGAACCTCTTCGGCGAGGCAGGCCGACCTCCCCGCGACGCGATCCGCGATGATCGACCGCATCGCCCCGGTCGAATCGGTCAGCGCCGTCGGGCGCGGTCCCGGGCGCCAAGGTCTACCGCAGCGACCTGGTCCCGAAGGCGGAGATCGGGCGGCATCTCGATCCTGGCGGCGAACGCAGACCTGCTCGACACGATCGGCGGCTCACTCGCCCAGGGCGCCTTCCTCAACGAGGCGACGGAGGACTTCCCGGTTGTCGTCCTCGGCGCCACAGCGGCCGATCGCCTGGGTGTCGGCTCGGTCGGGGTGGACCAGCAGGTCTATCTCGGCGGCGAGTGGTTCACCGTCGTCGGGATCCTCGATCCGGTGCCGCTCGCGCCGGAGATCGACAACGCCGGCGCTGATCGGCTGGCCAATTGCGCAAGCGTTGATCGGCTTTGACGGCTACCCGACCACTGGCTACCTGCGCGCCGCGCAATCACAGGTCGAAGCGGTTCAAAGCGTGCTGGCGGCCACCGCGAACCCGGAGGCCCCGAACGAGGTCGCGGTCTCCCGGCCTTCGGATGCGCTCGAAGCCCAGCACGCCGCCGACGATGCCCTGAACAGCCTCCTCCTCGGACTCGGCTCGGTGGCGCTGCTGGTCGGCGGGATCGGAGTGGCGAACACGATGGTCATCTCGGTGCTGGAGCGGCGCGGAGAGATCGGGCTGCGCCGCTCGCTGGGCGCCACCCGGGGCAACATCCGCGGTCAGTTCCTGACCGAAGCGGTCCTGCTCTCGGCCCTCGGGGGCATCGCCGGTGTGCTGCTCGGGATCGGGGTGACTGCCGTCTACTCAGCCACGCAAGGCTGGCCCACTGTTGTCCCACTTTGGGCGATGTCCCTCGGCTTCGTGGCGACCGTCGCTATCGGCGCGGTGGCCGGGCTCTATCCGGCGATGCGGGCGGCGCGATTGTCGCCAACCGAGGCGCTGGCGACGCCGTAGCTCCTGCTGCTGGATGTCACAATCAGCCCCTCTCACCCGTCTTGTTTGTGCCGGCCTGATAGTGGCTGGAGATGAGTCATGACAAGAAGGACACAGATGAAAATCGTGGTAATCGGCGGCAGTGGACGAATCGGATCGAAGGTGGTGGCCCGGCTGAGCGAGCGCGGCCACGACGTGTTCGCGGCCTCTCCCCGGACCGGCGTCAACACCCTCACCGGCGACGGAGTCGACGAAGCCCTCAAGGGCGCGGCGGTCGTCGTCGATGTTTCCGAAGCGCGCCCGACCGCGGGCACCTCGGTTCAGGACTTCTACGAGACATCGACGCGGACGTTGCTCGCGGCGGAAGAACGCATGGGTGTGGCCCATCACATCGCGCTGTCGGTTGTGGGAACCCACCGGCTGCTCGAAAGCGCCTACTTCCGCGCCAAGATGGCGCAGGAGACGCTCATCAAGGAATCCCCGGTCCCGTTCACGATCGTGCGGGCGACCCAGTTCTTCGAGTTTTTCCAGAGCATCGCCAAGGAGGCGGCCGAGGGCGACACGGTTCGTCTGGCGGCCACGCTTGTCCAGCCGATGGCGGCAGACGACGTCGCCAGCGCCCTGGCGGACATCGCGCTCGCCAACCCCACCAGTGGCACGATCGACATCGCCGGTCCCGAGGAGTTCCCCCTCGCCGAGTTCGTGCGTAGGGGCTTGAGCGCGACGAACGACCCGCGAACCGTGATCTCCGATCCCGAGGCGGGGTACGCCGGAGCGATGGTCAGTGAGCGCACGCTGGTGCCGGACGGCGACGCGCTCATCAGCGAGACGCGGTTCGATGATTGGCTCAGGAGCGCGGCGGTACGAGGGTAGTATCGCGCCCCCGCCGCCCGGGGCTCACGGCCCGGGCTAACGATGACAGCCTCTCCGAGACTAGAAAGTCCGGTGCCGTTAGCCTCGGAGAGGCTGTTTTTTTGAGCCCGGGCCGTGAGCCCCGGGCGCGCACAGCTCGAGATCCAAGAACGGGACCCACACCCTAGAACGTCACCTCGGACGCCGGGATCACCTGGCAGGATTGGTCCGGGTGGAAGTCGTCCAGGGTTTCATTGACGTGGGCGATGATCTGAGGGGCGGTGAGGGTGCCGCTGTTGCCGGTGGTGTGGGCGTCGGAAACGAGGGTGACGTCGTATCCGTGGCTGAGGGCGCTGCGGACCGTCGTGTCGACGCAGAAGCCGGAGTCGCACCCGCAGACCACGAGCGAGCGGATCCCCCGCGCCGACAACTCGGCTTCGAGCGTGGTGTCGTAGAAGGAGTCGCAGGCGCGCTTCCGCACACGCGGCTCTTCGGGCAGGGGCGCGATCGCCGGATGGACCTGCCAGCCGTCGGCGCCGGGGAGCATCGGCGCGTATCGCTTCGCTTCGTGCTGCACGTAGATCACGGGCGTTCCCGCCGCCCGGGCCCTATCGAGCAACCCGCCAATCCGCCCCAGGACGCCATCGACATCCCAGTGCTCGTCCTCACCGGTAATCACCGCCACCTGGACATCGACGACGAGTAGGGCGGTGTTGCCCTCTGTTTGCGCGGGTCCGTTGGTTACTGCTGAGTCCGCCATGTCACCCTTTCTACCGCCGTGCGTGCCAACCAACAGTCGTGTACGTTCATCTCAGCACGATACCATCGATACAGGGCATACTTGGCCCTGAATTGGCAGGGCGGTGCGGCAGAAGGACCCCACCCCCTACCCCCTCCCCACTGCGGTGGAGAGGGGCGGCTGGTTAGGCCGTCTCCAATTCTGGATACGGCGTTGGTCACGGCCCCTCTCCTTCGCGAAGGAGAGGGGGTAGGGGGTGAGGTCCTCTTGTATCACCCAACCACCCGTGTCCTCACCGTCCTCGAGCTGCTGCAGACCCATGGCCGTATGACCGGGCCGGAGATTGCCGCACGGCTGGAGGTGGATGGGCGGACGGTGCGGCGCTACGTCACCATGCTGACCGATCTGGGCGTGCCGGTGGAGGCGGTGCGGGGCAGGGCCGGGGGGTACAGGTTGCGCCCCGGCTACAAGCTACCGCCCTTGATGCTCAGCGACGACGAGGCGCTGGCGGTCACCCTGGGGCTCCATGCCGCCCGGAGGATGGGACTGGCGCTGGCGGCGCCAGCGGTCGAAGGGTCGCTGGCCAAGCTGGAGCGGGTGCTCCCCGCTCCGGTTCGGGCCCGCCTTGAAAGCGTCCTTGCCACACTGGTGACCGATCTGCCCGGGCCGTCGACCAAGGCGTCCTCTCCCCAGGCGGCGGTGGTTGCGACGCTCGGAGATGCGATCCGGGAGCATCGCCGGGTCCAGATGCGGTATAGCGACTGGCAGGGCGTGCTCTCTGAGCGCGAGGTCGACCCCTATGGGATCGCCTATGTTTCCGGACGATGGTTCACGGCCGGGTGGTGTCATCTTCGCCAGGATCTGCGGATGTTCCGCCTGGATCGGGTCCGCGCCTGCGGGCTGCTGGCTGTCGGGTTCACTCCGCCGGAGGAGTTCGACGCCCTGGCGTACGTGCAACGCTCCCTGGCGCTCTCGCCGGCTTGCTGGGACGTTGAGGTCCGGCTCGATATTCCGCTGGCGGAGGCCGCCGCACGGGTCCCGCCCGCGTTCGCCGATCTCGCGCCGGACGTCCATGATCCCGTGGGCCACTGCCGTCTGCGCTGCACCGCCAACGATATCGACTTCGTCGCCCGCGAGTTGATGAATCTGTGCTGTGGCGTCGAGATCATCGCCCCGCCGGAGCTGGCTGATGCGTTTGTTCGCCTGGCAGCCCGGGCAGAAGTGGTCGCCCACTCTGCTACCAAGCGCTTCCAGATTGCTGACGCCTGACGCCTGATCGCTACGACACCCAGTACCACTGCGCGAACTGCATCGTCAGCAGCACTAACCCGGCAGCCGATAGGCTGCCGAGGACCATCGCCTGCCGCCGATCTTTGATCAGGATGGCGATCACGACGAAGAGCGGGAAGAGGACCAGCCCGAAGCGGGGCATGCTAAACAGGGGGTGGACGGTCGAGGGCGCGAAGAGAGGGACGAGCAGCGGCGGCCAGATGTAGGCGCTGTAGTAGAGCGGCAGCGTGCGCAGTCCGACGATCGCGAGGGCGAAGAAGAGGATTGTGCAGACCAGTTCCAGCCAGTCGGCGTCCGCCACCTCTGTCCGCCACGCTTCGCTGGTGATCGTGCTCCAGGTGGGCGAAGAGGCCAGATCGCCGAGCCAACCCCATTCGGCGCCATGATTCGGTAGTTCGGCCGGCGGGCGATCCCCGAGCGACAGCGTCTCCGTGCACCCGGAGGTCGCGCAGCGCAGCGTCGTCAGTGGGTCGGCCTCGAACCGGTTCCATTGGAACTGAATGTAGATGAAGGACGGGTCGTGCAACCCGACCTGATCGAGCAGTCCAAGGAATCGGGTTGCTGGCCTCAAAGGAGGGGTTGATGTTCTCCCGGCCGTTCGGGCATTGATGTCGTGGCTTTCGAGATGCAGCCCGAAGATGATCGGACCCAAGAACGGGTAACCCGGCGAAGACCACGGTCGGCAGGATGCTCAGCCACCGCCGGGGCACCTTGATCTGGTCCCCATATTGCTGCCAGAGCAGCACGGCGAACGGCAGAAGGAGAAAGACGCCCTGGGAGCGAGTCAAGGCGGCGAGCAGCCCCAATGACTCCGGCCGTGAACCAGACCCGCGCCGGGCGGAATAGAGCGCCCCGACGGCCAGGAGCAGGAAGAGCGACTCCGTGTAGACGGCGGAGAAGAAGAGCGAGGTCGGGAAGACGACCAAGGCGATGATCGTGCGGCGGGCCACGAGCCGGTCGAAATCCAGCGAGCATGATGCGGTAAAGGACTACGAGGGCGACCAGGAAACCTAGGTTCGCGATCAACCACCCGGCGGTCTCGGTCGCGACGCCGAAGATGTCGCCGCCGAGGCGCATCAGCCAGGGAAAGAGCGGCCAGAAGGCGGGTATGCAGCAGGGCCCGGACCGGAGCCCGGTCGTGCCGCCGTATCCCTCCTCGGCGATCAGCTTGTACCAAAGTCCGTCCCAGAGGCGGAAGGCTCGACCAAGGCGCCTGCCCACCCGCCTAGCTCTGGCGGCACCCAGGTGGACCACGGGGCAGAATCCTCCCGTTGACCGTTCCGAAGTGGTAAGCGAGGCTGGCGATCAGTTGGACGGCGACGATGTGGAGCAGGCCGATGCCGAGCGGAAACCCGAGCCATTCCGCGGCCGTCACCCGGCTGCGGGAGGCGGCCGACACGCGGGGAGTCCGGGACGCCGGTTGCACCCGGGACCGGGTGGCGGACGAACTGGTCCGAACGATCGAGGGCAGGGCGGCGAGGCGGGAAGGACGAGCGGTCATAAGGCGATCCGGCTCCGTGGCGTCCTGATGGCCCACGAGGGCGACGCTGCCCGGGCGCGAGATCTCGGAGGTTCGCCGGCACGCAGCACGGCAAGACCGCGCCAAGGGTACGTGCCGACCGCCAGGGGCGACAAGGAGAGCAGACCTTCTCCGTCCCGCCTTCCCTAGTAATAGATGGTGCGCGTGCGGTGATACGGCTCTGTGCCGGGCGGAAGGGCTTGGCCGATGCTCCACAGGGCCCAGTCGATCTCGAAGGCGCGGAGGGATACGTCGTGGGTAGCAACGGCCCGGCGTAGGAGTTCGCAGGCCCAGATGGTGGCCGCGCGGATCTCGACCTCGGGCGCGGAGCCGGCCGGAATGAGCTCCCGCCGGGCGATCCGCTCCGCCAATTCGGGGGCATACATCAGGATGCCAAAGCGGCGCAGCACCTGGGGCACTTTGTAGTCGGCGAACGCGGTCAGGATATCGAGGTCGGAGAAGGTGGCCGCCCCGGCCCCGTGCAGGTCGGAGACTAGGATCTGAGCCCGTTTATAGAGGGGAACGCGCAGATCTCCGTATGTCGCGATGTCCGCGAATGAGGGGAAGCGGGAGATTACCAGATTGACCATCCGCGCCGCGGAATTTCCCGCCTCATCGAGCAACGACCGGATCGCAGCCTCGCCGTCGTCGGAGGCAGCACCCCTGGAGCCCGCGAGCAGCCCCTGGCCAAGCTCACGCAGGTTGGCGAGCCGCTCGGGAAAGAGCGGAACCAGGGTTGTCCCGGGGGCGACGGCTGGATCGGCGGGCCGGAGGATGGTCGCCAGATCCGCCTCGCTGATCCCGGCGAGGTAGGCGGCATCCCAGAGGGGGTAGCCGTCCTCGATCGCCTGGGTCAGGGCCGCGGCCAGCGCCCAGTAGCCATCGTAGACGTGGTTGCGGAAGCTCACCCGCCAGCGGGCGTCCGGGTCATCGCCCTGGGCCCAGAAACAGAAGTTGAGGGCGTCCAACACCAGGACCCAGGCGGCGGTCCGCCATGTGCCATCGCGGAAATGCAGTTCGGCCGTGGCGTCGTCTCCGCCCCATTCGGGTGGTGGAGATGGGGTGGCCGCCAGGATGCTCGCAACGTCCTCCACTCGCTCCGGGTTGATACCCACCTGGGTGGCGCGTGCCATGACCGCTTGCGACGCTGTCAGGACGCCGAGGGGATCGGCAGCGGGATCAAGCGTGAACATGTCGCGTTGCGCTCTTACGGCGAACGCGGCGCGGTGTTTGCCCGCAGCCACGAGGCGAAGGCGTGGGTTGCCGCGTCGCGATCAGGGGCCTCGGCGATCGCTTCGAGGTGCTTGGCGACATCGATAGGGTCCGTCACGAGGCGGTAGCCATTGAGATCGAGGAACAGGCGCATAGTCGCGTACGCCGTGCGCTTGTTTCCGTCGAGGAATGCCTGAGCTTGGGAGATCCCCACCGCCAGGATGGCTGCTAGTCCCACAATGTCGTCAGTACCTTCGTAGTGAGCACGCATCTGCGGGCGCATGACCGCCGCTTCGAGACCGCCAGGGTCTCGCAGAGGTTCGGGTCGTTCCCCTAGATCGAGCATCATTTGCCCATGGAGGGCGAAGACGATTGCGACATCGAGCCAGAAGATCTCTAGCCCGGATCTTGAGCCATATGTCTCCACGCGATGCTACCGGTCTTTGAGGTAGCGCAACGCGGGCTCCATCTCCGGCCACAGGCGATCGTAGGATTCCTGTACGGCAGGTGGAAGAACCGGTCGAGTCTCGGCCGGAGTAATGTGGATAAAGACCGGCTGTCCGTCCTGGAGGCCCAAACGCTCGAATTCTTCCTTTGGGACGGTGATAACGTAGCTGTTGCCAGATTTGCGAATATTTTGGGTGAACATCTTCAGAGACTCCTAGGCTGCTAACTTGAATGCCCAGGAGTACTGTAGCACGTTGCGATACAATACTCTAAGAAGACTTCATCGCTGCACCCAGCGGATGTACTCCGGTACCTCGTCTGGCTCAAGGGGCGGGGCGAGGAAGTAGCCCTGGCCGTAGTCGCAGCCCATCTCGCGCAGGCGGCCGAGTTCGTCGGCGGTCTCGATTCCCTCTGCCGTCACCCGGAGGCCGAGGTCGTGGGCTAGGCTGACGAAGGTACGCACGATCGAGAGGCTGGGCCAGTCCATCGCGATCTCGCGCACGAAGGAGCGATCGACCTTCAGCCCGTCGAAGGGCAAGCGGCGCACTAGGCTGAGGGCGGAGGCGTCGATGCCGAAATCGTCGATCGCCAGCATTACGCCTGTCGCCTTCAAGGTGTGGAGGGTCTCGGTGGTGATCCCGGCGGCTTCCAGGATGGTGTGGCCGGTGACTTCGAGCACCAGCCGCTCCGGGGCGATGCCGTGCGTGCGCAGGAGGCCGCTGATCATGCCAGCCAGGCCTGGCTGGCGCAACTGGCGGGAAGACAGGTTCACCATCACCACCGGGGCGCCCTCGGGAGGCTGCCCCATGGCTCCTGGCCCGAACCGGCGCCCCGGAACGGGACCGGCGGGAGGAGCGGCGTATTGGGGCGGCTGGCCATACGCTGGGTGGGGTGGGTAGGGTGAGAAAGGGGGATAGGCGGCCTGGGCTGGGTACCCGCCGTACGGCGGATACCCGGGATAGCCCGGATGCCCGGCAGGAGGCGGGTAGCCCGGGTAGGCGGCCGGTGGGTAGGGCTGGGGATAGGGAGAGGGAGGGTAGCCATAGGGCGCAGGCGGCGGGTAGGGCGGATACGGAGCATACGGCGGATAGGCCCCGTACGGGCCGTACTGGAGCGGATCGGTGGCGTAGCCAGCCTGGCCGGGGTGCCCGCCGGGAAACGCGGAAGGCCAATGCCGCCCGGGGCCTGGCTCGGGCTGGCCCTGCTGCCCGGGATGCTCCTGGGCGCCAGGTTGGGGAGCCGTGCCTCGCGCGGCATAGCCGGGGTAGCCGGCCAGGCCACCCGGGGCGCCGGGGGGAGGGGTGGTGCGGACAGCAGGGCCGTGGGGCCAGTTCGACGCGGCCGCCAGGGCATTGGTCAGCACCCACTCCCCGATCGAGGTGATCTGGCCGCTCTCCTCGGCCAGGCTGAGGAACTCCGCCGGGGCAACGAGACCGCGGACGGGGTGCTCCCAGCGGACCAACGCTTCGAAGCCGACGAGGGCGCCGCTTGCCAACGCGATCACCGGCTGGAAGCGGAGGCGAAGCTCGTCGCGCTCCAGGGCGTGGCGCAGGTCGGATTCCAGGCCCAGCCGGGTCAGCACCTCCACGCCCATGGCCGCGTCGAAATTGGCCGCCCGGCCGCGGCCGCTGGCTTTGGCCTGGTAGAGGGCGACATCGGCTTCGCGGAGGAGATCCCCGGCGGTGGTGGAGACGGCGGACGTGCGGGCGATGCCGACGCTGGAGTCGATCCGGACCTCGGTCCCATTGAGATCGAACGGATCGTTCAGCGACGCGATCAGCCGGTCCGCCGCCGATTCCGGCTGGGCATGCGCCATTTCGACGATCGCCACAAACTCGTCGCCGCCGAACCGGGCCAAGAACTCGCCCTCGCGCAGGACGGCGGTAAAGCGCCCGGCCACCTGTTGCAAGAGCAGATCGCCCGCCGCGTGGCCGAGACCGTCGTTGACGCGCTTGAACTGGTCGAGATCGAGGAGCAGGACGGCGATCGGCGCACCCGGGTCGAACTTATGGCCGGCTAGCAGGGCGTCGAGTTTTTCGCTGAAGGCCGTGCGGTTGGGCAGCCGGGTGAGGGGATCATGGAATGCCTGCCAGCGGAGACGGCTTTCTGACGCCTTTCGGTCGGTGATGTCGTGAAAGTTGACCACGATGCCGGCCACGGTCGGATCGGCCAGCAGATTGGTGTGGATCGCCTCGACCCAGCGCCATTCCTGGTCGCGGCCCTGGAAGCGGAGTTCGACGGTTACCGGCCGCTCGGGCTCCAGCAGCACCCGGCCGAGCGACTCGCCCGCCATATCGACATCATCGGGATGGGTGGTCAGTTGGGCCTGGCCGATCATCTCCTCTGGGCGCCAGCCTAACACCCGCTCGACCGAGGGGCTGGCCCAGGTGACGGTGCCATCCTTGGCCAGGATGCAGATGGCGTCTGTCGCATGGCGCACCAGGGCAAGGAGGCGCTGGTCGCTGATGCGCCGGGTCTCGGCGTCGCTCAGGCTGGCGTGCGTATGGTGACTGGCGGTGATATCGGTCATGACGCCACACCGGGAGAGGGGAACCCCAGACGCATCGCGGATCAGCGTGGTTTCGTCCCGGATCCAAATGACCCGGCGGTCCCGGGTGATCATCCGGTAGTCGGACCGGAACGGCTCCCCTGTGGCGTCGGCGGCCGCGACCTCGGCCAGGACGCGGCCCCGGTCTTCGGGGTGGAGCGCCTGGGCCCACAGGGACGAATCGGCCAGCCACTCCGCCTGGGTGTAGCCCAGCAGCGGCCAGACTTGCGGGCTGATGAGGGAGACCTGATGGTACGACGGGATGCCGGGCTGGGCCCCGCAGACGTAGGCGATCCCCGGTCCCTGGCCGACGAGCTCCCGGCAGCGCTCCTCGGTCTCGCGCAGGCGCTGGACCAGAAACCCGTGCCGGAGCGGCGAGGAGAGTTGCTCGACGAGATCCTGGATGACGGCGACGTCCTCGGGCTGGAAGGGCGTGAGCGGCTCGTGGCGGGTGAGCGCGAAGGCGCCGATAGCCCGTCCCCTCCGGCCGTCGGCGCTCTCCCCCGTGGATGACGGCGCGTCGGCGAAGATAGGTACGACGATCAGGCTGGAGCGCGAGAGAAGGGCAAAGTCGTCGCCGAGTTCCGGCCACTCCG
This sequence comes from uncultured Alphaproteobacteria bacterium, assembly GCA_963790735.1. Taxonomy (GTDB): domain Bacteria; phylum Pseudomonadota; class Alphaproteobacteria; order Rhizobiales; family Xanthobacteraceae; genus Bradyrhizobium. The sequence goes on along the minus strand of CAWBQP010000034.1, from coordinate 63,197 downwards.
AGCGGACGAGGTTAACAGCGGTTGACCCACCCTCCGCAATGAATTCCCCGATGGAATGGGCATAGAACGGTTCGCCGCGACTGATCACGTGCCCGCTGATGCCCTGCTCGATCGGCTGCGGCCTGCGTCCGGCCAGGTTGAGGATTGCCTGATCGGGATGGATGACCCAGCCGGATTCGATCCAGCGCTTGTCGGCGGAGCACGGCCGGATCAGGCAGCCGCTGCCCAGTGCCCCGGCCGCGATCTCGGCGATGGCCTGGACGAGATCCGGGCGGTCGAGGGGCAGCTTGGCGGCCCTGGCCGCAACGCCGGTGGCAGCCGATAGGAGCGATTCCTCACCGGTCGGCTCGATCCCGGTATACCCATTCCCGGCGGGAGGGGGGACCGGAGCGTGCCGAGCCGGTTCGACTAAGGGCATGAAGTGACTCCAGGGCGCGGACTGGGACGATGGACCTATCTCGTCCTGTTACGGTACGTCACAGGTCCCGCCAAGTACTACCACCCAAGGTACCGGAAGACATGGGAAAGCGCAGTCCGTTAGTCCTAGGAATGGATCATCTAGGAGTGAACGTACGCCGGTGGCGGCAGCGGTCATCGCGCTCACCTGAATCCTCGCCCGCGACCCGAAGCGACAATTCTGGGTTACGCGTTCTCGATGAGCATAGCGCAGCGACGGACCGGCCGCGCTGAATGGTATCGCGTTGCCAGTCACCTGTGTGTCAGTGGTGGGTCCGGGCGGCGATGATGACAAGTACCGGCCGATAGAGCCAGATTCGGCGAGGTTCTCACGAGGAACTGGACGGTTCCCACGGTCCATGGTCGGCGGTGTGTAGCCCCTACGGGCCACGTCCCAAAAATTGCCTGTACTCAGGTTCCAGGAGAATGTCGCTCGACTGGGCCTTTGGTACGGCCTGGAAACCGCTAGGAACCAACCGTCCGTTCAGTCTGCGCCGGCCTACACACTGCCGTCTCACACATGGTCGTGGGGCGCGTCCTATGGACAACTCCGGTGAGACGCACCCTTGCCGGAGGGTCATGACCGGACCGAACTGCCCCCACCGCACCCTCGGACGGTCACCGCAACCTGGGCGCCGCACCTCGCCTCCGATGCTCCCCTCGTTCCTCCTCATCCATCGAAAAACGGCGCGGCGCCCGCCCCACCTCCGGATACTCCGGAGGTGGGGTCGGTGTGTGTGTCCGCGCTACCATTCAAGGTGAAGGAGACAATCCTGGCAAATGACGCCTGCCGGCCTGACGCCCACGCTCCTCCTCGCGAGTTCCACGTTCCAAGACTCAAGTTCCAAGAACTTTTGTCCGGTTGTTGCCTACATCACCGAGCATGCCCATGAGCACCGCCGCTGTTACTCCTATCTCCGCCGTGACCGATCTGCCGCCGGGTGCGCCGGCGCTGCACGGGCTGCCGACGCTTCAAGCCAGGCCACACATCTTCCCCGCCAAGCTGGCGGCCCCGCCGGTGGCGCCGGGCGCAATCGTGCGCGAGCGGCTGCTAGCCCGGTTGGACGCCGGCATCGCCGCCGGGGCGCCCCTGAGCGTCATCGTGGCGCCGGCCGGCTGGGGGAAGACAACGCTGCTCTCCGCCTGGGCGGCCCGCATAGCGGAGCGGGGTCACGGCGTCGCCTGGGTCGCATTGGACGGGCGCGACGCCGATCCGAACCGGTTCTGGTGGACGGTCGTCGCCGCCCTGGAGCGCGTGTCGCCAGGGATCGGAGCAGGGATCATGCCGCTTCTGAATCTCCCGGATCCGCTGCCGGAGACGGCGGTCGCGGCACTGTTGACGGCGACCGAATCGGTTACAAGCCAGGCCACGTCGGGTGGTCCGCTCATCCTCGTCCTCGATGATGTCCACCATGTGGATCACAACCATGCCCGCTTGGGGCTGCCCGGTCTGGTGCAGCAGTTGGGCCGGGCAGGAGCATCGGCCGGGATGCACCTCGTCCTGGCGGGGAGGTCGGAACCGCCGGTGCCGCTTGGCCGGTTGCGGGCATCAGGCGCCCTCACCGAGCTGCGCGCCGCCGATCTCCGCTTCGACGAGGGGGAGACCGCCGCCTTCCTGACCGGCACTATGACCCTTGTACTGCCGCCGTCCCAGGTTGCGGCGCTGGCCACCCAGACCGAAGGGTGGGCGGCGGGATTGCGTCTGGCGGCCCTGTCGCTCAAGTCGGGAAGCTCTCCGCTGGCGGGCTCCCTGCCAGGGCGCGATGTCCGTGTGACCGGCAGCAACCGCGCCGTCGCCGACTACCTCCTGGAAGAGGTGTTCGGCTGCCTGCCGGAAAGCGACCGCGCCTTCCTGCTCCGGACCTCCGTGCCCGAGCGTCTGACTGGCCCCCTCTCCGATGCTTTGATGGCCGGCGTCAACGGGGGCAGCGGCGCCGGCGAAACCGGCTGGGAAACGCTGGAACGGCTGGAGCGAGCGGGCCTCTTCTTGATGTCGCTCGACGCGGACCGGCGCTGGTATCGATATCACCGGCTGTTCGCCGACTACCTCCGCGAGCGCCTGGGGCGTGAGCATGGCGAGACTGTGCCGGAGCTCTACCGGCGCGCCGCCGCCTGGTACGAGCAAGAGGCGATGCTGGTCGAGGCGATCGACCTCCTCATGGTCGCGCCCGACTATCCCGCCGCCGCCGACCTGATCGCCCGCGTTGCCCCGACGATCCTCTGGTCCTGCGGCGAGGTTGCCACCATGCGCCGCTGGCTGGACGCCCTGCCGGAAGCCATCGTCCGCTCCGATCCTCGCCTCTGCCTCGCCCACGCCTGGTCCCTGACCCTGAGCGGCGATGTGGCTGAGGCGGAGGCGCGCCTGGCCGACGCCGAGTCTATAGGCGGGAAGACGGGAAGGCGGGAAGGCGGGAAGGACGACGAGACATCTCTGGCCGTCTCGATCCAGGGTGAGATTGCGGCGGTGCGTGGCCGGATCGCGGCTCTGGCCGGTGATCTGGCGGCGACCGCCCGGTATGCCCGGGAGGCGCTGGGCGCCCTGCCGGAGGATGATCCGCTGCGGGGTGACGTGGCCCTGAATCTGGGGTTCGCGGCCCTGGGTGAGGGGGATATGGCCGGGGCGGAGCGGGCCTACGCCGAAAGCGAGCGAGCGTCCCGCCGGGCAGGGAATGAGCGCACCGCCCTGTTGGCGGTGCGCTACCGGGCGGCATTGGAGCTTGCCCGCGGTCACCTGCGTCGCGCTACCCAGATCTTGCGCGAGGCCCTGGATGAACTGGCCGATCGTGAGGTGTTGCCGCCAGCGGCCGGGTTGCTCTACGTCGGTCTGGGAGAGATCCTCTACGAGCAGAACGATCTGGCCGCTGCCGAGGAGCACCTGCGCCTGGGTCTCGCCCTGGGCCAGCGCGGCGGCGACGTCAAGATCCTCCTCCCCGGCCACATCGCCCTGGCTCACCTGGAGCAGACCTGGGGTCAGACCGGGAGGGCGGAAGAGACGATGGCCATCGCGGCCCGGATGATGCCGAGCCCCTTCCTGGCCGCGGCCCAGGCCCGGCTGGCGTTGGGCTGTGGAACCAGGGCGGAGGCCGAGCGCTGGGCCCGGGAAGAGGGAGCGGACCACGACACCCCGGCTAGCCAGGCGCGGGAGTTCGAACTGGCGACCCTGGCCCGGCTGGACATCGCCCGGGGCGACTTCGCCGCCGCGGACGATCTGGCCGACCGCCTCTACGAGCGGGCCGAATTGGACGGCCGCACCGGCGGCATGGCGGAGGCTCTGGTCCTTCGCGCCCTTGTTGCTGGGGCGCGTGGCGGCCCGGAGGATGCCGCCCGGGCTTCCGATGCGCTCGCCCGGTCGCTGGAGATGGTCGCGGCTGAGGGCGCCCAACGGGCGTATCTGGATGAAGGCCCGCCCATGCTCGCCCTGCTGGCCGCGCTGCGCGCCGAGGCGCGGCGCGGCTCCCGGCGCCTGACCCCAGAAGCCGGCGCCCATCTCGACAAGATTCTTGCAGGTGTGCCGGAGAGCACAGAAACGCAGACCGCGCCCGGTCCGGTGCCTTCAGCCGACGCGAACGCGGCCCTGCCCGAACCGCTGACGCCGCGCGAGTTGGAGATCCTCCGCCTAATCGACGAGGGGATGTCCAACCGCGAGATCGCGGAGCGCCTCTTCGTCAGCGTCGGCACGATCAAGACCCACACCCACCGCGCCTACGCCAAACTCGATGTCACCGGCCGGACGCAGGCATTGGCGCGGGCACGGGCGTTCGGGTTGCTTGAGGGATAGAGCTAGAGCCTGAGGCCATTGCTCCGGGCCGGGATTAGGTCCTCTAACCCCCCAACCCCCTTCCCCCCGCTGCGGCAAGGGGCAGGGGGAGCGTTTCCCATCGGAGACGACTCCACCGGTCGCCCCTCTCCACCGCAGTGGAGAGGGGGTAGGGGGTGAGGTCCTAGTCTCAGACTAAGAGTCGCTATCACAACTACGCGGCTGACGGCTCCGCCCGGGACTGAAGTCCCGGGCTACCTCTCGGAAGTCCCTCCGGGACTGAGCACGATCGCCACACTTGGGCGGAGTTGAGAGGCGCTCTAAACCGGCGCCGACCCAATCTTCGCAATGCCGCTGCTCGCCGTGATCACCACAACGCTGGGCCGCGGCGGGCCGTCGCCGGTGGGCCACTGGGAGATTGGCTCCTCGTAGGTGCCGCCTTCGCCGGGGTGCTGGATCGAGGCGAACAGGGCGGTGTTGTCGGTGTTGAAGACCGGGCCGGAGACCTCGGCGCCCGTGACAGAGGAGAAGAACTGCTTGGCGTAGCCCCGCTCGGCGCCCTCGGTCGGGACGGCGAACAGGCCGTCGTTGCCGGGCAGGGAGTTCGGGCATGCCGTCAGTGGAGATCCACAGATTGCCGGAGGTATCGAAGGTGATGTTGTCCGGCGAGGCGAACGGGCTGACCAACTCCGTGTCGAAGCCGCCGTAGTAAGTGACCGCCGGCGGCGGGATCGCCCGCCAGGATGAACATCCCCCACGCGAAGGTGGTGGCGGCGTGGTCGTCGCCGGCCTCGGTCAGCTCGATGATGTGGCCGGTGAAGTTTTCTGGGCGTGGGTTGGAGCGGATGGTCTCCTCCCAGGTCCGGTTGGATGTTGTTGGTGCAGACCAGGTAGACCTTGCCGGTGACCGGATTGGTCTCGAAGTCCTCGGGCCGGTCCATCTTGGTCGCGCCGACCGCGTCGGCCGCCGCGCCGGGTGCGGACCAGGACATCGGCCTGGGAGGCGAAGCCGTTGGCCTCGGTCAGCGCGCCCTCGCCGTAGATCAGCGGCAGCCACTCGCCCGTGCCATCGTCGTTGAACTTGGCGACGTAGAGCGTGCCTTCGTCGAGCAAGTCCATGTTGGCTGCCCGGTCGTCCGGGTTGTAGGTCCCAGCGGTGACGAACTTGTAGGCCGTACTCGAACCGCTCGTCGTCGCCGGAGTAGATCACGACCTGGCCGCCGGGGGCGACGACCGAGGTGTGCGCCCTCGTGCTTGGCGCGGCCGAGCGCGGTGCGCTTCTTCGGGGTCGAGGTCGGATCGTACGGATCGAACTCGACCGCCCAGCCGAAGCGGAACGGCTTCGTTCGGCTCCTGGGACATGTCGAAGCGGGGGTAGAAGTCCTCCCACTGGCGCTCGGTGGCCGCCTTCGTCGATGCCGAAGCGGTCGCCGTCGATGACGGCCGGGTCGTCCTCGGCCAGCAGTGCCAGGTTGGCGAAGTACTGCTGGAAGTTCTCTTCGCCGGAGACCGCCGTGCCCCAGGGGGTGATGCCGCCGGCGCAGTTGTTGAGGGTGCCGATGACGGTCGGGCCGGTCGGGTCTTCGCTCGTCTTCAGCCAATCGCTGCCCGCGGCCGGGCCGGTAGACCTCAATCGGGGTGGTGCGCGGTGATGCGGCGGTTGTACTGGCGGTCGCGCACGACCTGCCAGACTGCCCGGCGGCGTCGCGCTGAACCTCGACCACGGTGAGGCCGTGGGCGGCCAGCTCGACGTCGACCAGCTCCTGGGTCGGGTTGGCGATGAACTCGGGCTCATCGGACTCGTTCGTCCGGCGATGCCGGCGTACGTAGGCCGGGTTCGAGGTGAGATAGCCCGGGAACATCAGCTCCGGGTTGGTGTACTCGTGGTTGACGACTAAGCAAGCCGTGGTCTGGCGCGTCCGGAGCCCATCGGCAGACGGCAGGAAGCCGACCCAGTCGCTGTTGTAGCCGAACTGCCGCTCCTGGGAGGCGGCGGTCTGGGCGGCGGGATCGAACTCCGGCGCGTCGGCGAAGAGCGGATCGCCCCACTTCAGCAGGGCCTCGGCGGTGTAGCCGTTGGCGACGATATGGTTTGCGCCCTCATCGAGCGCGATCGCCTCGAAGGCGAGGCCGCTGGCCGCCGGGGTCGCTTCCGGCGAGGCGACGGGCGAGGCGACCGGGGACGCCTCGGGCGTGGCGGCTGGGGTGGCATCCTGGGCCGCGGTGCCGGTCAGGCCCTTGGCGGTGAGGACGAGGGCGCCGGTCGCGGCGGCGCCCTTGACCAGTCCGCGGCGGTTGAGGCGCCGGGCGAGGATTTCAGAGAAGGTCTCGCCCTTGCCGTTCGTCGAGTAGATCTTGTTCTTATCGCCCTCGTATTCGATGACGTGTCGACCCATGGACGGAGTTCCTCCCTCGTCGATCCGGCGGGCCGCAACGCAGTCAGGCCCGCACCGCTTCCTGTAACAGGCTCTCTAAGGAAACCGGGTTCGGGGGAGGGCAGTATCAGAGCGGTGTTAAAGGCTGGGAATGGAGGCCGGAGGGAGGTGTACGTGAGTACGATTTGGCATCTTGCCTGGGGAGGCTGGCCCACACGTCGTCTCGATTCGGGCGCGACGCCACGTCTGGTAGGGGCGGACCTGTGTGTCCGCCCGGTTCCCAACCGCGTCTTTTCAGATCGGGAACGGCGTTTCCAACCGGGGTCCGGTCGGTCTGCGGCCGGGCGGACACACAGGTCCGCCCCTACAACCTGTTGTGCCGGGGTCAACCCCGAACATCCTTCACCGCCAGTGTGATTCGTAGCTCCCCGAAACCGGCTGGGGCTGGGCAGATCGTTCGGCCAGGGCGTCCAGGTTCAGGTCGGTACCGAGGCCGGGGGCGGTTGGGAGCTCGAAATGACCGTCAACGAAGCGGACGGGATCCGTGCACAGCTCGTCGCGGAGGGCTCGTTCCTCCTCCATCTGCTCCAGGACGAGGAAGTTGGGGATAGCGGCGGCCAGGTGCATCGCCGCCAGGGTGCAGATTGGGCCGCCGGGGTTATGGGGCGCGATCGGGATGTAATGCATGTCGGCCAGGGCGGCGATCCGCTTGCACTCGGTGAGGCCGGCGCAGTGCATCACGTCTGGTTGGGCGACGTGGCAGCCGCCTTCGTGCAGCAGCTCGCGATAGTCCCAGCGAGTGAGCAGGCGCTCTCCGGTGGCGAGGGGCACCGGCATCTCCCGGCAGAGGCGGACCATTGCGCTGGCGTTCTCGAATGGGATCGGTTCCTCGAACCAGCCGGGCCGGTATGGGGCAAAGGCTCGGGCGGCGAGCAGGGCGGTGCGGGGCGAAAGCCGCTCGCCGCATTCGACGTAGATCTCAACATCTGGGCCGGCCGCGTCCCGGGCAGCAGCCATCAGCTCGGCGGCGTGGGCGATTGCCCGGCTCTCGTCCTCGCGCAGGCGGTGGGGATCGAATGCCGTCCATTTGAAGGCGGAGAAGCCACGGGCCACAGCTTCGCGCGCGCCCGCGTGGGCATCCTCTGGGGTGCGTGCTCCGGAGAGCCAATGGCTTGCGTAGACGCGGAGGCGGTCGCGGTATGGTCCACCCAATAAGCGGTAGACGGGCACGCCCAGCCGTTTCCCTTCCAGATCCCAGAGGGCGATATCGAGCGCCCCGATGGCGGTCGTGAGGACGGGGCCGCCGCGCCAGCGCCAGGCGTGGTACATCGCCTGCCAGTGGCGCTCGACCCCGGCAGGGTCGCGGCCGATCAGGGTCTCGCCCACCTCGTGGATCGCCGTTTCGACGGATCGGATCGAGCCATGCAGCGATCCCTCTCCCCAGCCGTAGAGCCCGTCGTCGGTGGTGACCTTGACGAAGAGCCAGTTGCACCACTCGATCCAGTAGGTGAACGTTTCAATCTTGGCGATTTTCATGAAGCGATCCTTTCTGACCCGGATCGGGCTTGCGCGCGGTCGCGGCCTGATTCCTGCGTCCTGGTTCGAGTTGGATCGGGCCTCTGGCCTTGCCGCTTTGGCACGCAGCGCATCGAGAAGGGAGATGACAGTTTGGCAGCGCGGAAGTCCATTCACGCCCCATTGCGAACAATCGTGTCGCATTGGCTACGTGTCTTCGGGTGCCTCCCTGCCGATTTGATGCCTACATGACAATCCCATGAAAAACCTTCATCTCATCTTCACCTTGATCACAGACCATAACGTTGGAAGTTGGTCTTCCCCGTCCCGCGGCTTCTGGCTGGAGACCCGCACCGACGGACGACGCAACGGCCCGGTTTAGGTGGAATACCGGGCCATCTGGGAGGCTCTTGGTGGATGCAGTTCGATCCTTTGACCCCGCGAGAGGACTCTCGGCGAGTGGGTTTACCGCGCGGCTCCGTACCATCCGGGATGGACGCGCGGCACTTGCCGCCGGGTTGCGTGACCAGAACCTGACGCAGTTTGGGTTCATCAGTTTGCTGGCGGCGACGGTCTTCGTGACCATGATGGCCGCTGGCAACAACGTCCTCTCGTTCGACGTCTCGATCTCCCGCGCCCTGCAGGGGAGCGGTATCCCCGGCCTGGCGGAGATGGCGAACTTCGTCTCTGTCGCCGGCGGCACGGTCGCGATGTTCACGGTCGGGGCGGCGGTCCTCCTCTGGCTCGTCCGCGCCGGACACTACGCGGCCACCGTACCAGTCCTGGCTGCGCTGGCGTTGCGGGCCGGCAATGCGGTCATCAAGACGACAGCGGATAGCCCGCGCCCGACCTCGGACTACGTCCGGATTCTAGAAAATCCCTCAGGCAATGGTTTCCCAAGTGCGCACGTGATGGGCGTGGTGTTGCTCTACGGCGTGATCGCGATTCTGGCGAACGACCTGATCGCCTCCCGTCTGGCTCGGATTTCGGTCCAGGCCGCCTCGGTCGCGATGATTCTGATGGTTGGCCCGGGACGGATCTTTACCGGCGCACACTGGCCGACCGATGTTCTCGGCGCCTACCTCTACGGCGTCCTCTTCCTGATCCCAATGCTGGTTGCCTACCAGGCCCTCAAGACGATGGGCCCGGTCAGCATCCCGGCACCGCGGCCGGCCACGCTGTTCCGGCTCTCCAGTTTGCCGGTCTCCCGTAGGGGATAGGCGGATAAGGCCCTCACCCCCCAACCCCCTCTCCCGTGCGCGGGAGAGGGGGCTTTTTCGTCCCTTCTCCCCCAGAGGGGAGTGGGGGTGGCGCCAGCGCTGGCTCAGGGTTGGGGTGAGGGCCGTTCTTTGTTACGCGACGTGGGGCATAACCTCTTTGGCGAGCAACTCGATCGTTTCGTGGTCCGCGCCGTCGAGTTGGACGACGAAGTAGCGGATACCCGTCGCCACCATCGCCTGGTAGTACGCGATGAATTTTTCGGGGGCGCCGGCGACGATGCCTGTCTTGCCGTCGCGCCGGGTGCCGGGCGAGGTCGATTTGCTGGTGTCGAGCGCGTCGAATTTGCGGGCGGCGGCGGCCTCGGTCTCGCCCAGGATGAGATAGAGGGTGAAGTGGGTCGCCAGGATCTCATTGCGGGGACGGCCGACCTCCTCGCAGTGGCGATCGAGGGCGGCTAGCTTGCGCGCGACCGTGGCGGTCCGGGCGGCGACATCGAGTTCTGGGCCGGGTTGGGAATCTTCGCGGATGTTGCAGGCATCGCCGTAGCGCGCGACCTGACGTAGGGTGACCTTCTCGCCGCTGCCGCCGATCATGATCGGCGGGCGGGGAGACTGGACCGGCGGCGGTGTGATCTGCATCGCCTCGGTGCGGAAGTGCTCCCCGGCGAACGAGAACGGCTCCGGCCCCCAGACACCCTGGATGATCTGGATCGCTTCGCGCAGGGCCGCCTGCCGCTTCCCGATGGGCGGAAAGGGGAGATCGAGCCCTCTAAATTCCCGTTCCAGCCATCCTGATCCGAGGCCGAGGATCAGGCGGCCGTCGCTCAGATTGTCGAGGTCGGCCGCCAGGCGAGCCAGGTAGGCGGGGTGGCGGTAGAGGGCGCAGTTGACCGCCGACCCGAGCCGGATCGTTGTGGTCGCCGTGGCGATGCCGGGCAGGGCGATCCAGGGATCGATGTGGCAGGCGGGGTGATCGAAGATGAAGAGGGCGTCGTAGCCGAGACCCTCGACCCATTTGGCCGTCTCGACAAGTTGCCGGGCCGCCCCTGGCGCCTCCGGGGTGATGAGTTGCACCCCCCACCTGATCCCGTCGTCGCCCGCCGCTACCCACGGATGCCGCGTCATGGTTGCTATTGGCCTCTCGCTGCTGCTGCCACACGGATAGGTTCGCGACAGCTTAGCCGATGACGGTCGCTTTGAATCCTTCCCCAATCAGGAACATTTCGGGAAGGTCGAGTGCCTACCCTGGCCACCGTGGCCGGGGCGCAGGTGGCGCTCGGCCCAATCGACGCATGGCATTGGACCTGAATCGGAGAACTGGCATGGATTTCACGACCGCGGCGCAACCCGCTGTCTCGACCCTCGCGCGGCTGCGGTCGCGGCGATCGTTTCTGCTCGGCGCGGCCGGTGTCGCGGGCGGGTCCGTGGCCGTGGCGGGCGGCTTGGCGGTGATGGACGGCTCTGGAGACGGCGCCTCCGAAACGCCTCGGCAACATCAACCAGACGACGTCCTTGCCGCCCAGGCAGCGCCCGCCGCCACCCCGAGCGCGGTCCCCGAACCTGGTCCAGGGGCGGCGATGTACAGGGGCAATTCCGCCCGCACCGGAGAGGTGGCTGGTCCCGGACCCGCCGAGGAGCCATTCGTCCGCTGGACGTTCGAGGCCCAGGGGCGGGTCTCATCGTCGCCGGTCGTTGTCGACGAAACCGTCTATATCGGGGCCACAGCCCTCTTCGCGGTCAACATCGCCGGGATCGAACGGTGGATGTTCGAGACCGATGGCCAGGTCCGGTCGTCGCCAGCGGTCGCGAATGGCGTCGTCTATGTCGGGGACGAGATGGGTACCCTGTTCGCGGTTGATGTCGCGACCGGTACCGAGCGCTGGCGCTTCGAAACCGGCGACAGCATGGATTCCTCGCCGCTGGTGGTCGATGGAGTCGTCTACGCCGCCAGCGAGGCCGGTTTTCTGTACGCCCTCGACGCGCCCACCGGCACCGAGCGCTGGCGCTGCCCGGTCGGCGTGATCGCCTACTCGTCCCCGGCGTTTGCCGATGGGACGGTCTACATCGGCAGCCTCGACCAGAACGTCTACGCGGTCGACGCGGCGACGGGTACGGAGCGCTGGCGGTTCCCGACCGGCTCGTACATGAACGCCACTCCGGCGGTGTCCGGCGGCATCGTCTACATCGCCAACGACCTCGGCACCGTCTTCGCGATCGACGCCGCCACGGGAGCCGAACGCTGGCGATTCGAAACCGGTCTGCTGGTCTTCGCCTCCCCGGCGGTTGCCGGCGGGCTGGTGTACGTGGGCAGCTACACCGGCACCGTCCATGCCCTCGACGCCGCCACGGGCGAGGAGCGATGGGCGACGGAGGTCGGCCTGGTGATCTCCTCCTCAGCCACAATCGCGGCCGGCGTCGTCTACGTCGGCGGGCAGGACAACTTCCTGTACGCCCTGGATGCGGTGAGTGGCGACGTTCTCTGGCAGGTGATGACGGAAGGGTCGATCGTGTCGTCACCGGCGGTGGACGATGGAATGGTCTATATCGGGAGCAACGATTCGCGGCTGTATGCGATCGGGGTGTAGGGCCGGAGGCTCCGTAGGGCGATCGCATCGCCATTGACAGGCAGATGGGTGCTTCGCATGATGGGTGCACGCGCCAATCTCCGTCAGAGGACTTGCCATGACCGACACGGCATCCGCCGATCGTATGGATCACCGGCCGATGCCTTTGTCCTTTCCGGGTCGGGGTCAGGACATCGCTCGCCTGCCGGTGCCTCTTACGAGTTTCATCGGCCGAGAACTCGACATTGTGGCGATCGGTGAGATGCTCCGGCGCGATGACGTGCGCCTGGTGACGTTGACCGGTCCCGGTGGCGTCGGCAAGTCGCGGTTGGCGCTGCGGGTCGCGGAGGATATGGCGCCCGATTACGGCAGCGGCATTACCTTCGTGTCTCTGGCGCCGATCGATGATCCTGAGCTTGTCGCCCCAGCGATTGCCAGCGCCCTCGGCGTGCGTGAGACAGGTGATCGTCCGGTGGTGGAGACGGTCGCGGAGGTATTGGGTGAGCGACAGCACCTGCTCATCCTGGACAACTTCGAACACGTCGTCGAGGCTGCGCCAGTCGTGGCTTTCCTCTTGGTCGCCTGTCCCCGGCTGAGTGTTCTCTCCACGAGCCGGGCTCCGTTGCGTGTCTCCGGCGAGCGAGACGTGCCGATCATGCCCCTGGCGCTGCCGAATCCCGACTCGCCGCTGGAACGCATTGGCGAGGTCGAGTCGGTCCAACTCTTTGTCTCGCGCGCCCGCGAGGCGGACGCAGCCTTTGCTCTGACCGTCGAGAACGCGACGGCGGTCGCTCAGATCCTCCACCGGGTGGATGGTCTCCCTCTGGCGATCGAGCTGGCGGCGGCAAAGTCGCGATTGTTGCCGCCCCAGGCGCTGCTCGCGCGCTTGGATCACCGCCTACCGTTGCTCTCTGGTGGCCCGCGTGACGCACCCGCCCGCCTTCGGACGATGCGAGACGCCATCGCCTGGAGTCACGACTTCATCTCCCCGCGGGAGCAAGCGCTATTCAGCCGGCTGGCGGTCTTTGCGGGCGGGTTCACCCTGGAGGCAGCCGAGGCGGTCGCGATCGGTCCGGACACGTCCGGCGTCGACATCCTGGCTGGATTAGAGTCTCTCGCCGGCCAAAGCCTCGTGCGGCGACTCGCGGTCGTCGCTGGTGAGCCAAGGTTCGGGATGCTGGAGACCATCCGCGAGTACGGACTTGAGCGGCTGGCAGCGAGCGGGGAAGAGGCGGAGATCCGCGGACGGCACGCTGCCTGGTACGTTGGCCTGGCGGAAGCGGCCGGGCGCGGGTTCGAAGCTGGGAAGGACGCAGCGGGCTGGCTGGTCCGCCTCGACGGCGAGTTGCCCAACCTGCTAGTCGCGCTCGACTGGTTGCGAGAGACCGGCGCCGCCGAGGACGTGCTCCGGCTGCTCGGCTCAGTCGACGACTATTGGATTGAATCCGGCCGGCCATTTGTCTCGCAGGTCCACCCGTCGCTCGAGTGGGCACTCGACGACGCCCCTCGTGTCCCGTCTGCAGGTCGCGCGGCCGCGCTCCACGTCGCCGTTCACATGGCATTCCATCGCGGCCACCGCGATGATCACGCGGGAGCCGTCGCCTACGCCGAGGAAGGATTGGCCATCGGACGGGCACTGGACGACCCGTTTCTCACCGGGCGCGCCTATTTCGACCACGGCCTCATCTGGGATATGGCGGGGGACGGGGAGCGGGCGGCGGCTGCCTACGCCGAGGCAGTGCCGCTACTGCGGGAGGGCGGCGTAACGGTCTACACGGCTATGGCGCTCGGCTTTCTCGGCAACGTGCGACTGTTGGGCGGCGACGCGGAGGGGGCGATCCCCCTGCTCGAAGAGGCGTTAGACCTTCATCAGCAGGTTGGATACCAGAAGGGCATCGCCGTTGCGCTGGGGGAGCGTGCCCACGCTGCGCACGTCCAGGGAGACCAACGCCTCGCCGCACGGCTGTTCACCGAGAGCTTAGATGCCGCTCATCAGGTCGGACTCAACCGAATCGCGCTCGGCGCGGTGGCTGGGCTGGCGGGCGTGGCGCTGGCGCGCGGTGAGGCGACGCGCGCGGCGCGGCTGCTCGGAGCGGTCGATGAGGCGCGTGCCCACAACCTCCACGTCGAGCGAATCATCGCCGAAACTCGGAACCGGCTTGGGGAAGAGGCGTTCGCGGCGGCCTGGGACGCGGGCCGCGCAATGTCGGTGGAACAGACGCTGGCCGATGCGCGTTCGATAGATCCACAAGTCAATGGCACGCCGCGAGATCCGTTTGGCCTCACCCCACGTGAACGTGAGGTGCTGCGACTTCTCGCTCAGCGCCTGACCGACAAAGAGATCGCCGAATTGCTCTTCGTCAGCCCGCGCACCGTCAGTGCTCATGTCACCAGCGTCATGGGCAAACTTGGAGTGGGCAACCGCCGCGAGGCCGCGGCCGTGCCGCCAGCCATGGAATGTTCTGACCCGAACCCCTTCCCCGCAACTTCTGCGTAGGGCTCCGTTTGGCTCAGTCAGAAAATCCGCGCAATGTTTACGGATGCGCGAGGCAATACCGCGACGCATGATGAGGCCGTCCCAGATATTCGGCCGCCATCATCCGTCAGGAGACCGCTATGCCTCGCTTTGTCGCGCTCGTCTCGATCGCCGCTCTCATGCTTGCCGGCACACTGGCGCTGGGAGCTTGGCCGAACGCCGTCGCCCAGGACACATCGTCCGCCGCCACGGCCGGGCATCCGGTTGTCGGCGCGTGGTTCTGGCAAAACATCTCCACGGACCCGTTTGACGATTCGTTCGGGATCTTCCATGCCGATGGCACCTATGTCGAGGAAACCCCCTACGTCGGCACCGGCATCGGGGCGTGGGAGGCGACAGGGGAACGGTCGGTCGACCTCATCATTGTCTTCCAGGATATCGAAGGTGGGTTTGACCCCGATGCAGCCGGCTTCGTTCGCGGCGGGAACGTTCACGGGCTTCGGCTCTCGGTCGAGGTGGATGACACAGGCAACGCGATCAGTGCGTCGGGACCGATCGAGATTCGGACGCCCGATGGAGCATTGGTTGACGAGGTTTCATACGACGGAACGGCCAGGCGCTTGCTCCCTGGGTGGTCTCCGCCGATTGCGACACCGTCCGCCTAGCGTCCAAACATCCGGTGTGTAGACCAGCAGAGGGAAGGGCGCTGCTTCACCAGCGCCCTTCCCTCTGCCTACGCTCGAGATATCGTACCGGTGCCCATTAGAACGAGCCGGCCGCGTTCAGGGCATAGCGGCCGGCTCGACCGGTCCCTTTCCGTGGACAGCCCCGTCGTCCGGGCGCACCAGCACGCCGCAAGGGCGGGCGATGCTCGCCATCGCCACGATTCCGCTCTGGCTGTAGGATAGGAGTTCCACTGGGGCCGGTTCCGCGAAGGGTCGGACGAATCGAACTGGATCGTGCGAGGAGGGTGTGATGGCCTTGGGAACGGACGGACTGCCGCCCCGGGATGCGGTGCTGCAGTTGCTCACCGGTGCCTGGATTTCCGGCGCCGTCCGCGCCATGGCCGTCCTGGGCTTGGCCGATCACCTCGCCGACGGTCCGCGCAGCCCCGGTGAGTTGGCCGCGGCGACCGGTGCCCACGCCCCGACGCTCGGCCGCTTCCTGCGCACCCTGGCGGGACTCGGCCTCTGCGCCACCGAGGAGGACGGCCGGGTGCGCCTGACGCCGCGCGGCGAGGTTCTGCGCGCCGACGTGCCGGGTTCGCTGCGTCCCTACGCCTTGGCGGTCTACGCCCCCCACATCGGACGGGCATGGGAAGGGTTGCCGGAGGCCGTGCGCACCGGCGAGGCGGCCTTTCCCCGCGTCAACGGCGTGGACCTCTGGGGTTACCTGGCGGCGCGCCCGGAAGAGCAGGCCCTCTTCGACGCCGCCATGGCCGGGACCGTTGGCATGCGCGCTCGGGCGCTTCTGGCCGCCCGCGACCTCTCCGGCCTCGGCACCCTCGTCGACGTCGGCGGCGGCCAGGGGCAGCTCCTGGCGGCGGCGCTGGGTGCCAATCCGGGGCTGCGCGGCGTCCTGTTCGACCGCCCGGAGGTGCTGCCTGGGGCGGAGGCGTTCCTCGCGTCGGCCGGTGTGCGAGATCGCTGCGAGGTCGTCGGTGGGGACTTCTTCGCGGAGGTCCCAGCTGGCGGCGATGCCTACGTCCTGGCGATGATCGTCCACGACTGGCCGGACGAGCAGGCGGTGGCGATCTTGCGCTCGTGCCACCGGGCGATGGCGCCGGGGGCGAGGATCTGGCTCGTCGAGATGACGATGCAGCCCGGCGATGCATACGATCGGGCCAAGATGATGGATATGCACATGCTCGTCAACTTCGGCGCACAGGAGCGCACCGAGGCCGAGTACCGGGCGCTGCTGGAGGCGGCCGGCTTTACGAAGGTCGCTGCCTACCCGACCGAGACGCCCTTCGGTGTGGTCGAGGCGATACGGCAGTAGGCACCCACCCCTTCGGTCCGTGGGCCGAGCCCGGGGCGAGGAGCGAGAAAAGCTCGACGCAGGATTGCAGACAACCCTTCGGGGTTACAGATCACGATGCCGCCTTGAAGTCCACCCTCTGCTCGGTTGGGAAGCCAGCCTCGAGCCAGGCGTTCCAGCCGCCCTCGAGTGCGTAGACTTCTGCGTCTTCTCTGAGTTTCTGGATGATGCGCGCCCCACGGGCGCTGCTGGCCTCGTCTGGTCAGGCGCAGTAGAGGGCGATTGGCGGGCCTTTGGGGAGCGTGGCAAGGCGGGCCGAGAGGTCGTCCAGGGTCACGCGGATCGCGCCGGGGATGCGCGACTCCGAGGAATCGAAGGCCTGGGCGCGGCGGACGTCGAGGATCGTGATCGGTTCGCTCGACTCTATCCGGTTGAGCAATGCGGCGGGAGCGATCCTGGGGATGCCATCGGCCCACTCCTCGCCGGTGCTGAGCAGCCCGCTGGCGCTGGTCAAAATCTCCTCCGGCAGGTTCGATCGCTTGATCGCGCGACCGTACCAGGCGGCCAGCGGTGTCGCGGTCGTGCCGTGCAGAATGATCGAGGCCAGCACGACCACCGAGACCATGCCGAAGATCTCTTCCTGATCGGGGATGCCTTCGGCCACGGCCAGGATCAGGAGCAGCAATGAGTTGAGGCCACGCGGTCCAAACCAGGCCAGCAGCAGCCGGGCCCCCCGGCTTGTCCGTGACCGGCGAATCACGGTCAAGAAGGCGAGCGGGCGGGCGACGCCGAGCGTCAACACGGCGAACAAGAGCGTCTTCCAGCCCAGGGCATCCCAGGCGGAGTCGACGAGGGCGGCCCCGAGGAAGACGAAGGTGAGGAGCATGGCCACCTCGGCGGTGGTCTCTCCGTACTCCAGGAAGCAGTCGCACAACTCCTCGTCGAGGATTGCGATGGTCAAACCCGCGGCGAAGGCGGCGACGAAGCCGCTGCCGTCGACAAGCTGCGCGGAGGAGAAGGCGACAAAGGCGATCCCGATCGAGTAGAGCGATTCGTACTCGTTCGAGATCAGGGATCGCGCGCGAAGGTACGAAACCGCTCGGATTCCGGCGATGGCGATTCCGACCCCGACGAGCGGTCCCAGCACCAGCAGTCCAAGGGCGAACCGGACCCAATCTTCGGCCGTTCTGCCGGCCTCGGCCACGACCGCGGCCAGCAAGAGGGTGAGCGGGAGGACGATGATGTCGTTGGTGCCTGCTTCAACGCTGAGGGTATGGCGCACGGCCAGGGGGAGGCGCTTGTCCCGGGTGACGTCGCGGAGGAGGACGGCGTCGGTCGAGGCCAGGATGGTGCCGACCAGCAGCGAGATCTGCCAGGAGAGACCGAAAAGTATTCCGGCGAAGACCGCAATCAGGCCGATGGTGATCGCCCCACCCGGCCCAAGAGCCAGGGCGGGCAAAAGCCAATTGGTGCGCAGTTCGCCCAGGTTGATGTTGATCGCGTCGGTGAAGAGCACCAGGGTCAGGGCGACGGTGGCCAGGACGCGGACGGCGGGGGAGTCGATGCCAAAATCGAAAACACCCAGCCCTGCTGGGCCGACGAGGACCCCGAGGAGGACGAAGACGAGCACCTGGGAGATGGGGCCCCGGGAGACAAAGCCGGACGCGAGGGCGGAGATGACCATCACCAACCCGACCGCGCCGATGTAAAGCACCAGCGCGTGCTCGTCCAGCCCCTCTCCGGAGATCACGGCGAGCGGCGCTCGCAACTCACCCACGTGTGCCGACCACCCAGCCATTCACCCGCTCCGTGTCCCCTGCTCCCAGACCGGTGCCGCCCAACCACGTCAATTGCGCGTTGTGATGCCGGTATTGTTGCACGAATTGGCGCGGTGGTCTTGCGGCTTTCGGATGTGGCGGGACGGATGGCTGCGCTTGGTCGTCGCCTGAACCGCACAGGCAGATTCGTCGGGGCGCTCCTACACAGATGCCCCGGCGAATAGGCGATGACGCGCTATTAGGCGTTGACGAATTGGTTGCCGGCGATGTCCTTGCCGCGGGCCAGCCAGAGCTTGTGGCCCTTGTTGGCGGGGAGGTCGGCGTAGACCAGGCTGGTCGTCGGGAAGTAGCGCATCGTGTAGCCGGCGCGGCGCTTGTCGCTGGTGTTCGCGTTGGCGCCGTGGATGATCCGGGCTTCGTGCAGGCTGCACTCGTTGGGCTTGAGCGAGAAGAAGACCGTCTTACTTGGATCGAGCAACTCTGGCTTGATCTCGAGCGAGAAGATGTTCTTGCTCGGGTCGACCTCCTGGTAGGCGCTGAAGCCGTTGCCGTGGCTTCCGGGGATGACGCCCATGCTGCCGTTCGCGGGGGTAGCCTCGTCGATTGCCAGCCAGACGGTGCAGATCCCCGCCATCGTCGAGATGCGCCCGTCCCAGAAGGCCGAATCTTCGTGCCAGGGGGTTGCCTTGCCGGTCCGGGGCGCCTTGCTGATGAAGTGGCTGGACCAGAGGCCGATGTTTGGGCCGATGACCGGTTCGATCAGATCGAGCAACTCGTCGGCGAGGAGGAACTCCAGCAGGCGGTCGTCATGGAAGTGGATCGTATCCAGCGCCTCATCGCCGAACTTGGCCAGGTCCTCCTCGAAGATGGCTTTCAGGCGAGCGAATGTGTCCTCCGCGAAGACGGGCTGGTTGTAGAGGACGTACCCGTCGCGGCCGTATTGCGCGACCTGGCCCTCCGAGAGACGTCCCTGTCCGGCCTGCCTGCTTGCTGTCGCCGATGACACCGCACCCTCCTCTTGTCATTCGTGGCCCGCACTCCTTCCTGGTGATGCGGGCGGCCACACTCCCGCCCAGGGTAGCAGCATGTACGGGAGGCGTCTTGCCCTGCGCTGACCACTTCTTGTCCTCTGTTGATATGCTGTCGAAGCGGATCGGCGGCGAGGCATTCCGGACATGGAGGCAGGTTGGTGGGTGTGCGGCGGATGCTGTGGCGGGACCTTGACTCGCGGGCGGACTTCCACGCCTCCTTGTTCAGTAGTCGCGTCCAGACCCGGGTTGAGCCGCACACGCACGACTTCTTCGAGATGCTCTTCGTCCTCTCCGGGACCGGTGATCACCGGCTCAATGGGTCGGCGTCCGAACTGACGGCCGGAGATCTGGTCTTTCTGCGTCCGGACGACTGCCACGCTATCGCCGTTCGCCCTGGCACTAGCCTGGAGTTCGTCAATATTGCCTTTGCCGCCCCGGCCTGGGTCCGTTTCGCGGAGCTGGCGCAACTCCCTGGCGATGCCTTTGCGGCCGGCAGCCGCACCACGGCGCCTTCGGCCCGGGTGGTTCCCGACAGGCAGGCGGCCTGCGCGACGCTCTTTCAGCGGATGCTGCGGGTCTTCCACCAGGCGCCGGCGCGGCTCGATCTGTGCGCCTTCTGGGCGCAAACAGTCCCGTACCTGTTGCCGGCCGGTGGGGACCAGGCGGACGACAGGGATCTGCCTGGCTGGCTGCGGGCAGCATCCGGGGCGATGCGTGACGCGGAAAACATGCGGCTGGGCGTTCCCCGTCTTGTCGAGCTGAGCGGGGTCAGCGCCGCTCACCTCTCCCGGACTGTTCGCGCCTACACCGGTCAGACCCCGACCGACTTCATCACCGGCCTGCGGTTGGAGCGGGCCGCCCTGCTCCTGGCGACGACGACCCAGGAGATCGCCGGCATCGCGGCGGAGTGCGGCTTCGAGACGCTCTCCTACTTCTATCGCCGCTTTGGCCAGCGCTACGGCCTGCCGCCGCGGGCGTACCGGCTGCGCGCCCAGCGCTCGATTTCGCCTTAGCTGTCATTGGCGGCCGGGCGATGCATGCATCGCCCCTACAAAGGGGATGCCGGCACACGGTGGTAGCATTGCCGGCCATGATGAACCAGGACTCTACGACCTATTCCCTTCCAGATGACAGCGACGCGAGCAACCACATCGATCCCAGGTTGGCCGATGCCTGGAGGATCGTCGTTTCCGGTGCAGAGACCGGCGCATACGGCGGCGCCGTAGCGTTCGTGGCGAGCGGTGAGGAGGTGCTGCTGCACGCGGCCACCGGCTGGGCCGTCAGAGAGCCAGAATCCGATCGGACCCCGGCGACCCTCGAAACCGTCTTCGATCTGGCGTCAGTGACGAAGGTCGTGGCGACGCTGCCCGTCGTGTTGCTGCTGATCGACCGGGGTGCGTTCGGCCTTGACGATCCGATCGGGAGCGTGCTGCCGGAGTTCGGGCTGGACGGTGAGCGGGGAGCGGTGACGATCAGGAGGCTCTTGAGCCACACGGGAGGATTGCCGGCCTGGCTGCCGGTATACATCGACGCCACCGGCCCGGATGGCTACCTGGAGGTCATCTCCCGGACCGCGTTGACCCACGCACCTGGAACGGAAGTGGTCTATAGCGACCTGGGAATCATCCTCCTCGGCGAGGCCGTGCGCCGGGTAACAGGAGACGACATCGCCTCCGCGGCGGCAAAGGAGGTATTCGGGCCGCTGGGCATGCGGGATACTCACTTCAACCCGCCTCTGTCGTGGCTTTCGCGCATAGCCGCGACGGAGTACGGCAACCCGCGCGAGATCGAGATGGCTGGGGATCGCGCAGTCGAGTTTCCGGGCTGGCGAACTGGCATGATCCGGGGAGCGGTCCATGACGGCAATGCTCACTACGGCCTCGGTGGGGTGGCCGCCCACGCCGGGCTGTACGGCACAGCCGCCGACCTCCATCGTTACGGCCGGATGTGGCTCAACCGGGGCCTATGGGAGGGCCAACGGTTGATCTCGGAGGCATTGGTGGATGAAGCGACGCGGACTCAGGCGCCGGGCCGGGGCTCGGCTGGCGCGTCCGCCCGGACGATCCTGAGGCGCTGGCGGACGATCCGGCCCGCTCCCTCAGTCAGGCGGCTTTTGGGCACACGGGGTTTACGGGAACATCGTTGTGGCTTGACCCAGCGCGAGACTTGACGGTTGCGCTGCTGACCAACCGGGTCCACCCGCGTTCCAGGGACGAGATCGCGGCAATTCGGCCAGCGTTCCATGATGCGGTGGCGAAGGCGGTGCTGATCGGGGAATAGGCCCCACCGTCGGGCGAACATTGGAAACGGCGCAGATCGTTGTAGGGGCAGACCGATGTGTCTGTCCGGCCCAATGACCGCGATGGATCGAGGCCGAGACTGGTTTGGGACCGCGAACCGGGTTGGCGGGCGAAGAGGGCAGACACATCGGTCTGCCCCTACAACGGGGATCGCGATTCGACAGTCGGAAGGGAGTTGAGGATGCGCAATGGGTGAAGGTGAAGCAACCGGCAGCCTCTGCATCGGCCTAATCTCCGGAACCTCCGCCGATGGGATCGACGCGGCGCTGGTGCGGATCACCAGCGAGGGGGCAGGAGCGAGATTGGATCTCGTGGCGTTCCAATCCTATCCATATCCACAGGCCGTGCGGGACGAGCTGATGGCCCTGTACGAGCCAGATGCGCGCCATGCCATCGCCCGGCTCTGTTCGCTGAATGTTGTGGTCGGCGGGCTGTTTGCGGACGCGGCGCTGGCGGTCTGCGCCCTGGGCGGGGCGACGCCGGATGAGGTCCAGGTGATCGGGTCGCATGGGCAGACCGTCTGGCATCAGCCGGAACCGGAGGACCATCTGCCCCTCTCGATCCGCTCGACCATGCAGATCGGGGACGCGGCCACGATCGCTGCCCGGACGGGGATGGCGGTCGTCTCCGATCTCCGCTCGGCCGATATCGCCGTTGGAGGGCATGGTGCTCCCCTCGCGCCGTACTTCGACTGGGTGGTGCTGCGTCATCCGGAGCGGGCCCGGGCGGTGCAGAACATCGGCGGGATCGGGAACGTCACCTACCTGCCAGCCGGTGGGGCCGTCGCCGAGGTGCGGGCGTTCGACACTGGTCCCGGCAATATGGTGATCGACGAGGTGGTCCGGCTGCTGACTGGTGGCGCCCAGGGCTACGACCAGGATGCCCAGTTCGCGCGTGGCGGCACGCCGGATGCAGCTATGCTGCGGCGACTCTTAGAGGAGCCGTATCTGCGGGCGCCACCGCCGAAGACGACTGGCCGGGAACTCTACGGCAGGCAATTCGCTCAGCGACTGCTCGACGAGGCGGGCGTCGCGCCGGGAACGCTGGCGCCGAACAGCAGCGCATCCGCGGAGGCGCAGGGGAGGGCCAGGGATCTTGTCGCAACGGCGACCGCCCTGACGGCGCACTCGATCGCGGAGTCCTATCGACGGTGGCTGCCGGACGTGGCGGAGGTGATCGTCAACGGCGGCGGGAGCCGCAACCCGCTGCTGATGGAGACCCTGGCCGAATTGCTGGCCCCGGCCCCGGTCGCGCCGCTCGACGACTACGGCGTCAACGCCCGCGCTAAGGAGGCGATGGCGTTCGCCCTGATGGCCCACGACAGCCTGGTTGGCCTGCCGACCAACATCCCGGCAGGAACAGGCGCGCACACGCCCGCGATTCTTGGCACACTGACGCCGCCAAACTGGAGACGTGAGACGTGAGCAATCGTCATCCTGAGCCTGCGAAGGATCCTGGCGCTTTAGCGCCTCCGTGCTCGTTCCAGACCGCGACGCCGCGGTCTGCGGCAAAGGCCGTAAACGGCCAAGATCCTTCGCTCCGCTCAGGATGACGAACCTACTCACGTCTCGTGAAAAGGAGATGCAAATGGCCCTCGATCGACGCACGCTTTTGCAGACCACCGGCGCGACCGCGGTCGCGGCGGCGGTCCTTCCACGGGGACTAGGCGCTGTTGCCCAGGACGCGACCGCGGTCGCGGCCACGGGGTGAACTGATCATCGGCAAGGGACAGGAGGCGGTCGGGCTCGATCCGGCGATGGTGACCGCTACCGCCAGCTTCCAACTCTTCGCCCCGGTCTACCAGCAATTGGTCCGGTTCGACGCCGATAATCAGCCGCAGCCCTACCTGGCCGACTCCTGGGAGGCGACCGACGAGACGACCTACGTCTTCACGTTGCACCCTGGGGTCGTCTTTCACAATGGCAAAGCGCTGACGGCCGAGGACGTCAAGTTCAGCCTGGAGCGGATCAAGACGGCCGCCGATCCGGTCTCCCCGTGGGCAAGCCAACTCGAACCGATCTCCGAGATCGAGGCCACCGATGAGCTGACGGTCACGATGAAGCTGGGGGCGCCGTATGGCCCGCTCCTGGCGACTCTGGCCGCCGATTACTGTGCGATCGTCCCGAGCGATGCGGGTGACCTGCAACAGGAAATGATCGGCACGGGACCGTTCACGATGACTGAGTACACCCAGGACGTCACCTCGGTCTTCTCCGCCAACCCGGACTACTGGGAGGAGGGATTGCCGAAGGTGGCGACGATCTCCTACCCGATCCTGCCGGACGAGGCCGCCCGCCTGGCTGCGATCCGCACCGGCGAGATCGGCCTGACGACCCTTGGCGATGCCGCCAGCGTCGAATTGGCCGAGGGCGAGGAGAGCCTTCAGGTCATCACCCAGGAGACGACCGACTACTACCTGCTCGGCCTCAACACCCAGGTCGAGCCCCTGAACAATGTCGCTGTCCGGCAGGCCTTGAGCCTGGCGATCGACCGCCAGGGCATCCTCGACGCGGTCTTCCTCGGTCAGGGCACCGTCACTGGTCCGATCGTGCCGACGCTCGGTGACTGGGCCACTCCGATCGCCGATTTGCCCAACTACGCCCGTGACGTGGACCGCGCCAAGGAGCTGCTGGCCGAGGCCGAACTTGCGGACGGCTTCGAGCTGACGATTATGGCCTCCCCGCTCTATCCCGAGTTCATCAACATCGCCCTGGTTTTGCAGGAGCAACTGAGTGAGGCGGGGATTACGGTCAACCTGGATCAGGTGGAGTGGGGCTCATTCATCGAGCGCTGGTCCGCCCGCGACTTCCAATCATTCGTGAGCTTCAACGGCAGTGGCAACGACCCGGACCGGGCCCTCTACCCCGTGATCCGCACAGGAGGATCGGTCAACGCCTCCCAGTTCAGCGACACCGCTATCGACGCTCTGCTGGACGAGGCGCGCGCATCCGGCGACTCCGATCTGCGCCACGAGCTCTACCGCCAGGCGGAGCAGCTCATCGCCGAGGCGGCCCCGGCCCTCTTCCTCAACACCCGCACCGCCTACTTCGCCCTCCTCGACACCGTCCAGGGCTTCGAACCTAACCCGATCGAGACCTGGGAGACGCTGAAGTCGGTGACGGTCGAGTAGAGGGGACAAGGCTGCTGCCCTGAGGGGGACAAAGCTATCGCTTTGAGGGGGAGAGGGGGAGGGGACGGACGTGCGGTCTTCGTTCTCCTCTCCCTCCCCCTCTCCCCCTCAGCCCGCAGGGCTGTCCCCCCCACGGCCTCAGCCGTGTCCCCCCGTACTAGGAGAGCCATGCTCACCTTTCTCCTCCGCCGGATCATCACCGTGGTCATCCCGACGCTCCTGGGGATCTCGATTCTCGTCTTTGGGGCGATGCGGCTGATTCCTGGAGACTTCGTCGATGTGTTGATCGGGATCGGGCCGGACGTCAGTGAGGAGCAGCGCGACGAGATCGCCAGGTCGTACGGGCTGGATGAGCCGGTGCCGGTGCAGTACGTCCGTTGGCTTGGCCATACGCTGCAAGGGGATATGGGGACTTCGCTGCGGACTGGGGAGCCGGTGGCGAGCACGATCGTCGACCGGCTTCCGGCGACGTTGGAGCTGGCGTTCCTCTCGACGCTGCTCTCGCTTACGATCGCGATTCCGGCTGGGGTGCTCTCGGCGGTGCGGCGCAATGGCTTCCTGGATGCCATCGCCCGGGTTGTGGCGCTGGTCGGGCTGTCGGT
Source organism: uncultured Alphaproteobacteria bacterium (assembly GCA_963790735.1). Classification (GTDB taxonomy): domain Bacteria; phylum Pseudomonadota; class Alphaproteobacteria; order Rhizobiales; family Xanthobacteraceae; genus Bradyrhizobium. The sequence goes on along the minus strand of CAWBQP010000034.1, from coordinate 38,016 downwards.
GCCCAACTTTCTTCTGGGGACGTTGCTGATCCTGTTCATCTCGACGAAGTGGCCGGTCTTGCCCACGAGCGGCTTCGTGCCGATCTCCGAGGGGCTCTGGCCGAACCTGAAGTCGTTGGTGCTGCCTGTCCTGTCGCTCGGGGCGCTGCTGGCGGCGTCGATCACACGGATGACCCGATCGGCGCTGCTGGAGGAACTTGGTAAGGAGTACCTGACGGTCGCGCGGGCGAAGGGGCTCTCTGGAAAGGCCGTCGTCTTCGGCCATGCGTTTCGCAACGCCTTGGTGCCGGTGGTGACGATCGTCGGCATCCAGACGGGGTATCTGCTGGGCGGCACGGTGATCGTCGAGCAGTTGTTTGCTATCCCTGGGGTGGGTCGGTTGGCGCTGGATGCCGTGCTGAAGCGCGACTACCCGCTGGTGCAGGGAACGACGCTGTTCATTGCCGGGACCTTCGTGCTGATCAACCTCCTGACCGACGTCATCTACGGGCTGATCGACCCGCGCATCCGGCGGCCGGCGTGAGCGAGGGCATCGGTAGCGTCCCGGCGACCGCGGGCGGATCTCAACTGCTCATCCGCGGGCCGCGCGAGCGGGGCCGGGCGATCCCGGCGGCGATTCGCCATCTGGCCCGGCACAGCCGCTTTGGGTTCGCGGCCGGGGTGATCCTGCTCCTGATTGTTCTGGTCGCGGCGGCGGCGCCGCTGATCGCTCCCGATGACCCGGTCGCGATGGCCCCGACGAATAGATTCAAGGAACCGGGGGCGGAGAACCTGCTCGGGAGATTTTTTCGGGCGGGATGTCCTCAGCCGGATCATCTACGGCGCCCGGATCTCGCTGCTGGTTGGGGCGGCGTCGGTCCTGGCATCGGCGGCGGCGGGGACGATCTTCGGCCTGATCGCGGGGTACGTCGGCTCCTGGCCGGAGTACCTGATCATGCGCCTGATGGATGTGATCTTCGCGTTCCCCGGGGTGCTGCTGGCGATCCTGGTCGTCTCGGTCGTCGGGGCGGGATTCACGAGCATCGTGATCGCGATCTCGACGGTCTACACCCCCATCTTCGCCCGGATCGTGCGCGCATCGACGCTGGGCTTGAAGCGGGTCGAGTTCGTGCAGGCGGCGGTCTCGGTCGGAGTGCCGACGCACCGTATCCTTCTGCGGCACATCCTCCCCAACGTCGCCGCCCCGATCCTGGTCCAGTTCGCCCTCGGTCTCTCCGGGGCGGTGATCCTTGAAGCGGCGTTGAGCTTCCTCGGCTTGGGCGCGGTGCCGCCGACCCCCTCGCTCGGCTCGATGCTGAGCGAGAACCGCAACTACATGGAGCTGGCGCCGTGGACGGTGCTCTATCCGGGGTTGCCCTGGCGCTGCTGGTGTTGACGGTGAATATTTTCGGGGACGCAATTCGAGATTTGCTCGATCCACGGCTGCGGACGGAGATGTGACGGGGTCGGCGAGGATTTGTGAAAGGATTGGAGACATTCGTGGAGGACGGGCAGGGCGGAAGCGCCGGTCCGCCTCCAACAGATGCCGCGCCCGTTCGAGGCCCGCCCGACGCAAGTAGGGGCGCATGCCATGCGCCCTTTGGCCTACAGCCACGCCACGTTTTGCGGATGCGTCGGGTGATCTGGACCATCGGTGCCGGATGAAGCGTAACGGGACATTTGGCAACGGGCGCATGCCATGCACCCCTACAGACGGGGCGGACGTTGGAATCGGCGTTTCATTTGGAAGGGGCGGACCGCCATGTCCGCCCGGCCTCCCAACATCCGAGTTGCCCATTTGCGTGCGCAGTTCGACCGCCGTTGGTGTCTCGAATCGGCACTATCCTTCTCGAACGCAGCGACCTACGGTGCGAACCCTACGCCCCGTACAGATCCCCCGCCAGGTACTTGAGGCCGGTGTCGACGGCAACGGTGGCCACGGTGTGGCCGGGGCCGAGGTCGGCGGCGAGGCGGAGGGCGGCGGCGATGTTCAGACCGCTGGAGGTGCCGGCGAAGACCCCTTCTTCGCGGGCTAAGCGGCGGGCGGTCTCGCGGCCCTCGGCCTCGTCGATCGCCATGGCGACGTCGTAGGAGCCGGGGGTGAGCATGGGCGGAATTGTCCCCGTGGCGACGCCCTCGACTCGGTGCGGGCCGCCGACGCCGGTGGTCAGGAAGGCCGATGAGGCAGGCTCCAGGGCGACGATCTTGGCCGCGCAGCCATCGGCTTTGAGGGCCCTGGCAACGCCGACGAGCATCCCGGCGGTGCCGACGCCGCCGCAGTAGACGTCGATCGCGGGGCCGGCCTGGGCGACCAATTCGTGGCCGATACCGCCGTAGCCGGATTCGCGTCTTCGTTGTGGAACTGGTCGGTCCAGTAGGCGTTGCCCTCGGCCATGATTGCCTGGACGGCCTCCCGCATCCGCACGAAGAGGTCCGGCGTGACCGCGCCGCCCACGCTGGGCACGACCATCAGGTCGGCGCCGAAGGCGCGCATCGTCCGGAGCTTTTCCTGGGAGAAGGCGTCCGAGGAGACGAGCTTGATCGGGTACCCCTTGACGGAGCAGACGAAGGCGAGCGACGAGCCGGTGCTGCCCCCGGTGAACTCGACGACGGTCATCCCCGGCCGCAGATCGCCCCGGGCCTCGGCTCCCTCGATCATCGCCAGGGCCATGCGGTCCTTGTAGGAGCCGGTCGGGTTGAAGTACTCCAGCTTGACCAGGATCTGCGGCGCTGCTGGCCGGCGTCATCCGGCCCAGCCGGACCACGGGCGTGCCGCCGATCGCCGCCAGTGTCGAAGCGCGTACCCCCTCGTTGCTCGTCGCCATTGCTCTGCTCCTCGTATGGCTGTGTGCGGCGCCTTGTACGGACGCCGGCCGGTACCTGTTTCCGCCCACCGGTCTTCGAAAACGGGAAGGCGATTGGGCTTTCCTGCGCGGGATTATTGTTTCGGCAGTCGTTCGTTTGCTACGGTGAGGGAAATCCGGGGACGAATGGGCGGAGATGGTGCGTATCGCGAGGGGGAAATTGATGCGGAATCTCGGTGTGTCAGCGGTGTTGCTCGTCCTGGTGCTAGGCACGATTGTTGGTTTGACGCCCGCTGTGGCGCAGGATGCCACTCCGGCGGATGATCCCTGCGCGCCGCTGACCAGGGATGAGGTGCTGGTGCTGACGGAGACCTACATTCAGGCGATTCAGTCCGGCAACGCCCTGGCGATCGATATCATCCTGGACGACGACGTTACCCACAACCTCGATGAAGAGACGGCCAACAACCCGGGCAACGACGACGAGGCTGCCCTCCTGGCGCTGACGGACGGGGCCGAATTCACCACGGAGCAGACCCTGGTCGACGATCAGACGGCGGCAATCCGGTACTCATTCTCCTTTCGCGACGGGTCGATCACCGGTTCGGCCATCGTGATCCTCACCTTCGATTGCGGCCAGGTGGCGGACATCCAGATGGAGTCGACGGAACTCGGCCGCCAGGTCGGGCTGGCCGAGGCCGCCGCAGAGGCGACTCCGGAATCGTAGTCGGTCTAACGGACGCGGGTTTAAGCGAGCGGATTCAGCTGGGTTCTTGCCCGGCGGACATTGTGCTCACCATTACACATCCCATGCCCCGATTGGGTCGGCCGCAGCCCCCCAAAGGGTCCGTGCTACAAGATATGCGAGCCTTGAATGGCTGTATGATTGATGTAATGCGTTCCATTTCATACCCGGAGGCCAGCTATGCAAGAGATCGCCAACCGAACATACGGGATGCAGCGCCTACCTATCGACGGGACCCGGTTTAGGGCCTGCGTGTTCACCCACACTAAGCTGATCTTCACGGCCTCGGACAGAGTCGAGTTCGTTGACTGCACATTCAATGAGTGTGACTGGGTGTTCGAGGGGAGTGCTCTGATTACCCTCCAACTCCTCTCAGGTCTATATAAGGGGCTGGGCCTTGAGGGCGAGAAACTCGTCGACCGAATTGTGGCCGACATCAAGACGGGCCGTCTTGGTCTGAACCTTCACGTCCCCACCGCTGCTGCGGTTGCATGAGCGAGGGAACTCAAGGTGAGCCCGAGCCGATTTCTCAGGGACGAATACCGCCAACGGACCCCAAGAGTTCACACCTCTGACGCGTGCCGATGTCATTGCACTGAGTAACCAAACAATCAAGGAAGAAAACGCAAGAAGGGCGCGTTGGAGGGTAGATATTGGATACTACACCTTCCTTACCATCGTCGTGATGGCGTTTCTGGTTTGCACGTATTACAGCATAGAGGGTGGCAGTGACACGCGGCCTTGGGCTCAAGGTGCCTTCGCCGGCATTCTTGGAGCGTTTCTCGGTGCCATTGCGGGATTTGTGACGGGGAGCGCAGGAAAGAAATAAGGGCATCTCGCCCACCAAGGGCGGAATGCTCGGCGAATGAAGCGATGGTTTCTGCCCGCTTGATTCCGCCATTACAGCGGATCGGGTGTCGGTAGAGAGACTCTGGAGCGGGGCGGACCAAGTCGGTCAACAACATGACTCGGGCTGAAATTGTTTCCGTCCTACTCCGCGAGAAACGCCGCCGCCTGAACCTTTATTTCCGCCCCATCCGGCAGAAGGCCGCGCCACCGCCACTCGCCGGGCTCGGCCCGGAGGAGATCTCCGCCGGAGCAGCGGGCCCAGATCGAGCCGTCCGGCGCGGCCAGGAAGAGCTCAACCATGTCGTCCATCGGCGTCGCGATCCCATCGCTGGCCGGCTGCCAGGTGTCGCCCTCGTCGCTGGAGACCTCAATCCGTCCCTGCTCGCCGACCTTCTTGGCGGGGGCCGCCAGGAGCAGGTCCGGACGAGTCGGTGGGACGATCACGGCCCGGGTGTAGTCCGTGTAGAACTTCTCCCAGGTCGTACCGCCGTCACGAGAGCGGGCGACGCCGCCGAGCTTCGGGGCAGCCTCCGTGCGCACGTCGGACTTCAGCGCGGCCCAGCCGAGGGTGGCGAAGAGGAGGTCCTTGTCCTCCGGGTGGCCGGTGATGTGGTGGATGTCTGGGTCGGTGACCACGCGTGCGCACGTCCAGGTATCGCCCCCGTCCTGGCTATCGAGCAAGCCGCCGACCTCGACCGAGGCCAGCAACCGCGTGCCGCCCGGCGGGGCGTAGATGTTTCGCACCGCACCGGCCCGGGGCGAGTAGGGCAGGTACCAGTCTTCGTACCCGTCGAGCGCCCGGATACCGTCGAGTTCGTGCCAGCTTAGGCCGTCGTCGTGACTGCGGAAGATCCGGGCTGGCTCGGTGCCGCAGAGGATCGCTCCCGGATTGAGCGGGTCGGGATCGATCGTGCGGAAGGCCGGCGCGGTCAGGCCATCGCCGACCGGCGTCCAGCGCGCCCCGCCGTCTTCGCTGCGAAAGAGCCCGTTCCCGTAGCTCCCGGCCAGGATGACCGTCGCCCCAGCCTGGGTCTGCCAGGCATGGATGGCGCTGATCCGTTGATCGGCGAGGCCCAGGTGGTGCAGTTCGCCGTGCTGAAGGCGAACGACTCCGGTTCCAGTGCCAAGGACGGCGTTGACCATGGCGTACTCCTTGGTGGTGAGGACCCTGATTGCTGTGCAGTTCTGAATGGCCGCGGCCGGGCGGCCTGTCCAGAGCCTCGATAGTCTACGCCGTGGTCGATACCGATGTGCAGACAGCCCCGCCAGCCAGCTTGACACGGCGGTGCGAACCGGTAGGGTGTCCCAATGGACCTCCTGGAGCGGACCGCCCACCTGGAGCAACTCCGTGACTACCTCCGCCAGGCATCCGGCGGCGAGGGCAAGCTGGTCCTGCTCGGGGGCGAGGCGGGGATCGGCAAGACGACGCTCGTCGAGCGGTTTGTGCGGGAAGCCGGTGCAGCCGTGCCGCCTATCCGGGCCGAAATCGTCTCTTGCGACGGGCTCAAGATGCCCGGGCCGCTGGGATCGCTGTTCGAGATCGCCCAGGTGCTGGGGCCGGAGGTCGAGCGCCTGCTGGCGGACGAGGCGCCGCGGGATCGCCTGTTTCGGGCGGTGCTTGCCGCGCTAGCGGGTTTGAAGCAGTCGCTCGTCCTGGTCGGGGAGGATGCTCACTGGACGGATGAGGCGTCGATCGACCTGATTCGGTTTATCGGGCGTCGGATCGGCGGGCTGCGGCTGCTGTTCGTCGTCACGTACCGCGACGACGAGTTGGGGCTGTCTCATCCATTGCGCCGGATTCTGGGCGATCTGGCGACGGCGCCGGCAGTGCGCCGGATGACCTTGCCGCCGCTCTCGCCGGCGGCGGTGAGGGAGCTTGTGCGCGGGAGCGGTTTTGATCCGGATTCGCTCCATGCCCGTACCGGCGGGAATCCATTTTTCGTGACGGAGGTGCTGGCGGCCGGGGCACCGGATGTGCCAGCGACTGTGCGCGACGCCGTTTTGGCGCGGGCGTCGCGGCTCTCGCCGGAGGCCCGGGCGGTGCTTGACGCCGCGGCCGTAATCGGCGAGCAGGTCGAGCCCGCGTCTGCTCGAAGCGGTCGTCGGTGGTCCGATCGAGGATGCGGTCGATGAGTGTCTTGCGGTTGGCACGTTTCGGCCGCAGGAGCGCACGATCGCATTTCGTCACGGGATCACTCGCCTGACGATGCTGGAGACGATCTCGCCGGCGCGATATCGCGCATTGCACCGGCGCATCCTGGCCGCGTTGCGGGCCGATCCGGCCTTCCGGAACGACTTGTCGCGTCTTGCACACCACGCCGAGGAGGCGGGTGATCGGGAGACGGTTCTGACCGCGGCTCAGGCCGCGGCGCGGCAGGCAGCGGCGTTCGGCGCCCATCGCGAAGCGGCGGCGCAATACGCTCGCGCGCTTCGGTTCGCCGGTGACCTGCCCGTGGAGCAGCGGGCGGACCTATTGCAGGCGCAGTCGCGGGAGTGCTATCTCACGGGAGAGATGGAGGCTGCGATCACTTCCGGCCAGGACGCGCTCGCGCTTCGGCGAGGCGCCGGGGACCGGCTTAAGCAAGGTGATGTTACACGTTGGCTATCCCGGGTCATGTGGTTCGCGGGGCGTAACGCTGAGGCGGAACAGTTGGCGCAAGACGCACTTGCGCTCCTCGAACCACTCCCTCCTGGCCCTGAGTTGGCGATGGCGTACAGCAATTTCTCGCAGCTGCGGATGCTGGCGGACGACCTGCCGGCAACGATCGCATGGGGGAGCGCGCCATCGCGCTTGCCAGCGAACTTGGCGAACAGTCCATCCTCGTCAACGCACTCACCAACGTGGGCTCCGTTCGGCTGATTCACGGTGACGAGAGCGGCCGAGCACTGCTTGAGCGCAGTTTGGAGTTGGCGCGGCAGGCGGGATTCGAGGACGAAGTCGCCCGAGCGCTGACAAACTTGTCCTCGGCGGCATACAACGCGTACCGCCTAGACGATGCGGAGCGCTACGCAACTGAGGGGCTTCGTTACACGGGCGAGCGCGACCTCTTGACCATGGAGCGTTTCTTCCGAACGCAGCGCGTACGGCAGCTATTCGTTCGGGGGGCATGGGACGTGGCGACGGGCGAAGCCGTGGCGATTGTGCAGGACCCGGCGTCGACATCCTTGACACGAGGAGTCGCACTTGTACCGCTTGGCCGGATCCGCGCCTGCCGTGGCGAAGATGCCTGGGACATCCTCGACGAGGCGCTTTCCCTGGCGGAGGCGACCGGCGAGTTGCAACGTCTGGGTCCGATTCGGATAGCAAGAGCAGAGGCCGCCTGGCTGGCGGGAGATAACGACCGCACGGCGGACGAGGCGGCCCGTGGTCTCGAGCTGGCCGTGCTCCGCGGGGATCGGTGGTTGACCGGGGAGCTGGCTGTCTGGCTTCACCGGTCGGGCCACCGACCCGTGCCCCCGTTGGATGTCGCCGAACCATTTGCCTTGGAACTGGCGAGCGAGTGGGTCGCGGCGGCCAGGTACTGGGATGATCGGGGGTGCCTGCACCAGGCGGCGCGCGTCAAGAGTGAGGCCGGAGACGAATCCGCGGTGCGAGCGGCCCTGGCGACGTTCGAGCGCCTGGGCGCCCGGCCCGACGCGGCGCGAGCGACGCGCCGGCTGCGTGCGCTGGGGGCGAGGAGCATCCCGCGCGGACCCAACCGTGCCACCAGGGTGAACCCGGGGCTGCTGACCGAGCGCGAGGTCGAGGTGCTGAGTCTGGTGGCGGCCGGCAAATCCAACCGGGAGATCGCGGAGCGGTTGTATCTCTCCCAGAAGACGGCGGGGCATCACGTCTCGGCGATCCTGGCAAAGCTCGGTGTCGCGAGCCGGTCCGAGGCGGTGGACCACGCCCTTCGGCTTGGACTCCTCCCCCCTAAAGATAGGGATGCCGACACGCAAATCTAGGGATGCTCGCCCGATGCGACGACCTCGGTCGACGGGCAAACTGGCAGGCAGGTGAGGCGAGATGGAGTGGCCTCACCTCCGTGGGACGGTCTGCCAGTCCCTCTGCGAGCGAGCAGGAAGGAGCCCGCAATGATGGTGTCGACCGCGGCAGAGATGGTCGCCACAGCTCGGCGCCAGGTCGAGGCGCTGTCGGCCGAGCACGTGGCCGAGGAGATTGCGGGCGGGGGAGTGTTGCTCGTGGATTTGCGAGAACCAGACGAGCGAATGTGCGAGGGCATTATCCCAGGCACCGTCCACGCGCCGCGTGGGATGCTCGAGTTCTACGCCGACCCGACGAGCCCGTACCACCGGCCGGAATTCGACCCTGATAGCCGGGTCATCCTCTATTCCGCCTCGGGTGGGCGGTCCGCCCTGGCGGCCGCGACGCTCCAGGCGTTGGGCTACGCCCGTGCGGCGCACCTCGACGGTGGGATCAAGGCGTGGGTCGCGGCCGGGAATGGGATTGAGTCCGCGTAGAGCACGTCCAAATCGGGACTGATCACCAACGCAAGAGAAGAAAGGGATCTCGCCATGACCGGCATGATGGGCCGTGTTGTTCTGTTGTCGTTTGCCCTGTTCGCCGGGGTGGGGTTGGCTCGGGCAACGACGGTGGTTGCGCAGGAGAATCCCCCGCCGAAGCCGGTCGCGATCCCGTGTGCGGCCGATGTGTCGGCCCAGGTGCTGGGGACGTCGCCGGTCGGTGATGGGTCCCAGACGTTGGTGCTGGCGCGGGTGATCTTTGCGCCCGGCGGAAGCCTTGGGGCGCATACGCATCCTGGCACGATTGTCGCCACGGTCGAGTCCGGTGTCCTCGGATTCACGCTCTTGGACGCGGGCGCGATGTCGATCACCCGCGCCGCGACAGATGGCACTCCGGCCGCCCAAGAACCGCTGACGGTCGACCAGGAAACGACCCTCGATCCCGGCGACGGGTTCGTCGAGATGGGGATGGTCCACAGCGCCCGCAGCATCGGCGACGAACCGGCGGTCGTGCTCATCTCGGGGCTGATCGAGACCGGCCAGCCACTGACCCAGTGCGTCGAGGGCGAAGGAACGCCGGCCAGCACGGCGCACGGATAGGGTGTTCGATTTGGTTGAGTCCACCGCATCCAGAGGAGCCCACGATGATGCCCCGATCACCAACCATCCATGCTCATCCCAGGTGCCTGTGGCTCCGTCATACCCTGACCAGCGTTGCCCTCGCCGCGACCCTCGCCCTCGGCGGTAGCCACGGCGGTCTCGTCCAGCGCACCGCGGCGGAGACCGCCCTCCCTGACTCCGGCCACGCCCATGTCATCGCCCAGACCGTCGTCGACCTCTCGGATGCCTCCCTCGCCTGGTCGGTGGCCACGATTGACGTCGGAGAGAATCCTACCGATGTTCTCAACAACAACGACGCTCCCGGGTTCCTGCTAGGTATCGAGGGTACGGCCATGGTCCGCGACAGGACCGGGGCACGAACGCACCTGGCCGCCGGAGAAGCCATGGCGGTGCGGTCGGACGATGCGCTGACGATTCAAGCGACGAGCGCCGACCCGACGAGCGTTTCCCTCCTCACCCTCGACCGCGCCGGGGGGAATGATCTGGATGCGGCGATCACCGCCGGCAGGACGTTCGCATCCCCCGGTGGGAGCCGTGACGTCGAGCTGGTAGGAGATCTCCTCGCCGAGGACGAGACCGCCCGGACCGCCGCCAGCGACGCGCCGATCTTCGTGCTGGTGACCGGCGGATCGGTGGCGATCGAGGCGGACGAAGACGAGACACAGGACCTGGATGCGGGCGACACCGCGCTCGTGACCGGGCCACTCGTTGTGACCGGAGCGGCGGAGGAGCCGTCGAGCTTCGTCGCGGCCGTGATCGGCGCCGATGTCGATGCATCCGCGGACGCGGCGTCGGCGACGCTGGCATCCCGGACGGAGTCTCAGCCGGCGCCGACCGCCCCACCGGGACGACCGGCCACATCACCATCCCCGTCGCCAACGGCAGACTCCCCGACCCCGACCCCGGCTCTCGCCGACCCCGACACCGATACCAGACGGGGACGGTCCCGGTGACGACCCCGACGAGGACTACCTCTCCAACGAGGGCGAGGATCTGTATGAAACCGACCGGCGCGACCCCGATACCGACGACGACGGCCTCGTGGACGGCTACGAGGTCGGATTCTTCACAACCGGCCCGACGACGTACGACACTGACGGCGACGGATTCGGGGACGGCGACGAGATCGAACACATCGGTACCAGCCCCATCGACGCAGACTCCGACGATGATGGCCTCACCGATCGCGACGATGTCGATCTCGGGGCCGATCCCTTGAAGTACGACACCGACGGCGACGGAATAGGGGACGGCGATGAGCTCCTCTTTAACAACACCGATCCTCTCAACCCCGACACGGACAACGACGGCCTCAACGACTCCGAAGAGGCCTTCCTCGGGACCGATCCCCGTAACCCCGACACGGACGGCGACGGCTACAGCGACGGCGCCGAGGTCTACGTGCACCACACCTGGCCGACCGACCCCGAAAGCCACCCGTAACGGCGGGCGGCGTACTGCGTTCCTACGGTGAGCGATTCGCTTGTTCCCTAGCTGGGCGACGAGGCTGCCATTGACGGGAGCCGCGCCACTGCCGACTCCCTGAGCGTGCGGGCCTACAGGGGGTGAGCAGATCGGAGGGACAAACCGTGGCACCCGACGTCACGCCACCAGCCGGTTACACCATTCGCCGGCCGACCAAAGACGACCTTGCCGCGGTGGCCGCCTTCCTCGCCGTGGTCACCGCCGTCGAGTCCGGCGCGCCCGACTTTTCGGAGGAGGAACTGCGCGGCCACTGGGGTGCGCTCGACCTGGACGCCGACGCCTGGCTGATCCTTGCCCCGGGCGGTGGCGTCGCCGGCTACGCCGCCCTGCACCACCAGGACCACGCCGTGCTCCAGTCCGAGGGCTACGTCCATGCTGACCATGCCGGCCGTGGCGTTGGCACGTTCCTGGTCCGGGCAACGGAGTCGCGCGCCTGCGAGCACGTCCCGCTCGCGCCGCCGGACGTCCAGGTTCTCCTCTACAACGCCGTCAAGGCGCGCAATTCGGCCGCCCGCCACCTGCTGGAGCGCGACGGATACGCCGCTATCCGCTTCTTCTTGCGGATGGTCGCCGACCTCGACGTCTCGCCACCGCCGCCGGCCTGGCCCGACGGCATCGCCGTCCGCGGCTGGGAATCGGAGGCCGACGACCACCCGGCGTACCTGACGCTGGAGGAGGCCTTCCGGGACCACTGGGGCCACGTCCCGACCCCCTTCGAGGCCTGGCGCCGGAAAGGCGAGCGCTTCGACCCCGGCCTGTGGTTCCTCGCCTTCGACAGCGAGGCGATCGCCGGCGCCCTGGTCGGCTGGCACTCCCTCGGCATGGGGTGGGTCGACCAGCTCGGCGTCCGCCGGCCCTGGCGCAAGCGTGGGCTCGGCCTCGCCCTGCTCCGTCAGGCGTTCGCCGAGTTCTACCGCCGCGGCTGGACCCAGGTCAGCCTGGACGTCGACGCGGAAAGCGAGACGGGCGCCACGCGGCTGTACGAGCGGGCGGGTATGCGCGTCGACCCCAGCCATGCCACCGCCCTCTACCGGAAGGAACTGCGCCCAGGCACTGGATGCGTGCCGCCCAACGCGGGGGCCTGAAGTCCGGGCGAGCGCCCGGCGCGAGCACACGATTGATCTCACTACTTCTTGCTATGTCGCCGGGGGCGCTCGCCGGATACGCTCGTTCCAGTTCCGTGATCGCACTGATGCCAACCCGCCACGCCGGCGCCAACATGACAGTCACCGGCGGGGGCATCGAGGCCGGCACGATCTCGGAGGGTAGAGAGCGGCCTTTCTATCCGGATCAACGTGAATACCCCATCCATCTCTCTTGGGGAGCGCCGAGGAGCGCAGGCACGCGCGTGGGGTCGCGAAAAACGCTGCCCGTGCCTCCTCGGATGTCTCCTCTCCCTGCAGCCCCTTGAGCCTGACGCGCACCTCCCAGAGCACACCTTCCCGCGTCAGGCCATAGGGGTTCGCGGCGATCAGCTCGTACTGAATCAGATGCGCTGGCGCCCGATCGCCGCGCAACGGGGACCCACCCCTGTCTGGCGCTCGCACCCACCGTTGAAGGACTCATCGAATGGCCTCCCGTTCACTCACTACTCCCAATCGCCGGCGAGGATCCGCGAACCGCATCGCCGCCGAGCAAGCCCGGCGGGCCGCGCGGCGGCGGATGCTGCTCGTGGCTGGAGCCATCGCAGCCGCGGTCGTCCTGGCGGTCGTCCTGATCGTGCCCAATCTCCCCGGGGACGAGAGCGACCTCCCGAGCATTGCCGCCGTCACCGCGCCGCACCCCGGGATCCAGGCCGATGGACGAACGCTCGGGGATCCGAACGCGCCCGTGACCGTCGTCGAGTACGGCGATTACCAGTGCCCCGGCTGCGGCCAGTTCGCCCGCGACCTCGAGCCACGCCTGGTCGAGGAGTACGTCGCGGCCGGGTTGGTCCGCTTCGAGTTCCGCGACTACGCCTTCCTCGACTCGCGCGTGGACGGCAACGAGTCGCAGGACGCGGCTGCCGCCACCTTCTGCGCGGCCGACCAGGGCGCCTTCTGGCCGTACCACGCCACGCTCTATGCCAACCAGCACGGCGAAAACCAGGGGGCCTTCACCCGAGGTCGACTGAAGGAGATGGCCGCGGGCCTCGGCCTGAATACGGACACGTTCAGCTCCTGCCTGGACGACGGTACCCATCAGGCCGACGTCGACGCCTCCAACCGCGGCGCCGATGAACTGGGTCTGAGCGGCACCCCGAGCTTTGTCGTCAACGGGCAGGTCATCGACTACTCCGGCTACGACAGCATCGCGGCGGCGATCGATGCCGCCCTGGCCAGCGCCGGAGTAGCCCGGTGAACCGCCTGAGCCTGCCCATCTGGCGGGGCGTGTCGTTTGCCGCGGCCCTGGCCGGGACGGGTATCGCGGCCTATCTGGTCCGCGTCCACTACGACGACTCCGCCCTGATCTGTACCGTCGGCGACTGCGCGACGGTGCAGAAGAGCACGTACGCCGAGCTGTGGGGCATGCCGATCGCCCTCCTCGGTCTCGGGATGTACCTGGCGATCCTGGCGCTTGGGGTGCTCCGCTGGCGGCGGAAGTCGGTTTCCGGACCGGCCACGTTGACCGCTTTCACCATCGCGCTCGCCGGGACGCTCTACGCCGCCTACCTGACCTACGTCGAGCTCTTCGTCATCGACGCGATCTGCCAGTGGTGCGTCGCCTCGGCCCTGCTGACGCTGGTGGCCCTGGCCGCCGAGAGCGCCGGAGTCTGGGATTGGATCGCGCCGGTAGAGAACGCGCCAACCATCGAGAAATCCCGGGCGGCGCGGCCCCGCGCGTCGCCGGCGCCGGCTCCGGCGGAGACAAGATTGCCGATGGGCAGAAGGTCATCCAGCAGCTGACGAACCGTTCTGATTGAAGACCGAACTCTGAAGGAGGCAGTCCACATGGTTGTCACAACACCGTCGATCGATCTCGCCACCGTCAAGTCTCGCCAGCAGCAGATGTGGTCCTCCGGCGACTACTCCGCGGTCGGCGCCACGTTGCAGATCGTCGCCGAAAACGTGTGCGAGGCGGTCGATCTCCGCGCCGGAGAGCGGGTGCTGGATGTGGCTACGGGCAGCGGCAACGCCGCCCTGGCCGCCGCCCGCCGCTTCGCCGATGCGGTTGGAGTCGACTACGTGCCGTCTCTGCTCGATCGGGCCTGGGCCCGCTCGACCGCCGAGGCCCTGCCGATCGATTTGCGGGAGGGCGACGCCGAAGCGCTGCCCTTCGCCGACGAGTCGTTCGATGTGGTCCTCTCCACCTTTGGCGTGATGTTCGCCCCGGATCAGGAAAAAGCGGCCCAGGAGCTGCTCCGGGTCTGCCGGCCGGGCGGGCGCATCGGCCTCGCCAACTGGACGCCGGACGGCTTCATCGGCGAGATCTTCCGCGCCAACGGCCGTCACGTTCCTCCCCCCGCCGGGCTCAAATCTCCGGTGCTGTGGGGCACCGACCTGCGGCTGCGCGAGCTGTTTGGCGAAGGCATCGCCGAGATCTCGGTGACGAAGCGAGCGTTCACGTTCCGCTACCGCTCACCCGAGCACTGGATCGAATTCTTCCGGTCCTACTACGGCCCGACCCAGAAGGCGTTCGAGGCGCTCGATCAGGAGCAACAGGCCGCTCTGGCCCGCGATCTGCGCGACGTCCTCGGGCGGTTCAACCGCGCCGGCGACGGCACGCTCGTCGCGCCCAGCGACTACCTTGAGGTCGTCGCCATCAAGCGATAGGGCGCCACGGGCGCCACGGGCGCCACAACCAACCTGATCATTCCAATTCTCCAACCTTCTCCTCCTCTCCTCCTCTCTCCTCTCCTCTCTCCTCAGACCAGGGCCATCCCGCATGCGGGACGGCCCTGGTCCGCATCTGACGGTCTACGACATCGCGGAGCGCTGCCCTGGCGGATTGATAGGGCTGACCATCAGCACCGCGATATTTTCCGGCCAGATGTCCGGTAATTCGTAGGCCGGCAAGAAGCCCTCCCGGAGGTAAAAGCGCCGGGTGGACTCGTAGACGCGGTCGGGGTCGGCCGGGTCGGAGGCGGCGAGGGTCAGAACGACCAGCAGCTCGACGCCGTCGCGGACAAGATCGGCGCGCAGCCGCGCGATCAGGCGGTGGCCGATTCCGCGCCGCCGGTGGGCGCTATCGACCGCCATCCAGGTGATCTCAGCGGTAGTCGGGAACGGTCGCGCGATCGTGAGGAAGCCAACGACCTCCTCCTGGACGGTGGCGACGAGTCCGGGACCCGCGCGCACCGCCGCGGCGCAGGCGACGATGCCCTCCTCGATGTCGAAGTAGTCGGGGAGGGAGCGCACGATCGCGTCGCAGCGGGCGGCATCGCCGTGCCGCAGGGACCGTATCTCGACGCTGCCCAGGAAATCGGATTCCATAGCCATCGTTCCCCCGAGCGGACGGATTTCGCCAAATTAGGGTCGCGCTGTCGTCATCACACGCGGTGTTCTTCATGTCGTCAAGGGGCTGCCCGATGTATGTGCCGTCGCGGAGCGACCACCGCTTGACGGCAGATCGAAGGATTCGGATAATCGGGAAAATCCGGATCACACTGGTTGCGGTCCGCGTCGCGTCATTGGTGGGGCTGGGGAGGAAGCGAGGACGTGCGATGAAGACGCCGGAGCCGTCGGCGGCTGAGGGCAGGGCGGTGCGGATGCTGCGGGCGCTGGCCAATCCCGTCCGCTTCCGGATTGTGGTGGTGCTGGCGGAGCGCAAGGATGCCACCTCCCCTGGATTGGTGGCGGAGTTGGGTATCGCCCAATCCAGCCTGTTCGACCACCTGGCGGCGTTGCGCGAGGCCGGGATCGTCCAGGTTGGCCAGCCGGGTCAATCCGGAGCGCAGGGCCCGGTCAGCGGCGATGGACCGCCGGGGCTGGCCCGGACGTATTGCCTCGATCCCGGGGCGCTGGATTTTCTCTCCGCCTTCCTCTCGGGGTTGGGGGAGCGGGCCCGGTCCTGGGAAGGGCTGGTGGTGACGGCACGTCGGGAGGACGGCATGGAGATCCGGGAGGCGACGCTCGAGGACGCGGCGGGCATCGCCCACGTCTACAACCAGGGGATCGAAGACCGGGTCGCGACCCTGGAGACCGCCCCGCGCTCCCCGGAGGAGCGCTCGGCCTGGCTGGGAGCACGGACTGCTCGCCATCCTGTCATGGTCGCGTCCCGGGGCGAGGGCGGCGCGACCAATGGGACGGTTCTGGGCTGGGCCTCGCTCAACCAGTTCAACCCCCGGCCCGCCTACGATCACGTCGTCGATATCTCGGTCTATGTCGGCCGGGAGCACCGCGGCCGGGGTGTCGGCGACGCGCTCCTCGGCGCCCTAGAAGGCAAGGCCCGCGCGCTCGGCTATCACAAGATGGTCCTGGCGGCCTTCCCCTCCAACGCCCCCGGGATGCGCCTCTACGAGCGCCACGGCTTCCGCACCGTCGGCATCTACCACGAGCAGGGGATGCTCGACGGCCGCTGGGTCGACGTGATCGTGATGGAGAAGATTCTGGCGTAGACGAGAATCAAGTTCCAAGTTCCAAGTTCCAAGTGAAAAGAACCGAGCGTTTTTCTTGCCGACTTGCCGCTTCTCTACTCACGACTCATGGAACTTGTCACTTGTCACTTGGAACTTGGATCTACGTTCACCCCAGATCCCAATCCGGCATCTGCACCTGGAAATGCTCGCCGGTCTCGGCGACGGCGCGGTCTTCGGGGATGATGAGGAGGCCGTTGCTGGCCACCAAGGAGGAGATGCGTCCTGCCCCGTGGGGGCCGGCCGGGCGGGCGGTGAAGTCGCCGGAGGCCGGGTCGTGGCGAATCTGGACGCGGACGAAATGGCGGCGGCCACCGGGGTTTTCGATCCTGCTCAGGAGGCGGGCGGAGATCGTGGGCAGGGTCACATCCGCGCGGCCCAACATGGTCAGGATCGCGGGATGGACGAACTGGGAGAAGGCGACGATGGCAGCGACGGGGTTGCCCGGTAGACCGACCAAGGGAGTCTCGCCGAAGTGGCCGAAGGCCAGGGGCTTGCCGGGCTTGATCCGCACCCGCCAGAAGTCGATCCGGCCCTCGGTCCGCAATACCTCTTTGACGAGGTCGTAGTCCCCGACTGAGACCCCACCGACCGTGACGATCAGATCGACCCCGGCAGCGAGCGCGGCGGCGAGATGGGCGCGCAGGTCGTCGCGAGCATCGCGGGCGATGCCGAGCCGGACTGGCTCGGCGCCGGCCTGGCGGACCAGCGCCGCCAGGGCCGGGCCGTTGCTATCGCGGATCTGGCCCGGGCCGGGGCTGGCGCCGGCCGGGACGAGCTCGTCGCCGGTGGCGAGGATCGCAACCCTGGGCCGGCGATGGACCGCCACCGAATCCCGCCCGAGGGCCGCAAGCATTCCGATCTCGGCCGGACGCAGACGGGTGCCGGCGGTGAGCACGGTGGCTCCGGCGGCAACATCCTCGCCGGCCGGGCGGACGTTGCTCCCCGGGTTCGCCGCCTGCCGGATCAGGACTGCGCCGGGTTCGCTCCGGCCGTCGTCCGTCTCCTCGAAGCGGACGACCGTATCGGCCCCGGCCGGCAAGGGGGCGCCGGTCATGATTCTGACCGCTGTGCCGGGCTCGACCGGGGTAACCGGGGCCGTCCCCGCCGCCGCCTCGCCGGTGACGCGCAGCCGGGTAGGGCGTTCTGTCGCTGCCGCGAAGATATCGGCGGCCCGCAGCGCGTAGCCATCCATGGCGGCGTTGGCAAAGGGCGGCAGATCCTCCCCAGCGGTGACTGCGTCGGCCAACACCAGCCCCAGGGCCTCCTCTAATGGGAGTGGCTCAGGCGGCAGGGCCGCGAACGCGGCGAGGATCTGCTCGCGCGCGTCGTCGACCGTCCGCCATGGGTGGGACGGTCCGTGATCGGGGGATGGGTGCTGGTCGCTCATGGATGCGGGGTGTACCTGGCTCTCTGGCTAAAGGGCCTGCTGTTGCGAGCGCGACGGGCGGGTCGTCTCCGACTGGAGACGCTACCACCATCGAAGCTGGATCACCAACTATGGGCCGTGGGAGAGGGGGCAAGGGTGACGTGATAGCCGGAGGGAAAGAGTACCGGAGTCGATGGGCAAAGACCCCGGGCCGACCACGATCAGCAGGCTCAAGCCGGCTGGAGAGCGCGTGTGATGGATCCGTGCTCCGCCCCGTTTTGAGGGTGTTTCCGGCTCAGCCCAGGGCCTATTAATCGTGGTGCGGAACGATGGCTTCAGGTCCTTTGCCAGACGAGTGTCGCGACCTGCTGGCGGCCGCCGACCGGCATGGGCGGCGTGGCAAGCGTGACAGTGTCACCGTCGAACGCGACGATCCGCACCTGCTCAGCGCCGATCCAGTTGGGCATCAGGCTGAGTTCCACCCGGTGCACGACCTCGCCGTCGCGGACCTCGTAGCTGCCGCAGTAGGCGAAATAGTCGCGGGCCGCCGCCGCGACCTCCGCGGGCGTCGCCCCCACCCAATCGCCGCCGGCGAGGCGGGCGCGGTCGGCCCGCCCGAACTGCACCGCCATGTGCCCGTCCGCCGTGTAGGTGATGAAGCCGACGGCGTCCCGACCGAAGGGGTGCGTGATGCCCCCGCCCTCGTCCCGCACCACGAACGACACCAGCCGCCATGTCCCGATCAGCGGGTTCGCACTCATCGGCCCGCTTCCTCCACTGGTACAGACCCGGAGAGGGCGTCGGCTTCACCTTGCCGCCAGACCGGGTCCTGGTAGGCCGGATGCGGGTAGCGGTAGAAGCCGCGCCCCGCCTTCCTCCCCAGCTCGCCGGCGGCGACCTTGTCGGTCAGCATCCGCAGTGGGGCCATTCTCCCGCCCGAGGCACCCTGAGTCAACCGTTGCCGATCTGCTCGCGGTCGTCACGCGCCACCGATCAGGCGGAGGTGTCGGGCTTGGTGGCGCGGATGAAGGCCCCGACCAGGCGGCCGCCGCTGGCGGCGTAGCGCGCATAGGCGGATTCGTCCCACTCGGCGGTGGGCTCGGTGCCGGCGCAGCAGGAGGAGCCGCCGCGGGCGCTGGCCTCGAGTGCCGCCGGGTCGTAGACGCGGGTGATCTCGATGCCGACATCGGAGAAACCGGAGCCGGCGAGGAGGCGACGGTACTCGGTCTCCTCTAACGCCCCGGCGACGCAGCCGACCCAGGCGTCCATGTCCTGGCGCAGGTCACTGGGGAGGTCGCCCTGGGCGACGACATCGGAGACGGCGAAGCGGCCGCCGGGACGGAGCACGCGGAAGGCCTCGCGCAGGACCTGGCCCTTGTCGGCCGCCAGATTGATGACGCAGTTGGAGATGATCACGTCGACGCTGGCATCCGGCAGCGGGATGGCCTCGATCTGGCCCTTGAGGAAGGCGACGTTCTTCGCCCCCGCCTCGGCCTTGTTGCGCTCCGCCAGGGCGAGCATCTCGTCGGTCATGTCGAGGCCGTAGGCGAAGCCGGTTGGTCCCACCCGGCGGGCGGAGAGGAGGACGTCGATGCCGCCGCCCGATCCCAGATCGAGCACGGTCTCGCCTGGGGCGAGGTCGGCCAGGGCGGTCGGGTTGCCGCAGCCGAGGGAGGCCAGGACGGCGGCCGGGGGCAGGGAGCCGGTTTCGGTGACGGCGTAGAGGTGAGAGGTGATCGGGTCCGTCGCACTAGCTGGGTCGCAACAGGGCTGGGACGCCGTGGACCCGCAGCACGACGAAGCGAGGGCGTCGCCGCAGCAGGCAGCCTGGGCGGCATCGGTCACGCGGATCGCCTGGGCGGCGTATCTGGCGCGGACGGTCGCGCGCAGGGCATCGGCGGCGGAGTTCGTGGTGGTCGTGGATTGAGCGGCCATTGAAAATCTCCTCCGAGGTAGGACGAATGCCGGTCCGAAGCGAGGCCGGTAACAACGAGTTGGTTAACCGCAGTCGGCGGCGCAGCACGGCGCGGTGGAGCGGACACGTAGGAACGGGAAGGGCCGCACCGCCATGGCCGCTAACGAGGTCAGGGCGGCGAAAGGGCGCGCGATCAGCGAGGGGATATCGAGGCGCACCGGGCTGACGATGCCCAGCCCAGAGCGCGAGGCCGGGGCTAAATCGTGCCGGCGTTTCCCGCCGGAAGGGCGCTGCGCGCGGTGGCGGACGGCGTTGCGGTCGCGGTCGTGGTGATTGGCGATGATCGCGTGGTAAAGGGGATCGTCGGTGTGCATGGAGGCTCCTAAAGGCGGCAAGGCGGCAAGGCGGCATGGCGCAAGGCGGAGTGGATTGAATTCATCGAATGTTGACGATGTTCGATGAATTGGGCGGGGTTCCGGTCGGGATGGGGAGCCGGAGCGGGTTGGTCGGGAGGGGTGTGGTCTAGCCGATCGCCATGATCCGGCGGGCGGCGTCGGGGAATTCGGAGAGGCAGCAGTCGTTGGCGCGGTAGTACATGTAGGTGCCGCGGCGCTCGGCCGTGACGAAGCAGGCGTCGCGCAGGATCTTCAAGTGGTGGGAGATGGTCGGCTGGCCCAGGTCGAAGTGATCGGTGATGTCGCAGACGCAGACCGGTTCCCCGGCCTGCGCCAGGAGGTTGAGAATCCTGATCCTGGTCGGATCGGCCAGGGTCTTGAACCAGGAGGCGTACTCGATCGAGTCGGCCTCATCAATCGCCGGGCCGCGGCCCAGCCCGCTGGGGACACAGCAGGCCTCGTTCACCCTGGCCGTCGTTGCCTCTTCCAGAACCGTCGCCATGAGAACGCACCTCCTACGCCGCGACGATAGGGGATACATCGATGATTGTCAATAGATATATTGACAATCATCGATGTTTTTCGCGCGGCCCTGGAGCGGCATGGGGCTTGCGGACCCATCCTGGGGGCCAAGGTCCGATCGGAGCCGGTCGACCGTCCAGTATCGGTATCCGACCAAAGTCCGACTCGGGGCACCAACCATCGGCGGTTTTCGTCGAGCGGTGTGGGCCGGTAGAGTCGGTGGCGACGGTCGCTGGTCTCTTGGCCGGAGATCGGCGACCGTCGCTTCGGTCGCACCGATACCCAAGACGCATGTTCGGTCGTGGCAAGGGCACATTTCCCGGTGACCGGCCGTCCTCACGAGCGTCACAAGGAGGAATCTCACGTGAGCACGACACGGGCCACCGGACACGGTCCAGAACGCGACGACGTTCCAGAGATCGAGATCCAAGATGCGGAATCAGCGGAGCAGACGGTAACCGACCGTCGTACCCGGCGTCGCTTGCTCGGCCAGGCCCTCGGCGGGGCCGGTGTCCTGGCCCTGTCGGCTACCGGCGTGGTCGCCCTTCGCCGGGCCGATGCCAAAGACGACGACGATGACGATGACGATGACAACAGCGGCAGCGGCGGCGGCGATGACGACGGCGACGATAACAGCGGCTCGAATTCCGGGTCTGGATCAGGCTCCGGTGGCGGAGACGGCGGTGGATCGGGTCACGGTGGCGATGACGACTCGCACGGGGACGACCACGGCGACGACCGCGACGACGATGATGATGATGACGACAACTCAGGCCGCGGCGGCGGTGACGACGATCACGACGATCATGACGATGACGACGATGACCGCATCGCGGGCACGCCGGCCGCCGGGGTGACCGAGGTCAGGATCACCGACGACGACGAGGATGCCTTCGAGCCGCAGATGGTCACGGTCGATCTGGGCGCGAAGGTCACCTTCTTCAACGACGACGATGACGACCACACCGCCACCGGCCCAGGCTTCGATACCGGCACGATCGCGCCGGGTGAGTCGGCCACGGTCACCTTCGATGAGCCGGGCTCGCATTTCTACGCCTGCCAGTTCCACCCGGAGATGACCGGCACGATCTTCGTGCGCGACGAGGATGGCAATGTGCCGGGGGCGACGCCAAGGGCGATCGTGGCGACGACCGGGGACGCGAACGGCGAGACGGTCTCAATCGTCAACTTCGCCTTCGATCCGGCGGAGTTGACGGTGCCGGTGGGCACAACCGTCACCTGGGAGAACACCGACACCGCGCCGCACACCGCCACCGCCGAGGATGGCAGTTTCGACACCGGCCGCATCGACCAAAACGGCAGCGGCAGCCTCACCTTCGACGAGGCGGGCACCTTCTCGTACGTCTGCGGTTTCCACCCCAACATGCAGGGGACGATCACGGTCGAATAGAGGGGGACAAAGCTAAAGCTTTGGGAGGGGGACAGCCCTGACGGGCTGAGGGGGAGCGGGGGAGAGGAGAACGACGAACGCTCTCCCATCGTCTCCTCCTCTCCCCCTCACGGCGATAGCCGTGTCCCCCTCAAAGCTTTAGCTTTGTCCCCCTCAAGCCTTCAGGCTTGTCCCCCTCGTTCTCCCCAGCCGATCGCCGCGCAGGCGTCCAATGTGGGGCAGCCGCATCGGAGGCTCTCTTCCAGGGTGGCGCGGATAGCCTGCAGGCGGGAGATGAGGGCGTCTACCTCGGGGATCTTGCGCCGGGCGAGATCGGCCCAGCGCTCCCCGGCGGGTGTCTCCTCCGGGTAGCCGGCGAGGAGGGTGCGGACCTCGTCCAGGGTGAATCCGGCTTCCTGGGCCATTCGTACGACGGCCAACCGCGTCAGGACCTCGGGGTTGTAGCGCCGTTGGCCGCCTGCTCTCGCCGGTTCGGGGAGCAGGCCGAGTCGCTCGTAGTAGCGGATCGCGGAGGTATTCAGCCCGGTCTGCCGGGCGACATCGCCGATCGTCATACGCTCCATGGTGGTCCCTTGACTTAAAGTTGGCTTCAACCTGTACCGTGGTCATCGTACAACGGTGAGACGGCGCATGGAGCGTCGGGGAGCGGTACAGGAGCGATTCATGGATACCCAAACCGAGACAACGACTGATGCGCCCTGCCTGGCGTGCAACCTGATCGGGCCGGAGTTCGTCGCCCGCAAGGAGGCGATCACCCGCGACCTGTTTGGCTACGTCGATCGGGTGGAGGAACTGCCTGACGGCTATGGATTTCGGTTTCCGGATGCTGTTCCCTGGGCGGCGAAGGCGCTGGAGTTCATCGAAGCCGAGAAGCAGTGTTGCCCATTCTTCACGTTCGAATTGGCCTTTGAGCCGGACGATGGCCCGCTGTGGCTGCGCCTGCGCGGCTCGGAAGCGATCAAGGCCTTCATCCTGACCGAGCTTGATGAGATCGTCACAGTGCCGGTATCGAGGTAGAAGCACGATGGATCCCAAAACGATCGGGCCAAAGGTCCAGGACTTTGTTGATGCCGGAGGTCTGCGCACCTACTACGAAGCTGTCGGTGCTGGGGATCCCCTTATCCTGCTTCATGGCGGGTTTTGCACCGTGGAGACCTTCAGCGGGCTGACCTCGCTTCTGGCCGAGCGCTACCGCGTCTACGCGCCTGAGCGGCGCGCGCATGGACGCACGCCCGATGTCGACGGGCCAATCAGCTACGGGTTGATGGCGCGGGACACCATCGCGTTCCTCGAAGCGTTGGATCTGCCGGCGAGCCATCTCGTGGGGTGGAGCGATGGCGCCGTCGTCGCCCTGCTCGTGGCCCTGGATCGCCCTGATCTCGTTCGCCGATTGGTCTTGATCGGTCAGCCCGTCAACTTCGAAGGCGTGACGCCCGAGGCGCGTGCCTGGTTGGCGCAGGAAACGATGCCGGACACGCTTCCGGAGGGCCTCCGCGATCAGTACGCCGCCCTCTCCCCGGATGGACCGGACCATTGGGACGTGGTCGTCGCCAAGATGTGGCAGATGTGGCGAACCGAACCGGACATGGCGCTCGACGAGTTGGCGAATGTGGCCGCGCCGACGCTGGTGCTCATCGGCGACCACGACTATCCGACCGTGGAGCACGCTGCAGCGATGCAGCGGGCGTTACCGGACGGGCGCCTTGAGGTCGTGCCTGATGCAACCCATGGGCTGCCGGTGGAGAAGCCCGATGTGGTCGCCCGCCTGGTGCTTGAATTCTTGGGTGCGACTTCAGGGAGCGGCGTAGGCGAGTGACGGTGGATGCCGAAGGATGTTGTGACAAGGCGTGGGGCAGCTACGTGACGAACCCTTCGTTTGCCCATGCTCGACAGTCCAGACGGCGACGGACGTCGTCAGCGAGTGAATGCCTCGTCCGCCTCGAAGAACTCCGGCTGGAGCGGGGGAAGCCCGACCGCCTGGGCCATCGGGATAATGGTGCTCTCCAGAAACCGGGTGCAGTCCTCCCGGGTCTCCCAGATCTCGGTCACGCGAAAACCGTCTGGGGTCGGCGTCCCGGCGTGCGCCACAAACCCTGGGGTCGATGTAAGTGGGGCACGGACTTGAGCGAGGGCTTGCTTGTATATCTCGCTCGTCATGCCGGGGACGTTGACGATGAGTACAACGGCCATCACACCCTCCTCGGGCGGTCGGGTCCCATGGCGCCGACCCGTGCCGAGGCCAGGCTCCATAGTAATCGACTGCGGTCGATGGCGATGTCTCACTGCACCGAACAGAATCCAGGGAGCGAACAACGAGACTCATCCGTAAAACGCCGACCTAGGTCGTGTACGTCCGCAAGGCATCAGGGTTGTGGAGTGTGACTCGATCACCATCCACGCTCAGGAGCTGGAGTCCCTCAAACTGGCGTAACGCCCGGTTTAGCGTCGATCGCGTAGTCCCCAGTTCAGCGGCCAGTTCTCCCTGGGTATTGTGCAAGATCACGACAGCCCCATTGGCAACCATCCCGTTCTGACTGGTTGGTGCGTGGTTGAGCAACCACTTGGCGAGTCGGCCGGGCACGTCGAGGCTCAGGATGTCAGCATGCCGGGTATTGCCAGCCCGCACCAGGTTGGCCGAGTCCGCAAGAGCCCCATGACCGCCTGCGGCTCCCGCTTGATCAGCCCCATGAAGACCGAGCGTGGCACCAGGCGCACCGTAACGGCTCGCTGCGCGGTTACCGTCGCATCACGCGGGGCACCATCGAGCAGGGCCAACTCTCCCACCGCATCCGGCGCATCCACCACCGACAGGACGACCTCATCACCCATCGGTGTGATCCGGGAAATGCGCAGCTGTCCCACCTCGAGCACAATCAGGTGATCGCCGGGGTCGCCTTCGATGCAGAGGATCTGGCCGGCCTGATACTGCCGAACGCGACTAGCCTGCGCCAACTCGTCAAGCAAGGCCGGAAGCAGGCGGGCGAAAAACGGCACCTCCGCCAGTTGGTGGGACGGTGGTGGGGTGCTCATAAGTCTGGGCTCCAACAATAAGATCGACCATCACCGCTCAATCGAAATGCTCAGCGCTAAGTCAACGACTTTTTCCATCTCGAGTTCAATGCCAGTTCGCCACGCTATATCAAAGGCCGCAACTCCCACGACCGAGAGGACACGGTTAACTGCCTCGTTATGCGCCGCTTGTTCAGACAGCGGTAGAGGAGTGCCGAGCGCCTCTCGCAACCCCTCTGCCGCGCCGAGGAGAGACGCCGCGACTGTCGATGGAGCCATGACAGTTCCAACGCCTTCAAGTGCCTCTGCGATTCCCATATTGTCTCCTAGGGTGACATAGTTATTTAGCGCTTCTTGCGTCAATGCAAAGGCGGCGTGCCTATCTCCGCGAACGCGATGAATCGCACCAATATTGGTCAGAGACCAGGCGACTCCTCGGTGGTCGCCTATGTGACGATAGAGTCCGAGCGCTTCCTCCTGAAGTGCAAGTGCTCTATCCCAATCCAGCTGGTCCATGGCGAGGTTGCCGAGATTCGTGAGGACTACGGCGATGCCACGATCCTGCCCAATGGAGCGATAAATTGCCAAAGCCTCCCCATACAAATTCATAGCCTGAGGATAATCTGATTTTCGCCGGTTGATTCACAGTCGGCCAGCGTGTTGTATGCATTGGCCATTCCGTAAGGATCGTCACGTAGCTTGCAGATCTGCAGTGACTCATTCGCCATAGACTTGGCATCAACGACATCACCCTGCACGCTCGCCAACACCGCCGCACCATGAAGGACCGCTGCTCGCTCCGCCGATCCTGATTTCTGATTTGCTGCCAGCACTTGCTGTAGTCGGACGCGTCCCTCACTTAGGTGACCACGGCTGTACCAAAATCGCCACAGATTCGCGGCCATCCGCAAAGCAGTGTCAGGATCGTGGACCGCCGTCCAGTCCAGGGCGGCACGCAAGTTTTCGTGCTCGGTCTCCAGCCTAGTCAGCCAGTGCGCCTGCTCCGGTCCAGTCAGTTGTGGGGCGGCCATTGCGGTGAGGGCTAGGTAGTAAGCCGCGTGCCGTCTATGGGCCTCATCAGCGTCACCCGTGGTCGCCAGTTGCTCGAGTGCGTACTCCCGCAAGGTTTCGAGCATCCCGAACCGTGGCTCTCCCCCGGCTTCTGTTTGGCGTACCAGACTATGGTCGACGAGGCTCTCCACCCCCGTGAAGACATCGATACCCAGTTCGTCGCTTGCCGCCACCGCCTCGATCGCATCGAGCATTGCCCCGCCAGCAAAGACCCCCAGACGTCGGAACAGCGCTTGCTCATCGGACTCGAGCAGCTCGTGGCTCCAGGCGATCGCCCCGCGGAGGGTTTGCTGCCGGGCCGGTAGGTCACGGGCACCCCCCGTCAGCAGCGGCAACCGGTGATCTAACCGCCGCAGCATCGCCTCGGGAGGCAGCATTCGGATACGGGCTGCCGCCAGTTCCAGCGCCAGCGGCAGGCCATCGAGACGATGACAGATTGCAGCCACCGCTGGGGCTGAAGCGTTGGTCACTTCGAAATCCGGTCGAACAGCCTGAGCCCTGGAGACGAAGAGCTGCACCGCCTCGTACTGAGACACCGTGGTGACGGTATGACGCACCCGGGTGGCCGGAACGCCCAGGGGGGTACCGGGAATTCGTGCTCGGCCCGCAGTCCGAGCCGGACCCGACTCGTCGCCAGCACCGTCAACTGGGGACAAGCTGCCAGCAGCGCTCCCACTGTAGGGCTTGCTGCCACGACCTGCTCAAAGTTGTCGAGCACTAGCAGGAGGCGTTTGGTCCGAAGGTGGTCCTCTACAAGTTCTGTCAATAGACGCTCTCCGGAGTCCTGCAACCCCAGCGTGGTGGCGATGGCACTCATCACAAGCCCGTGATTGGTCAGCGGCGCGAGGTCGACAACCCAGACGCCGTCCGGGAACGTGTCGAGCAGGTCGGCAGCGGCCTGCAGGGATAGGCGGGTCTTGCCTGTGCCCCCTGGTCCAGTCAACGTAACCAGCTGGACCTCACCGCGCTCCAGGAGCGCGGTGAGCCGAACCAGATCCGCTTCCCGCCCAAGGAAGGGGGTTGGTTGTCGCGGCAGGTTGTTGGGACGAGCATCGAGGGTGCGAAGTGGCGGAGGATCTGCAAGACCCCGTCCTGCAAGTTGATAGACCCGCTCCGGGCGGTAGAGGTCCTTGAGCCGCTGTTCGCCGAGGTCGCGGAGACTTCCCCCGGCGGGAAGGTGATCCCGGACCAGTTCATACGTGACAGTCGAGATCAGCACTTGCCCACCATGACCGGCCCCGAGCAGTCGGCCCAGCCGGTTGAGCACGGGTGAGCGGTAGTCCCCATCCGGATCGGGATCGACCGCCCCGGTATGCAGGGCCATCCGCACCCATAGCGGCTCCGGCAATCCAGATAGTGACCAGTCCTCCCCCTGCAGCCCCCGCTGGGACTCCAGCGCCGCAGCCACCGCTGCTGGTGCCGTGGGAAAGGCAACCTGGAAGGCGTCCCCGATCGTCTTGTAGACCATCCCACCGTGCCCTGTGGTGGCCACCCGAAGGATGCTGTCATGCCGGGCATACGCTGCCGTCATGGCGTCGTGATGCTGCTGCCAAAGTCGCGTACTGCCTTCGATATCGGTGAAGAGGAACGTTACCGTCCCCCGTGCCAAGTCAGGCATCGCGAGTCCCTCAGTCCAGAACAGTTGGCTGTCGTTGGTCGGACTTACTGGGGGCAGTATAGGGACGTCCACTGGTCACGAATATGCCACATCCCCCTACTCCGGCCAGTACGGGCTGAGCGGGTGGTGTGCTGCAGCACACAGGGGCACTTTGTCGCCCACACAACGGATTTCTGTCATCCCCGGCATGCTGAATACAGGTCCAGCGAGGACCATTGGACGACAGGATGAGGTGCACCATGCTCTAGCAACGTAAGAAAGGCAGGTGGAATCAGCCGACCGTACAGCACATGGAAGGCAAGGCCGCCAGGCGAAGGAGGATCGAGTGTCGAACCACGCAACTCGCTCTCCGCCCGAGGGGCGCAAAGCACCGGCGACGACCAGTCCGCTGTTTATGAAACCGCGAGGAGTATCTTCCATGAACGCAACCACCTGGTCGAGCTTCCAGAAGGCGTTGTTGGCGCTGTCCATGGTCCTCGTGGTGCTGACGGGGACGCTGTCGTTCGCGCCCAGCGCGGACGCGGCCGCCTACACCAAGGCGGTGTACCCGCCGAACAAGGTCGGCTCCTCTCAACTCGAGGGCTGGGCCGATCTTAGCCGCGATTGCAGCGGCACGCTCGGGCTTCGATGACATCAAGATCGAGCGCAAACAATGGTGGGGCGCCGAGTTCGTCGTCGGCGGATGGGCAACGCGAACGGCTGGAACAGCATCAAGGGAGCCGCCCTCCGGCTGTGCCCATACCGGACCATGGTCGATTTCTACAACGACGTCGCCGGCTCGTACGGATCCGGCGTGAATATCGGCCATGTTGGGTTCAACAGCAACGGCACAAAGGTCTACCGATACCGAAACACCTGGTCGTCGGGCTGGGTCGAGCTCTGCCGATGAGTCGACGCGAGGGCCCGGCTCCCGCGCCGGAACCGGAGCCTGCTTCCCCGGACGTCGGACCAGAAGCCAAAACGTAACGGGGATCGGACCGGCGTCTGGGACCGCACGGCATCACATGTCCGCGAATCCCCTCGAGGGGAGTTTGGATAGGGAGCAGAGATGAACGCAAACAGCATCCGCACCACGCCTGCCCTCCAGAGGACCAGAACCTTCTTCGCCGTAGCGAGCATCGCGATAGCGATCTTCCTGGGCGTGGCGCAGCCTGCATCCGCCGCGGCATACCAGTACTGTTGCGTCAACGTTCAGGCTGGCGTAGCTGCTCGCTACGACGCAACGCTCGGAAACACCTTTGCCGGCTGGGTCACGCCAGACCAATTCTTGGGGAGGCCCAGCAACACCCACGTTCCTATGTCAGGCGCTACAAAGACGGCGCCTGGGCGACGGAAACCTTCCGCAGCAACCGTTGGTTCTCCGTCTATGTCCACCTTTCCACGGGACGGCTCGGCTACTTCTTCGTGCACTCCTCCTACGTGTACAACCAGACCAGCGTCCCTCGCTGCTGAACTCCTAGAACAAGGAGGGCCCGGCATTCGATCCCGAATGCCGGGCCCTCCTGTTTCGCCTGTCGCGGAACACGCGATCGCCCCCGGACGGATCGAAAAGCGGCCTCGCCGCAACGCGCATAACGAGGGAACGTGGTCTGAGCAATAGATCACTACTTCGGCAAGGTCGAGGGAACAACGCAAGCCGCCCCCCTCCGTTCAAATGGGGATCGTTAGTTCAAATATTTGCGAACAACGATAATTATTCGACCAGCATTGATCAAAACTCATGATGGCACGTGAGTAATGAGACGCTGATAAAGGAACGGATTTTGAGGCACGCGAGTCTTGGCACAGGCTGGCAGCCAAACGGCGTTCGGGAAAGATCTGAGAAACGGCCGTTTGCGAGACGCAGGCTAGGGTTCTTGCCCGACGCAGCGCGTCGAGCCCCCAGATGGCGTCCACCGCCATAGCAGCGCCTCCGCCTTCCCGCGAGCTCGCGCACGATGTCGGCGGCGGGCTGCGGGCCGGTCACGCGGCCGACCGATTCGCCGGCCCAGAGCGACATGGCCGCGATCTCCCCGGTGAACCCCCGGCCGACGCCGTTGGTGTCGAACCGGTAGACGGGGAACCGCTTCCCAGTGAGGACGTTCTCGCCCTCGCCGACGACCTCCTCGGGGACGTCGGCGGCCGCCCCGATGCAGGAGCGCAGGAGCCGGTGAGGTGCGGTGATCGGCCACCCTACCCGGAACGCCTCAGTGTAGACGGTGTCGCGGGCGCGGGCCGCGACCAGCGCGTCCAGGTAGGACGCGCGGCCCCCTCCGCCTCCGAGCGCGGCGAGGAACCGGGTGCCAACCCGCACGCCGTCGGCGCCTGCGGCCCCAGCGCCGACGGCCTGGCAGCGTCCGCTGCCGATCCCGCCGGCGGCGAGCACGGGCACGTCGACCGCCAGTCGAGCACCTCGTCGAGGAGCGACAGCACCCCGACGGTGCCACGGACGTGCCCGCCCGCCTCGACGCCTTGCGCGACCAGGAAGTCGCAGCCCGCCGCGACCGCCGCAGACCGCCTCCTCCCGCGACCCGACCTGCCAGCAGGCGAGCGCCCCGTGGCGGTGGACGAGCTCGACGATGCCGGGGTCGGGGTCCGTGTAGAAGAAGTCGACGACCCGGACGCGGGCGGCGGCCGCGGCCACCGAGGCGGCGATCTCCTCCGGATCGACGAAGTGGAGGATGAAGTTGGCGGCGGTCGGCCCCGCCGTCCGGTCGCGCAATCGGTCGAGCGTCGCGGCGACGACGGCCGGCGGCACGCCGCCGTAGACCGAGACGGTGCCGAGCCCGCCGGCCTCCGCCACGGCGGCGGCGAGCGCGGGGGTGGCCAGGTTGCCCATCCCGGCGGACTGGATCGGCACCGAGCAGCCCACCACCGCCGTGAACCTTGTCGTCAGCATCGCGGTCCTCCAGTCGACAGCTCCCAGGAGCCGGACGCGTCGCAATCGGGCAACGACACGCAGCAACGGCGTCCCGTTCACGGGCGTTTCTGAGGCTGCCCGAGCGTGTCTCAAAATCATGTCATGTGGAACTGTCAGCTTCGACGCTATCCCTTGTGGATCTTTCGCGCTCTGGCGCCCCTGCCCCACAGGCCGACGGGCGGGGGCAGGGGCGCACACAGCACGTCGGTCCGTCGTCGCGATCTCCCGCGTCGCTCGTTACCACGACGAGGTGGCCGCCGGCGTAGCGCCCTGTCGGGCCGCGAGCATCGCCAGCATTTCGTCGTTGCCG
Organism: uncultured Alphaproteobacteria bacterium; assembly: GCA_963790735.1. Lineage (GTDB taxonomy): Bacteria > Pseudomonadota > Alphaproteobacteria > Rhizobiales > Xanthobacteraceae > Bradyrhizobium. Next base: position 6,996 of record CAWBQP010000034.1, on the reverse strand, counting down.
GGCCCCCCGGGCACCAGGCGCACGCCGGCCACGGCCTGGAGGCCGACCTCCTGGACGACCGCCCCCGTGGGTCGCGGAGGGTCATCATCGCCCGGGTGCCGTCGTCCCAGAAGGAGTTGCCGTCCTCGCTGGCGACCGGGTAGCCCTCGACGGTGAAGGTGCCGGTCACCGCGCCGGCGGCGTCGTAGGTCAACGGCATCAAGGCGAAGTGGATCCCGCGGGCGCCGTCCGGCACCCAGCCCCCCGCGGCCGGGTCGCTGTGGATCACCGAGCCGTCGGGGCCCGGGAGGGCGATGGGCCCGTTGTTGCTCATGTTCCCGTCCGCGCTCCAGTGGGTGACGGCGATGTCGGCGGGGCGGGCCGGCCAGCCAGGTGCCCACCAGCGGGTGGGCGGCCCTCTCGGTCGCGGCGTCCTGGGCGGCGGCATGGCGGGTCGTGGCGGCGAGGGCGACGCCGAGGCCGTCGGCGCCGAGGCCGGCGAGGGCGGAACGGCGCGAGACGGACGAGGCGCGTTGGGGAGTGGTCATCTGGTGGCTCCTGTTCTTACAGCTAGAGGTAGCGCGTGGCGGGGTTTCGCGGCGCTCCGCGACGCGGCCCCGCCCGGCGAAGAATTAAGACCGATCTAGTAGGGCGTGCCGCGCGGCCACTGGCTGGGCGCCGCGTCGGCCGGGGCGGCGGCGAGCTGGCGGAGGATCTCCGCCGTCGAGACGTCGAGCCGCAGCGCGGTGATCCGGCCGTCGGCGAACCCGTAGAACGCGGTGTAGGGTACGTCCATGGTCCGGCCGGTCGCGGGCGGTCGGCGAACGCGCCGATCTGGGTGCCGACGAACCGTCCCGTTGTCGCGGCCTCACCCTGGCCGACGACGCTGGCGGTATCGTCATCCGGCCGGCGAAGGCGCCGCGGTACAGCTCCGCGATCGCCTCGGCGACGGCGGCCTGGCCCCGGACCTGCCGGCCCGAATCCCCGAAGGTGAGGACCGCGTCGGCGGCGAACACTCGGCGGACGGCGTGCCCGTATCGAGCGCCGCGGTGGGGCCGCCAGTGCACCCGTCGTCGTCGCGGCCGACATCGGCACCGCCGCGACGGCGCCAGAGTGGCCGGCACCCAGTGCCAGGAAGCCCATCACCGTGATGAGCGCGAAGGTCCCGATCCGTCGTGTGCGCATGGTGATCTCCAAGGGTTCGATAAGCGGCGAAGGCATCGGGCCGTCCGCGGACTCGACGCTAGGCGATGACGGGCTGCGGGGTGCCGGTGATCCGGCTCAGTTCCTCCAGCACGTCGTAGTGCCGAATGCGGAACTCGCCGAAGGCGGGGTTCGCGGTGATCCCCGCGACCAACGCGCCGTTGAGGTAGGACTCGGCCACCGCGCGACCGGTGAAAAGGTGGAACCCGCCCAATGTGGCGCCCTCCCGAAGCCACGTCTTCGTCACCAGGCCGGGGACGGTAGCGAGGGCGTGCGCGTAGTCGGTGAACGGGCCGGCCAGCGAGTCGAATTCGGCCGTCGATTGGAAGGTAATCAGGACCGCATGCATTGGCATCCTCCTCCGTGTTAGGTCCCGTGCCGCTCGCCGAGGCTCTGGTTCGACTCTACGCCGATGAGCGCGCGGGCACATCAGAGGAAGTACGCAATCGGCCGGCAGTCGCGGGGACAGCCCGCGGAGGCCACTGCGTATAAGTACGCGCTCCGATGGCTCAGGTGGCAGGACGGCTCAGCGGAGGTTGTGGTCGAGGGCGAAGCGGATAGCGGAGCCGCGCGAGGAAACGCCGAGCTTGCCGTAGATCGTGGTCAGGTGGGTATTGATCGTGCGCGGGCTCAGGGATAGGTGCTCGGCGACCTGGGCGTTGCTCAAGCCCCGGGCCACGAATCGCAGTACCTCGATCTCACGGGTGGTGAGGCCGCCGGGTCGGTCGATGCCGAGATAGCCGACGGGGCGACCGGGGCGGGGTCGCTGCCAACGCGTCGGCGCGCGCCAGTGCGGGCCGGGCGCCCAGTTCGGCGAAGAGGGCGCGCGCCTCGGCCAGCGGCGAGCGGGCGGCGTCGCGCTCCCCGGTGCCAATGGGTCTCGCCAGCTCCAGCAGGGTCAGGGCACGCTCGACGGCGCGGCGCAGGCGTCCGCGAGGGCCAACGCGAGGGCGAGGTGGGTCCGGCTTCGGGATACCGGCCGGCCTTCGTGTCCCGTTCGCCGAGGAAGCGGTGGGCGGCGAGGAGGACAAGGGGCTGGCGCGGCGTCGTCGCGCCCGCCAGGGACTGCTCGGCGCGCCTGCCCGCCGCCTCGGGGTCACCAGCGGCGCGGTGATACGCCGCCCAGGCCAGGTGTCCTCGGCCCTGCCGAGCACGGCACCACACCAAGCGAGCCAGCGGTCGTGCGCTTCGAGCCAGTGGTATGCGGCGTCCAGATCGTTGGCATCGAGTGTCAGGTTGGACGCGAGGCGCAGCAGTTGCGTTCCGGAAAGGAAGCGCCGGGCCGTCTCCGGCGCTGTTTGGTCCGTGCGGCAACTCTTCCCGCACGAGTTGCCACGCCAGCGTCACGTCGCCCTCGGCCCGTGCGAGGGCGGCAACGGCGGGGTTCTCGGCAACGTCGATGAGCGGACGACTCGCGACCGAGACCGCGCCGCGAATATCCGTCCACCGCCCCTCGATGAACCACAGGGCGAGGCATGCGGGTTCGTCATCCTCTCGCCAGACGCCGCGGGCGGCGCGCCGCGCCGCGTCCACCTCCGCCGCCAGGCGCGTGCGGTCGGCGAGACGGTCGGTTTGATATGGCAAGGCCGCCGCGGAGAGCTCGATGTACAGTTGCTGATGCAGCGCCACGTGGTGGCCGATGGCGCGGAGCGAGGTCTGCGAGCGGCGCCAGTAGCGTCGGGCTTCCTCGGGCCGCCCCTGGGCGGAGTGGACGTACCCGAGCGCATGGTAGGCATCGTAGAACGACGCAGGAGAGGCGCCCGGGGATCCATTGCTGTCTGGCTCCAGGGCGAGGACGGCCTCCGCCGCCTGCCGCGCGTCCGCATACCGCCCCGAGATGGCGAGCCATTGGGCGAGAATGGCTTGGGGAGCGGCATTATCGGCCAGGACGCCGGTCGTCCCGTCCGCCAGCAGGCGGTCAAATCGGGCGCGATCGGCGAAGGGAAGGGCGTTCAACGCTGCTACACCCTCCGCCATCTGGCGGACGCCGCCGCTGAGATCACCGGACCAACACCGCAGGTGACCCGCGTAACACGTCGCGGTCGCGACGAGGAGCGCGTCGCTCGTGCCCGCGCTCGAGCGTCGGGCCTCCTCCAGCAATGCCAACGCCCCCTGTGCGTTGGTATAGCGCAGGAGCAGGCCGAGCCGGAGGCGCAACCACGCGCGTTGGGCCGATCGGCTTCCTGGGCGTCGAGGACGGCCAACCCTGCCGTGAAGCGTTCGATCGCCGTCGCCCAGGCGTACGCGCGTTGCGCCCGCTCTCCTGCCTTGACGAGCCACTCCGCGGCGCGGGCATCGTCCGCTAGACGGAAATGCGAGGCGACCATGTCCGGATCGGGTACCGCCGAGGCGGTGAGCAGTGCCTCGCCGATGCGGCGGTGCCAGGCCTGTCTGCGGGGCAGCGGTACGCCCTCGTACAGTGCCTCGCGGATCAGCTCGTGGGCAAAGCGGACGCCCCGGCCGTCCACCGTCTCCACTAGCACGCGCGCCGTCACCGCCCGCTCGACGATCTCCGCCAACAGGTCCTCGGTGCTGTCGGCCACCGCGCGCCACAGCGGCAACGGCGCCTCCTGGCCGATGGTCGCGGCCAGGCCCAGCAGCCGCTAGGCGTCGTCCCCCAGCCGCGAAAGCCGCCCATCGATCACCTGGCGCAGCAGCGCGGGCACGGGCACCGCGGCCAGGTCGCCAAGCGTCCAAACCGCCGTCACCGCCGGCGGGCGCCGGGCCCAGCACCCTCTCCTCCCCCAGAGCGCGCAGCAGCTCGCCCGCGTAGAAGGGATTGCCCTCGGCTCGCCCGTGCAGATGGGCGACTAGTCGGGCCTCGTCCCAGGCGGTGAGCGCGTGGCGTGCCCGCACCAGCGCGCGGAGGTCGTCGTCGCTCAGTGGGCGCAGGTCGAGCCGGGCGGCGCGGGTCTCGCGCACCAGGTCCGGCAGGAGCGCGTAGAGCGGGTGGCCGCGGTCAACTCTTCCGCGCGATAGGTGGCCAATAGAAGGAGCGCAGCTCCTGCCAGCTCGCGGGCCAGGAAGCGCAGCAGGTCGAGACTGGCCGGGTCGGCCCAGTGCAGATCCTCGAGAAGGAGCACGAGCGGTCGCCCGCCGCAACTGCCAGCAGGAAGTCCCGGACGCGCGCGAAGAGCACCGCCTGGCTCTGGCTCCCACCTGGCCGTCCGCCTCGATCAGGCGGGACGGGCGGGAGTCCGGCAGCCGGGGCGCGGTCGAGCAGGTCGGTCCAGGGGCCGTAGGGAGGCGTCTCGCTCAGGTCGTAGCAGCGCCCGACGAGGACCAGCGCGCCCTGGTCGCCGCGTCCGAGCAGTGCCTCGGCCAGCGCGGTCTTGCCGATGCCCGCCTCGCCGCCGATGAGCACGAAGCTCCCGTGGCAGGCCAGCGCTGCGGTAAGGTGCGCTCGCAACAGCTCATGCTCGCGCGCCCGGCCTACCAGGAGCGGCGCCGAACGCGAGCGTTCGCCGTGAGGAAACTCGGGATCCGTCATCGCCTACCGTCCGCGCGGATAGCTCAGTGTCGCATTGGCATCCAATGTACCAGAGCGGGGGAAGGGAATGGCCGTGTGTTTGGGGTGGGTATCGTTTTTGGCAGGGTGCGGTTGGGACGAGGTCCGCTGCCAACGCGTCGGGGCGAGCGACGCCGGTAACGACGCCCGGTGCATCCCGGGCAATCCCATGCGATGATACCGGCACATCACAAACCAGACCTGCCGCATCGCGTTCCGCCGAACTTGAGCCGCGCGGCTCAACGGCTCCGAAGGGGGCCAGATGATGTGTGCCGAGCGGACGGCGCTTCGTCGGTGTTCACTGGTCTGTCTGGTCGCCCTGACCGGGGCGCTCACCCTGGCGCTGGCCGCGAGGGCGCAGGAGACCGCGACGCCGGTGGCTTTGCGGTCCTTCACGCGCGCCGATTACCGGGCGCAGCTGGCGGCGCACTACCGATTTTCGACGCCGGAGCACCGGGGCGGGACGGTGATCGCTTCGGCGGCGGGCGACATCACCGGAACCAATCCGGTCGTGGTCAACGACACGGGGACCCAGACCGTGCTCGGCCTGGTCTTCCTCGGGCTGTGGGGGATCAGCCCGCTCGATGGGCAGCCCGTGCCGTCGGGTCTGGCCGACCGGTGGGAGGTGGGGGCCGACGGCACGACCTACACCTTCCACCTCAACCAGGCGGCGCGGTGGCACGACAGCGTCGACGTGACGGCCGACGACGTAGTTTTCAGCTTCGACGCCCAGGCGAATGAGGCGACGGGGAGCGCGTTCACCGGGGCGTTCCGTGATTCGGTCGCCTCGTACCGGGCGGTCGACCCGGACACCGTCGAGTTGGTCGCGACGGAGGTGCTGGCCGATCTGCTGTTGACGCTCTACGCGCCGATCCTGCCGAAGCACGTGTGGGGAAGCGTGCCGTTCCAGGACTGGACGAGCGATCCGGGCAGCACCGGACAGGATTCCGCGCGGGTGGTCGGCAGCGGCCCGTTCCGGTTCGAAGCGTGGGTGCCGGGCGACCACGTGGCGCTGGTCCGGAACGACGCCCACTTCGACATCGTCCCGGCGATCGACCGCTACGTTCTCCAGGTGCTCCCCGACAACGCGGCGGCGACCACCGCGCTGCTGACCGGTGCGGTCGACATCAACGTGTTGCAACCGGCGGACGTGCCAACGGCCCAGGGGACGTCCGGGATCACGGTGGCGGTGTACCCGACGATGCACGTCAACCTGTACCTGACCAACCTCGACCCGGACAGGACGACGCTCTTCCAGGACCGGCGGGTGCGGCAGGCGCTCTTCTACGCGCTCGACCGAGAGGCGATCGTGCGGACAATCGAGCAGGGGCATGGCCAAGGTGGCCCACGGGACGCAGCCCAAGCCTCGATCGCCCACGCGCCGGAGCGGATGACGACGCGCTACGGTTACGACCCGGACAAGGCGCGGCGCCTGCTGGCAGAAGCGGGCTGGGTCGATGCGAACGGCGACGGGGTCGTCGAGAAGGACGGCCAGGAGCTGCGGTTCGACCTGATCTACGAGTCGGGACAGGCGACGGTGTCCCTGATCACGACCTACTTCCAGGACGCCTGGCGGGCGATCGGGGTGGCGATGACGCCGGTGTCGTATGCCGTTCCCGGCGCTGGTCAAGGCGTTGACGACGTCCGACTACACGATGGGGGTGGTTGGGTTCGATTGGGACGCCTCCGGCAACCAGTACACGATGTTCAACTGCGACCAGTACGGCGTCGGGTTCAACCTGGTGAAGTACTGCAACCCGGGCGGTGGACGAGCTGAACAACGCGGCGCGGCGGGAGCTGGACCGCGAGAAGCGGATCGACCTGCTGGTGCAGGCGCAGGACCTGGTGAACGAGGACCTGCCGGTGGGGACGTTCGAGACGACCAAAGCGGCAGTCGGCTACGCAGACCGGCTGCACAACTTCTACCCCGGCGGGTACGGGGACCCGGGCCTCGCCTACGTCTCGGTCAAGGAATGACCATGGACTTCAGGCCGAGCGGCCGCAGACAACTGGACTCCTCCGCCGGATGAACGAGGCCACCCGAGCAAACCAGGAGACGTCACCACGGCGCCCGTGAGCGAATTCTCGAAAGTGCCGGTGTGTGAGAATTACCTCGGAACGGGCGGTGGCGCCTCGTCGGACGGCTCGGCGGCGGCGGTGAGGTCGAGCTTCATAAACCGCCAGCGCGCGTCGAATTCGGGCGGCACCTCGCTGCCCGGGTACGGCTCGCACGCCACGAACCCGGCCGCGCGGTACATCCGGTGCGCGTGGGCCATATTGAACCAGCCGGTGTCCAGTCGCGCCTC
>CAWBQP010000033.1:0-64960 GCA_963790735.1 uncultured Alphaproteobacteria bacterium | reverse complement strand
CGCGTGCGCTCATCCAACTACCGACTTCTCGCGCCGAAAATCCAAAGGCCTGCGTACCGTCGTGGGTCAGCTATTTTTCAAAGGAGAATCTAACCCTCTATTCTGGCGGAGAGAGCTTCGGCATAAGGATAACCAAGTTTTCCGGAGGCGAAGTTTGGCGGTGACACCACGATTTGCCTCGACCCGTTCCGGAACTGGCTGACATCGTGGCCGGATATTCCCTGGAATTGGACCTGCAGGACCCGCGGCTCGGCCCATTCGCCGTTTACCCCGAACCTGATATCGCCCATCACGGTGTGAAAGGTCGCGTCCCGTGCGTACGCCGAAAGGCTGGCGTCGTCGAAGCCGCCGGTCGCCTCGACGGCCTGAGCGACCACCTGCATCTGGGCGTAGGCGAGCGGCGCCATGTAATGTCCCAGAAGATCGACGCCGGCATCGCCGGCGCGTGCCTGGTAGGTGTTCAGCATTTCCTGAACGCCGGGGAACATCTCTTAGGGACCGGCACCCAATATTCGTAGTTCACGAAGCCGTTGAGCAGCGGGCCGAGCGTCGGTTTTCACCGCCGTGTTCTGCGGACCGATCATGGCGCCACCGACCATCTTCGGGCGGAAGCGGTGCGCGTGGATGGCTCGCACCAGGCCGATCGAGTCGGCGAGGTAGGAGCAGAGAAACAGCAGGTCACAATCGCGTTCGGCGACAGCGTCGATGACAGGCGTGAAATCTTCGGTCGTCAGCGGATAGGTGGCCTCGTGGACGATCCGGAAGCCGTACTTCTCGGCATTGGCCTTCGCGCCGAGAATAGGATTGCGGGAGAACTCGGCGTCCGCGGAGACCAGCGCCACCGTTGCCGGCCGTGGCTTCTGCTCCGCGGCGAGCGCAAAGAACCCTTCGGTGAGTGCGGCGTTCGGATCCGGTCCGGTCGGGATCATGGCGAAGTAGTTCGGATAGGCGAGCGCGTTGTTGACGCCGAGACCCATCAACCCGACGAAAAAGCGCTGCCGCTCCATGATCAGCGGCATCGCCGGCAATATGGTGTTGGTGCCGTAGCCGCCGATGACGAGATCGACCCTGTCCTCGTCCATCAGCCGTTGGTAGAGGCCGGGAACGCGTGAAGCGTCCGCATGGTCGTCGTAGCAGATGAGTTCGACGGGACGGCCGAGCAGTCCGCCCCGGCGGTTGACGTCCTCCCGCCATATGTCGTGGGCGAGCCGGGCCGACCGGCTGTTGTCCGCAACCGGACCGGTCAGCGACAGGCAGTACCCGATACGGATTGGCGCTGGCGTGGTGGGCATGGCATCGTCAGGCGCCCGGCTTCGGCGCGCGCCGGCGAGAAGCTGCAGTTCCCAGGCCAAGGCGACGGCGCTGGCGCCGCCATGTTCGAGAACGACGGCTGAGACGCCGGCGGCGGTCTTCTCGCGCGCCCAGTCGCGCTGCCATTCGCCGAGCACGGCAAGCCAGGTGATCGGCACCGCGCCGGCGGCGACCATGCGGCGCACGGCCATGTCATGGGCTTCCAGCGAGACGCCGCCCGAGGCATCGGTGACGATGAAGACGTCATACCCTTCGGCGAGCGCCTGGATCGCCGGCATGGCGAGGCAGATCTCGGTCCAGAGCGCGGCCAGCACGAGTTGCTTGCGCCCGCTCTTCTTCACGATGTCGGTAACCTTCGGGTCTTCCCAGGTGTTGATGAAGGTGCGGTCGATCGGCTTCTGCTCCGGGAAGACATCCTGAAGCCCCTTGATGATATAGCCGCCGCGTTCCTCGATCACCGTGGTCAGGATCGTCGGCACGTTGAAGACTTTCGCCGTCTTCGCGAGGCCGATGACGTTGTTGATGATCATCGTCGGCTCGTGGCTGTTCAGATTGGTGAACTGGTACGGCTGATGGTCGATCAGCACGAGGATGCTGTCTTCGGGGCGAAGCAGGGCGTCGAGGCCGGTCTTGGCGGGCATGAATACTCCTTGGAATGTGCAGGTGGCGGCTCAGGCGCCGGTGGGATCGAGAAAGACGTGAAGGGATCTGGATGCGGCCGCCTTCAATCTGGGCGACGTCGGTTCCGGTCACGGCGGCGGGACCATCCGGTGGACCGGATCGCCAGCGCAGCCGTCCGAGGCCGTGATGGCCGACGGCGGGGCCAATCGCAGTGAAGACGAAGTTGGGCGGCAGGCTCGCCAGCAGCGCTTCCACCGCCTGGTTGATGGCGGCATGGCCCGTCGCCGCGGCATCCGGTGGTTCATACAGGATCGCGTCGTCGGCATAGAGTTCGGCGATGGCTTTGCATGCCGGCGCGCGGCATCGCGCTCGCCGAACACCCGCGCGAGGTTCGCCTGCATCAGGCCGTCGTAGTCGATGGATTGCGCGGTCATCTTCAGCGTTCCGGAGTCAGAAATTCCGGAAGGCGCCTGTCGTCACGCGCTCAAGGCATGTTCGCTCGCCTGTCCGGTCGGGCGATATTGTATTCTGCCGTGCGGGAAAGACACTGTTCGATTCTGCGATCGGCAGTCTGAATCTGCTATCGGGATCGGGCTCAGTTCTTTCGGTCGCGTCGCCACGCCGCCGGCGTCGCGCCGGTGAGTTTCCGGAACGTCCGCCCGAAATGTACCGCGTCGGCAAAGCCGGTGGCCTCGGCCACCTCGTCGAGCGAGGCGCGGGTATCGATCAGCAGAGCCTGCGCGCGCCGGATGCGCGCGTCGAGCTGCCAGCGATAGGGCGCCATCCCGGTCGAGGCCTTGAACGCCCGGCTGAAGTGCGACTGCGACAGACCGACCAGCGCCGCCAGATGCGCGAGCTCAACGCGCCCCGGCAAATGCGCGTCGCAGATATTCGATGACACGCCGAAGCTGCCAGGGAGCCAGCCCCTTGCCGTCCGCGGCCGGCGCTCGGCTGGATCGGCGAAGAGCCGCGCCGCGATCGCGGCGGTCAGCCCGTCGCCATAGAGTTGCGCCGACGGATCGGGATCGTTCACCGCGTCGGAGAGCAGCCTGACCAGGGTCCAGATTCGATCGTCGGAAAAGCGCAGCCGCGGCGCGGTGATCGCATCGGCGTTGAAGCCGGTGGCCAGCCGCTCGCCCAGCTACCGCGAGATCGAAGGTCAGGGTGGCGTCCTTCACGAAGCGCGCATCGGCGCTGTAGCCCCACATCTCCATGCCGGCCGGCGCGAAGTGCATGTGCCGGGGCATATAGCCGATCGGGCAGGGCTGGTCCTCGCGCAGGCGTGGCTCGCAGCGGCCTCCGACCTCTTCCAGCAGAACGCTGAGGCGGGTTTCGGTCTCGTGGCGAAGATGATGAGACACCCGGCCGGCGCAATGAAATTCGCTGACGTCGACGCGCACGCCGTTCCATGCGCGCCGCGCCACCGACAGGCTCAGCACGTTCTCAGGCAAGAGGGACAGGCGGTCGGTGCGGGTAAGCAGGGAGATTGCTCCGAGCATTGACAGGATCGTTGATGGCTACTTGTAGTCCAACCAAGCCAAATCATAAACGCTGTTCGATCAAAGCCACCGCGGCGCTGCGCCAAAACACTAATTTCCTCAACCAAATCAATCTGATTTCCCCGTCCAGTCCTCGTCCGCAAAAATATTTCCCTTCCCGTTTCCACCAAATCACCCGCATAACTCCCGCACCTCATCCCCTTGAACGAGGGGCGTATCGCGATCGTCACGAAACGTTGGGATGGGGTGCGGTGGACGCGGCAGCGTTGGGCGCGCAGGCATGTTCGCAGGGCGGTTTTCCGTGAGCGATCGACAGCGTGTAGACGAACGGCGCTTGAACGCCTCCGCCAAAACTTCGGCCGGTCGCAAATGGCGGGTCGGATGGGTTGGTGAAGGAAGCTGCGTACGGCAAAACCGTGTGGTCCTGGCACCCGTGGCTGGTGTCAAATCGGCGGAGGTTTTCGCGAAGCCCAACCGGGTTCGCAAAACCGTCAATTCGCCGATGACGGAGGCAAAAGGAATTCGTCTCCGGGGAGAGCGCGGCATAAGCCGTCAAACCATTGCGCAGGGAAGGCCGGATGCTCTCCGCTGGACCTGTATGCTCGTGTGCGCACTTCTTTGTGCCATTGCACACGAGACCGCGGGTGCAGCGCGCACCCGGTCTTCCCTGCGCCCTCGTTGGGCGAGAGCTTCGGTCATGCCTCGGGCGCATTGCGCCGCGAGATCGCGGATGCATATTCGGTGTCATCGTCCGCCTTGTGCGCAATTGCGCACTGGGGCGGACGATCCAGTATTCCAGAGACGTCAGTGATGGAAACGATAGGCCGCGGCGTACTGGATGCCCCGCTTTCGCGGAGCATGACGGTTTTGCGTGCCGCGACAATCCGGATCGCTTCCGGTATCCGAGGACGCAATGATTGAACCAAAAATGATTGAACCAAAACGCCGGACCGCCCCGGTGGTTTGCCGCATTTGCGCCCGGAATGTCCCCCTACAGAAGTCTGCCCCAGTCCCATCTGGATCGCGCCGCGCGCATGGGCTAGTCTTTTATCCAACCGGTTAATAAGCCGGCGTTACAAGGGAGAACAACGTGATATCCAAGAAATTAGGTGGGCTTTCACTCGCGGTCGCTGCGGTCGGGCTGTTTTACGCCACCGCACCCGCGCTCGCCCAGCAAAAGACCATCACCGTCTGGTTCGGCAAGGGCTTTTACAAATCCGAGGACGACGCGCTGCTGGAGGCGATCAAGAAATTCGAGGCCAAGACCGGCATCAAGGTCGAACTGTCGCAATACGCCATCCAGGACATGATCCCGAAGACGGTGGCGGCGCTGGATTCCGGCACCGTGCCCGATGTCGCCTATTCCGACAGCTATGACGTGCAGGCGCAGGGCAAATGGGCGTTCGAGGGCAAGCTCGAGGACCTCGGCGACATCCTGACGCCGATGAAATCGGCGTTCGCGCCGAACACGCTGGAAACCGCGCTGCTCTATAACGACGTCGCCAAGAAGAAGGCCTACTACGGCTTCCCGCTGAAGCAGCAGAGCATGCACGTCCAGATCTGGCAGGACATGCTGGAACAGGCCGGTTTCAAGCAGAGCGACATCCCGACCAAGTGGGAAGATTACTGGTCGTTCTGGTGCGACAAGGTGCAGCCGGCGATCCGCAAGGCCACCGGCCAGCGCGTCTACGCCGTCGGCCAGCCGATGGGCGTGGAATCCACCGACTCCTTCCAGTCGTTCTACACCTTCATGGACGCCTACAACGTCAAGCTGGTCGATGACGACGGCAAGCTCCTGGTCGACGATCCCAAGGTGCGGGAAAACCTGATCAAGGCGATGAAGGACTACACCGATACCTATGTCCGGGGCTGCACGCCGCCCTCTTCCACCACCTGGAAGGATCCGGACAACAATGTCGCCTTCCACAACAAGACGATCGTGATGACGCATAACTTCACGATCTCGATCGCGGCAAAATGGCTCGACGACTCCAACAATGCGGCACTGACGCCGGAACAGCGCGCGCTCGGCAAGAAGAACTATGACGAGACCATCATCACCGCGTCCTTCCCCAACAAGCCGGACGGCACGCCGATCAAGTACCGCTCGGACGTCAAGACCGGCCTGATGTTCACGGTCGCCAAGAACAAGACCGAGGGCAAGGAATTCATCAAGTTCCTGCTGCAGGAGGAAAACCTCCGGCCCTACATCGAAGGCGCGCTCGGCCGCTGGTTCCCGGTGACGACGGCCAGCCAGCAGAGTCCGTTCTGGCAGGCTGACCGCCATCGCAAGGCGGTGTACAATCAGTTCACCGGCGGCACCACGCCGTTCGACTTCACCAAGAACTGGAAGTTCACGATCCTCAACAACGAGAACGTCTGGGCCAAGGCGATGAACCGCGTGGTGAGCGAGAAGATCCCGGTCGACAAGGCCGTCGACGAACTGATCGCCCGCCTCAAGCAGATCGCGGGTTAAGTTGTTACTCCTCCCTCTCCCCGCTCTTGCGGGGAGAGGGTTGGGGTGAGGGGCTCCCTCCGCGAGCGGCAACTCGCGGTGAGTCCTGTACCCCCTCACCCGAAGCCTTCGGCTTCGACCTCTCCCCGCAAGCGGGGCGAGGTGAACGAAAGCACCGGCCGCGAGTTGCATGGCTGGTTTCTGTGATGAGTTACGGAATATGGCAATTACAGTTTCCGGCGATCACGCAATACCCGGGCCCCCACTCTCGGCCCGGCTGACGACCCCGCAGGTCTGGGGCATCGTCTTGCTGGCGCCCTATGTCCTCGTGTTCCTGGCCTTCGTGGTCTATCCCGTCGGCTACGGGCTGTGGCTGGCGCGGCATCCGGCGAGCTATGTCGCGCTCTGGCACGACCCGATCTTCGCGCGCGCCGCCGTCAACACGCTGATCTTCCTCGTGATCGGCATCAACATCAAAATGGCGATCGCGCTGTTTTTGTCCGGCTTCTTCGCGCAGCAGCGCACCTGGATCAAATGGCTGTCGGTGCTGTTCATCCTGCCCTGGGCGGTGCCGTCGATCCCGACCATTCTGTCCGTGCGCTTCATGTTCAATCCGGAATGGGGCGTGGTCAATACGCTGATCTTCAAACTCACCGGCGAGGACGGCCCGAACTGGCTCAATGATCCCACCGTGGCGCTGACCATGGCGATCGGCGTGCACATCTGGAAATCGCTGCCGTTCTGGACGCTGATCCTGATGACCGGGCGTCTCGCCATCCCCCACGATTTGTTCGAGGCGGCCGAGGTCGACGGCGCGAGCTGGTGGCAGAAATTCCGCTTCATCACCTGGCCATCGATGCAGATGCTCTACATCACCTGCACCCTGCTCTCGATGATCTGGACGCTGGGCGATTTCAACAGCGTCTATCTCTTGACCGGCGGCGGCCCCGCCGACCTCACCCATGTGCTGGCCACATTGGGCATTCGCTATCTCCGGCTCGACCAGCTCAGCCTTGCAATGGCGTCGATCGTCTGCGCGCTGCCATTCGTGCTGCCGCTGATCTATTTCATGATGAAACGGTTGTCGCGATGAAGCTGCCAACACTACGCGAAGTCGGCGTCGAATCGCGCCTCCTCCTGATCGGCATTCCCGTGTTCCTCTGGACCATGATCCCGATCTACCACATGTTCCTGTTCGCGATCTCGCCGAAGGAGGATGCATTCTCCGGCAAGCTATGGCCGACGCATCCGACGCTGAACAATTTCCGCATCGTGTTCCATCAGGAGCACTACTTCCTGCGGGATTTCTGGATCCAGTTCTGGAACTCGATCGTCATCGCGTTGTCGGCCGGTGCGCTGACGCTGATGATCGCGACCGCGGCGGCATTTGCGATCTCGCGGCTCAAGGTGCCCGGCAGCCGGTGGGTGATGAATCTCGCGTTGTTCACCTATTTCATCCCGGCGGCGTTCCTCGCCGTGCCGATGTACCGCACCATGGGCAATTACGGCCTCCTCAACAATCACTGGTCGCTGATCCTCGCGATGGTGACGATCGCTTCGCCCTACGCGATCTGGGTGCTGAAGCAGGCCTCCGACAAGCTGCCGATCGAGCTGGATGAAGCCGCCACCATGGACGGCGCCACCACGCTGCAATTGTTCCGCCTGGTCTATGTGCCGCTGATGATGCCCTCGCTGGTCGCGATCGGCACCTACGCGATCCTGCTGGCCTGGAACGAATATCTCTACGCCTTCCTGCTGCTCTCCAAGGACACCGAGATCACGCTTCCCGTGGCGCTCGGCAACTTCCTGGCCGCGGACGACTCGCCGTGGGAATTGCTGATGACCACCGGCTTCATCTACGCGCTGCCGCCGGCCGCGATCTATTACGCGTTCAAGCGCTATATGGTGGGGGGACTGACCGCGGGCGCCGTGAAGTCGTGACGCGGCTATAGCGGCGCCGCGCTCTTGCCTTGCGAGCTCGACAGTTTCGAGGCGAGCGAAGCGATCACGATCACCACCGCGATCAGCGCGATCACCATGGTGCAGATCGCGTTGATCTCGGGCTTCACCCCGAGCCGCACCTCGGAATAGATCCGGATCGGCAGCGTCGCCGAGCCTGGACCGGTGGTGAAACTCGCGATCACGACATCGTCGAGCGAGAGCGTGAAGGCCAGCATCCAGCCGGCGGCAATCGCCGGAATGATCAGCGGCAGCGTCACGCGAAGAAACGCCTGCACCGGATCGCAGCCGAGATCCATCGCGGCCTCCTCGAGGCTGCGGTCGAGCGAGGCGAGGCGCGACTGCACCACCACGGTCACGAAGCACATGGTCAGCGTGGTGTGGGCGATCGTCACCGTCCAGAAGCCGCGCTCGGCGTTCAGCGCCACGAACAGCAACAATAGAGAAAGACCCGAGATCACCTCCGGCATCACCAGCGGCGCATAGAGCATGCCGGAAAATAGCGAACGCCCCCTGAAGCGCTCGCCGCGGACCAGCCCCACCGCCGCCAGCGTACCGAGCAACGTTGCGATCGTGGCGGAAACCGCGGCGACGCGCAGGCTCATCCAGGCCGCATCCAGCATGGCGCGGTCGTTGAAGAACTCATGGTACCAGCGCAGCGACCAGCCGCCCCACACCGTGACCAGCCGCGAGGCGTTGAAGGAATAGATGACGAGGATCACGATCGGCAGGTACAGAAACGCCATCCCGAGCGCGAGCGCGGTGATGTTGAACGGCGAGATGGCGTTGACCTTGCGCGCCATCAGCTCGGCTCCTCCGAGCTGACGGCGTTGCAGCCGGTCGTAGAGCAACAGCGGCGGCACCAGCAGCACCAGCAACGCGACCGCAGCCGCCGCGGCGACCGGCCAGTCCTTGTTGGTGAAGAATTCCAGCCACAGCGTCTGGCCGATCATCATCGAGCCGGAGCCGGCCAGCAGATCGGGGATCACGAACTCGCCGACGATCGGGATGAAGCAGAGCAGCGCGCCGGCGCCGACGCCCGGCAACGACAGCGGAAACGTCACCAGCCAGAACGCCCGAAGCGGCGACGCGCCGAGGTCGCTTGCGGCTTCCAGCAGCGAGGGATCCATCCTGGCCAGCGTCGCATAGAGCGGCAGGATCATGAACGGCAGATAGGAATAGACGATGCCGATATACATCGCGGTGTCGGTCGAGAGCCACACCACCGGCGCCGAGACCAGATGCAACGCGAGCAGAACCTTATTCAGCAGCCCGTCATGCTGCAAAATATTGATCCAGGCATAGATGCGGATCAGGAACGAGGTCCAGAACGGCACGATCACCAGCATCATCGCAATCGCCTGCCAGCGTTGCGGCAGCCGCGCCATGCCATAGGCGATGGGATAGCCGATCAACAGCAGGATCAATGTCGAGGTCACCGCGACGACGAGGCTGCGCAAATAAGAGCTGATGTAGAGACTGTCCGAGACCAGCAGGCTGAAATTATCCAGCGAGAGCTGCGCGAAGGCCGCCTTGATCGCCGCCCACCCTTCGGTGAAATCGAACACGGGCAGATAGGGCGGCTGCGCGATCGCGGTCTGCGACAGGCTGATCTTCAGCACGAAGCCGAACGGCACCAGGAAGAACAGCACCATCCAGACATAGGGCGCGATCGCGGCATAGCGCGCCGGCTGCGCGAAGATGCGGCGCGCGCTCATCGCTCCAGCACCATGCAGTCATCGGGCGTGAACCAGGCCACCACGCGCTGGCCCGCGCTATAGGTGTCCCTGTCCATCCGCGCGGTATTGGCCATCGACGAGCGCACCACCGCGCCGGAATCGAGCTTGATCTTGTAGACGGTCGAGCCGCCGAGATAGCCGACATCGGTGACGACGCCTTCGAGCCGGTTGATCGCCTGCGAATTGACCGCGTCCGACGCCGGGCCGCGGCGCGACAGCTTTACCTTTTCGGGGCGGATCGCGACCGAGACCAGCGACTTCGTGACGGGCTGGCGCGGCTCCGCGACCACGATGTTTCCGCCATCCCGGGTCGCAACCGTCAGGCGATGATGTTCGTGCGAGGTGACCTCGCCCTCGAACAGGTTGATGTCGCCGACGAACTCGGCGACCCAGCGCGAGGCAGGCGCCTCGTAAAGGTCGCGCGGGGCTCGCAACCTGTTCGAGCCGGCCGGCATCCATCACGCCGATCCGGTTGGCCATCGTCATCGCCTCCTCCTGATCGTGGGTGACGATGATGAAGGTCATGCCGAGCCGGCGCTGCAGCTCCATCAATTCCAGTTGCGTGCTCTCGCGCAGCTTCTTGTCGAGCGCGGCCAGCGGCTCGTCGAGCAACAGAACCTTGGGCCGCCGCGCCAGCGAGCGCGCCAGCGCCACGCGCTGCTTCTGGCCGCCGGAAAGCTGATCGGGCTTGCGCTTCTCCATGCCATCAAGCTTGACCAGCGCGACCATCTCGGCGACGCGGGTGTCGATGGCCGCGCGCGGCCATGCCAGCGCGCTTCAGCCCGAACGCGATATTGTCCCGCACGTTGAGATGCGGAAACAGCGCGTAGTTCTGGAACATCATGTTGACCGGCCGCTCGTGCGGCAGCACCGGCGCGATGTCGCGGCCACCGAGCAGGATGCGGCCCTCGTCCGGCGTCTCGAAGCCGGCAAGCATGCGCAGCAGCGTGGTCTTGCCGCAGCCGCTCGGGCCCAACAGCGCAAAGAACTCGCCCGCCCCGATGTCGAGCGAGAGCCGGTCCACCGCGCGGAAGCTGCCGAAATTCTTGGAGACCCCCTCGATCCGGAGCAACGGCATGCCGTCGGCCACCGCGTCGGCGGGTGCCGCCGATACGTCGATATTCGGCCTGCCGATATCAGGCGATTCCTCAGTCATGTGATCTGCCAGCCCCGTCGTGACCGCACGCTAGCGGCGGATCGGCATCCGCTCAACCGGCTGGAGACGGGCAGCCACAATATTGTGGATGCCGCGCCTCTCGTCTTGCTAGGCTTCGCCCACCCCCTCGCTGCCCAAGGACAAGAACAATGAACCGGGACAGATACGATCTTCCGCTGACCACCGCCTCGGACCGCGCCGCGGCGCATTACCGCGACGGCGTCGACTGCATGCTGTCGGCCTGGCACGGCGCCGAGGACGCTTTCGACAAGGCGATCGCGGAAGATCCGGGCTTTGCGCTGGCGCATATCGGCCGCGCCCGGCTGCATCAGCTCAACATGGAAGGCGGCAAGGCGCGCGCCATGGCGGCGCAGGCCCGTGAACTGGCCGCCGGCGCGACGCCACGAGAAAAGAACCATGTCGAGATCATGGCCGCCGTGATCGAGAGCAAGCCGAAATTAGCCGTGACCGGCGCCGAGGCGCATCTTGAAGAATATCCGCGCGACGCGCAGGTGCTGTCGATCCTGCTCGGCGCGTTCGGCCTCTACGCGTTCTCGGGCCGTCCCGACCACGATGCCGCCAAGCTCGCGATCTGCGAACGCCACGCGCGGCATTATGGCGAGGACTGGTGGTTCGTCAGTTACCTCGGCTGGTCGCACACCG
The DNA here is from genome assembly GCA_963790735.1 of uncultured Alphaproteobacteria bacterium. GTDB lineage: Bacteria > Pseudomonadota > Alphaproteobacteria > Rhizobiales > Xanthobacteraceae > Bradyrhizobium. The sequence goes on along the minus strand of CAWBQP010000033.1, from coordinate 53,557 downwards.
AGGCGGGAAATCTCTCCACCGGCCGGACACTGTCCGAGCGCGCCATGGCGCTGCGTTCCGAAAACGCCAACGCCGCGCATGGCCTCTCGCATGCGATGTTCGAGCAAGGCGACATGGCGGTGGGCCGCAGCTTCCTGTCGCAATGGATGCCTTCGCATGATCGCAAGAGTTTTCTGCATGGGCATCTTGCCTGGCACGTCGCGCTGACCCACCTCGACGAAGGCGATCTTGACGGTGCGCTTGCTATCTACGAACAGCATATCAAGCCGGCAGACCGGCCCTATCCGCCGCTGAACATCTTCACCGACGGCGCCTCGCTGTTGTGGCGGTTGTCGCTGGCCGGCCAAACCGGGCTGGAGCCGCATTGGCGGGACGTAGCAGCCTATGGCGAGAAATATTTTCCACAAGCCGGGGCGCACTTCGCCGACGTGCATTTTGCACTGGCCGCGGCAATGACAGGCGGCGATGCACTGGGCACACGACTGGCCCAACTGGAAGCGCGCGCCGCCGACGGCAAGCTGGCGCCGGGCGGCTGCGCGATCGACCTCTGTCGCGGCATCCGGGCGTTCGCCGAAGGCGACAATGACGGTGCGGTCCGCCTGCTCGAGCTAGCGATTTCCGAACTGGCGCGGATCGGCGGCAGCCACGCCCAGCGCCAGTTGTGGGAAGACACGCTGATCGTCGCCTATATGCGCGCCGGTCACGGCGACAAGGCCGCCCGGCGCATCTCGGCGCGGCTCGACTGCAGGCCTTCGGCGCGCGACGAGGCCTGGTCGCGGCAGGCGCAGCGAAATTAAACGAACTGGGAGCGATAGTTCACGACTTGCGCTGCGCCCGCGGAAGCGACTGAAGCCAGCCGCACATCAGATCCGGCGCTCGACGGCAAACACCTCGATAGCCGCCGCGCGGCCACGCAAGCGCGCCTCCCCCAGCGGTTCGACCGCGAAAGCCGGCTTCAGCTTCATGAGACGCAACAACTCGGCCGACACCAGCAAATTCCGGCCAACCTCCTTGCAATGCTCCTGCAGCCGCGCCGTCACGTTCACGGTATCGCCGAAATAGGCAAGCTGGCGGCGTGAGCTGCCGCACTCGCTGATCACCACGTGACCGGCATGCAGGCCGGCGCGGAAACTCGGCACCATGCCGAACTCCTGACGGTACGAGTCCGCGCGTTCCGCGATGCTGTCGGCAATCGCGAAGAAGCAGTCGATGCAGCGTCCCCCCGACATCCTGTCGTCGAGCGGCCACGTCACGATGACCTCATCGCCGACATAGGCGTGAACCTCGCCCCCATGCGCGACGATCGCGCCGTCGATGTCGAAGAAGAACCGGGTGAGCAGGCTTTGCACGCGCAATTCGCCCATCGCCTCGGCGAGCGAGGTCGAATCTGCGAGATCGAGGAACATCAACACGCGCGCTTCCCGCACCGGGCTTCGGTAGCGCCCGAGCGCTATGTTGAACAACACGCGACTGCCGACCAGCCGTATCAATTCGTAGGCCGACCAGACGAACAGCGACGCGAAAAACCCGATCGCAACGGCACGGGGAAAGCGCCAAAGAGCCATTTCGCCTCGATCCGATGCCCATAAAGCAGCGCCTCCAGGCCCACAATGACTGATGCAACGACGACGGCCATGGTCGCTGATCGCACCGCCAGATCGATCAGCAGCGGCCATTTGTTGATCCACTCACTTCGTCGCGACGTAAAGTAGAGATGAACGCCCCAGCCGGCCAGCGCCATGCCCATCCCGTGAAAGCTGCTGCGGAGATAATTCGACACCGAGGCTTTCAATCGGATCGTCAAAGAAATAGCGATAGGCCATCCCGCAAGGAAGCCATTCACTGCAAGAAACCAGCGTTGGGCTTATCGAGCGGCGCATTCCAGCTCCAGCGTCACGCTGCCGCCATGAACGCCGCCAGCGCGTCGCGATCCGAAGGCGGCATGGTAAGGCCGAGCTTGGAGCGCCGCCACAGGATGTCATCCGGAAATCGCGCCCATTCCTTTTGCATGAGATAGCGCACTTCGGCGCCCGTCAATTCCGGCCCGAAGGCCGGGCCGAGGTCGCCGCGCTCTTTGGCGTCGCCGAGGATCGCCTTGGCGTTCGACCCGTAGGCGGCGACCAGACGCCTCGCCTGGTCCTCGCCGAGAAACCGCCAGCGTTCGCGTACTTCGTCGACCTCGTTATCGAAGCGGTCCCAGGCAAAATCGCCGCCGGGCAGCGGCGCCTTCGCGGTCCAGCGCGCCGACATCGGATAGAACGGCGTCAGCCTGGAGACCGCCCTTTCCGCGCGCAGCCGCGAGGTGGTGACGTCGCCGCCGAAAACCGTGATCAGCGGCGCCTTGCCGCGTCCGTAGTCGAGCGTCATCGCCCCGTCGCGCGGCGAAAGCCTGCCGGCGGGCTTCATCACCATGTTGGCGCCGGAAAGCGTGCGCACCACGTCGACCGTCTCGATCCGCTCGCGGAAATAGCGGTTCGCCGCGTCGCAGAGATAGGCGACGTCGTTCGCCGCCATCGCGACGATGGCGGGATCGCCCTTGAAGGCATGGCTGGCGGTGCCGATCAGGGTAAAATCGCGCTCATAGGGACTTGCGAAAATCAGCCGTCCGTCGCTGTTCTGGAACACATAGACGTTGTCGCTGTCGAACAGGCGGCGGACGACGATCTGGTCCATCTGTACGGCGGCCACCTTCGGCGGCGGCACGCGCAACACCGTTTCGGCGACGGACGGCGTCCAGGCGCCGGTGGCGTTGGCGACCGCCCTGGCCGTGACGACCTGGCGAAAGCCGCGATCTTTCGTCACCAGCCGCCATTCCTTGCCGCGTTCGGCCCGGGTGCAGCGCGCGCCGGTGCGAATCACCGCGCCGCGCGCCGCGGCATCGACGGCGGTGAGAACCACCAGCCGGGAATCGTCCACGACGCAGTCGGAATACTCAAAGGCGGTGCCGAACGGCCGCTTCAGCGCGTTGCCGACGGGATGATGGGTGACGTCGACGGTCGCCGAGGCCGGCAGACCGTTGCGCGAGGCCAGCCGGTCGTAGAGCAGGAGCCATGAGCGCAACTGCCAGGCCGGGCGTTCGTCCGAATGGGCGGGGATGGCAAAGCGCATCGGGCGCACCAGATGCGGCGCTATCCTGAGCCAGACGTCGCGCTCGGCCAGCGCCGAACGGACGCGAAGGAAATGCCGGCGCTCCAGCCCCGCCAGATCGCCATGGATCAGCCGCGGCGAGGCCGAGGAGGCGCCCGCGCCGAGATCGCCCTGCTCCAGCAGGATCACGCGCAGGCCGCGGCCAGCGGCGTCGCGCGCGATGCTGACGCCGTTCAATCCGCCGCCAATGATCGCGAGATCGTAGTCCGCCATACGCAAGGGCTACTGGTGAGAACGTGACTTCACTACACTAGGGTCATGATGGCCAAAAGTGGATGTCGCTCCCGGAAATGAATCAAGTCCGGGCAAGAACCGGTCAGACCGCTCGCTCTAACCGGTTGCGCCGATCGATGCGAAGAAGCGCTCCGGTCCTTCCAGTTCCACCAGCTTCTTCCTTTCGATCAGCCAGAACCGGTTTCCCACCGTTCGCACGAAGTTGCGATCGTGAGAAACCAGCAGGCAGCTGGCCTGGTGCTCCAGCAATTCATCTTCCAGCGCTTCCTGTCCCTCGATATCCAGGTGGTTGGTGGGCTCATCGAGCAGATAGAAGTTTGGCTGGGCAAGCCGCAGCAGAAGCATGCCAAGACGCGCCTTCTGTCCGCCGGAAAGCCGGCCGATCGGACGGCTTTGCATCGCAACCGACAGGCCTGAGCCGGCGAGCAATGCGCGCGCCCGCTGATCGCCGACCTCGAAACGGCTGACAATCGTCGTGCATCGGCGTGTCGGCATCGGAAAGATCGGCAAGATTCTGCTCGCAATAACCGAGCGCAAGCGACTGCGAGACCTTGATGCCGGCCTGCGCGGCTTCCGGGTTTTCGATCGCCTGACGCAGCATCGCCACGAGCCGGGTCTTGCCCGCCCCGTTCGGCCCCAGCAGCACGATCCGGTCTTCCTTGCAGATGAACTGCTTGCCGGTCTTGAACAGCAACCTGCCGTCGGGGGTAGCGACGGCGGCATCGTCCAGCGCAATCAGAACCTTGGCATGCGTTCCGCGGTTGGCGAGCTTGATCGTTCCTGCGGATCGTTCCAGGTGTGCGGGTTTTACCGCATCTTCCAGCTTCTCGGCCCGCTGCTTCAGTTGCTTCGTCTTCTGCAACAGAAGATCACTGCCGGAATTGACGCCGATATTGTTGAGCTTTGCAGCGTGCTGACGAAGCTGCTCGGCAGCCTTCAGGTCACGTCGGTAGCGCCGTTCATCCGAGGCATCCACCTCGCTGAGCGCGGCGCGCGCCTGCGTATAGGGCAGCGAAAATATCTGCGACCGCTCGGGCCGCAAAAATACCGTGCGGTTCGTGGTTGCGTCGAGAAAGGCGCGGTCATGGCTCGCTATCACGACCGGCATATCCCGTGGCAGCGCGTTCAGCCAGGCTTCAAGCTGACAAATCCTGGCGAGGTCCAGGTGGTTGGTCGGCTCGTCGAGCAACAACACATCGGCCTCGGCCACCACGACGCGGGCAAGCATGGCAAACCGCTGCCAGCCGCCGCTCAGCTGCTTCAGCGGCCTCTCCCGCAGCGCCTCGGGCACCTCAAGCGATTCCAGGGCAACGTCGACCCTCCAGCCTTCACTTGCCCGCCGTTCAACGGGAAGCATGTCGAGCACCGCCGCATGGAACGGCGTATCCGCGAGCGCGGACGGTACATCCTGCTCGACATAGCCGATGGTCAGCCCGCGCGATCTGGTGATCTCGCCATCGCTTGGCTCCGCCATGCCTGCAATGCAGCGCAGTAACGTGGACTTGCCGCGTCCATTGGCTGCGACGAGCCCGATGCGGTCACCGGCATTGACGGAAAGGTCCAGGTGCGAAAACAGCGGAGCGTTCAGCGTCACGCCAAGATTACGAATATTGATAAGGGTCATGGTCGTTCCCTGGTCTTGCCGGCCAACACGGCGTCCGGGGCATGCAGCCATCATCGGATGTTCGTGCTGGAGCGCGGCGAGCTACACAAATGCGGGCGCGAACGATCAGACGTTCGACGCCGCATTGCCGCGGGGGCAGACCAGGAAGAGATTTGCGAAAAAGTCTCTGGTCAGCCCTGCAAACGCATTTGCAGGGCGTTGACGGGGCCATGCTGGCGATAGTGCCGGAAAAATGTCGTCACCGCGCAGCCCTCCCTATCTCGATCAGGTACCGCGCCAAAATAGCCGGGCCCTCAAGGGAAGGCAAGCCAGGGTCTCGTCGAAAATGCAGCGCGGCGCGATTTCGCGAAATCAGGCGCTCGCAAGCTTGCGCGCGGTTTCGCCGTCGCTTGCGGCGCTGCGGCCGACCAGCGCGGCGTAGTGCCCGATCGGCTGGGGCTTGCCGAGGAAATAGCCCTGCACCGCGTCGCAGCCCTCGTCAGAAAGGAAGCCGAGCTGCTCCTGGGTCTCCACGCCTTCGGCAACGATCGACATTTCGAGGCCGTGGCCGAGATCGATGACGGCGCGAACGATCGCCGCCGACTGCGGATTGCGTCCGAGATTCATGACGAAGGCGCGGTCGATCTTGATCTTGTCGAACGGGAACGCCTGCAGATAGCTCAGCGAGGAATAGCCGGAACCGAAATCGTCCATCGAGATCCGCACGCCGAGCGACTTCAGCCGCCTCAACAGGGCAAGACCGCGGTCGAAGTCCTCGATCAGCACGCCTTCGGTGATTTCGAGTTCGAGCCGGTCGGGCGCGAGGCCCGTCTCGAGCAGGATCGAATGCACCAGGCTGACGACGTCGCCGCGCATGAACTGCGCCGGCGACAGGTTGACGGCGATCTGCAGCGGCACCGGCCAGGAGGCGGCCTCGCGGCAGGCTTCGCGCAGGATCCAGACGCCCATTTCGACGATCAGGCCGCTTTCTTCCGCCAGCGGGATGAACTCGCCCGGCGACACGAAGCCGCGCGCCGGATGCATCCAGCGCGCCAGCGCCTCGAAGCCGATGACCTTGCTGGTGCCGACCGTCGGGCCCGCCGCGGCCTGCGGCTGGTAGTGCAACGACAATTCGCCGTTCCGGATCGCCATCGAGAGGTCCTGGTGCAGCACGCGGCGGTCGCGGATCTGCTGGTCCATCTCCGGCTCGAAGACGCTGATCGAACCGCGCGACTTCGCTTGGCGCGGAACAGCGCCGCGCCGGAATTGGCAAGCAGCGAGGCGGCATCCGACCCGTTATGCGGAAATACCGAGATGCCGGTGGTGACGCCGGTGCGCACCGACTTGCCGTCGATCACGAATTCGTCCGACAGCGTTTGCGCGAGTTTTTCGGCCAGCGCCTTGCCGGCGTCCGGCTGCTTGCCGTCGATGATCAGACCGAACTCGTCGCCGGAGAGCCGGGCCACCACGCCGCCACGGGCGGAAGACTGGATGCGGCCCGCAACCTCGATCAGGAGCTTGTCGCCCATCGCATGGCCGAACACGTCGTTGATTTCCTTCAGGCCGTCGAGGTCGACGCACAGCACGGCGAATTCCTCGTCGGTGCCGGAGCAGGCCTCGATCATCTGCGCCAGCGCCTGCAGGAAGGCGGCGCGGTTCGGCAGGTCGGTGAGGCCGTCATGATAGGCCATGTGCGCCATCCGCGATTCGGTCTGGCGGCGGTCGGTGACGTCCTCGTGGGTCTTGATCAGATATTGCGGCTCGCCGGCCTCGTCGAGAACCGTCATGCGGCGGGTCAGGAACAGCCGCAGCCCGTCCTTGGTCGAGATCGGGTGCTCTTCGGTGAGCAGGCCGCGCTTCTTGATCGCGGCCTCGTCGCGCGCAATGATCAGCTTGGCTTCGCGCGGATTGAAGATGTCGGCGGCGGTCAGGCCGGTGGCATCCTCGCGGCGGCGATTGAGAATGGTCTCGGCGCTGCGGTTGGCGAGCAGATACCGCCCGTCGCTGATGCGCTCCACGATCAGCGACACCGGGATGTTGTCCACCACCAGTTCCAGGAACTTCTTGGTGTTTTCGAGCTCGCGCGACAGCGACCGCCGATCGGTGACGTCGTCGAACAGCGCGATCAGGAATTCAGGCTTGTTGTTCTCGTTGCGGGCAACCACGCGATTGGAGGAGAGAACGCGCTTGTCGTCGCCCCGTTCGACGACGTATTCGCTGCGATGATAGCCTTCCGGCGCCGTTACCGCCGCCTGGTCCGCCGTCTCGATGCTCTTCGCGGTTTCGGGCCGGAAGATTTCGTCGGCGCGCTTGCCGATGATGCGATCGCGGGAGAAGCGCGAGAATCGTTCGAACGCGCGGTTGACGAAGATATAGCGGCCGTCCTCGATGTTCTTGGCGGCGACGCAGACCGGAACGTTGTCGAGCACCGATTCCAGAAATTTGGTGGTCGATGCCAGTTTGCGCGACAGCTGGCGCTGCTCCGTGCAATCCTCATGCGTGCCGATCGTGCCGCCATTGGGCAGGGTGAAGATCTTCGAAAGCACCGATCGCCCGTCCGACAGTTCGGTGACGACGCCTTCCGGGCGGCGGGCAAGCTTGGCGAACTCGTCGACGGTAGAATTGATCAGGCCCCGTGCGAGGCGCAGTTCGGCCAGTTCGCGGCCGGTCATGGCGTTCGAAATCTCGGCGCGGCTGAGCCCGTACATTTCGAGAAAGCGGTCGTTGCAGAAGACCACGCGATTTTGCGCATTGGTCATCATCACGCCCTGGTTGAGCGTGTTGAGCGCCGAGCTGATGAATGCGCTGCGCCGCAATTGTGCGCTCTTGGCCCCGCGCAACGCCGCCAGGATCCAGATCCCGATCGCTACCAGGAAGGAAACGGCGGCGATCCCCCCGAGCAGGAGCTGCCAGACAAGGTTGGGATCAAGTTCGCCGATATAGCTCGCCAGGGCAAAGCCCGCGGAAGGCGCCGCAGCCCACGCAAGTCCGCACGGCGCAGCAATGGCGAGCAGACAGACGAGGGCCTGCACCGGAATCGAATTTTTCCGTTCTGCCTGCCGGTTCCTGTCAGCCATTACCCACCCGAGGTTTGCGGCCGGAGTGTCTGGCTTGACGGGTTTGGATCGGGTAAATGACTACCCGTACAATTCTAAAATGTGACCCAAATTACGGCAATTGGCCTGACATGATTAATGCTTCACTAACGGGACGGCGTCTGCGGCGTATTTCGAGGCAGACCAACGGGTTGTTTGACTGCTCCAGCGGACGAATCGATCATTGCCGAGCGTGGCAAGCGCCGATTTCCACGCCGGATTTTCAGGTCCGAAGCTGACATGGACAAGGTCGATTGCGTCGTCGTCGGAGCGGGGGTGATCGGGCTTGCGATCGCACGACGGCTGGCCCAGGCGGGCCGCGAAGTGATCGTGCTCGAAGCCGCTGAGGGCATCGGCACCATCACCTCCTCCCGCAACAGCGAGGTGATCCACGCCGGCATCTATTACCGCGCCGGCAGCCTGATGGCGCAGATGTGCGTGAGCGGCAAGCGCGCGCTCTATCAGTATTGCCGCGACCACGGCGTTCCCCATCGCAATTGCGGCAAGCTGATCGTGGCGACGACACCAAGCGAAACCGAAAAACTGCAGTCGATCCGGGCGCATGCCGAAGCCAATGGCGTCGATGATCTGCAGTTGCTGACGGGCGAGGCGGCACGCGCGCTGGAGCCGGCGCTCAACTGCGATGCGGCCCTGCTCTCGCCGTCCACCGGCATCATCGACAGCCACGCCTACATGCTGGCGCTGCGGGGCGACGCTGAAGAAGCCGGCGCGGCTTACGCATTCCATACCCCGCTCTTGAGCGCCCGGGTCGGCGCCGGCCGGATCGAAATCGACACCGGCGGCGACACGCCGATGACGCTTGCATGCAACCTGCTCGTCAACGCGGCGGGATTGGGCGCGCCCGCATTGGCGCGCAGCATCGAAGGCATGCCGATCGGGCTGATCCCCTGCGCCTATCTGGCCAAGGGCAATTATTTCAGCTGCAGCGCGCGGGCCCCGTTTTCACACCTGATCTATCCCGTGCCGGAGCCCGGCGGGCTGGGCGTGCACCTGACGCTGGACATGGCGGGACAAGCCCGTTTCGGCCCCGACGTCGAATGGGTCCAGAGCATCGACTATGCGGTGGATCCTGCCCGTGCCGAGCGTTTCTATCCCGCGATCCGGCGCTACTGGCCGACGCTGCCGGACGGCGCGCTGATGCCGAGCTATTCCGGAATGCGTCCGAAGATCGTGCCGCCGGCCGTCGCCACGCAGGATTTTCTGATCCAGGGCCCTGCCGATCACGGCGTCGCCGGGCTGATCAATCTGTTCGGTATCGAATCGCCGGGACTGACGTCGTCGCTCGCGATCGCCGATCATGTCGGCGCCCTGGTGGAGCTTTAACAGAGTGGAGCTTTGACGTGGAGTTTTCACAGAGGCCACGTGCGGGCGGATGAGCGCATCGGCGCCCATCCGGCCGTGTGGAGATTTTCGATACTCTGCTGGACTTGTTAGTGGATTAGTGGAGAGTTTCGCTAACGGTATGCTTCAACCGCTCGATCTCATCCTTGACCATCAACTTGCGGCGCTTCAACTCGACAATTTGCAGGTCGTCTGTGGAAAGGTGCACGAGCGCTTCGTGCAATTCATTCTCGAGAATCTTGTGTTTACGTTCAAGTTCAACAAGATGCGCCTGTAGTGCCATACGAAATCTCCTCGGTGGTTGAACCTCAGATTCGATCCGGACGAGAGAGTGTACACCAGCCGCCGAATCTGTCGATGGTTATCCAGAATCGCGCCTGTCATATTTTCGGATTTATCTGTAACCAAACGTGAGTATGGGAACCCGGTCGGCTTGCGGACCGGCCTCGCAGGGACGATATTCACTGCCAGCCTAATCCGTTCACAACCTCATCGCGCTTTCAGCTAACGTACACCATGACCGACGATGATGAGCGCGAGCTTGAAAACGAGCTCGCCCGGCTGCAGCAAGAACATCGTGATCTCGATGCGGCGATCGATGCGCTGCATCAGTCGCCGGCGCCGGACTTGCTGCGGCTGCAGCGGTTGAAGAAACGCAAACTGCAATTGCGCGACCGCATCGCCTTCATCGAAGATCAGATCACGCCTGATATCATCGCCTGATCGTTGCGCTTGCCGCGTTCGGTTCGCCAAAACCGTCCGTCTTCCGGCAGATCGTTTTCCCCGACATCCACACAGACCTGGCGTCGCGAAGATCCTGCCGGGCGCCCGGCCGGAAAAAACAGTTTTCCGGTTGGCGGATGCGGCTTGACTTCTAGAGAACAAAAAGAGAACATATCTTCCTGCCGCCAGCCTCGGGAGTTCCGCCATGTCCGTCACATCGTCCCTGTCCGACAACAGCCGCTACGAGCAGGCCTGCGATCAGGCCATCGCGATGTGCGACGGCAATCTGCGCTCGACCATCAAGGCGCTGATCATGGCGAACGAGTATCTGGAAACCGAACTGGAGGAATTGCAGGCGGCAATCGCCGCCGGCTGCGTGCCGGCGAGAACCTCCCATGCGGAGAGCGACGCTGCCTGATCCATCAAACCCGGAGCGAACCAATGGCCGATGTCACTTATTACGTCGCAATGCCATTCCTGCAGGACGATAGCGGCACGCTGGTAGCGGGAGCCGCGGAAGAATGCCAGAGCCCGACGATCGCGTTGCGGCGCGCCGAGACGATGTCGCGGATGGCCGGCAGCATCGGCGCCGTCGCCTTCAGCCGCAGCGGCGATCCCATGATGGGTGAATTCGGCGACGCGAAACTGCTGCACAAGTTCGGCAATGTGCCGGATGATCTGAGTGGTTTGTAGAGTCGTCATTGCCTGCGACAAACGCGAAGCGTTTGCGCAAGGGAGTCCGCGACAAAATTGCAAAGCAATTTTGCGCTGAAGCGACGAAGCAATTTCTTTGTGCCGCAAGATGGCATTGCTTCGCTTCGCTCGCAATGACGGGCGCTTCACGACGCCTCATGCCGCCGCAGCGCCTTGCGCACATACATGGCGCTGTCCGCCGCTTCCAGCGCGCGGCCGGCTTCGGAGTGGGTATCGAGAAGAGAGACGCCCGCGGAGGCGCCCGCGGTAATGGTGCGGCCATCGAACTCGAAAGTGAGGCGATCGATCGCTTCCTCCAGCGCGGCCGCCTTGACCCTGGCATCGGTCTCGCTGAGATTCCACAACAGCAGCGCGAACTCGTCGCCGCCGAGCCGGCCGACCACGTCGGAAGCGCGCACCTGCGCGAGCAGCGTCGTGACGATGGCCTTGAGCACCTGGTCGCCTGCGGCGTGTCCGAAGGCGTCGTTGATCGGCTTCAAGCGATCGACGTCGAGCACGACCAGGGCACCGCCGGCGCGATAGCGTTTGATGTAGGCAATCGCGCGATTGAGCTCGCGCTCGAAGCCGCGCCGGTTCGGGATGCCCAGCAGGAAGTCGGTATCGGCGGAGGCCTGAAGTTCCTCGATCTGCGCCTGCGTCCGGGCCAGTTGCGCCTTCAGCCGGCGAATCGTCGCCTTGGTGCCGTTGGACACTGCCGGCGGCCGGGATTCCGATGCGGATGACCGCCGGGTTGCGGCTTTTCGCCCGGAAACCGCGCTTTTGGGGCGTTTTCCGGCCCTGGAGGCGGTCGCCCTGGTTTTCTTCTTCATGGCCTTCCCTGTGCAGGCTCGCTTATGAAGGCTTGCCGGGATTCACCAAGACAGGATAGTCCATTCCTAATCCCTTGCCACGCCTTGGATGAGCCGCGGGCCGACCCTATAATCGGCCTATGTTTCTGGATTCCCGAACAGAATTGACGAGATGACCGCACCCATCGCCATCATCATGGGCAGCCAGTCGGACTGGGACACCATGCGCCACGCCGCCGAGACGCTGACAGCGCTCGGGATCGGTTGCGAAAAACGCATCGTCTCGGCCCACCGGACCCCGGACCGGCTGTTTGCCTTCGCCAAGGGCGCCAAGGCCGCAGGCTTCAAGGTCATCATTGCCGGCGCCGGTGGCGCGGCGCATCTCCCGGGCATGGCGGCGGCGCTGACGGAACTCCCCGTCTTTGGCGTTCCCGTCGAATCCAAGGCGCTGTCGGGGGTCGATTCGCTGTACTCGATCGTGCAGATGCCGGCCGGTGTTCCCGTCGGCACGCTGGCGATCGGCAAGGCCGGCGCCATCAACGCCGCCCTGCTCGCCGCAAGCGTGCTCGCGCTGAATGACGCTCCGCTGGCAGGCAGGCTTGCCGCCTGGCGCAAGCAGCAGACGGACGCGGTCAAGGAGCGCCCGGAGGGATCGGCGTGACGGCTTCAGACAAGGTGAAGCTGAAGCCGGGCGACACCATCGGAATTCTCGGCGGCGGACAATTGGGCCGGATGCTGGCGATGGCGGCGGCGCGCCTTGGCCTCAAATGCCAGGTGTTTTCGCCGGACCCGGACTCGCCCGCCTTCGACGTGGTGCTGAACGCGACCTGCGCCGAATATGCCGACGTCGAGGCGCTGGAGTTGTTCGCCAACGATGTCGACGTCATCACCTATGAATTCGAGAACGTGCCGGCCGCCACTGCCATGGTGCTCGCTGCGCGCCGTCCGGTATTGCCGGCGCAGAAGATCCTGGAGACCACGCAGGACCGGCTGATCGAAAAGGACTTCATCAAACGGCTGGGCATCGGCACCGCCGACTATGCCGACGTGTCGTCGGTTGAAACCTTGCAGAGCGCCATTGCGCGCATCGGCCTTCCCGCCGTGATCAAGACCCGCCGCTTCGGCTATGACGGCAAGGGCCAGGCGATCATCCGCCAGGGCGACGATCCCGCTCAGGTCTGGGAAGACCTCGGCACCAAATCCGCGATCCTCGAAGCCTTCGTTCCCTTCGAGCGCGAAATCTCCGTGATCGCCGCCCGCTCGGCGGACGGTGAGGTCGAATGCTACGACGTCACCGAAAACGAACACCGCGATCACATCCTGAAATTCTCGCGCGTGCCCGCCGCGATCTCGGATGCGCTGGCCGCAGACGCGCGCGCCGTCGCCGAGAAGATCGCCAACGCCCTGGACTATGTCGGCGTGCTCGCGGTCGAGTTGTTCGTCGTTGCCGGAAACGGCGGGCCGCATGTGCTGGTCAACGAGATTGCGCCGCGGGTGCATAATTCCGGACACTGGACGCTGGACGGCGCCTCGATCTCCCAGTTCGAGCAGCACATCAGGGCGATCGCCGGCTGGCCGCTCGGCAAGCCGGTTCGTCACGGCGAGGTCACCATGACCAACCTGATCGGCGACGATATCCTGACTTACGAGCAATGGCTGACGGTGCCCGGCGCCACCGTTCACCTCTACGGCAAGGGCGCGCCGCGGCCGGGCCGCAAGATGGGCCATGTCACCGAAGTGGCTCCGGCAAGCAAGAAATAGCGCGTTTGCAGATCAGGCCCTCTTCAGACCTTCGACGATGCCGGCCGGCTCCTCGCTGAGCCAGCGATAGATCGCGCCGCCGAGCGCACCGCCGATCAGCGGCGCAACCCAGAACAGCCAGAGCTGCGCCAGCGCCCAGCCGCCGACGAACAGCGCGGGCCCGGTGCTGCGCGCGGGATTAACCGACGTGTTGGTGACGGGAATGCTGACGAGATGGATCATCACCAGCGCCAGGCCGATGGCGAGCGGCGCAAAGCCCGCAGGCGCCTTGCCGTGGGTGGCGCCCATGATGATGAACAGGAACATCATGGTCATCACCACCTCGGTGATGAAGCAGACCGTCATGTTGTACTGCCCGGGCGAATGCGCGTCATAGCCGTTGGAGGCAAAGCCCTTGGCCAGATCGAAGCCGGGCGCGCCGCTTGCGATCACATAGAGCAGCGCCGCGGCAACGACCGCGCCGATCACCTGCGCGATCACGTACGGCAAAATCTGCGCTGCCGGAAAACGCCCGCCCGCGGCGAGACCGATCGTAACCGCAGGATTGAGATGACAGCCCGAGATATGGCCGATCGCATAGGCCATGGTCACGACGCTCAGGCCGAACGCCAGCGACACACCGACCAGCCCGATTCCGACCTGCGGAAAGCCGGCGGCGATGACCGCGCTGCCGCATCCCGCAAAAGTGAGCCAAAACGTGCCGATCGCTTCAGCGGTATATTTTTTGGTATTCATTACTCGCCTCCCGCATGTTTTGCGTTACTGGATGCTAGGGAGGCCCCCGTGAGGGGCTCGTTATTTGGGGAAACCGGGGTCGTACCGGCCGAATCCCGCTGATTTTTCGTGGCTTTCCGGGGCCGGAAACCGCCTTCTCAGGTGGACATCAGCGGTTTTGTCTGCTACATGCCCGCGCTCAGGGTTAAGGGCCAGGCCTTTCGCCGGCCCTTCACTTTACCAGAATCCCTATCCGATCAATTGAAAGAGGATGCCGCGTGCAGGTTCTCGTCCGCGATAACAATGTCGACCAAGCCCTCAAGGCGCTGAAGAAGAAGATGCAGCGCGAGGGTATTTTCCGCGAGATGAAGCTCCGCGGGCACTACGAAAAGCCCTCCGAGAAGAAGGCCCGTGAAAAGGCCGAAGCCGTGCGCCGCGCGCGCAAGCTGGCCCGCAAGAAGCTGCAGCGCGAAGGCCTGCTGCCGATGAAGCCCAAGCCGGTGTTCGGCGCCGGTCCCGGTGGCGACCGTGGTGGTGCTGGCGGCCGTGGTGGCCCGGGCGCAGGTCCGCGCGGACCGCGCTGAGCGTCCACAGAGATTTGAATTGAAAACGCGGGCCTCGGGCCCGCGTTTTTGTTTTCGCGATCGCAGATCGAGCCGTATGAGATAATCGGCGCTGGTACGCGCGGCACGCTCGATCATTCGCATCTCCTTCGCCGGTGATTGCGGCTATTTTGACCGATGCATTTTTCGGCTCATCGGGTTACCTATGCCGTACTGGACACGCGAGAGTATTCCGCTGCATGGCCGTTACGGATTGCAATGCCCTTCCCTGCGCTTCGCGCTTGACGGCCGTACCCATCGCGCTGCTGGCGATCGTTCTCACCGTTCCTCTCGGCGGCTGTTCGTTCGACCTGGGATCATGGGGATCGGACAAGGAGAAGCCACAGGCCGTCGAGCAGAAACCGACCGGCACGATCAGCGGACAAAGCGCCAGCGACGCCCAAGGCTACGCTGCGCGCGGCCAGGCTTTCGCCAAATCCGGCAAGACCGCAGAAGCGCTGGCGGAATTCGACCGCGCGCTCGCCCTCGATCCCTACAACGTGCAGGCGCTGTACGGCCGCGGGCTGATCTATCAGGCTGACAAGCAGCATGAGCAGGCGATCGCGGATTTCACCGCAGCCAATGGCCTGACGCCGCAACGGGTCGAGCCGCTGCTGGCGCGTGCAACCAGTTACATCGCCATCGACAAGGCGAAGGAAGCCGCTTCCGATCTCGACGAGGCGGTGCAGGCCGACCCCAACAGCGCGCAAGCCTGGTCGGCTCGCGGCGTCACCTATGAACGTCTGGGCGACAAGGGCAAGGCGTTCACCTCCTACGGCCGTGCGCTCGCGCTCCGCCCCAGGGACGAAGCCGCGCGCAGCGGCCTCGCGCGCACCGGCGGTTAGAGCGTTTTCCAGCGAAATGGGGGACCGGTTCGCGTCAAGAAAACGCGTCAAATCAAAACTCCAGAGCCCCGCTCCGATTCCATCGGAATGGGGCTCTAGCGTTTTCCCGGGTTTGATGAAATCGGATCGGACGCCAGCCTGGCTTGACGCGCTTTCTTTGCGCCAGACGGAAGGCCCCCGGATCAAGCCCGAGGGGGCGTGCCTCGCACGAAGACGACTATTTCGGCAGCACCGCGTGGAAGATCGACTTCGCCGTCGACAGCGCGTCCTCGGCAGCCGCCGTGGCGCGTTCGCGCACGGAAGGCTCCGCCGCTTCGGCACGCAGATCGAGCGGCCGCGAGACCGGGATCTCGGCGGGCGGGGTTGGGCGGTTGCGGTCGACGATCTCGGCATAAGGCGGCCGTGCCTGCGACGGAGCCTGTACCATGGGGTTCGCCGGCCGGCGAGCCCGAGACCATGATCGGCGGCGGCAGCGGACGAAGCGCAGGCGCATTCACAGCGGCAGGCGCATTCGCGACCACAGGCGCATTCGCGACCACGGGCGCATTCGCGACCCTCGGCGCTTCGGGAGCGCGGGCCGTCTCCGGGGCGCGCGGAGAGGTTTCACCGTTCACGCGCAGGCGCTCGATCGCGGCGCGCGCCAGATCGTTGGCATCGCGCCGTTCATCCGGCGCAACCGCAGTCTCGACCGGGGCCGCTGGAGCCACCGCCGCAACCGGAGCCGCCGGGGAATTCACGGCCTGCACGGGCGACGCCAGTATGACCCTGATCTTTTCCTTTTCGCGCGGCGCCGCTGCTTGGCGGCGCTGGTCGGCGGGACCGCCCGCCGCGTCGGCCGGGCTTTCGGCCGATTTCACATCGGACTTGGTATCGGCAGACTTGGTATCGGCGGGCTTGGGATCGGGTTTGGCGTCAGCCTTCGCTTCAGTCTTTGCTTCAGTTTTTGCTTCAGACTTTTCCTGGGCCTTTTCGGCCACCGCCGGCCGTTCGGCAGCGGTCTTCTCCATGATGGCCTTCTCGGAGATTCCCCTCGCCTTGACGCCGGCGGCCGGGAGATTGCTGACACTGGCCGTGGTCTCAGCCGACTTGGCGTCGGATTTGGCTTCCGCCTTGCCATCCCCCTTGGGATTGGCAGCCGACACCGCCGCGGCAGGAGCGTCCGCGCTGGGCTTGCTCACGATGTAGTGGTTGACGATGTAAGCCCCGATGACCGTCGCAGCCACCGAGGGAAAGATGTCTACGGCGAATTTCTTCAGGTAATTCAGCATTCCGGCCACTCCCCGCGGTCCCTCAATTGCAGGAACTTTGAGGCACATTGAGGGATCAACTGCGACGGATCGGTGGCAATTCAGCAGTTCCCGTGCAGGACGAGGCGACACCGGCTTGGGTCGAGCCGGAAAATGCAGGTTTCGTTTCCGGGAAGTTAATGCCCCCGCCGCCGCCCGGCACCCCGGGCCCCTCCCCCCGGGGGACGGTCAGGGCTTCAGTTCGACCTCCAGAAACACGATCTCGGCCGCCGTCTCGTTGAGCACGTCGTGCTCGACGCCCGCCTTCCGGAAATAGGATTTGCCGGCCCCGAGCTGCGCCTTGCTGCGTTCGCCGTTCGGCGCGACGATGGTCATCTCGCCCGAGGTCACCGGCACGATCACGTAATCCATCCCGTGGGTGTGATGGCCGGTAGCGCTGCCCGGCGGCAGCCGCCATTCGGTGACACGGACTTCTGATGTATCGACCTGAACGTCGGATTTGGCGGCGAGCATATCGGGTTCACTCCAGTGGAATTACGGCACGAATACCATAAACAGGAACACGGCGAACACCAGCATGTGCACAAGCCCGAACAGGATGTTGGTGCGGCCGGTGCCGAAGGTGAGCATGCTGATGACGAAGGTCAGGACCAGGAGCACCATCTCCGGCGCATTGAGCCCGAGCACCAGCTGCTTGTCGAGCGTGTAGGCAACCACCGCGACCGCCGGCACCGTCAGCCCGATGGTGGCGAGCGAAGAGCCGAGCGCGAGATTGATGCTTTTCTGCAGGTCGTTTTTGCGCGCGGCGCCGACCGCCGCAACGCTCTCCGGCAGCAGGATCAACAGCGCCACGATCACGCCCGCGAACGCCGGCGGCGCGCCGATCATCGCGGTCACGGTATCGACGGTCGCCGAAAATTTCTTGGCCAGCAGCACCACCGCCAACAGGGACACAAGCAATAGCGCGAAGCTGAGCACCAGCATCCGGTTGGACAGTCGGGATTCGCCGACCGCCTCGCCGTCGGCCTGGTTGATGAAATAATCACGATGCCGGATGGTCTGGGTATAGAGAAACATGGCATAGAGAATGAGGGTGACGATGCTGACAAAGCCGAGCTGGGCCGCCGAATAGATCGGCCCCGGCGCCGTCAGCGTATAGTTCGGCATGATCAGCGTGATGGTCGCCAGCACGAACAGCACGCTGAGATAAAGGTTCGAACCCGAGACCTGAAAATCCTGCTCGCGGTAGCGCAGACCGCCAATGAAGATGCAGAGGCCGACGAGGCCGTTGCACACGATCATCACCACCGCAAACACGGTGTCGCGCGCCAATGCGGGCTGCGGCTTTTCACCGAGCATGATGGTTGCGATCAGCGCGACCTCGATGATGGTGACCGCGAGCGTCAACAGCAGCGTGCCGTAGGGTTCGCCGATCCGCTCGGCGATCACCTCGGCATGATGTACGGCGGCAAACACGGTGCCGAACAGGATCGACAGCAACACCGCTGCGAAAAACAATCCGCCGGCCGAGGGCGTGAACGTCAGTCCCAGCGCAGTGGCGACCACGAAGAGAATCATCGCCAATGCGGGGAAAATCCACGCCGATTTCGGCATCGGGCCGTGCGCGCTCATGCGATTGGATCCTTGCAAATCAGCGAAAATCACTGCGGGCCGACTATGCAGCAAACAACCGCCGTCGTCAGCCTCCGGCGGGGTTGATGAATTGCCGCGCCGTTTCAATCGCGCCGAAACTGCCGAGATTCTCGTGACCGCCCCCGGGAAACCGGACGAACTGCTTTGGTTCACGGGCGAGCGCAAACAGCCGCTCGCCAAATGCGATGGGAATGGCGGGATCGTTGCTGCCATGCATGATCAACAGCGGAACGGTGACCCGCGCGATGCGCTCGTCAGACCGGAACTGATCCCGCATCACCAGCCGCACCGGCATGAACCAGAACAGCGATGCGGCGACATCCGCGGTCGACGTAAAGGGCGCTTCCAGAATCAGCTTTCCGGTCCGTTGCTCCGACGCCAGCGCAACCGCAACGCCGGTGCCAAGCGAAAATCCCCAGACGACGATGTTGTCTGCACTGTATCGCGCCGTCGTGAAGGCATAGGCCGCGGCGGCATCCTGCAGCAATCCACGCTCGCTCGGCTGCCCGCTCGATCCGGCATAGCCACGATAGGACAACGCGACGACTCCGGTCCCGTCGGCGATGATGTCGCGGAAGCGGCCGAAGAAGCCGGCGAGAAAATCGCCGTTGCCGTGGAAGTAGAGAATGACGGGACGGCCGGGCCTGGCCGGGACATGCCAGACGATGACTTTTTCACCGTCCGCCGTGGTCAGGACATGCTCTTCCGCTTCTGGAAAGCCGGCCGCCTGCGGCGCCGTGCGCGCGGTTGTCGGAACCGGAAACAGGAATGAGCGTTGCGCGAAGAACAGCGCAGCGAGACCGCAGACATAGCCGACTGAGACGACAATCAGGAGCCATTTCAGCGCGGTCATGATTTCCTGCGGGGGCGCGACCTACATCCCCTTGACGATGCTCTCGGTGACCTTCTTGGCGTCGCCGAGCAGCATCATGGTGTTGTCGCGGTAGAACAGCGGATTGTCGATGCCGGCATAGCCCGACGCCAGCGAGCGCTTGATGAACATCACGGTGCCGGCCTTCCAGACCTGCAGCACCGGCATGCCGTAGATCGGCGAGGTCTTGTCGTCTTCCGCGGCCGGGTTGGTGACGTCGTTGGCGCCGATCACGAAGGCGATGTCGGCCTGGGCAAATTCGGAGTTGATGTCCTCGAGCTCGAACACCTCGTCATAGGGCACGTTGGCTTCCGCCAGCAGCACGTTCATGTGGCCGGGCATGCGGCCCGCGACCGGGTGGATCGCGTACTTCACCTCGACGCCTTCCTTCTTCAGCAGGTCGCCCATTTCGCGTAGCGCATGCTGGGCCTGCGCCACCGCCATGCCGTAGCCCGGCACGATGATCACCTTCTGCGCGTTCTTCATGATGAAGGCCGCGTCGTCGGCCGAGCCGAGCTTGACCGGCTTCTGCTCGCCGCCGCCACCGCCGGCCGCGGCGGTTTCGCCGCCGAAGCCGCCGAGGATGACCGAGATGAAGGAACGGTTCATCGCGTGGCACATGATGTAGGACAGGATCGCGCCCGAGGAGCCGACCAGCGCGCCGGTGATGATCAGCGCGGAGTTGCCGAGCGTGAAGCCGATGCCGGCCGCGGCCCAGCCGGAATAGGAGTTCAGCATCGAGATCACGACCGGCATGTCGGCGCCGCCGATCGGGATGATCATGAGCACGCCGAGCACCAGCGCGATGATCGTGATCAGCCAGAAATCCAACGCGCTACCCGAGATCACGAGACCGACGATGAAGAACACCAGCGCCAGCGCCAGCCCGATGTTGATGAAGTGGCGCCCGGGCAGAATGATCGGCGCGCCGCTCATGCGCGCCGACAGCTTCAGGAACGCGATCACCGAACCGGTGAAGGTCAGCGCGCCGATGGCGACGCCGAGCGACATTTCAACGAGGCTCGCGCCATGAATGGCGCCAGGCTTGCCGATGTCGAAGGCCTCGGGCGCGTAGAACGCGCCGGCGGCGACCAGCACCGCGGCCATGCCGACCAGCGAGTGGAACGCTGCGACCAGTTCCGGCATCGAGGTCATCGGCACCCGGCGCGCGATCACGGCGCCGATGCCGCCGCCAATGGCGATGCCGAGGATAACCAGCACCCAGGCTACGCCGTCCGCCGGCGGATGACTGGCGAGCGTGGTGGCGACGGCGATCGCCATGCCGACCATGCCGAAGAAATTGCCCTGGCGGGAGCTCGCCGGACTGGACAACCCACGCAGCGACAGGATGAACAGCACACCCGCCACGAGATACAGAATTGCAGCCAGATTGGCGTTCATCTCAGGTCCCCATTGTCTTCGTCACCACGAGGTGCACGCCGTTCACTTCACCTTCTTCTTGTACATCGCCAGCATGCGCTGGGTGACAAGGAAGCCGCCGAAGATATTCACGCTGGCGAAGATCAGCGCGATGAAGCCGAAGCCGCGCGCCCAGCCACTGCCGCTTGAGATCATGGGGACGCCGACCGCGAGCAGCGCGCCGACCACGATCACCGAGGAGATCGCATTGGTCACCGACATCAGCGGCGTATGCAGCGCAGGGGTCACCGACCACACCACGAAATAGCCGACGAAGACGGCGAGGACGAAAATCGACAGCCGGAATACGAAGGGATCGACGACTTGGGCGATGTGCTCCATGGCTTCTCTCCTTAGGCCTTCGGCTGGAAGTTCGGATGGATGACGGCGCCGTCCCTGGTCAGCGCGGTGGCTTTCACCAGCTCGTCGTCCCAGTTGACCGCGAGCGCCTTGTTCGCCTTGTCCACCATCGTCTCGATGAAGTTGAATAGATTGCGGGCATAAAGGCTCGAGGCCGATTGCGCCACGCGGCCGGCGACGTTGGTGTAGCCGACGATCTTGACGCCATCGAGATCGACGACTTCGCCGGCCTTGACGCCCTCGACATTGCCGCCGCGCTCGACGGCAAGGTCGACCAGCACCGAGCCCGGCTTCATCGACTTCACCATCTCGGCGCTGACGAGTTTCGGCGCCGGCCGGCCCGGGATCAGGGCCGTGGTGATCACGATGTCCTGCTTCTTGACGTGCTCGGCGGTAAGTGCAGCCTGCTTGGCCTGATACTCTTTCGACATTTCCTTGGCGTAGCCGCCGGCGGTCTGCGCGTTCTTGAATTCCTCGTCCTCGACCGCGAGGAACTTTGCGCCCAAGCTCTCCACCTGCTCCTTGGTGGCCGGGCGCACGTCGGTTGCCGTGACGACGGCGCCGAGCCGGCGCGCGGTCGCGATCGCCTGCAGGCCAGCCACGCCGACGCCCATCACGAACACTTTCGCCGCCGGAACGGTGCCGGCCGCGGTCATCATCATCGGGAACGCGCGGCCAAAGGATTCGGCCGCCTCGATCACCGCGCGATAGCCGGCGAGGTTCGCCTGGCTGGACAATACGTCCATGACTTGTGCGCGCGTGATGCGCGGCATCAACTCCATCGCAAACGCCGAGACGCCAGCATCCGCGATCGTCTTCAACGCCGCTTCATTGCCGTAGGGATCCATGATGGCGATGACCAGCGCGCCGCGCTTGTATTGCGAAAGCTCGGAGGCTTCCGGCCGTTTCACCTTGATGATGATGTCGGCGTCCTTCAGCGCATCCGCGCTGACGGTGGCGCCGACGGCGGTGAATTCGGAATCCGGCAGGCCCGACTTGATGCCCGCGCCCGGCTCGATCGCGACTTCGGCGCCGATTGCCTTGAATTTCTTCACGGTATCAGGGGAAGCGGCAACCCGCGGTTCGGACGGATCGATTTCCTTGGCAACGGCAATCTTCATGAGGCCTCCCGGCGCGGCG
This sequence comes from uncultured Alphaproteobacteria bacterium, assembly GCA_963790735.1. GTDB lineage: Bacteria > Pseudomonadota > Alphaproteobacteria > Rhizobiales > Xanthobacteraceae > Bradyrhizobium. The sequence goes on along the minus strand of CAWBQP010000033.1, from coordinate 31,279 downwards.
GGCGCGCGCGCAAGCAAACTAGCGTCTTTTTCGCTTAGTTGGATACCGGTTTCGCAACCGGCATGCGTGCAAATTTTGGCCCCCGCCGGGATGGCGGTGCAGGCAGCGACGCGTCAGGTCAGGAAGTAGCCCATCAGGGCGACGATGAGCACCACGGCGGCGGTGCCGTATTTGACCAGCATGATGAACCCTTCATAGGTCTGCTCATGGGCCTCGTAGTCGTTGCCGTCAGCGGTCGTGTAGGCCACTTCGTTATGGTCTGCCATCGGTATCCCCAGTCAAAATCCGCGTTTCTCGCGTGCAATTACCGCAAAGCGTTTGGGAGGGCAACGGCCCCCTGCCTATCGGGTCATTAGGAAGGCCAATTATCCCGGATCCAGCGGGTCAGGCTTTCCTCGCTGACTTCGCCTGCGGCGAGGGAGAGGATGATGGCAGCCGCCTCCGCTTCAGGCACCATGAAGTCGACGCGGTTGACGCCGAGAAAGGTATACAGCGCCAGCAGTGACGTTCGCTTGTTGCCGTCAACGAAGGGATGATTGGGCGCAATGCCGAAAGCATAGGCCGCAGCCAACTCGGCCAGTTCAGCCTGCTCGTATGCCCATCTGTTTTTCGGCCGGTCGAGGGCAGATTCCAGCATGCCCTCATCGCGCAATCCGCTCGCACCGCCGTGTATCGTGAGCTGCTCGTCGTGAATGGCCACGATCATCTGGCGAGTGAGCCAGAACGGCTCGCGTCATTTGGCAAGCTCGGCCAACGCGTTGTGATAGCGCTTCATGCCGCGCCGGGCGACTTCCATCGCCTTCTCGAAATCCGGGTCATGCGGGGTCAGTCGAAATCCACCGTCGGGCGTGAGAGTCGCATAGAGCTTATCGCCGACGCTGACGTGCATCCGAGCAAGTACATCCTTCGGGAGGATGATCCCCGAGGAATTACCAATCTTTTTGATTTCGACGGTTCCGATCACTTGGCCGCGGGGATCGGGCGTAACTTTCGATTGCTCGTTCATGGCGCAAGCTCCGTTATACAAACTGTATAACACATCCTCGGCCATCCGTTCAACAAATGTTTTACGGTCCCTAGCGTGGCGCCCTACCCGAGCACGAAGTCGAAACGCCCGGCCAGCCACCCCGCGTTCTTGGCCGTGCGCATCTGCAATTCCTTGCGGAACAGGCCGTCGGAGCGGTTTTTTGACTCGCCGGGGAAATAGAGCTGGGTCGTCAACACGGAACCACCGCGCGGCTGCACCTTCACATGGATGTGGCGCGTGCGGCCTGGATAAATGCCGGGCACGACGCTGCGCAATCGATAGCGGCCTTCCGCATCGGAGAACTGATGGCCGCGCAGGCGAAAGCCGGAATTGTCATAGCGGCCCTTGTCGTCGGCCTGCCAGAAATCCAGCAAGGCGCCGGCGAGCGGTTTGCAGGCGCGACTGAGCACGAAGCCCGACCAGTTCGATCGGCTGCCCCGCCATGCCCTCTTCGAACAGCTCGGTTCGCTCAGGCGACGACGGCTTGAAGTATGGCCCTTCGGTTTGCGGCACTGTGGCGTCGTCGCCGTCGTGGCATGCGGGCGTGGGTGCAAGCGGGGCCTGAGCCACGCTGCCATCGGCCATGAGCAGCGAACCGGCCGCGAAGACTCCCGCTCCAAGTACGACGCGCCGCGTCGGGGTGTCGATCATGGGGCACTCCCCTCCTGTCGTCACCGTCATCATGGCGGGCGACGGCGGCTGAAATTGTGTCCGCGCCCATCACAAATCCGTTTCGCAGCCGCGGGCGCCCCGTCAGCCCATCTCTTCCAACTCGTCGATCATGCCCGCAATGACCGACAGCCCGCCGTCCCAGAATTTTGGATCCTTGGCATCGAGCCCGAACGGCTTGAGCAGTTCGGAATAATGCTTGGTGCCGCCGGCCGCGAGCATGGCGAGGTAACGCTCGGCAAAGCCTTCGGAGGCGTTCTCGTAGACCGCGTAGAGCGAGTTCACCAGGCAATCGCCGAACGCATAGGCGTAAACGTAGAACGGCGAATGGATGAAGTGCGGAATGTACATCCAGAAATTTTCGTAGCCCGGGCGGATGTCGATGGCCGGCCCGAGGCTTTCACCCTGCACACTGAGCCAGATCTGGCCGATGCGCTCGGCGGTCAGTTCGCCGTTCTTGCGCTCGGTATGAATAGCGCGCTCGAACGAATAGAACGCGATCTGCCGCACCACGGTGTTGATCATGTCCTCGACCTTGCCGGCCAGCAGCGCCTGGCGCTGCTTGGCGTTTTTGGTCTGCGACAATAGCCGCTTGAAGGTCAGCATTTCGCCGAACACGCTGGCCGTCTCGGCCAGCGTCAGCGGCGTCGGCGCCATCAGCGCTCCATTTTTGGCCGCCAGCACCTGATGCACGCCATGGCCGAGCTCATGCGCCAGCGTCATCACGTCGCGCGGCTTGCCCTGATAGTTCATCAGCACATAGGGATGCGCCGACGGCGTGGTCGGGTGCGAGAACGCGCCCGGCGCCTTGCCCGGCCGCACCGGCGCGTCGATCCAGCGATCGGTGAAGAAGCGTTCCGCGATCGCGGCCATCTCGACGGAGAAGCCGCGATACGCGGTCAACACCATCTTCTGCGCCTCGGGCCAGGCGATCGTGCCGGTGGCCGCAAACGGCAGCGGCGCGTTGCGGTCCCAATGCGCGAGCTTCTTCTTTTTGAACCAGCCGGCTTTCAGATTGTAATAGCGGTGCGACAGCCGCGGATAGGCCGCGCGAACCGAGCCGACCAGCGCATCGACGACCTCGCGCTCGACGCGGTTGTTCAGGTGACGCGAATCCGCGACATCCTGGAAACCGCGCCAGCGATCGGAAATTTCCTTGTCCTTGGCGAGCGTGTTGGTGATGAGCGCAAAGGTCCGCTCGTTGTCCTTGAAGGTCTTCGCCAGCGCCTGTCCCGCTGCCTTACGCTTTTCCGGCGCGCGGTCCTGCAGCAGATTGAGCGTCGGTTCGATCGCGAGTTCCTTGCCCCCGACCTTGAAGCGCAGGCCGGAGATGGTCTGGTCGAACAGCCGGTTCCAGGCGGCATAGCCGCTCTGGGATTTTTCGTGAAACAACTGCTCGACGCGATCTTCGAGCTGATATGGCTTGTCCTTGCGCAGATCCTCGATCCACGGCCGGTAATGGGCGAGCTCGGGCGTCTGCATCGCGCGTTCGATCACGGCATCGTCGATGCGGTTGAGCTCGAGCCCGAAGAACAGCAAATGCACCGAGGCCGCCGTCAGCCGCTCGGAGACATCGCCATAGAATTTGGAGATCACGGGATCGACGCTATCACCGGCATGAACGAGGCCGGCATAGGAGCCGAGCCGGCCGGCGAGATCGTCGATCGCCTCGTAGCGCCTGACGGCCTCGGCGAGCCAGCGGCCGCCGTCTTCCCTGGCGACGCCTTCGGCCAGCTTGCCCTTATAGTCGGTCTCGAACGCGACGCAGTCTGCATCCATCTGTTGCAGGTCGCGTGCGACTTCGGAGGCGTCGATGCCGGTATAGAGATCGGCCAGATTCCATTCCGGCAGCTTGCCGGTTTTCGATTTGGCTGCGGCTGCCTTGCTGACGGCGGCTCCCTTGCTCATGGCGGCTTTGCGGGACGTCTTGCTGGCTCGGGATGTCGCGGAAGGTTTCGCAGTCATGGACACTTTCAAATTGGCGTGACGATCAATTGAGACGATCAGATCGACCTGGGATCAGATCGACTTGGGATCAGAGTGACTTGGCGATCAGAGTGGCTTGGCGATCAGGCGAAAGCCGCGAGCTGCGGCGCCAGCTGGACCAGCAGTTCCTCGGTCTCGGCGAGCATCGGCTCGAGCTTTTCGTGGAAAACGCTCCGGACCGCACACCACATCGTGATCACCCGAACCATAAGCCACGACGTGGATGGGACCGCGGCCCTGGCGTGCAGTACCACGAGATCGAGGTTTCGATGCTCGAACAACAGCCGGCCGCATCCGTCCTCCAGGACATAGCGCCGCCCGACCCGGGAAAGGCACAACTCGCAGGCCTGTTCCGGAAGCGGGCCCAGCAAATAGAACTGGGCATCGCCGTTTTCCGTCATCCCGGTTTCCCATTCGCGGCCGGTCGCCGGCGCAAGCGCGGTGTTCAATGCCGCGACGATGGTGTTGAGTTCCCTTTCGCTCCACACCCCGGTGACCGGTTGGCGCTCGAACGCGACTACGCTCATTTGCTCTCTGCTCCGAACAGCAGCCGGTACATTTCCGGCTCGTAGTACATTAACAGATGCCTAGCGAACGGCGCCTGTTCAAGACCCAGCTCGCTGGCCCATGCTCCCATAATTTCAGTTGGAACACGGCTGAACCCGTTCTCGACCTGTGAGATGAAAGTATAATACTTCAGGCCAAGACGTGCAGCGAGATCTGCCTGCGACAATTCGGCATCCGCCCTTCGCTGCTTGAGCCAATCCCCAGCCAGTTTCCGCAATTGCTTGGCTTCCGGCGCGGTCTTGCCCGGGACCCGTTCAGTGAAAACGTCTTGATGTTTTCCTCGTTTCATGATTACTAAACTATCCAGATTGAATGACCGAGCAGGTGATGTTCCCTACCACAATCTCAGCTCGCGAATAAGAATCCGATGGCCTTCTTGGACCGCAGTCAGTTTGTCCGAACGAGCGACCGAGCCCCCTCGGCGCGTGGCAAGGAGCTGTTTGCCGGCATTCTGCTGGTGGCGCTGATCGCGACCGTGGGAATCCGGAACATGGTGCCGGCGGACGCCCTGGCGCCCGCGATCGTCACCCTGCTGTTTGCGGTTGCCGCTGTGACGGCTGGCTTCGCGCTGCTTTGCCGGCGTGATCGCTTCCGCATCATGTGGTTCGACCTCGCCGGAAGCCTGACGTTCATCGGCATTGTCCTCTCGGTTCTGATCGAGCCGGACCAGATGGTCAGGCTTTTCACCCTCTCGGATCAACCTGAGTAACCGGAACAGTTTTTCCGCAGTCTGACTGCGTCGTTTTCCTGTCTACGCATCCAAGCCCGGGCCCCTCTGGCAGTTCAAGCGAACTGCGATGTCGGATTGGACCATCAACGGAGTGGCCCGCATGCTGGAATTGATCTCCTCGCAACACCTGACAGCGCTTTTCCAGGTCATCATGATCGACCTGGTGCTCGCCGGCGACAACGCGATCGTCATCGGGCTTGCAGCCGCCGGGCTACCCGAGGGTCAGCGCAGGAAGGCGATTGTGATCGGCATATTGGCCGCCACGATCCTGCGCATCGGCTTCGCTTCCGTCACGGTTCAGCTGCTGCAGATCATTGGACTCCTGCTCGCGGGCGGCGTTCTGCTGCTTTGGGTATGCTGGAAGATGTGGCGCGAGCTGCGCATGTCGCATCAACCGAAATTTCAGAGTTTGTCGTCCGCAAGCACGATCGATGCATCAGCCGCTGCGGGCCATCAAAAGACGCTTGGCCAGGCCGTCTGGCAGATCACGCTCGCCGACGTGTCGATGTCGCTCGACAACGTGCTCGCTGTCGCAGGTGCGGCGCGTGAGCATCCGATGATCCTGATATTCGGTTTGGCGCTTTCCATCGCGCTGATGGGCTTCGCCGCGAATTTCATCGCGCGCATTCTGGAGAAGCATCGCTGGGTGGCTTATGTCGGCCTCTTGATCATCCTGTATGTGGCTTTCGACATGTCCTACCGCGGCGCGCTGGAGGTGTGGCCACACCTCCGTGCTTAGCCCCGCCTCAATAAGGCCATTTCCCAACCATTAAGCGTACGTTAATCGGCATCGGCGAAAGTGCCCCGATTCGATACATCAGTAGCGTGCGGGGAAAGCCATGGCTGCCACCATCTTGATTGCCGATGACGACGCAGTGCAGCGCCGTTTGGTTGAAAACATGGTGCAGAAGTGCGGCTATGAGCCCCTCGTCGTCGACAGCGGCGACGCCGCCGTGGCCTTGCTGACCGCCCCGGATGCGCCGGCGATCGACGCGGTCGTGCTCGACCTCGTGATGCCCGGCCTCGACGGGCTCGGCGTGCTCGCAAAAATGCGTGAAGCGGGCCTGAGCATCCCCGTCATCGTGCAGACCGCGCATGGCGGCATCGACAATGTGGTTTCGGCGATGCGCGCCGGCGCGCAGGATTTCGTGGTCAAGCCGGTCGGCTTCGAACGGCTGCAGGTGTCGCTGCGCAACGCGCTCAACACTTCCGCGCTCAAGGGCGAACTGCAGCGCATCCGCCATAGCCGCGAAGGCCGGCTGACTTTTGCCGACATCATCACCCGCAGCGAAACCATGGCGGCCGTGCTGCGCATCGCGCAGAAGGCGGCAGCTTCCAGCATTCCGGTGCTGATCGAGGGCGAGTCCGGCGTCGGCAAGGAATTGTTCGCCCGCGCCATCCACGGCTCCGGCGAACGCAAGTCGAAACCGTTCGTCGCGGTCAATTGCGGCGCCATCCCCGATAACCTCGTTGAATTGATCCTGTTCGGTCACGAGAAGGGCGCCTTCACCGGCGCCACCGAACGCCACATGGGCAAATTCGTCGAAGCTTCCGGCGGCACACTGTTTCTCGACGAGGTCGGCGAGTTGCCGCTGGCGGCGCAAGTGAAGCTGCTGCGCGCGCTGCAGGAAGGCACCGTCGAGGCGGTCGGCGGCCGCAAGCCGGTGAAGGTCGACGTCCGCATCATTTCCGCGACCAACCGCAAACTGCTCGACCTCGTGAAGAACGGCGCGTTCCGCGAAGACCTGTTCTACCGGCTGCATGTGCTGCCGCTGACGATCCCGCCCTTGCGGCTGCGGCGCGAAGACATCCCGCATCTGTTGCGGCATTTCCTGGCGCGCTTTGCCGCCGAGGAAAACCGCACCATCACCGGCATCAGCGGCGAAGCCGTGGCCCATCTCGCGCAGCTTGATTGGCCCGGCAACATCCGCCAGCTCGAGAACACGGTGTATCGGGCCGTCGTCATGAGCGAGAGCGACCAGCTCGGCCTGTCGGATTTCCCGCAGACCGCAGCCCACGCCGTACCGGACAGCCAGCTGGCGCACAGCGAACCGCTGGTCATGGCGCCGTCGACGGCGCCCTCCATGGTTTCGGGTAGCGATATACCGATTGCCCCGCTCGCCACGGCCGGCAGCCTTTCGATGCTGACCGCCACCGGCGAGGTGCGGGCGCTCGACGAAATGGAAAACGAGATCATCCGTTTTGCGATCTCGCATTATCGCGGTCAGATGTCGGAAGTCGCGCGCCGGCTCAAGATCGGCCGCTCCACGCTCTACCGCAAGCTCGATGAGGCTGCTGCCAGCGACCCGGCCGAAGGGGACGCGAACTGAGCGGACGGCCGCCGGGCGATTATGGCGTCCGCATGGCAAAGATCGTGGCAAACCAACGACATCGGTCGTTCGGAAGCTTTTGAACCGTGGCTTGGCGGTGACAGACAAAAGGCGGGCGGCGTGGCAAAAACGCGCGACCCGAATGCAAACGGGTAGTTTGAGGTCAGTTTGTCGTGAGTTGTCCCGCATGGCGCTGGCTGCATGATAGGGGCACATGTATCGTCTGCGTTTGAACCGTGGCGTGCAGGCGTACGACTGAGAAACCGATCGAGCCGGCGCTTCCCGCGCAAGCCGTGACGAATAATACCTAACGACTGTTCCATGCCGGGGCAGTTCGCCCAAGGGGGTGTGACGATGCGTGACTGTTCGACGAATCGTGCAGGATTTGACCGCGTACTGATGGCCGTCGCGGCAACCTTCCTCACGATGTCCGCGACCTCTGCACTGGCGGCCCAGTCGACCACGCCGCGCGCCAGCGCCGCCGAGCTCGCGATCGACGCAGCAGTCCCCCGTCCGGAACCCGCCAACGTTCCGCCTCCGACCGCTAGCGATTTCAAGATGGACACCACCGCCACGGTGCCTGACGCAACGAAGGCCGTCGAAAAGCCGGCCGAACCCAGCCCGACCGCAAAGGCCGCCGAGCCCAAGCCGGCCGAGACCGTCACCGCACCTGCGGCCAACGACGCCGCAACCGCCGCGCCTCCGGCTGCGACAGCCACCGCGCCCGCCGCCGAACCCGCCAAGGAACCGGTCAAGGTCAGCACCGTCGCTCCGGCCGACCAGCCTGTCGCCGACCGCCTGCGCGACATGATCGGCGCCAAATCGCTGCGCTATTTCGACCGCAAGAACGAGCGCGCGGCCGTCGAGAAGTTCTACTCGGCGCGTGATTACGCGCCGCAATGGACTCAAGCCGGCAAGTTGACCGACAGCGGCAAGGGCGTGATCGCCCGTTTGAAGGACGCCGCCACCGAGGGCCTCAATCCGGCCGACTATCCGGTGCCGGATTTTGCGGTCGCCGCTTCGCCGGACCAGCTCGCCGAGGCCGAATTGAAACTGACCGCGAGCATGCTCGACTATGCGCGGCAGGCCCAGAGCGGCCGGATGCACTGGTCGCAGGTCGCCGCCGACATCCAGTATCCCGAGCACCCGACCGATCCGGCGGAAGTGCTCGCCAACATCTCGACCGCCAGGGACGCGTCCGCAGCGCTCGATGGCTACAACCCGCCGCACAAGCTCTACAAGGAACTGAAGGCCAAGCTCACCGAGTTGCGCGGCCAGGGTGACGGACCGATGATTCATATCGCCGAGGGTCCGGCACTGGCGTTCAAGGCCGCCACCAAGAAGCAGGACGCGGTCACGCCAGAAGATTCCCGCGTGCCGCAACTGCGCGCCAAGCTCGGCATCGAGAACCCCGACGATCAGCGTTACGACGGCAAGGTCTCAGCCGCCGTGCGAAAATTCCAGGAGAGCGCCGATCTCAAGCCGACCGGTGTGCTCGACGACCGCACCGTGAAGGCGCTCAACAGCCCGAAGCGGGACCGCCAGATCGATCTGGTGCTCGTCAACCTGGAACGCCTGCGCTGGCTGCCACGCCAGCTCGGCGCAGCTTCGCTCGGCAACGCCTATGTCATCCTCAACGTCCCCGACTTCACGCTGAAGGTGATGCAGAACGGCGCCCCGGTCTGGACCACAAGGGTGGTGACCGGAAAACCGGGCAAACACGCCACGCCGATGCTGACGGAAACGATGAAGTTCATCACCGTCAACCCGACCTGGAACGTGCCGCCGTCGATCATCTACAACGAATATCTGCCAGCCCTGCAGCAGGATCCGACCGTGCTGCAGCGCATGGGCCTGAAGCTTGAGCGCGGCCGTGACGGCAGCATCCACATTTCGCAGCCGCCGGGCGAGGCCAACGCGCTCGGCCGCATCCGTTTCAACTTCCCGAACAAATTCCTGGTCTATCAGCACGACACGCCAGACAAGCATCTGTTCGCCAAGGAAGAACGCGCCTTCAGCCATGGCTGCATGCGGGTGCAGAATCCGGATCAATACGCATCGACGCTGCTCAACATCGTGATGCCGAACGAGCGCTACTCGCCGGAAAAGATCCGCAGCATGTACGGCCGCAGCGAGATCGACCTGAAATTCCCGACACCGATCCCGGTCAACATCACCTACCAGACCGCGTTCGTGGATGACGCCGGCAAGCTGCAGATTCGCAAGGACGTCTATGGCCGCGACGCCACGATGATCGCTCTGCTCAAGAACAGCCGGAGCAGGGACCTGGAAACCTTGGTCTCGCATGCCCAGCCGAGCTATGCGCGGCCGAAGGACGGTTTGCCGGCCGGCGTCAGCTTCGCCAGCGACAACACCTACTCGTCCGGTCCGTCGTTCTTCGAGCGCCTGTTCGGCGGCCCGTCGACCGCGACGCCGCCGGCCCCGGTTGGCCGCCGGCCGCAACAGCGGTTCACCCGATAATCCTGTCGGAGTGGATTTCCAAACAAAATCAACGACCTCGCCTTTCCGGCGAGTTCGTTTACGTTAACCATTATCCATCCCGGATGCAGCACCGGGCACTTTTTCGCCACAGTCCACGGGTTAGGTTAAGTCGTGCTTGGGGGCGGGACGGTAAACATCGGTTAACCATCCCGCTTTAAGAAAGCGTTCACCCTCTTTTGCCGGGGTCTGCAAAAGAACACCGTGAATGCTCGTCGATTGGGTGGGCTCATACGTGCTGGCTGGTTTCGCGCGCCAATTCAATCCGCTTGTTCTGCCAAAGGCCGGATATCGGATCGGGCTGACTTCGCTGTTGCTGCTCGCCGGCGCAGGCTCGGTGCATGATGCGACCGCACTGAACGAGACCCGCACCCTCTCCTTCCACCACACCCATTCCGACGAAGACCTCACCGTCACCTTCAAGCGCGACGGGCGCTACGACGAAGAGGCGCTCAAGAAGATCAATTACTTCCTCCGCGACTGGCGCAGCCAGGACCAGACCACGATGGATCGGCATCTGTTCGACATCCTCTGGGAAGTCTACCGCGACGTCGACGGCAAGAAGCCGATCCAGATCATCTCCGCCTACCGCTCCCCCGCCACCAACTCCATGCTCCGCCGCCGCTCCTCAGGCGTGGCGCGCTTCAGCCAGCACATGCTCGGCCACGCCATGGACTTCTACATCCCGGACGTGCCGCTGGAGCAGATCCGCGCCGCCGGCCTCAGGCTGCAGCGTGGCGGCGTCGGCTTCTACCCGACCTCGGGATCGCCCTTCGTTCATCTCGATACCGGCAGCGTCCGTCACTGGCCGCGCATGACCCACGATCAGCTCGCCAGGGTGTTCCCGGATGGACGTACCGTCCATCTGCCCGCCAATGGCGGTCCGCTGAAGGGCTATGAGCTGGCCCGCGCCGACATCGAGCGCCGTGGCAATGGCGACGATGCCGCATCCGTCGGCAAGAAGCCGAGCCTGTTCGCGGCCCTGTTCCGCGGCGGCAAGTCGAACGACGAGGATGACGAGGGCGCCAACATTCCCGTCAAGAACGAGAAGCCTGCACCGGCCAGCATTGCAGCCGCGAAATCCGCCGATCCGGTTCCGACCCCGCGTGCGAAGCCGCCGGTCGCAGCCACCCTCCAGCTGGCTTCGGCCGACGCGCAGATTGTCCCGGGGCCTAAATCCAAGCCGGAACAGAAACAGACTGTGCAGGCTTCCACTGAGCCGAAACCGCAGACGCCGGCCGACATCATCAATTCCCGCGGCTTCTGGGACGACATACCGGCCGCGGCGAATCAGGCCACCCCCGCCCAGGTCGCAGCGCTGCGCGCACGCCAGGCGCTCGCCGCCGCTACCGATCCGCAGCCGACCGCCAGCGTCACCGAATCGTTCAACAAGGCGATGGCCTATGCCCCGGCCGCTTCTTCACCGGTCGATCGCGCCAACGTCGTCGCCGCCTCCGCGCCAGTCCCGTCGCGCCCCGCCCGTCCGGCGCGAAATGCCGGTGCCGCCGCGACCGAAATCAATACCGTGGTCGCCAAAGGCGCGCAGGGTCAGGACGCCGTGGTCGCGACCTCGACCCGTCTCGCCGCCGCCCAGGGCAACAGTGTCTGGATGCGGGTGGTGATGCTGGCGCCGAGCGCGAGCAATGCGATGTCGACGACCGTGCTCGGCGACACCGAGATGACCCAGATGCGCAGCCACTTCGTCAAGCCGCGGGCCGCGATCGCCATGACCTTCTCGGAAGATCCGATGATGGGCATGACCTGCGACCGCTTCACGGGATCGGCGACCGTGCAACTGCCGACGCAGTCGTTCGTGCTGCGCACCGCCGCGCTGCGCTAGGGTTCACCGCAATACCCCGTAGCCCGGATGGAGCGAAGCGAAATCCGGGACACTGCCGCGAGCGGATAGACTTCCCCGGATTGCGCTGCGCTCCATCCGGGCTACGCTTTCATCCGACGCCTCACAGCATCCCCAGCGCCTGCATGTAGGTCTCCAAAATGGTCTCCTGCTCGGCGCGCTCATTGGCGTCCTGCTTGCGCATCCGCACGATGGTGCGCAGCACCTTGACGTCGAAGCCGTTGCCCTTGGCTTCGGCATAGACGTCACGGATGTCGTCGGAGATCGTCTTCTTTTCTTCTTCCAGACGCTCGATGCGCTCGATGATGGCCTTGAGCTGGTCTTTGGCGAATTTTGTCGCGGGCTCGTCCTGGACGGCAGCGGCGGCAGAGGTGGCCATCGGGTACTCCTGAATGGAACTGACGGTGGGGCTGAAAGATCAAGCGCCGCACGCGTTACCGCACGGCGCTTTTTTCAGGATTGACCCTCAATATCGGGGGGCCTTGCGTCAAGGAGACATCGCGCTCATCCACAGCGCGCCCACAGGAGATAAGGAGACGTAGCCCGGATGGAGCCAACGGGTCGCGCGAATGCGCGCCCGGCGACGAGCGCAATTGCGCTCGCGTGGTGATGACAGGTTCCGCGCAATCCGGGAAACTTTCGCGCGGCGGGCGCTGCCCCGGATTGCGCTGGGCTCCATCCGGGCTACGAAGCGAGGCTCAATGCCCGGGATGAACCTTCTTCATCGCGGCCAACTGCTCCGGCGTGGCCGTGCCCTGGTGTTTCGCCTTCCACTCCTCGTAGGGCATGCCGTAGACCGCCTCGCGGCTCTCGTCCTTGCTGACGGCGATGCCCTTGGCGTCGGCCTCTTCCTTCATCCAGTTGGACAGGCAGTTGCGGCAGAAGCCGGCCAGATTCATCAAATCGATGTTCTGGACGTCGGTACGGGCGCGCAGATGGCTCGACCAGGCGCCGGAAAACGGCGGCTTCCAGTTCCGTTCTGGTTTTGTCGTCGATCGTCATGGCGTTGGGTCCTGCGTCAGATGGAGGCGAGCATATTGATATCAGGTGGGAATTGTCACAGATTTTGCCATATCTGCGCGCAAAGGTGGCTATCGCACGTGGAGTCCCGGTTTCCCATAGCGCGGGAAAGGCGTGCCCGGCCGTTGACAGGTCCCGCCGGGTCACGCGAAATCGTCAATGATTTGATATAGCTTCACTGCATGACCGCAAAAGATTCTCGCCGCTTGCCCCCCCTCTCCGCACGCATGACCGCCGGCCTGATGCCGATGCTCGCGCTGGCGGCGGCGTGCCTGTGGAGCAGTCCGGCGGCGGCCGATTTCCGGCTCTGCAACAACACTTCCAGCCGGGTCGGCATTGCGCTGGGCTACAAGGACGCCGAGGGCTGGACCACCGAAGGCTGGTGGAACGTGTCATCGCGCAGTTGCGAGACGCTGCTGCGCGGAACTCTTGTCGCCCGGTACTATTACATCTATGCGCTCGACTATGACCGCGGCGGCGAATGGTCGGGACAGGCCTTCATGTGTTCGCGTGACAAGGAATTCACCATCAAGGGTACCGAGAATTGCCTGGCGCGCGGCTACGACCGCACCGGGTTCTTCGAGGTCGACACAGGCGAACAGCGAGCGTGGACCGTGCAACTGACAGAAGCCAACGAGCAGCCGGCGCAGCGCGTGCCGGGAATACCGGGCACCATGGGACCGGGCGGCCCCGGCGGGGTTCCCGGCCTGTCCAGTCCGCCGAGCGGACCGGGTCTGCCGCCAGCCACGGCGCCCAAGCAATGAGGCGGCTCCGTCGTATCAAGATTCTCGCAACCCTCGGCCCGGCATCGTCGGACAGCGCGATGATCCGGAAGCTGTTCGAGGCCGGCGCGGACGTGTTCCGCATCAACATGAGCCACACGCCGCACGACAAGATGCGCGAGCTGGTCACTACCATCCGCAATGTCGAGTTCGAGCTATGGCCGCCCGATCGGCATCCTGGTCGACCTGCAGGGGCCGAAGCTGCGGCTTGGCGCGTTCGCCGAAGGCTCCACCCAGCTCAAGAACGGCCAGAATTTTGTGCTCGATTCCGACAAGACGCCGGGCGACAACAACCGCGTGCAGTTGCCGCATCCGGAAATCCTTGCAGCCCTACGGCCGGGCCATGCGCTGCTGCTCGACGACGGCAAGGTGCGCCTGATCGCCGAGGAGACCTCGCCCGAACGCGCGGTGACGCGGGTGGTGATCGGCGGCAAGATGTCGGATCGCAAGGGCGTCAGCCTGCCCGATACCGACCTGCCGGTGTCGGCGATGACGCCGAAGGACCGCGCCGATCTCGAAGCCGCCCTCGTGACCGGGGTCGACTGGATCGCGCTCTCCTTCGTGCAGCGCGCCGAGGACGTCAACGAAGCCAAGCGGATGATCCGCGGCCGCGCCGCCGTGATGGCCAAGATCGAAAAGCCGCAGGCGATCGACCGGCTCGGCGAGATCCTCGAGGTTTCCGACGCGCTGATGGTGGCGCGCGGCGATCTCGGCGTCGAACTGCCGCTGGAGCGGGTGCCGAGCCTGCAGAAACAAATGACGCGGATGGCGCGCCGCGCCGGCAAGCCGGTGGTGATCGCGACGCAAATGCTGGAATCGATGATCCAGGCGCCGGTGCCGACGCGCGCGGAAGTCTCCGACGTCGCGACCGCCGTCTATGAAGGCGCCGACGCCATCATGCTGTCGGCGGAATCGGCCGCCGGCAAATTCCCGGTCGAAGCGGTCTCGACCATGAACCGCATCGGCGAGGAAGTGGAACGGGATCCTACCTACCGCTCGGTGCTGACGGCGCAGCGGCCCGAGCCGGAGAACACGGTTGGCGACGCCATCGCCGACGCCGCGCGGCAGATCGCCGAGACGCTGGAATTGTCGGCGATCATCTGCTGGACCTCGTCGGGTTCGACGGCGATCCGCGTGGCGCGCGAGCGGCCGAAGCCGCCGGTGGTGGCGATCACGCCGAACCTCGTGACGGGCCGCAAATTGTCCGTCGTCTGGGGCGTGCATTGCGTGGTGGCCGAAGACGCCCACGACCAGGACGACATGGTCGATCGCGCCGGCTCGATTGCCTTCCGTGACGGCTTTGCCAAGGCCGGCCAGCGCGTGATCATCGTCGCCGGCGTGCCGCTCGGCATCGCCGGCACCACCAACATGGTGCGCATCGCCAATGTCGAGCCGGAGGGCGAGGCGAAGAAGTGACGGCGTAGCCGTCATTCCGGGGCGATGCGAAGCATCGAACCTCAGATGCGCAATTGCGCATCGGGAATCTCGAGATTCTCAGCTGCGCAATTGCGCACCCTAGTTCGCGCTGACGCGCGCCCCGGAATGACGCCGGCAATTACTGCAGCGTCGCGTCCAGCGTGATCTTCGTGTTCAGCAGTTTCGACACCGGGCAGCCGGCCTTGGCCTTGCCTGCAAGCTCCTCGAACGTCGCCTTGTCCGCGCCCGGGATCTTCGCATTCAGCGTCAGATGCACGGACGTGATCGCAAAACCATCGCCCTGCTTTTCCAGCGTGACGTCGGCCTTGGTTTCCATGTGTTCGGCGGTGAGCTTGGCTTCGCCCAAAATCAGCGACAGCGCCATGGTGAAGCAGGCGGCATGCGCGGCGCCGATCAATTCTTCCGGATTGGAGCCGGGCTTGCCCTCGAAGCGGCTGGCAAAGCCGTAAGGGTAATCGTTGAGCGCGCCGCTCTTGGTCGAGATCGCGCCCTTGCCGTCCTTGATGCCGCCCTGCCATTTGGCGGATCCTGATGTCGTCGTCATCGCATGCTCCTGATCACGGTTGAACCCGTCGATAAGCCGCAGCGTGGCAAATGGTTGCGACAAAGTCGTGTCGAGCAGCGGTGAGTTCAGGCCCCGACCAGCGCCTTCGCCGGCAGCACCGCCTGCACCACGAGGCCGCGGGCGCGGGCATCCATCACGCCGACGGCGCGCAGCGCCAACAATGTGACGGTTTGCACGGCGTCGCGCAGCTTCGCGGGATCATCCAGGTTCTCGGGCGCCAGCGGGCCGACCAGCGATTCATGCAGCGCGCCGAGCAATGCGGTGGCGGCAAGCGCGGTATCCTGCGCCGGCAGATGGCCGGCGCGCACCGCGGCGTCAATCCTGGCGGCAATCTCGCCGGAGATTTCGCGGCGGCTGGCGAGCCGCGACGCCGAGACGTCGACATCGACAGGTTCGGCCAGAATGCCCCAGGCGAGCTTGCGCTGCGACAGCACATGCACGGCAACCGTGGTGACGGCGCCGGCGAGCGCCGAGGACGGCCCTGGCGCGGCATCCGCCGCGCGGCGGATCGCGGCCAGTTCGTCGCGCGAGACCTCGGCGATCAGTTCGGAAATCAGCTCGGCCTTGGAGGGGAAGTAGCGGTAGACGGTGCCGGCCGCGACATTGGCGCGGACCGCGACCGGGGCGATCTGCACCGCCGCCATGCCGCCCTCGGCCGCAGCGTCCCGCGCCGCCGCCAGGATGGCGCTGCGCCGCGCCGCCAGCCGCTTTACGACCTGATGGGTTCGCCGATAGACCATGGCGCGTTCCGTCCCCGGCGCGCCCTCGAGCCCCGTGGAGCCTGCCAGAACGCGCACACCTTCAATGTCTTGAGCGATAAGCGCACCCATCGCTTTGAAGAAGTGAACAACTATTCACGCCTGATGACAAGACGGTTTTGCAGCCTGTTCGGGGAGGATTTGCCGGCAGGGCTTTCCGACCATTAACAGGCTCTCAACGCTGCCCGGCTAGCATGCGCCGAATTGGGCAGCCTCAGATTACTTCCCTCGCGCTCCAAGTTGCGCTCGGCCGGAATCGGTGAGCGCCATCCAAGCGGGCGAGCCGTGTGCGCCCGGCACGAAGCTGAGCGAACCCGGGAGAAATTTCCATTGTTGCGCCTTGTCGCGTTCCTGATTGGTGGCCTGCTGATCGGCACGAGTGCCGGCATGCTGCTGATGCCGGGCGCCCGCCAGACCGACTTGGCTGGGCTTCCGCCGCCGGCGCGCGTCGAACGGCCCTGCGCCATCGTATCCGGCAAGACGGCCATCATCGTCGTGCATGGCCAGAGCAACGCCGCCAACCACGGAAGCGCCCGACATTCGGCGCGCGAAGCTGTCGACAATTTCGATCCCGCAAGCGGCAAATGCTTCGCCGCAGCCGATCCGCTGCTCGGCACCGATGGCATCGGCGGGAGCTTTGCAACGCGCCTCGGCGACATCCTGATCCAGGCCGGACGCTACGATCGCGTGATTGTCGTGCCCCTTGCCCGGGGCGGGGCATCGCTCGCCCTCCTGAACAGCGAGGGGGCCGAGTTGATCACCAACGGCATCGCGAAGCTGAAGGCCGCAGGGCTGGCGCCGACGCATATTCTGTTTCAGCAAGGGGAAACGGATGCGGCATCGACGACGTCAGCCGAACAATATGTTTCGCTGTTGCATCAGCTTGTGAAGCGATTTCGCGCGGCCGGATTCGATGCGCCCTTTTATCTGTCACGCAGCACAAAATGCGACTACGCCGGGCCGAAAAACACGGCCGCGGTGCGTGCCGGTCAACTCTCTGCGGTCGATGAAGCGCTGAACATCCGCCCGGGGCCCGACACCGACACGATCGGAAATGACGGCCGCGTTCCTGACGGCTGCCACATGAACGAGGCCGGGACGCTGGCGAATGCCGCGTTATGGGCAGCGTTCATCAAATAGCGAGCGCTGACTTCACGTCGCAGGCTCGCCATCGCCTCGCGCCGTTCACGCCCCTGCCGCGACGAGTTTTGGCGCCGGCTCATGCCGCCACCACGATCCGGCGCGGCGCAGGATCAGCGCGGACACGACCAGCGTGGCGCCAAAGCCGGTCGGAATGCCGGTGAACATGTAGCAGCAGATGAGGGCGCGACGGCGCCGAGCGCCGGAAGCTCGTAGGCGCGAAAACCGGTCTTCAATCCGATGCGGACCAGGAAGGCGATCGGGATCGCCAGCACCATCATGTCGTACATGAAGAGATAGGGCGTGGTCAGCAGCGTGCCGGCGGCAAGCGCTGCGGCCTTCATTGTGTAGGGCACGCGGCTTCGCCAGATCAGCGCCAGCACCACGGCCACGGAGGCGGTGAGAACCCACTGGAATGCCCAGCCGAGCGGCTCGCTGCCGCCGAAGTAACGCACCATCGCGAAGATGCTTTGCAGCTTCCACCATGGGGCCTTGCCTTCGGTCAGGAACGTCTGCGAGAATTTCGGCATCCAGTGGAAGAACGCCAGCCAGCTCTCGATGCCGAAGGCGAGCCAGGAAGCGATGGCCAGCACGACCGCCGTTACGGCAGCGCTGATGAACACGCGCCAATGCCCGGCTGCGATCAGCGCAATCGGAAACAGCAGCCCGTATTGCGGCTTGTACGTCAAAAGCCCGAGGCAGATGCCTGCCAGTACCGGCCGTATCGGGATCAGATAGAGCGTACCGCCGATCAGCGCCGCGGTGAGAAATCCGTTCTGCCCGACCAGCGCATTGATGAACGCCATCGGAATGGCGAGCGCGAGCAGATAGCCGAAGTTGCGGCCGACGATCGCACGCATCGCGACAAGAAAAGGCAGAAAGCTGACCACAGCCCAGCCGATAAAGGCTGTTTGATAGGGAAGCTGCGCCAGCAAGGAAGCGACGAACAGAAACGGCGGCGGATAGTGCCAGGCAAAATAGCCGACAAAATCCTGGCCGAGTTTTGCGACCTCGACCTGCTTCTGGATGTCCCAGTCATAGGCCTGCGCCGGGAGGCCATCGAGCACCAGGCGGCCGGCAGCCCAGACGTTGATGAAATCGGTCGGGATGCCGAGGCCGTTCGGATCGTAAACCCACCAGTGCGAGAAATACGCCGCCCCGCAAAGGGTCACGTTCGCAACCGCCAGCACAAGGCAGACCCTGACGAGCCACGCGGGAATTGGGGCTTGTTCGTGTGCGGTCTTGAAGGTGGAAAGAGAGGCGGTCATGCGCGGTCCTTGCCTGGGCGCGCCCTGTCCCAAAGCGCACGCCCCTAAAGCAATAGGCCGGACTGAATTGAGGAAATCTTAAGTTTTAGCGCGGCAACGGCGGGATTTTTGCGTCGTCCCTGCGAACGCAGGGGCCCATATGCGCACGGTAGCAGTGGAGCCATCGCTCAACGATGTCGCGGTATGCGGCAGAGCGTCTGCCACCGCGCCTCATCGATGCATCACGCGGTATGGGTCCCTGCGTTCGCAGGGACGACGTGCTACGGGAGTAAGCCGCCCCCCTACTCCCAGCTCAGCGCGCCGCCGTTCTGATATTCGATCACCCGCGTCTCGAAAAAATTCTTCTCCTTCTTCAGGTCCATCGCCTCCGACATCCAGGGAAACGGATTTTCGGTTTCGTCGAACACCCGCGCTAGCCCGAGCTGCGCGCAGCGGCGGTTGGCGATGAAGTGCATGTAGCGTCTCGCACAGCGCCGCATTCAGGCCGAGGAAGCCGCGCGGCATGGTGTCCCGCCCGTAGGCCGCTTCCAGTTCGGCCGCCGTCGCGCACCATGGCGCGGACTTCGTCCTGAAAGGCTTTCGTCCACAGATGCGGGTTCTCGATCTTGATCTGGTTGATGACGTCGATGCCGAAGTTCAGATGAATCGATTCATCGCGCAGGATGTACTGGTACTGCTCGGCGATGCCGACCATCTTGTTGCGGCGGCCGAGCGAGAGGATCTGCGCAAACCCGGTATAGAACCACATGCCCTCGAAGATGACGTAGAAGGCGACGAGATCGCGCAGGAACGCCTGGTCGGCTTCCGGCGTCCCGGTCTTGAAATCGGGATCGTCGAGATGCTGGGTGTGCTTCAGCGCCCACGCCGCCTTGTCGGTGATCGACGGCACCTCGCGGTACATGTTGAACAGCTCGCCCTCGTCGAGGCCGAGGCTTTCGACGATGTACTGGAAGGTGTGGGTGTGAACGGCCTCCTCGAAGGACTGCCGCAGCAGATACTGCCGGCATTCCGGATTGGTCAGATGGCGGTAGATCGCCAGCACGATGTTGTTGGCGACGAGGCTTTCGGAGGCCGCGAAGAAGCCGAGGTTGCGCTTGATGGCGCGGCGTTCATCCTCGGTGAGGCCGTCGCGCGATTTCCACAGCGCGATGTCGGCCTGCATCGAGACTTCGGTCGGCATCCAGTGATTGTTGCAGCCGGCGAGATATTTCTCCCACGCCCATTTGTATTTCAGCGGCAGCAGCTGATTGACGTCGGCGCGGCAGTTGATCATCCGCTTGTCGTCCACGGACACCCTGCCGCCGCTTCGGTCGATGGCGCCGAGGCCGGTTTGATCGGCCGCGACAGCGGTTTGCGCCACCAAGGGAGGCGGCATCCGGCGCGACGGGCGCAGCGGGTTCTGACCAGTCGAGCATTGTCGTTTCCTTCTTTCTTGTCTGCTTACTGGCAGGCTTCGCATTCGGGATTGTCGATGGAGCACGCCACCGCGCCGGACAGGTCCGGCGCGGTGGCGGCCGGTGGCACGATGATCGGCGCGCCCGCCGACATCATCAGGCGCGGACGCAACGGCGTTGAGCTTGCCGTCGGTGCCCTTCAGCGTGGACTTCTCGACATGCGTCGCGCTGCGCGAGCGCAGGTAATAGGTCGTCTTCAGCCCGCGCGCCCAGGCCAGCCGATAGAGCGCATCGAGCTTCTTGCCGCTGGGATTGGCGATATAGAGGTTGAGCGACTGCGACTGGTCGATCCATTTCTGCCGCCGCGAGGCCGCCTCGATCAGCCAGGCGCTGTCGATCTCGAAGGCGGTGGCATAGAGCGCCTTGAGGTCGTCGGGAATGCGATCGATGGCGCCGACGCTGCCGTCGAAATATTTGAGGTCGTTGACCATCACCTCGTCCCACAGCCCGCGCGCCTTGAGGTCGCGCACCAGAAACTCGTTCACGACCGTGAAGTCGCCGGACATGTTGGATTTGACGTAGAGGTTCTGGTAGGCGGGCTCGATCGACTGCGCCACGCCGCAGATGTTGGAAATGGTCGCCGTCGGCGCGATCGCCATCACGTTCGAATTGCGCATGCCGGATGATTTGACGCGCTCGCGCAAGTGATCCCAGTCAAGCGCCATGCCGCGGTCCATCGCGAGACCGCCGCGGGCTTCCGCCAGCAGTTCGATCGAATCGATCGGCAAGATGCCCCGGCTCCACAGCGAGCCGTCGAACGACGGATAGCGCCCGCGCTCGGCCGCCAGATCGACCGAGGCCGAGATCGCGTAATAGGAGATCATCTCCATGCTGGTGTCGGCGAAGGCCACGGCCGCATCGGAAGCCATCGCGATCCGCAACGCCTGCAGCGCATCCTGGAAGCCCATCAGCCCGAGACCGACCGGGCGGTGCCGCAGGTTGGAGCGGCGCGCTTCCGGGATGGTGTAGAAATTGATGTCGATGACGTTGTCGAGCATCCGCATCGCAATGGTCACGCTGCGCTTCAGCCGCGGTTCATCGAGCCGGCCGTCCCGCACATGGTTGAGCAGATTGATCGAGCCGAGATTGCAGACGGCGGTTTCGTCGTCGGAGGTGTTGAGCGTGATCTCGGTGCAGAGGTTCGAGGAATGGATCACGCCGGCATGGTGCTGCGGCGAGCGCAGATTGCAGGGATCCTTGAACGTGATCCAGGGATGCCCGGTCTCGAACAGCATGGTCAGCATCTTGCGCCAGAGATCCGTGGCGCGCACCTGCTTGAACACGCGGATTTCGCCGCGCGCGGCCTTGCCTCATAGGCCGCGTAGCGCTCGGCGAAGGCTTGCCGTAGAGATCGTGCAGGTCGGGCGTCTCGTCCGGCGAGAACAGCGTCCATTCGCCGTCGGCCTCGACGCGCTGCATGAACAGATCCGGCACCCAGTTCGCGGTGTTCATGTCGTGGGTGCGGCGGCGGTCGTCGCCGGTGTTCTTGCGCAGATCGAGGAATTCCTCGATGTCGATATGCC
Source organism: uncultured Alphaproteobacteria bacterium (assembly GCA_963790735.1). GTDB lineage: Bacteria > Pseudomonadota > Alphaproteobacteria > Rhizobiales > Xanthobacteraceae > Bradyrhizobium. Next base: position 9,666 of record CAWBQP010000033.1, on the reverse strand, counting down.
AGGTTTCGAGATAGGCGCAGACCGCGCCCTTGCGCTTGCCGCCCTGGTTGACCGCGATCGCGGTGTCGTTCGCCACTTTCAGGAACGGCACCACGCCCTGGCTCTCGCCATTGGTGCCCTTGATGTGGGCGCCGAGCCCGCGCACGCGGGTCCAGTCGTTGCCGAGCCCGCCGGAATATTTCGCCAGCAGCGCGTTGTCCTTGACCGACTTGAAGATGCCGTCGAGATCGTCGGCGACGGTGGTGAGGAAGCAGGACGACAATTGCGGCCGCAGCGTGCCGGAGTTGAACAAAGTCGGCGTCGAGGCCATGAAGTCGAACGACGACAGCAGATCGTAGAACTCGATGGCGCGCGCCTCGCGGTCGATCTCGCGCAGCGCAAGGCCCATGGCGACGCGCATGAAGAACGCCTGCGGCAGTTCGATGCGGTTGCCGCGCTCATGCAGGAAATAGCGGTCGTACAGCGTCTGCAGGCCCAGAAACTGGAACGCCAGATCGCGCTCCGGCTTCAGCGCCGCGGCGAGCCGCTTCAGGTCGAAGCGCGCCAGATCGGGATCGAGCAGTTCGGCCTTGATGCCGGTCTTGATATAGGCCGGGAAATATTCGCCGTAGCGTACCGCCATATCGGCCTGCGACGCGCTGGTCGGCGCACCAAGCACGAACGACAGCACCTCGGTGCGCAGCTTGTCGAGCAACAGCCGCGCGCTGACATAGGCGTAGTTCGGCTCCTGCTCCACCAGCGTGCGCGCCGCCATGACCGACGCCAGCGCCAGTTCGTCCTCGCCGATGCCGTCGTAGAGATTGCGCTGCGTCTCGGTGAGCACGGCAGCGGCGCTCGACGCCGTCGAGCCCGGCGCAGGCCTCCTCGATGATCAGCGTCAGGCGCGCGATATCGAGCGGAACCTGCGCGCCGCTCGCCAGCGTGACGTGCAGCGAAGGCTCGCCCGATGCGCTTGACCGCTTTGGCCGCTTCCTGCCCGGCGCGCTGCCGCGTCGCTCCTCGCGATACAGCACATAGGCGCGCGCGACCTTGTGGTGCTCGCTGCGCATCAGGGCCAGTTCGACCTGGTCCTGCACGTCCTCGATATGAAAGGTGCGGCCCTCGCTCATCCGGCGCGTCAGCGCGCCGACGACTTCCGCGGTCAGTTGCTCGACGATTTCGTGCACGCGGCGCGAGGCCGCCGCGCGTGTGCCCTTCGACCGCGAGGAACGCCTTGGTCATCGCGACCGAAATCTTGCTGGCATCGAATTTCGAAACCGTGCCGTTGCGGCGGATCACCTGCATCGGCGGCGCGCTGTCCGGCGAGGCCGAGCGATTCGGTACGCAACGCGAGAAAGGGAGCGGCTTTGGCTTCGCGAGAAACGAGTTCGAGAAGATTGCGACATCGGCAGACCCCGTAGTGTTGTTGGGGCTGGATGTCTGGAGGCGACGCTGCATCGAATGCGCGGCGGCAAAGCGCCGGCATGAATCTGCGAGCGACCGCCGGACACCCCGCCCGTGGACGTTTTTTGGTGTCGCGGCAGGTCTCCTGGCTCGCAGGTCGGCGTTGTTCCCGGTCTTCCCAATGCGTAGCCGCATCAGTGACGTGAAATCGGGAACAACTCACTGCTTACAGTTGCGGGGGCAGCGCCGGATTCTCGCGCAATCGCGCGATACACCGGCTTCCCTCTTAGCCACCAGCTGTTGAGTCTGGCGGACCGTGACATCTACATGTGGTAGTATTCGCGAGAAAGTGTCAATGGGCCGTTAAGATCAATGCCCGCAAACGCGCCCCCTACTCCCAGCTCAGCGCGCCGCCGTTCTGATATTCGATCACCCGCGTCTCGAAAAAATTCTTCTCCTTCTTCAGGTCCATCGCCTCCGACATCCAGGGAAACGGATTCTCGGTTTCGTCGAACACCCGCTTCAGCCCGAGCTGCGCGCAGCGGCGGTTGGCGATGAAGTGCATGTAGTGTCTCGCACAGCGCCGCGTTCAGGCCGAGGAAGCCGCGCGGCATGGTGTCCCGGCCATAGGCCGCCTCCAGTTCGGCCGCCTCGCGCACCATGGCGCGGACTTCGTCCTGAAACGCCTTCGTCCACAGATGCGGGTTCTCGATCTTGATCTGGTTGATGACGTCGATGCCGAAGTTCAGATGAATCGATTCATCGCGCAGGATGTACTGGTACTGCTCGGCGATGCCGACCATCTTGTTGCGGCGGCCGAGCGAGAGGATCTGCGCAAATCCCGTGTAGAACCACATGCCCTCGAAGATGACGTAGAACGCGACGAGATCGCGCAGGAACGCCTGGTCGGCTTCCGGCGTGCCGGTCTTGAAATCGGGATCGTCGAGATGCTGGGTGTGCTTCAGCGCCCACGCCGCCTTGTCGGTGATCGACGGCACCTCGCGGTACATGTTGAACAGCTCGCCCTCGTCGAGGCCGAGGCTTTCGACGATGTACTGGAAGGTGTGGGTGTGCACCGCCTCCTCGAAGGACTGCCGCAGCAGATACTGCCGGCATTCCGGATTGGTGAGGTGGCGGTAGATCGCCAGCACGATGTTGTTGGCGACGAGGCTTTCGGAGGCCGCGAAGAAGCCGAGGTTGCGCTTGATGGCGCGGCGCTCGTCCTCGGTCAGGCCGTCGCGCGATTTCCACAGCGCGATGTCGGCCTGCATCGAGACTTCGGTCGGCATCCAGTGATTGTTGCAGCCGGCGAGATATTTCTCCCACGCCCATTTGTATTTCAGCGGCAGCAGCTGATTGACGTCGGCGCGGCAGTTGATCATCCGCTTGTCGTCGACGGATACCCTGCCGCCGCTTCGGTCGATGGCGCCGAGGCCGGTTTGATCGGCCGCGACAGCGGTTTGCGCCACCAAGGGAGGCGGCATCCGGCGCACGGGCGCAGCGGGTTCTGACCAGTCGAGCATTGTCGTTTCCTTCTCTTCTTGTCTGCTTACTGGCAGGCTTCGCATTCGGGATTGTCGATCGAGCACGCCACCGCCCCGGATAGATCCGGAGCGCGTGGCGGCCGGCGGCACGATGATCGGGCGCTCGCCGACATCATCGTCACGGACGCGACGCTGTTGAGCTTTCCGTCGGTGCCCTTCAGCGTCGACTTCTCGACATGCGTCGCGCTGCGCGAGCGCAGGTAATAGGTCGTCTTCAGCCCGCGCGCCCAGGCCAGCCGATAGAGCGCATCGAGCTTCTTGCCCGCAGGGGTTGGCGATATAGAGGTTGAGCGACTGCGACTGGTCGATCCATTTCTGCCGCCGCGAGGCCGCCTCGATCAGCCAGGCGCTGTCGATCTCGAAGGCGGTGGCATAGAGCGCCTTGAGGTCGTCGGGAATGCGATCGATCGCGCCAACGCTGCCGTCGAAATATTTGAGGTCGTTGACCATCACCTCGTCCCACAGCCCGCGCGCCTTGAGGTCGCGCACCAGAAACTCGTTCACGACCGTAAAGTCGCCGGACATGTTGGATTTGACGTAGAGGTTCTGGTAGGCGGGCTCGATCGACTGCGCCACGCCGCAGATGTTCGAAATCGTCGCCGTCGGCGCGATCGCCATCACGTTCGAATTGCGCATGCCTGATGATTTGACGCGCTCGCGCAAGTGATCCCAGTCAAGCGCCATGCCGCGGTCCATCGCGAGACCGCCGCGGGCTTCCGCCAGCAGTTCGATCGAATCGATCGGCAAAATGCCCCGGCTCCACAGCGAGCCGTCGAACGACGGATAGCGCCCGCGCTCGGCCGCCAGATCGACCGAGGCCGAGATCGCATAATAGGAAATCATCTCCATGCTGGTATCGGCGAAGGCCAACGGCCGCATCGGAAGCCATCGCGATCCGCAACGCCTGCAGCGCATCCTGGAACCCCATCAGCCCGAGACCGACCGGGCGGTGCCGCAGGTTGGAGCGGCGCGCTTCCGGGATGGTGTAGAAATTGATGTCGATGACGTTGTCGAGCATCCGCATCGCAATGGCCACGCTGCGCTGCAGCCGCGGTTCATCCAGCCGGCCTTCCCGCACATGGTTGAGCAGGTTGATCGAGCCGAGATTGCAGACGGCGGTTTCGTCGTCGGAGGTATTGAGCGTGATTTCGGTGCAGAGATTCGAGGAGTGGATCACGCCGGCATGGCGCTGCGGCGAGCGCAGGTTGCAGGGATCCTTGAACGTGATCCAGGGATGCCCGGTCTCGAACAGCATGGTCAGCATCTTGCGCCAGAGATCCGTGGCGCGAACCTGCTTGAACACGCGGATTTCGCCGCGCGCCGCCTTCGCCTCATAGGCCGCGTAGCGCTCGGCGAAGGGCTGGCCGTAGAGGTCGTGCAGGTCGGGCGTCTCGTCCGGCGAGAACAGCGTCCATTCGCCATCGGCCTCGACGCGCTGCATGAACAGATCAGGCACCCAGTTCGCGGTGTTCATGTCATGGGTGCGGCGGCGGTCGTCGCCGGTGTTCTTGCGCAGATCCAGAAATTCCTCGATGTCGATGTGCCAGGTTTCGAGATAGGCGCAGACCGCGCCCTTGCGCTTGCCGCCCTGGTTGACCGCGATCGCGGTGTCGTTCGCCACTTTGAGGAACGGCACCACGCCCTGGCTCTCGCCATTGGTGCCCTTGATGTGCGCGCCGAGCCCGCGCACGCGGGTCCAGTCGTTGCCGAGCCCGCCGGAATATTTCGCCAGCAGCGCGTTGTCCTTGACCGACTTGAAGATGCCGTCGAGATCGTCGGCGACGGTGGTGAGGAAGCAGGACGACAATTGCGGCCGCAGCGTTCCCGAATTGAACAAAGTGGGCGTCGAGGCCATGAAGTCGAACGACGACAGCAGATCGTAGAACTCGATGGCGCGCGCCTCGCGGTCGATCTCCCGCTGCGCAAGGCCCATGGCGACGCGCATGAAGAACGCCTGCGGCAGTTCGATGCGGTTGCCGCGCTCATGCAGGAAATAGCGGTCGTATAGCGTTTGCAGCCCCAAAAACTGAAACGCCAGATCGCGCTCCGGCTTCAGCGCCGCGGCAAGCTTCTTCAGGTCGAACCGCGCCAGATCGGGATCGAGCAGTTCGGCCTTGATGCCGGTCTTGATGTAGGCGGGGAAGTATTCGCCGTAGCGCACCGCCATGTCGGCCTGCGACGCGTTGGTCGGCGCGCCAGCACGAACGACAGCACCTCGGTGCGCAGCTTGTCGAGCAACAGCCGCGCGCTGACATAGGCGTAGTTCGGCTCCTGCTCCACCAGCGTGCGCGCGGCCATCACCGACGCCAGCGCCAGTTCGCCCTCGCCGATGCCGTCGTAGAGATTGCGCTGCGTCTCGGCGAGCACGGCAGCGGCGCTGACGCCGTCGAGCCCGGCGCAGGCCTCTTCGATGATCAGCGTCAGGCGCGCGATATCGAGCGGGACCTGCACGCCGCTGGCCAGCGTGACCCGCAGCGAAGGCTCGCCCGACGGCTGAACCGCATTGGCCGCTTCCTGCCCGGCGCGCTGCCGTGTGCGCTCCTCGCGATACAGCACATAGGCGCGCGCGACCTTGTGGTGCTCGCTGCGCATCAAGGCCAGTTCGACCTGGTCCTGCACGTCCTCGATATGAAAGGTGCGGCCCTCGCTCATCCGGCGCGACAGCGCGCCGACGACTTCCGAGGTCAGTTGCTCGACGATTTCATGCACGCGGCGGGAGGCCGCCGCGCCATGCCCCTCGACCGCGAGGAACGCCTTGGTCATCGCGACCGAAACCTTGCTGGCGTCGAATTTCGAAACCGTGCCGTTGCGGCGGATCACCTGCATCGGCAGCGCGCCTTCCGGCGAAGCTGACGATTCGGTGCGCAACGCGAGAAAGGGAGCGGCTTTGGCTTCGGGAGAAACGAGTTGAGAAGATTGCGACATCGGCAGACCCCGTAGTGTTGTTGGGGCTGGATGTCTTGGAGGCGACGCTGCATTGGATGCCCGGCGCAAAGCACCGGCATGAATCTGCGAGCGACCGCCGGACACCCCGCCCGTGGACGTTTTTTGGTGTCGCGGCAGGTCTCCTGGCTCGCAGGTCGGCGTCGTACCCGGTCTTCCCAATGCGTGGCCGCATCAGTGACGTGAAATCGGGAACAACTCACTGCTTACAGTTGCGGGGGCAGCGCCGGATTCTCGCGCATTCGCGCGATACACCGGCTTCCCTCTTAGCCACCAGCTGTTGAGGTCTGGCGGACCGTGACATCTACATGTGGTAGTATTCGCGAGGAAGTGTCAATGGGCCGTTAAGATCAATGCCCGCTATTCAAGAAAAAATTATCCGACCGGTGGATGAGAAGCACGGGAAGCTGATTTCTCTCTCTCGCGTGAAAGCCCGTTTTCCCCGCTATCCCGGCCGCATCGGCTCATGACGTCGCATAGGGCGCGAAGCGGGACCGCGTTTCGTCGATTCGTAAAGCGCGGCCGACCGGCGGGAACGCGCGCTGCGGACAATCCGGCCGTTCGCAGACCTTGCAGCCCATGCCGATCGGCGTCGCCAATGACGGATCGATCTTGAGGCCCTGCGAATAGACGATTCGCTCCGCATGGCGAACATCGCATCCCAGCGCAACCGCAAACGTCTTGGCGGGCGCGCCGTAGCCCCCTCGGCCGTGCGACACCGTCCGGGCAACCCAGAGATAGGTTCGCTCATCGGGCATCCGCGCCAACTGCGTCAGGATACGTCCCGGGTTGGCGAAGGCCTCATAGACGTTCCACAGCGGACAGGTCCCGCCGACCCGCGAAAAATGGAAATCGGTCGCCGATTGGCGCTTCGATATGTTTCCGGCGCGATCGACGCGGATGAAGAAGAACGGCACGCCCCGCGCATTGTGGCGCTGCAAGGTGCTCAGCCGGTGACAGATCGTTTCAAAGCCCACGCCGAAACGGTGACTGAGCAATTCGATGTCGTAACGACAGCGCTCCGCCTCGTTAAGGAAAACGGAGTAAGGCAAAATCAGCGCACCGGCGAAATAGTTCGCAAGCCCGATGCGGGCGAGGCCGCGCGATTCGTCGCTGGTGAACTTTGCCTTGTCGACGATCGCGCGGATCGCCTCGTCCAGTTCCAGAATGGCGATCTGCGTCGCGAGCTGAAACGCCTGCTGGCCCGGATCGAGGCCCGGCGACAGCCGCAGCGTTCGGGTGCGGCCATCGAACAGGCGCTGCGTTCCCGATCCCAGTTCGTCGATCGCCTCGATCAGGACAGTCACGCCATGCCGGCTTTCGAGATACGACACCAGGCGCCGGCGTCATCCGCCCGATCGGCAATTCCATCCGGCCGGCGATCGCTTCCGCCGCATCGTCGAGCTCGGCAATGTAGTTGTGCTGCAGATAGAAGAAGTCGCGGACTTCCTCGAACGGCGTGGAGGGCAGCACCGCCGCCGCGGCCTGACGGTCGTCGCCGAGCCGCGCGGAGATTGCCGCATATTGCTCGGCGGCGTGGCGATATTTCCGGTTGAGATTGACCAGCGCGCGCCCGACCGCGGGCATGTTCTGCGCGAGTTCGCGAAGTTCCGCGACAGCGATCGACTTCTCCCAGTGAAGGATCCGCCAGCGCTTCGCGCAGGTCCGAGATCAGGCGCGCCTCGTCGCCCTCGGCGAACGACTGCACGTCGAGGCCGAACACCGAATTGAGCGCCAGCAGCACCGGCACGGTGAGCGGACGCTGATTGTTTTCCAGCTGGTTGAGGTAGCTCAGGGAGATCCCGAGTTTGCCGGCGAGCGCCGCCTGCGTCAGGCGCTGCTCCTCACGCAGTCTTTTCAACCGCACGCCCATGAAGGTCTTTTTCATCGCATCACCTTCGCAAACTTTGCAATTCGGCGGAATTTCTTCGCAAAACTATGCTTTTTCAGCCATTTCGACGCTTCGCGTTTGTAGATATTGCGAAGTCGGGACGGAATAACAAGTCGTCCGGAGCAGGAAAATGCATTCAGCGGCGTCGCCAGACCTCCATCCCGACGAAACCCGGTTCGTGGAAATGGTGTTTCCGGAGCAGGCCAATCACTACGGCACGCTGTTCGGCGGCCATGCGCTGAGCCTGATGGGCAAGGCGGCATTCGTCGCAGCCACGCGGCACGCGCGCCAGAGCGTCGTGATGGCGACCTCGGACAAAATCGAATTTCACGAACCCGTCCATGTCGGCGAACTCGTCGAGCTCGTTGCCCAGGTCGTGCGCGTCGGCCGCAGCTCCATGACGGTTGCCGTCGACATGATCCGCGAAGACCTGATCAGCGGCAGGCGGAAATCCGCGGTGCGCGGAACGTTCGAGATGGTCGCGGTGAACGAATTCGGCCGTCCGGTCCCGATCACGCAACCAACCATGACCGATCCAATCCAGAAGGAAGCTGCGTCTTGAAACAGCATAGCGTTCGTACGTTCAAATCGGCCGATCATCTTCCCGCGCGCGAGCCAACTGGCCTGGAAGATCGCCGAGGTCGCCGCCGACCCGGTCGCGGTCGAGAGCGATGTGGTGGAGATGCTGGGCAACCGCATCATCGACAACGCCGCGGTTGCCGCAGCCTCGGTGGCGCGGCGTCCCGTCGTCAGCGCGCGAGCGCAAGCCGAGGCGCATCCGTTCCAGCCGGGAGCCACCGTGTTCGGGTTGACGCGGTCGCAGCGGATTTCGCCGGAATGGGCCGCCTGGGCCAATGGCGTCGCCGTCCGCGAACTCGATTTCCACGACACGTTCCTCGCCGCGGACTATTCGCATCCCGGCGACAACATTCCGCCGGTGCTCGCGGTCGCCCAGCATTGCGGGCTGACCGGCGCGGACCTCGTGCGCGGGCTGGCCGCGGCTTACGAAATCCAGGTCGATCTCGTGAAGGGCATCTGCCTGCACGAGCACAAGATCGATCACATCGCCCATCTCGGCCCGTCCGCCGCCGCCGGGATCGGCGCGCTGCTCGGCCTGCCGGCCGAGACGATCTATCAGGCCGTTCAGCAGGCGCTGCACGTCACCACGACCACGCGGCAATCGCGCAAGGGCGAGATCTCGAGCTGGAAGGCCTATGCGCCGGCCTTCGCCGGCAAGATGGCGATCGAATCCGTCGATCGCGTGATGCGCGGCGAAGGCGCGCCGTCACCCGCCTATGAGGGCGAGGACGGCTTCATCGCCTGGCTGCTCGGCGGCCCGAAGGCGGAATACACGGTGCCGCTGCCGGAGAAGGGCGAACCCAAGCGCGCCATTCTCGACACCTACACCAAGGAGCACTCGGCCGAATATCAGAGCCAGGCCCTGATCGACCTCGCGCGCCGGCTGGGACCGAAGATCGGCGATCTCTCAGAGATCGAAAGCATCGTCATCCACACCAGCCATCACACCCACTACGTCATCGGCACCGGCGCCAACGATCCGCAGAAGATGGACCCGAAGGCGAGCCGCGAAACGCTCGACCATTCGATCATGTATATTTTCGCGGTCGCGCTCGAAGACGGCGGCTGGCATCACGAGCGATCCTATGCGCCCGAGCGCGCGGGCCGCGAGACGACGGTCGCGCTGTGGCGCAAGATCTCGACGGTCGAAGACCCCGCATGGACCCGCCGCTACCACAGCCACGATCCGAAGGAAAAGGCGTTCGGCGGCCGCGTCGTCGTGAAGCTGAAGGGCGGCTCCGTCATCAGCGATGAAATTGCGCTGGCGGACGCACATCCGCTCGGCGCCCGTCCGTTCAAGCGGCCGGACTACATCCGGAAATTCCG
>CAWBQP010000032.1:0-190445 GCA_963790735.1 uncultured Alphaproteobacteria bacterium | reverse complement strand
CGATGGCGGCCCGCTTCCCCGGCGTACCCCGGCCGCGCTCGGCCAGCTGGCGCGAGTCAACCAGCCGCTCGCGCCAGGTGCCGCCGCGGGGCCGGTGGCGGCGGTCCGGTGGCGTCGTCTACGCGCTCGCCGACCGGTGGCTGGGCGCGCCGTTCGCCACCCCCGACCCACCGGAGCTGGTCCGCCGCTACCTGCGTGCCTACGGGCCGGCGACGGCCGCCGACATGACCACGTGGTCCGGGGTGACCCGGCTCGGGCCGGTCTTCTCGGGAGCTGGCCGAGCTGGAGGCGCACACCGACGAGGCCGGACGCGTCCTCCACGACGTGCCCGGTGCCCCGGTCGCCGACCCCGACCTGCCGGCGCCGCCGCGGCTGCTCGGCAAGTACGACAACGTCTGGCTCTCCCACGCCGACCGCGACCGGGTGGCCACCCGTGAGAAGCGCCAGCGCTGGATGGGTCCCAACGGCGGCGTCGGCAACGCGCTGCTGGTGGACGGCGAGATGGAGGGCCTCTGGCGCGTCGACGGCGGGCGTCCTGGACCTGTGGCGCCCGCTGACCCGGGCCGAGCGCGCCGCCTCGACGACGAGGTGACCCGGGTCGAGGCCCTCCTCGCCGTACCTGCTGACGAGGGACAGGGGTCGGCCGGTAGTCCCCGACGAAATCGTGCCGAACGGCCCTTTGACCACTGGATCGTCAGGGACTATCCCGCCGACACGTCACTCCTACCCCCAGCGGCGGGTCCGGGCGAGCAGGGCGGCGACGGCGGCGACACCGGCGGTCGAGGTGCGCAGGACGGACGAGCCGAGGCGGACGGCTCGCGCGCCGACGGCGGCGAACGCGGCGAGCTCGGCCTCGGAGATGCCGCCCTCGGGGCCGACCACGACGACGATCCGGCCGCGGCCGGGGACGGGCAGGTTGCCGATCGGGCCGGAGGCGCCCTCGTGCAGCACCACGGGCACGCTCGCGCCGGCGAGCAGCCCCGCCACCTCGGCGGTGGTGGCCGGCTCGGTCACCGCCGGGAAGTGCACGCGCCGGGCCTGCTTGGCGGCCTCGCGCGCGGTCGCCCGCCACTTCGCGAGCGACTTCGCGGCCCGGTCGCCGCGCCAGACGCCACGCAGCGCTCGGCGGCCCACGGCACGATCACGTCGGCGCCGACCTCGGTCAGCACCTCGACCGCGAGCTCGCCCCGGTCGCCCTTCGGGATCGCCTGCACGACCGTCACCACCGGCTCCTCGGCGGGCGTGGCGGACCTCGTCGACGGTCGCGGTCAGCGACGCCTTGCCGACCTCGCCCACCGTGCAGGTCGCGGCGGCGCCGAGCCCGTCGGTGAGCACGATCCGCTCCCCCGCACGCAGCCGGCGTACGACGACGGCGTGCCGTCCCTCGTCACCGGGGCTCGACGGTCGCGCCGGCCGCCAGCGTGCCGGCGTCGTCGTGCACGAACGTGGCAGGCGATCATCCGGTTGAAGGCGTCCTTGAACCGGCCGAACACCGACTTCTGCGCCGGCTGCACCGCGCCGTCGGGCGCCTCCTCCTCGCGCACCTCCGCCAGCTCGCGGAGCAGCTCCTGCTGCCGCTCGTCGACCCGCATCGGCGTCTCGACCACGATCGTCGCGACCAGGTTGCCGCGCGCGCCCCGCAGGCTGGGCACGCCGTGGCCGCGCAGCACCTGCTCGGTGCCGGACTGGGTGCCCGGCCTGGATGTCGAGGTCCACCGACGTCACCAGCTCGGGTCGCGGGCCGAGGTCGGCCTCGAGCAGCGGCAGGGTGATCGTGGTGCCGAGCGCGGCCGCCGTCATCGGCACGGTCACGTGGCAGTGCAGGTCGTTGCCGGCCCGGGTGAACGTGTCGTGCTGCTGCACCCGGATCTCGACGTACAGGTCGCCCGCCGGCCCGCCGCCCGGACCGACCTCGCCCTGCTCGGTGAGCTGGACCCGGGTGCCGGTGTCGACGCCGGGCGGGATCTTCACGGTGAGCGCCCGGCGCGAGCGCACCCGGCCGTCGCCGGCGCACTCGCGGCACGGCTCGGGGATGATCTCGCCGTAGCCGCGGCAGGCCGCGCAGGGCCGCAGGGTGCGGACCTCGCCGAGGAACGAGCGCTGCACGTGCTGCACCTCGCCGCGTCCGTGGCAGGTCTCGCAGGTGATCGGCCGGCTGCCCGGGGCGGCGCCGGAGCCGGCGCAGGTGGTGCACAGCACGGCGGTGTCGACCTTGAGCTCGCGCGTGGTGCCGAAGCCGCCTCGGCCAGCGTCACCTCGAGCCGCACCAGGGCGTCCTGGCCACGGCGCATCCGCGGCCGCGGTCCCCGGCCGCCGCCGGCGCCGGCGGTGCCGCCGAAGAACGCGTCCATGATGTCGGTGAACGAGAACCCGGCACCCTGGCCGAAGCCGCCACTGGCCGCCGAAGGGGTCGCCGCCGAGGTCGTACATCCGGCGCTTGTCCGGGTCCGACAGCACCTCGTAGGCGGCCGAGACCTCCTTGAACTTCTCCTGCGCCTTCGGGTCGGGGTTCACGTCCGGGTGGTACTGCCGGGCCAGCCGGCGATAGGCCTTCTTGATCGTGTCGGCGTCGGCCTCGCGGTCGACACCGAGGGTCGCGTAGGGGTCCACTCACGTCTCCTTCGTTCGTCTGGTCAGTTCTCGTCGAGGATGGCCGAGACGTAGCGCGCGACGGCGCGTACGGCGGCCATGGTGCCGGGGTAGTCCATCCGGGTCGGGCCCACGATGCCGAGCGCCGCCGAGGGCGTCGGAGCCGGGGCCGTAGCCGCTCGCGACGACCGAGGTCGCCGCGAGCTCCTGCAGCGGGCCCTCGTGGCCGATCCGCACGGTCACGGTCGGGGTCGTGCTGGCCTCGCCGAGCAGCTTGAGCAGCACCACGTGCTCCTCGAGCGCCTCGAGCAGGGGCTTGAGCGAGGTGTCGAAGGCGTCGCCGAAGCGGGTCAGGTTGGCGGTGCCACCGACCGCGACCCGCTCGTCGGAGCGGTGGTCGGACATCGCCTCGACCAGGGTGTCGGCGATGCGCCGCACCAGCGGTCGCCGCCGGGTCGACGTCCTCGGTCAGCCGCCGAGTGCCATCGCGGCCTCGTGGATGCGCTCGCCGACGGCCACCCGCTGCATCTGGGTGCGCACCTCGGCGAGCATCGTCGTCGGTCGCGCTCCTCGCCGAGGTCGACGATGCGCTGCTCGACGCGGCCGGTGCTCAGGATCAGCACCGCGAGGAGCTTGGTCGGGGCGAGCGCCACCAGCTCGATGTGGCGCACCGTGGAGCCGGAGAGCGTCGGGTACTGCACGATCGCGACCTGGTGGGTCAGCTGGGCGAGCAGCCGCACGCTGCGCTGCACGACGTCGTCGAGGTCGACCGCGCCGTGCAGGAACGTCTCGATCGCGCGCTTCTCCCCCGCGACATCGGCTTGATCGCGGTCAGCCGGTCGACGAACAGCCGGTAGCCCGCGTCGGTCGGCACCCGCCCGGCGCTGGTGTGGGGCTGGGTGATCAGCCCCTCCTCCTCCAGCGCCGCCATGTCGTTGCGGATCGTGGCCGGGGAGACGCCCAGCCGGTGCCGCTCCACGAGCGCCTTGGAGCCGACCGGCTCCTGGGTGGACACGTAGTCCTGGACGATCGCCCGCAGCACGGCGAGCCTGCGTTCCTCCTGCATTGCGACCTCCTCGCCCTCCCCTCGCGTGCTGGCACTCGTACGGCGTGAGTGCCAAGTCTAGCTCACGGGACGGGCACCGGAACACCTCGCCTGAGCGTGACGTGTAGTCAGGCTTACCTATCCCCCGGCAGCGTCGATGTCCCAGGCAGACCACCGTACGTCCTCCCCGATGCAGCACGAGGTCGCCGGAGCGGCCCGGGCGACGTCCCTGCGCCGACGGCGTGAAGACCCCCGTCGTCGAGGGCGTTGCGCGACGTCCTGAGGCCGACGTCGCCAGCTCGGGATGCAGGACGGCCGGCACCTGCCCGACATCGTCTGTCCGGTCGGGCTCCGCGTCGCCGACGGCCGGGCAGCGCCGCATCGACCTGGTAGGCCTGCGAAGCGGGCTCCTCGGGGTGCCCGTGCGCCGTGACACGTACCGCGGGGCGGCTGGAGCACGGAGCGCAGGGTGCCGGTTGCTGCGCCGAGGTGCGGAGCCGGTGGTCGCCGGACCGTCCCGCTCGCGCGCGACCCCGCCAGCCCGGCGCCCGGCCGCCGACGCGACCGCGACCCGGTCCGGCAGTCAGCTCGATCCCGACCTCACGCGCTACCCCAGCGCTCGGCGAGCCGCTCGGCCACCACGAGCTGCGCCGAGCCGGCGAACGGGGCACACCAGGTCTCCGGGCGTCGGCGTCACTCCTCGACGAACTCGGCGGCCAGCGACTCGGTAACCTGGTCACTCCCACGCGTCCGTGGTGCGTTCCGCGCCCGCGAGCCCTCGCCGAGCTCGGTGATCAGGTGCGCGGCGAGCCGCACGCCGGCCTCTGCGCTCCACCCGTCGTAGCGTGGCGCGTATGCTCGACCGTGCGCGAGTCGCGGAGCAGGTTCGTCGAGGTCGCCGACCGGGTGTGGGTCGCGCGCCACGAGTGGTTCGACGTCAACGTCACGCTCGTCGGCGGCGCCCGCGGACTGCTGGTGGTCGACACCCACGCCTCGGAGAAGGCGGCCCGGGCTGTGGTCGACGACCTCGCCGCCAGCGCCGGGCGACGTGGTGGCGGTGGTCAACACCCACGAGCACTTCGACCACGCCTTCGGCAACGGCGTGTTCCGCGCGTCGTACCCGCCGGCGTGCCGCTGATGCGCACGAGGCCGCCGCCAGGCCCCGTGGCCGCGGTCGGCGATCCCTGCGCCGTCCGCGCCGGACGACGACCCGCGGGTCGCCGACGTTTCGCGACCACGGTCGTGCCGCCGGAAGCACGTTCGCCTCGGCCGCGTCGTCGACCTCGGCGACCGGGCCGTCGAGCTGGTGCACCCGGGCCGAGGGCACACGGCGGGGGACGTGGTGGCGCGGGTGGAGGACGCCGACGTGCTGTTCGCCGGCGACCTGGTCGAGGAGTCGGCGGCCGCGACGGCGTGCCCGGCTTCGGACCCGACTGCACCCGATGGAGTGGCCGCTCACGCTCGACCTGGTGCTCGACCTGCTCAACCCGACGACGGTCGTGGTGCCGGGCACGGCAACCCGGTCGACCGGAGTTCGTCAGCGAGCAGCGCGGCGCGATCGGCGTGGTCGCCGAGACGATCCGCGACCTGGCCGGTCGCGGTGTCCCGCTGGACGAGGCGCTCGACGCCGCGGAGTGGCCGTTCCCGCGGGAGGACCTGGCCGAGGCGGTACGCCGTGGCTACGAGGAGCTGCCGCTGAGCCAGCGCCGGCTGCCCCTGCTCTGAGGTGGCCGGCGCGTGACCGACCCGTCGCTGGGTACCGTCGGCGCATGAGCAACTCCGAGTCCGAGAAGACCGACGATTCAGGCGAGGGCATCGGCGACGCCCAGCTGCCCGACGATCTCGTGCCGTCCGACGACAACCCCCTGGCCGAGACGCTCGCCGAGGACGAGGTGGACGTCGACGACCTCGACCTGGGCACCTACGCCTCCCCGGTGAGGACGACGACGAGGAGCTCGAGGACTGACCTCCCGGCGCGGCATGACCGGGATCGGCCGCCCCGCCACCTAGCGTGGATCGGGTGACCCGCGACCGATACGGATCAGACGTGCTCGCCACCGACTGGCGCGCCCCGAAGCGCGGCCGTGCCGTCGAGGCGCCGGCATCTCGCTTTGCAGGGCTTCGGGCTCGTGTTCTTCGGCGCCGAGGGCCTGCGCGGACCAGCGCTGTCGAGCACAGCATTAACGATGGTCCCTTGCGCTTCACCGGCCAGAGCCTTGCGGTATACGGGCTGACGATCGCCTTTATCGTCGCGCTGTGGCTGTTCTTCGGCTTCACGCTGATGGGCAAGGCGTTGCGCGCCACCGCCGTCAACCGGCTCGGCGCCCGCCTCGTCGGCATCCGCACCACGCTGTCGGGACAGATCGCCTTCCTGCTGGCGTCCCTGATCGGCGCGATTTCCGGCATCCTGATCGTGCCGATCACGACGCTCTATTACGACACCGGCTTCCTGATCGGTCTGAAAGGTTTCATCGCCGCGATCATCGGCGGGCTGGTGAGCTATCCGCTGACGGCGGTGGCGGCCTTGATCGTCGGCAGCGTCGAGGCCTTTTCCTCGTTCTACGCCAGTAATTTCAAGGAGGTCATCGTCTTCACGCTGATCATTCCCGTGCTGGTGCTGCGTTCGCTCGCAGCGCCCGCGGTCGAGGAAGAGAAGGACTGACGGCAATGCATCAGCGGCTTCCTGTCCTCATCTTCGCACTGGTCATGGCGGCGATCCCGTTCATTCCGGGCGTGCCGCCGTTCTGGATCGTGCTGCTCAACAATATCGGCCTCGCAGCCCTGGTGGCCATGGGCCTCGTGCTGCTGACCGGCGTCGGCGGCCTCACCTCATTCGGCCAGGCCGCGTTCTGCGGCTTCGGCGCCTACACCACGGCCGTGCTGACGACTGCCTACGGATTTTCGCCGTGGCTGACGCTGCCGCTCTCGCTGCTGGTCAGCGGCGTCGCCGCCGTCCTGCTCGGCATCGTCACGGTGCGGCTGTCAGGCCACTATCTGCCGCTCGGCACCATCGCCTGGGGCATCGGGTTGTTTTATCTGTTCAGCAAGCTGGAATTCCTCGGCCGCAATGACGGCATATCGGGCATTCCGCCGCTCTCGATCGGCAACTTCAAAATGCTCGATCCCGGCGCGATCTATTTCGCGATCTGGATCGCCGTGCTGATCTCGGCGCTTTTGACTATGAACTTGCTGGACTCCCGCACCGGCCGCGCGATCCGCGCGCTGCGGCGCGGCCATATCGCCGGCGAAGCGTTTGGCGTGCAGACGCCGCGCGCCAAGCTTCTGGTGTTCATCTATGCCGCGGTACTCGCCGGCCTGTCCGGCTGGCTCTATGCGCATTTCCAGCGCGCCGCCAACCCGACGCCGTTCGGCGCGCAGGCCGGCATCGAGTATCTGTTCATCGCCGTGGTCGGCGGCGCCGGCTATGTCTGGGGCGCGGTGCTCGGCGCCGGTATCGTCGTGGTCCTGAAAGAGGTGCTGCAGAGCTATCTGCCGTATGTCTTTGGTGGCCAGAGCCAGCTCGAAACCATCGTGTTCGGCATCCTGCTGGTCGTGCTGCTGCAACTGGCGCCGACCGGCGTCTGGCCCTGGCTGATGGCAAGGTTACCGCTCAAGCCGGGCCGCAAGGTGCCCGATACGTCGCTTCCCCTTGCCAAGCGCGAGCGCGCACCGGCCTCTGCTGCCGCTCTGTTGCAGATCGAAAAAGCACGCAAGCAGTTCGGCGGCGTGATCGCCGTCAACGACGTCTCCTTCGAGGTCCGGGCGCGCGAGATCGTCGCCCTGATCGGCCCCAACGGCGCTGGCAAAAGCACAACCTTCAACCTGATCACGGGGGTGCTGACGACGACCGGCGGCACCATCTCGGTGCTCGGCCACAAGGTTGACAACGCACCGCCGCAGGAAGTTGTAAAACTCGGCGTCGCCCGCACCTTCCAGCACGTCAAGCTGGTGCCCGACATGACCGTGCTGGAGAACGTCGCGATCGGCGCGCATCTGCGAGGGTCTGCCGGCGCGATCGCCAGCATGTTCCGGCTGGACCGGGCCGATGAGGCGAAACTGCTGGCGGAAGCCGCGCGCCAGATCGAGCGCGTCGGCCTCGGCGACCAGATCGACCAGCTGGCGGGAAGCCTGTCGCTCGGCCAGCAGCGCATCGTCGAGATTGCGCGCGCGCTGTGCGTCGATCCATTGCTGCTGCTGCTCGACGAGCCGGCCGCCGGGCTGCGCCACATGGAGAAACAGCGGCTCGCGGCGCTCCTCCGTCAATTGCGCGACGGCGGCATGTCGGTGCTGCTGGTCGAGCACGACATGGGATTTGTGATGGATCTCGCCGACCGCATCGTGGTGCTGGATTTCGGCACCAAGATCGCCGAGGGCACGCCGGCTGCGATCAAGACCAATCCCGATGTGATCAAGGCCTATCTCGGAGCCACCGCATGAGCGCGCTGTTATCGGTCTCCGACGCCCATGTTTCCTACGGCAAGGTCGAGGCCGTGCGTTCGGTGTCGCTCGATGTTGCCGACAACGAGATCGTCACCATCATCGGCGCCAACGGCGCCGGCAAGACCACGCTGCTGAACGCCATCATGGGCGTGCTGCCGCTCAAGGGCGGTGCGGCGTTCGCGGGCGAAGACATGGCTCCGCTCGACATCGAGGATCGCGTCGCGGCGGGCTTGTCTCTCGTGCCCGAGCACCGCGAATTGTTCGGCACCATGAATGTCGAAGACAATCTGGAGCTCGGCGCCTTTCGGATTCCGAAGGCCACGGCCGCAAAATCGTTCGAGCGCGTCTATACGCTGTTTCCGCGGCTCAAGGAGCGGCGCAAGCAGCTGGCCGGCACGCTGTCGGGTGGCGAGCAGCAGATGCTGGCGATGGGCCGCGCCTTGATGGGCGCGCCAAAACTGTTGATGCTGGACGAACCGAGCCTCGGCCTTGCGCCGATCATCGTCGCCGACATCTTCCGCACCATCGGCGAACTGCGCGCCGCCGGCGTCTCGGTGCTGCTGGTCGAACAGAACGCGCAGGCCGCCCTGAAGATCGCCGACCGCGCCTATGTCATGGAGCTCGGCGAATTCATCCTGAGCGGATCGGCAAAAGATATCGCCGCCAACCAGCGCGTCGCAGCGAGCTATCTCGGCTTCCAGCACGAGGGCGCGAGCGGGATCTAAAAGGTGAACCCGTAAGTTCAGAGTGGTTGGTTGACGTCCGCTTTGGTGCGCATTCCGGACTCAGTTGGAAATCGCGTGATGTCCGAAAAGTGCCGATAGTGTTGAAATAGCCCTTTTTGGCTGACGAACGAAATTTTTCAGGACCGCTGATGCGTTTCGCATTCGGCGACGTGAGGGACCGTATCGTTTTGCACAAAAACGATACGGGCCTTCGTAGCGAAGCTACAGAGCGTTGCAGCGATAGAGAAGTCTAAAAATCAACTTGCACGATACCCGGCGCAGCGAACCGCGCGCCCCCTCCGGCGTGAACCGGCGGGCTTCGCCATGCCCTTCCGAAGTCACCCGACCCTCAAATTCTCCGCCGAAGTCTTCCCCTTGTTGGGCACTTCCTCATAGCTGACCTTTGCACCCTCATTGAGTGTGCTGAGCCCAGCTTTCTCGACCGCGGAGATGTGCACGAAAACATCCTTGCTGCCGTTATCGGGCTGAATGAATCCATAGCCCTTTGTCGCGTTGAACCACTTCACCGTTCCAGTTGCCACCTTGATCGTCTCCCGTATCCGATAGGACCTAGAGACAACCTCGTGCCGATCTGGAAGGCAAGCAAAACCCGCTGGGGGTGAGCCGGCGGGGCCCAAATATCCGCGAATTAACTCGCTTTTGAGATCCCTGGAGGCGCATACTCGGACAATCACCGCTCCGCCTCCTGGGCATACCGGTGACAGAGAGTGTTGCGCTCCCGCCTATTCGAGGGAAGCATCATGCCCCAGTCTCAACGCCTGTCGCCCGTCATTCCATTCGTTGCAATTGAGCGCCCCGCTTGTTCGAAGTGCAAGGCCCCGATGATGCTCGTCAGTATCGAGCTAGCAAGCCCGGGCGTCGACTTGCATACCTTTGAATGCGCCATCTGCAACCACGTGCATACGACCCTTGCCGCGTATGAAGACCCTATGAAGTCCAAGTCCCTTGGACGCTGGCTTCAAGGCGATTTGCACCCACCCAGGTAAGGCGCGCCGGAGTGAACCGGCGGATTTTTGTAATACTTGAAGGGCTAGCGCCCGCAAAGCGCCCCCTGATTGATATCGCAATGTCCGCGAACGCGGCGCCAACAATGTCCGGTATGTTCGGCAATGCCGCGAAGGGAATTGCCGAAGTCCGGAAAGACGGCAAACTAAACTTGCCACTAGAGATGGATCTTTCGCCGTAGCCGCTCCTGATTGTTTTTGACAGGTCAAGCCACTCATGCCCGCATCAAGCGTCTTAGTTCTTTCTGGGCGGCGGTTCGTTCGCTACTTCCTCTGCCAGTAGCTTTAAAAACTTCTCCTGCCGCGCGTCAGCTTTCGCTGCCGCCGCTTCCGATGCAGCCAGAGACTGCGATAGAGCTTAAGATTTTGCCGGCGAATGAAAAATTGATGTTCCATAGCTACCTCCTCTGAGGGCATGGACCGAAGCGCATGGTGCGCTTGAGAATGGTGGATGGGAAGTGTCGAGCACGTATGTCTGCCGGAACGATCGAGGAAGATGACGACATGCTGGGGCAAGCCGTCACCAACATGGCACTGACATCGCTCAAGCGGTTAGTTGGGCGGCAAGCAGTCATTAAGACGGGCACAAGCCGGATGCCGTCTGGCTTGCCGGCGCTTACGGCGTTGTAAATACGGCCAGCCTTTACGTCGAGCACGGACAGGAGACTTTCATGCTATTCACATCGAAGCGAGCAGTTCGTTTTCGTTAGCGTTGCGGATCTCTTTGTTAGCCGCCGCTCTGCTGGCCGCTCTGGTTTGGATTTTGCGTCTGTTGGTCAGGCGTCTGATTCGGGTTCTGGCCGGACTTGGCGGACTAATCGCCCTGTCGATTCTGCTGACCATACTTGTTGGGATCATTCTGTTTGTCATCCCGTCTCCTTAATGGTCGGGAACATATGACAACCGAGCCTACGGTAGTTCGTTCCGGCAAATCAAAAAAGAAAGCCGTTCAATTCAAATGTGGCAGACCACTTGCTAATTATCGCGACCTTTGCTTTCAGTTGCCCCCTCGTGCTAAGCGGCGCGTCCAACATATGCATATGCGCTTTTGCTGTTGTCGCACCCGGAGTGCAATTCAATGCCTTTGCGATTTTCGTAGCGCCGGCGTTAATGCAGCCGGAACACCCCGTCCACGGCGCGTAGTTCGGCAGGCTTGATCAGTTTGGAGTGCGCGACGGTGACCGCAAACAGCGGACCTTCGAGCTTTGTTTCCCAGAACGCGAGGAAATCCTTCAACGCCGGGAAATCCGGAAACATATCGTAGTCCTGCCAGACGTAAGTTTGCAGCAACCATGCCGATCCGGACGGCGATAAACGATTTCCGCTGTTGTCAGTCCGTAGCCTAAGACCTGCTTCCTGAAATCCTTGGAAACCGCATCTTTCTCGACCATGCCAACCTCCAGCCCAACTGAAGAGTATGCGTGATTCTCAATTCGCCAAAAAGGAAAACGTTCAATAGGTCATAGCAATCAACGCGCTAGCAGCATGTTACTTCGCCTGCTAGCAGTCGCCCCTCCTCCAGAAACTCAAGTCGCAGTCAAACATCGTGGGCCGAAGCCCTTGCGCCCCAGTGTCACAAGCTTATGTGAAGAGCGGCTAGCACTCGCGCATTGCGACTGCCAATCCAGAAATAATCACAAAAGCCAAGGAGGACCGCATGAAATTCCGTCCGCTCCACGACCGCGTCGTGGTCAAACGCATCGATGCCGAAGATAAAACCGCAGGCGGCATCATCATTCCGGACAGTGCCAAGGAAAAGCCCTCGCAGGGCGAAATCACCGCCGTCGGCCCGGGTGGCCGCGACGAAGCTGGCAAGCTGATCCCGATCGACCTCAAGGTTGGCGACCGCGTGCTGTTCGGCAAATGGTCCGGCACCGAAGTCAAGATCGACGGCCAGGAGCTGCTGATCATGAAGGAAAGCGACATCATGGGCGTCCTCACCGACGTTCCGGCTGCCAAGAAGAAGGCCGCCTAACCGCACCCGCTCCCTCATCCTGAGGAGCCGGCGCAGCCGGCATCTCGAAGGATGAGCTCCAAGCTCAACTCATCTCATCCTTCGAGACGCCCTCCGGGCTCCTCCGGATGAGGATCAGTTTCAAACGGAGATCATTATGTCAGCCAAAGAAGTCAAATTCGGCGTCGATGCCCGCGACAGGATGTTGCGCGGCGTCGAAATTCTCAACAACGCGGTCAAGGTGACGCTCGGCCCCAAGGGCCGCAACGTCGTGCTCGACAAGTCGTTCGGCGCTCCCCGCATCACCAAGGACGGCGTCACCGTCGCCAAGGAAATCGAGCTCGACGACAAGTTCGAGAACATGGGCGCGCAGATGGTGCGCGAAGTCGCCTCCAAGTCGGCAGACGCTGCCGGCGACGGCACCACCACCGCGACCGTTCTCGCGGCTGCGATCGTCCGAGAAGGCGCCAAGTCGGTTGCCGCCGGCATGAACCCGATGGATCTGAAGCGCGGTATCGACATGGCGGTGGAAGCCGTGGTCGCCGACCTCGTCAAGAACTCCAAGAAGGTCACCTCGAACGAGGAAATCGCCCAGGTCGGCACCATCTCCTCCAACGGCGACGCCGAGATCGGCAAGTTCCTCGCCGACGCCATGAAGAAGGTCGGCAACGAGGGCGTCATCACGGTTGAAGAAGCCAAGTCGCTCGAGACCGAACTCGAGGTCGTCGAGGGCATGCAGTTCGACCGCGGCTACATCTCGCCCTACTTCGTCACCAACGCCGACAAGATGCGCGTTGAAATGGAAGATGCCTACGTCCTCATCAACGAAAAGAAGCTATCTCAGTTGAATGAATTGCTTCCCTTGCTCGAAGCCGTGGTGCAGAGCGGCAAGCCGCTTGTGATTATCGCGGAAGACGTCGAAGGCGAAGCGCTCGCCACCCTCGTCGTCAACCGTCTGCGTGGCGGCCTGAAGGTTGCCGCCGTCAAGGCTCCGGGCTTCGGCGATCGCCGCAAGGCCATGCTGCAGGACATCGCCGTTCTGACCGGCGGTCAGGCGATCTCGGAAGATCTCGGCATCAAGCTCGAGAACGTCACGCTCGCCATGCTCGGCCGCGCCAAGAAGGTGATGATCGACAAGGAAAACACCACCATCGTCAGCGGCGCCGGCAAGAAGGCCGACATCGAGGCGCGCGTGCAACAGATCAAGGCGCAGATCGAGGAAACCACCTCGGACTACGACCGTGAGAAGCTGCAGGAGCGTCTGGCCAAGCTCGCGGGCGGCGTCGCGGTGATCCGCGTCGGCGGCGCGACCGAAGTCGAGGTGAAGGAGCGCAAGGATCGCGTGGATGACGCGATGCATGCGACCCGTGCGGCGGTTGAAGAAGGCATCGTGCCGGGCGGCGGCGTCGCCCTGCTGCGCGCCTCCCAGCATCTCAAGGGACTTCGCACCAAGAACGACGACCAGAAGACCGGCGTCGAAATCGTCCGCAAGGCGTTGTCGTATCCAGCCCGCCAGATCGCCATCAATGCTGGCGAAGACGGTTCGGTGATCGTCGGCAAGATCCTCGAGAAGGATCAATATTCCTACGGCTTCGACTCGCAGACCGGCGAATACGTCAACCTGATCTCGAAGGGCATCATCGACCCGACCAAGGTGGTTCGTGTGGCAATCCAGAACGCAGCGTCCGTCGCGGCTCTCCTGATCACCACGGAAGCCATGGTGGCCGAAGTGCCGAAGAAGAACGCCGGCGGTGGCGGCATGCCTCCGGGCGGCGGCATGGGTGGCATGGGGGGTATGGACTTCTAAGTCCAACCGTTCAGAGCACAACAATAAGAAAGGCCCGGCAGCGATGCCGGGCCTTTCTGCATTAGCTACACGTCCATCTCGACGACGATAGCTGCATCGAGGTGACCGCTCTCAAGGGATCGACAAGCCGCCCTGCAGATCGCCGACCGCGCCTATGTCATGGAGCTCGGCGAATTCATCCTGAGCGGATCGGCAAAGGATATCGCGTCCAACCAGCGCGTCGCGGCGAGCTATCTCGGTTTCCAACACGAGGGCGCGAGCCGGATCTAGGTCAGCCGCCATCGGCCTTCGAGTTTCCACGGAGGTTGTCGATCAGGATATAAACGCTGATCAGGAAGACCCAAAACGGCAATACCGCGAAACTCCAGCTGATGAAAAAGCTTCCGATCAGAAGCAGCATTGCCAGCAGATATCCGAGAAAAGCAATCCAACGCGGAGCAATGCCGGTACGGATCACGACGGTCGACGTGGAAATCATGAATACGGCAGCCATCTTAATCGCGTACACATTCGCGATGATGTATGAAGCGGCGCGCGCGAAGCGAAAGGTGGCCGAATTCATCAGTTCATCAGGCGTGGAAATAGAAGCAACCAACACAACTGCGCCTATTACGGCGGCGGCGGCGAACAACATCGCCAGGAACAACAAGGCGCTCCCGAAAAAGACGGTGGCGAAAAAGCGGTCCTCGAGCTGGCCGAGCCGGTCGCGCAGCACGCCGATAAACCACAGGAAGGCGACACCGGCAAACGGCACCAGGTTCAACGCAACTGTGACCGCCCTCGTGTCGGCGGCAAGCCACGCGCCAGGCTCGAGCGGATCTGCCGGTATCGAAGTCCGCAGTAGCCAAAGGATCAATAGCAGCAGCAGCGAAAAGACGATCCCTGCGATGGCAGCGGCCTTCGGAGTTTTTAGGTCTGCATGAGAGAGAACGCCATTTTCGGGCATCGCTACCGATCCTCATTCTTCTCCATCTCAATCAGCGTCAAGCCCAGGCACTCTCGGTCTCTTTCATTGCATCACTTTTCCGGAGTGCCCGCCCAAACCCTGCGCATCCGCGACGCGAGCAAGCGCCAGTTCTTCCGGATAGGTGAAGATCCGCTCAACTTCACGATCAAGCAACCTCAGCTGTCGAAGCAGCGTTTCACGACGGCACGGCGGCAGCGTCTGCACCAGATTTTCAATCATCGCTCGCATCCGCCTCACGATCTGGAGATTGTTCGAGCCGCAGCTGCGGATCTCGCTGAAGGCGAGATACACAAAATCGTCCCAGTTTGGTGTCCGGAAAATCACGCGAATTTGCCCGGAATGATCCAGCAGTTCGTCCGTGCGGAGGTAACGATTTCCGACCGTTCGCAGCATGCGATGAAGTTGATCCATTGCGAGCACGGCCGTGGTAGGATCGTTGATAGCCGGCGAGAGCGCCTTTAG
Organism: uncultured Alphaproteobacteria bacterium; assembly: GCA_963790735.1. Taxonomy (GTDB): domain Bacteria; phylum Pseudomonadota; class Alphaproteobacteria; order Rhizobiales; family Xanthobacteraceae; genus Bradyrhizobium. The sequence continues at coordinate 175,431 of CAWBQP010000032.1, read as the reverse complement.
CGCAACGTCGACGACAATGCGAAATGCAAAAGTGGCATCCTGATCCATCGCGCGCTCCGATCCGAACGCGACCGATGAACGCAATCTATGCTCGTCGGCCGAGCAGGCTCCGCTGTACAGATTGAACAGGGGATCGTCGATCGCGACGAAATCGCCAATCTGTGGGACGAATTCGACGATACCTTTCGATCGCTCAGCCTGCGCCTTTAGCGCTTCGAGATCGACCGCTATCACAATGGCCGACGCTCCCTGGTGCCGAATCACCCGGCCCGGGGGACCGAGATTGATTGTTTCACCCTCCTCGGTGGTATCGTGACCTGCTTCGGGATAGATGCTTTCGGTCACAGCTATCCCGGCGGCGCCGACATGGGCAAGAAGGCTGATCGGGCGCAGCAACCGCGAGGCATAGTCGATCAGATGGAAGAACGCGGCAAACGAGAAAATGCCGAGCAGGGTCGCCAGCAGCATCACCAGCTGGTGGACCTCCTTATCCATCAGGTTCTGTGCGCTGAGCGCAAACATCAATGTAAATATGAAGAGCCCTACGGTGTATTTGACGACGCGATTACGCAGCAGCGTCGTTGCGATTAGTCGCGGGGTCAGTTGCGCGCTGGCAACCTGAATCGCTATCAGCAGGGAGCCGAAGGTGAATACAACGAAGGAGAGAGTTATTGTTGCGAAGGCTTCGAGCAATACCCGCGCGCCAGTTTGCGTGAAGCCCAACAAACTCCATCCAAGCCATGCATCGAGCCGGTGCAAGAATCGAGTTATTACCAGCTCGAGCGGAATTGCCACGAACGGAACCAACCAAAGCGAAGATTTGAGATAGTTTTTGAAACCGTAAAGCCTGCTCCAGTTCATCATGCCTTTGCCCCGCAAAAGTGAGCGTCACGATGAGAGGGCCCAGAATTGAGCCAAGAATAATCTCAAGAACAGTCTAATGAGGCACTGGACCTCCGTGGACATCCATTGATCTAGATCAAGTTGGCGCTCGTGGCGTCATCAAGTCTAGGGCGCGCGGGGGCTGCAGAGCCAATGGACGGCTGATTGCGGTAATGGAGGCGTATCTGAAAACGGTCGACATCATCTATCGGTATGAGGTGCGCGATACTTCCGCGAGACCTTTGCCAATGGATAGCGATGCAGCCTGGCGAAGACTTAATGGCGGCAACAGCGATTTCGCTGCACTCCTCGATCACGTCAAGGACGAAAGCGGAATACAACAAATCATCCCGGTCGACCCGCGAGATTTGGGCCTGGATTCGAATGTCGCCGGAATACCCAAACAGCGTCCATTTGCGGCAGTGCTCGGGTGTTCGGATGCCCGTGTACCCATCGAACTCATTTTCAACGAGGGACCAAACGATCTTTTCGTTATCCGCGTAGCAGGTAACGGCCTTGGAACGGAGGTACTTGGCAGCTTGAAATACGCAATAGATCACCTGGGTGGAACCTTGAAGCTTATTGTTGTGCTCGGGCACAGCGGATGTGGGGCTCTCACTGCAGCCGTCGATGTTTTTCTAAACCCGGGCGACTACGTGGCGATTGCCGCCATGCATTCAATTCGGAATATTCTCGACCGGTCGCTTATCGTCGTTCAGGCGTCGGCAAACAAACTGCTCTCGGCGTTCGGCTCCGGCGTCACGCGCAACCCGGGATACCGGCAGGCGCTGATCGAGGCATCGATCGTCACCAATGCTGCGCTTTCGGCCTACTCGATCCAGCAGGAGTTCATCACCCACGACGCACCAGAACTGCAGGCAGTCTACGGCGTTTACGTTCTCGAGACCCGCGAGGTATGGGTGCCACGCTCGGGCGGCAAAGGAACTGGATTGGCCTCACCTCCGCGCGATCTCGCCGGATTCTCCGCCTTTGCCGACTCAGTCGTTCAATCGGAGCGAATTGCCTCTTATCTGAAATCCGGGGTATCTGAATAGACACACGTCGATCGCGCCCACCGGCGCCGGCAACGCACGGCCGGCCCATATATCGTCGTTCTAGGACAGGCTCGTTCCCTCCCCGATAACGGACATCCTGCGACGACCAAGCCGTCAACTATCTGGCGTTCATCAAGCACGCGCATCGATCCGCATTTGGCTGCACGCCAATGAGTCCACGCCCTTGATCGCGCCACGCCTTCGCTAACGAAATCTTAAGCATGATACGTGTTCCAGACCACTCATAGTGGGATACACAACTTCCTGAACACGCGCGGCCTTCTAACCTTGCGATACAGCAACCATTTTCCGTCCGACGCCGGGCGTCGACGATGGCTGCCGGGTTGCAAGGTCAGACGATGCGCGCCTCCGATTGCCCTACGGTCGACACGACCGAATTCCTGCTGGCGGCGCTTGAGCAGGCGAGCGAGGCTGTCGTCATCATCGACGGCGACCTGCATATAAGCCATTTCAACGCTGCGGCGGAATCGATCTGGGGCGTACCTCGCACGGAGGTTCTCGGCTGCGATGCACGCGGCCTCGGCTTCAATGACCTGCAAAACGGCGCCGATTACGAGATCACGATCCGGCGCAACGACGGCAGCCGGATCCGGGCTCAGCTATCGGTGTCGCGTGTCGAGATCGGGGGCGGAGCCAACTACATGGTCTTCGTTCGTGACACCACCGCGGAGGTCGAACGACGGGAGCGGATCGCGCTTCTGAACCTGGTGGCCGACAAAACCAACCGCGCGGTCGTCGTCACCGATCGCAAGCTGCAGGTCGTCTATACCAACGCTGCGTTCTCCGGAATGTTCGGATACTCACCTGAAGAAGCACAAGGACGGCAGGCGGGCCAGCTACTTGCCGGCCGATTCACCGATCGCAAGACGCTGCCGAAGCTACGCCGCCGGATCTACGATGACGGCGGCGCTGAAGATGAAATCCTGGCCTACGACAAGAATGGCGATGAAATCTGGGTCTCGGCCATGGTCAAGCCGTTCCGCAACGCCCGCGGACGGGTCAAGTACATCTTCGCCCTGTTGACCGATATCTCCGAGAACAAGCAGCTGAGGTCGCTGCAGCAACTGATCATGGGCGCATTGGCCGACGAGCTTCCGCTCACCGAGATTGCCGATCAGCTGTGCCGGCGCGTCGAAATCATTGCACCCGACGTCGTCGCCTCTGTGCTGCATGTCGATTCCGACGGGCTGGTGCACCCGCTGGGCGGCCCCAGCCTGCCTGACGACTATTCCCGCGCGCTTGAAGGTATCGCCATCGGCCCGGACGTTGGTTCGTGCGGATCGGCGGCGTATTACGGCACGCCTGCATTGGCCGAGAATATCGACACCGATCCGCGCTGGCAGCCGTACAAGACGCGGCCGCTCGAGGTCGGCCTGAAGGCCTGCTGGTCGACGCCGATCAAGGCCAAGGACGGCCGCGTGATCGGGACCTTCGCCTTCTACTTCAGGGAGCCTCGTGCGCCGAGCCGCTGGCATCAGCGGATCGTCGACGCCTGCGTTCACCTCGGTGCGCTGGCGATCGAGCGCAAGGAAGCCCGCGCCCAGATCGCCCGGCTCGCCTACCATGACATGCTGACCGGGCTGCCGAACCGCGCGCAGTTGCGCGAGTTGGTCAACCAGGCGATCGACGATTGCGAGGGCAAGCAGCTCGCGCTGTTGTTCCTCGATCTCGATCACTTCAAGGACGTCAACGATACGCTCGGACACTCGGCCGGCGACGCGCTGCTGATTGAATTTGCAAAACGGCTGCGCGCCCGTATCCAGCCGTCCGACCTGCTGGGCCGCCTGAGCGGCGACGAGTTCGTCATCGTGCTGCCGAACTGCGATCCGGCGCGCGCCTCGCTGGTCGCCTCCAACATCACCGAAGCGCTGGCGTCGCCGCTGTGGATCGACAACAGGCAGGTGCCGATTTCCGCCAGCATGGGCATCAGCATCTATCCCGACAACGCGACCGATATCGATACGCTGATGCAGCAGGCCGATGCGGCGATGTACAAGGCCAAGCAGGCGGGCCGCTCCACCCACCGCTTCTTCAGCGCCGACATGAACCGGCTTGCCGAGCAGCGGCTCGTCTTCAGCGCGGCGCTCCGCCAGGCCATCGCCAATGACCGGTTGAAGCTCGTCTATCAGCCGCAGACCCGAACCGTCGACGGCGCCCTCTACGGCGTCGAAGCGCTGTCGCGCTGGCACGATCCCGATCTCGGCGACGTCCCGCCTTCGAAATTCATTCCGCTGGCCGAGGAAGTCGGCCTGATCGAGCAGATCGGCCTATGGTCGATCCGCGAGGCCTGCCGGCAAATGGCCGCGTGGCGCCATGCCGGACTGGACGTGCCCTGCGTGGCGGTCAACCTGTCGCCGCTCAATTTCCAGAATGTGAAGCTTGCCGCAATGGTGGCGGAGACCATCGCGGCCAACGGCCTTCCGCCTGAAGCATTGATGCTCGAGATCACCGAAGGCGTGCTCGTGAACGAGCGTTCCGCCGCGATCGAGACCATGAATGCGATACGCAAGCTCGGCGTCGGCCTGTCGCTGGACGATTTCGGGACCGGCTATTCGAGCCTGAGCCGGCTGGCGCACCTGCCGATCCGCGAATTGAAGATCGACCGCAGCTTCATGCGCCACATCGAGCACGACGCCAGCGCGCTCGCGATTGCTACCGTCGTCGTCCGTATCGGCCAGAGCCTGAAAATGGCTGTGGTCGCCGAGGGCGTCGAAACCGAGGGACAACGCCAGCTGCTGGCCGGGCTCGGCTGCGACGTCGTGCAGGGATATCTCTGCGCGCCCGCGATGTCGCCCGAAGCGTTCGAGCGATGGCTGCTCGACCATCTCGCCGAGCAGTCCCGCGCGATGCTGCGAAGCGTCGACGAGGCCCGCTCGCTACCGACGCCGTCGTTGCTGATAGCGTCCACCGGCGGTTAGGCGAGCAGTCTCCGGCTTCCGTAGGGTGGGCAAAGGCGCGCTAGCGCCGTGCCCACCATCTCTCCTGTTCGCAGATCCATGGTGGGCACGCTTCGCTTTGCCCACCCTACAGGCCGTGCGGTCTCACTTCGCCGGGACGTACTTTCCGTCCTTCACCGTCAAAATGATGCGCGAGCGGTCGTCGAGGCCGTAGCGATCCTTTTCGGTGAAGTTGTAGACGCCCTGGCTGGCCGCGATTTCCTTCTCCGTGAGCAGCGCCTGGCGGATCGCCTCGCGGAATTCCGGCGTGCCCGGTTTTGTAGTCTTCAGCGCCACCGGCACCACGCGCTTCAACACCTCGAAGGCGTCGTAGGAATGGCCGGCGAACTGGCTGCGGCTGTTGGCACCGTACTTGGCTTCATAGGCGGTGTTGAGCGCCAGCCCCGGCTTCTTCGTCAGCGCGCTGTCGGGCTGGGTTTCCGGCGACATCACCGGACCCGACGCCATGATCACGCCTTCCGCCGCGGGACCCGCGATACGGATGAAGTCCATGCTGGCGGCGCCGTGGGTCTGGTAGATCAGGCCCTTGTAGCCGCGCTCGCGCAGCGTGGTCTGCGGCAGCGCCGCGGCGGTGCCGGAGGCGCCGACCAGGACCGCGTCCGGATTGGCGGCGAGCAGCTTCAGAACCTGCCCTGCGACCGACGTATCCGGGCGCGCAAAACGCTCCTCGGTGGCGAGCGTCATTCCCATCGGTATGGCCTGGGCCTTGAAGTCGTTGAACCAGAGATCGCCGTAGGAATCGGAGTAACCGATATAGCCGACGCTCTTGATGCCGTGCGCCTTCATGTGCTCGTACAGCACCTTGCCCATGATCGGAATCGGCTGCGGCATGGCGACCGACCATTTGATGCGCGCCTCGGTGATCGGGAACGGCGCGAGGCCGATATGCGGAATGCCGGCCTCGTTCGCCACGGTTGCGACCGCGACCGTCGAAGGCGTCGTCGAGGAGCCCATGATGATGTCGGCCTTGGACTCGGTGACGAAGCGCCGCGTGTTTGTTGTCGCCGTGGTCGGATCGCCGCCGTCGTCGAGCGTGATGATCTTGATCGGCACGCCGCCGATTTCCTTCGGCACGAAGTCGAGCGAGTTGCGCTCGGGAATGCCGAGTGCCGCGGCAGGGCCGGTGGTGGTGATGGAAATGCCGACGGTGATCTCGTTGGTCTGCGCCATGGCCGGCAAGCCCGGCAAAGCGAGGGCCGCTACGACGGACGCAGCGGACAGAAAAGTCTTCTTCATTCATTCCTCCCTGGATTATCTATTTATCGTTTTAAGCAAAATACCGTGGGCTATTCAGCCCCTTCTTTAGGTCATGCGGGGGACTGAGTCAGGCCCGAGTGGACTAAGTCAGCCCCGCATGAATCGCTCGATGATCTCCGGCGGCATCGGCGCCGATTTCAGCTTCGCGGGGTCGTCCGGATGCTTGCCAACCAGCACGCGGGTCTCGAACGCCTCGATCGCCAGCGCCTCGCCCTTGAACACGTTGTGGACCACCTCGAAAGAGGATCGCTTGAAGCTCTCGATCCGGCTTTCGATTCGTGATCCAGTCGCCATGGGTCGACGGAATGTGGAATTTCGCCCGCGTATCCACCATGGGTATGCCGACCAGGCCATATTTGTGGATGATGTCCTGTTTCGAAAAACCGGCGGCTTCGAACATGATCGAGGTGGAAATCGTCGAACATCGCGAAATAACGCGGGTAGTAAACGATGTTGGCGGGGTCGCAATCGCCCCACTGGATCTGCACGTCGCGCCGGTTGACGAACATGGACTATCCCTAACGCGGCGCCATGCGCAGCGCGGCATCGAGCCGCACCACTTCGCCGTTCAAATATGGGTTGTCGATCATGTGCAGCGCCAATGAAGCAAACTCATCGGCCTGACCGAGCCGGCGCGGGAACGGGATCGAGGCGGCAAGCGAGTCCTGCGCCTCCTGCGGCAAATTGGCGAGCAGCGGCGTGAGGAAGAGGCCCGGCGCGATCGTCAGCACGCGAATGCCGAACTGCGCCAGTTCGCGCGCGATCGGCAGCGTCATGGCGACGATGCCGCCCTTCGAGGCCGAATAGGCGGACTGGCCGATCTGGCCGTCATAGGCTGCTACCGAGGCGGTGGAAATCACCACGCCGCGCTCGCCCGTTGCAAGCGGCTCCAGCTTCGACATGCCAGCCGTCGCCAGACGCAGCATGTTGAAGGAGCCGATCAGGTTGACCTTGATCACCTTTTCGAAATCGCCGAGCGCCATCGGACCTTCCTTGCCGATCACGCGCTTGGCGACGCCGATGCCGGCGCAGTTCACCAGCACGCGCGCCGGGCCGTGGGCCGCCGCGGCCTTGGCGATCGCGGCTTCCGCCGAAGCCGCATCGGAAACGTCGCAGATCACGGCAACGCCACCGATCTCGGCGGCGACGGCCTCTGCAAGGTTGGCGTTGAGATCGCAGACCGCGACCTTGGCGCCCTGGGCCGCGAGCCGGCGCGCGGTCGCGGCGCCCAGTCCCGATGCGCCGCCGGTGACGATGGCGGCCTGGTCCTTCAACTGCATGGTGTTCTCCCTGACAACTCTTGTTCGAATTTACTAAAGCCTGATCACCTGCGCCGGCGGCGCGGGCGAATAAATCTCCTCGATCAGCGCGCTGCGATTTTCCAGCACCGCGCGCTGGTTGATCGAGCCCTTGTCGGTGACCTCGCCGCGATCGATCGACAGCGGTTGATCAAGCAGGACGGCGCGCGTGATCCGGGTCGACGAGCCGGTCGCGTCAGCGACAAGCTTCTGGAAGCGTTCCCGGAAGGCCGCAACGATCAGCGGATCGGATGCCGCGGCAGCAAGATCATCGAGCGGAAGCGTTGGATTGATCAGGCGGCAGCCGTCGAGGTCGAGTACCACCAGCGCCGATATTTCGTCGCGGTTGATGCCGGCAATGACGACGTCGCGCACCAGCGGCGCGCAGGCCGCAACGAAGCGCGCCCGCAGCGGGCCGACGCTGACCCAGGTGCCGCTGGCGAGCTTGAAATCCTCGCCGGTGCGGCCGTCGAAATCGAACCCGGCGTCGAAATTATCGGGGTCGGCCGGTTTCAGCGCATCGCCCATTTTGTAGAAGCCCTCCTCATCGAAGGACTTCGCGGTCATATCCGGCTGACGCCAGTAGCCCGGCATGACGTTCGGTCCCTTGGCGCGAACTTCCAGCTTGCCGTTGTTGGGCACGAGTTTCGCATCATTGCCCAGAACCGGCAGCCCGACATGGCCGGAGCGGCTGGTGTGCGGATTGACCGACATGAAGAACGGCGCGGTCTCGGTGGCGCCAAGTCCGGTCAGCATCGGCACGCGATAGCCGGTTTCCCGGACCGAAAGTTCGTCGAGGCTGTTCCAGACGAAGGCCGACAGCGCGGCGCCCGAGAAGAACATCGCATGGAGGCGAGCAAAGAATTTCTTCCGCAAGGCCCCGTCGTCGCGCAGATAGGGCAGCAGCGATTCATAGCCCTTGGGCACGTTGAAATAGACCGTCGGTGAAATCTCCTGCAGATTGCGCACGGTCTCCTCGATGCCGCCGGGCATCGGCTTGCCCTCGTCGAGATACATCGAGCCGCCATTGTACAGCGTCAGCCCGATATTGTGGTTGCCGCCAAACGTGTGATTCCACGGCAGCCAGTCGACGATGACCGGCGGCTCGTCCTTCAGAAACGCCAGCGTCTCGCGCAGCATCACCTGATTGGCGCAGATCATGCGCTGGGTATTGATGACCGCCTTCGGGTTGCCGGTCGAACCCGATGTCAGCAGGAATTTTGCGATCGTCTCGGGGCCGATGGCCTCGTGCACCGCGTCAAGGCGCGGATGCAGCGGCGTCGCCATCAGGTCCGCAAGATCAGTTACTTCACGGCCGGGCACGGCGCCGCGCGACGCGGCGATTTCGATGCCGGAGGACACGTTGGCGGCCAGCGCATCGGCAAATTTCGCGGCGTCGTCGGCGAACACGAGGCCCGGCGTCAACAGCTTCATCAGATAGCCGAGCTTGCCGTAGTCCCGCGACACCAGCGAATAGGCCGGCGAGACCGGGCAGAAGGGAATGCCGGCATAGAGCGCGCCGAACGCGATCAGCGCATGATCGACCGAATTGCCGGAGAGAATGACGACCGGCTTCTCGGCCGAGAGGCCGCGCGCCAGCAGCGCCGATGCGATATGCCGCGATGACGCCAGCAGCTCCGCATAGGTGATCTGCCGCCAGCCCCGGGCGGCGTTGCGCTCCGCCATGAAGATCCGATCGGGCGCGGCCGCGGCCCAATGATGCAGGCGGTCGGTGATACGCACGGGATAGTCGCGCAGCTGCGCTTTCGGGCGCAGGTAGATGGTGCCGTCGTCGCGGCGCTCGACATGCACCGCGGGCGTGCCGAACGAGATCGGCCGCAACGGATGATCGGCGCGCGCGGCTGAATCGGTCAAGGCGGACATGCTGGGCTTGGCGCTCATGTCAGGTCGGCTTCACCTTTGCGGTCTTGTGGTCGAGAAACGCGCGAATGCGGCGCTTTGCCTCTTTGTCGCTCTGCGCCACCGTCGCCATCAGGGATTCCATCAGCAGGCCGGTCTGCGGATTGGCCTCCGCGATCATCGGCAACGCCTGCAGCACCGCAAAATTGGTCAGCGGCGCGTTCGCAGCCACCCGTTCCGCCAGTTCCAGCGCCTTCGGCAGCGCGCCGTCGGCTTCGGTGAGGTATTGCGAGAAGCCATAGGCCGACCCTTCAGTGGCCGAATAGACCCGGCCCGTCAGCATCATGTCGATCATCCGCGCCACGCCGATCAGCCGCGGCAGCCGCACCGATCCGCCGCCGCCGACGAAAATGCCGCGCTGGCCCTCGGGCAGCGCGAAATAGGCTGATGGTTCGGCGACGCGGATGTGTGCCGCGCAGGCCAGTTCCAGGCCCCCGCCGATCACCGCACCCTTCAGCGCCGCGATCACGGGGATGCGGCTATACTGGATGCGGTCGAACACCCGATGCCACATCTGGGAGTGCCGCAGGCCTTCGGTGGCGTCATGCTCGGTCAGTTCGGACAGATCGAGGCCGGAGGAGAAATGATCGCCGACGCCATGGATGACCACGGCGCCCGTGCCCTCAGGCAGATTGGAGAAACAATCCTGGATCGCCAGGATGATGCCGTCGTTCAGCGCATTGCGCTTGGCCGGGCGGTTGAGGCCCACGGTCAGCACCGCGCCCTTCTGCTCGATCTTGAGCAGGTCGGATTGACCCGCGGCGGCGGAGGCGGCGTTTCCCATGGGCGTGTATTACTTCCTGTGCAGAATAGTTATATTTTATAACGATTGTGGCGGAAGTCAACAACTCAGGTGCCCACCCTCCCCTGGAGGGGGAGGGTCGACGAGCATGGAGCGAAGCGGAATGCTCGTCGGGGTGGGGTGATCTCTCAGCTCGGGCACTGTTGGAGGTGGAAAGATCGTCACCCCACCCCGCTACGCATTCCGCTTCGCTGCATGCGTAGCGACCCTCCCCCTCCAGGGGAGGGTGAACGCGCTCACAGCACCTGATGGACGTCGATGACGACCCGGTCGGCGTGGCGGGCGGCGGAGCCGATGAAGAGGTTTTCCATCAGCCAGCGGTATTTGGCGGCCCCGGTCTCGAACCGCGGCACGGTGCGGAAATAGATCAGCTTGGGATCGACCGGCTCGCCGCGCTTCAGCTTCTGCAGCAGCTCGACCGGGCCGAAGCGCAGGCCCTTGTTCTCGACATAGACCACCGCGCCGTCGTCGGTCTCGAAGGCGTATTTCGCCTCGAGTTCGATCAGTTCGTTCGGCCGGATGATCTGGAAATCCGCGCCGAAGGCCAGCACTTTGCCGTTGACGTTTTCGCCGCTCACCTCGCCGCCGATAATCGGAATGATGCGGCGAACGCCGTGGCCGATCTCGCCGGCGGTGGTCACCTCGCCGATCTGTGCGGTGATGGTGAAGACGTATCGGGTCTCGAGCTGCGGCGCCATCGGAAGAATCCTGAAGTGTGAGCATGATCTTGTCCGAAAACCGGTTCCCACTTTGCGCTAACGCGGCCCTTCGGGTCGGGATCATGCTCAATGAGCCATCATGCGGGTCGGCAACCAAAGCGCCAGCATCGGAAATGCGATCAGGATCACCAGCCGGATCAGGTCCGTAACGACGAACGGGATCACGCCGCGGAAGATCGTCGAGAATGACACGTCTTTCACCACGCTCTTGATGACAAAGACGTTCATGCCGACGGGCGGATGGATCAGGCCGAGTTCGACCGTCATGACGATGATGATGCCGAACCAGATCGGGTCGAAGCCGAGATGGATGATGACCGGGAAGATGATCGGCACGGTGAGGATGATCATGGCCATGGCGTCCATCAGGCAGCCCAGCACCAGATACATCACCATGATGAGAGCAAGAATGCCGTAGGGACCGAGCCCAAGGCCGGTGAGAAGTTCCGTGACCTTCTGCGGGGTCTGCGTCACCGTCAGAAAATAGCCGAAGATTAGCGCGCCGATCAGCACGGTGAAGACGGCGGCCGCCGTGCGGGTGGCTTGCAAGAGCGACGCGAGGATCTTTTCCTTGTTCAGCCGTCCGGTGAGCAGGCCAATCAGGAACGCGCCGGTGGCGCCAACGCCGCCGGCCTCGGTTGGCGTAAAGCGCGGCAGAAACGGCAAGCCGTAAAGTCCGCCAATGACGAAGATGAACAGCAGTACCGGGGCCCAGATGCTCTTCAGGCCCGCAAAGCGCTCGCGCCACGGGATCGGCGTGCCCCTCGGCAGGAAGTCAGGCCTGAACCAGCCGATCAGCGCGATGGTGAGCATGTACATGGTCATCGCGAGCAGGCCCGGAATGATGCCGGCGATGAACAGCTTTCCGATGTCCTGCTCGGTGATGATGCCGTAGACCGCAAGCACGGTCGACGGCGGCAGCATGGCGCCCAGCGTGCCGCCGGCCGCGATCACGCCGGTGGCGAAGGATTGCGGATAGCCGAAGCGGCGCATTTCCGGATAAGCCACGGCCGAGAAGGTTGCGGCGGTCGCGACCGACGAGCCGCAGATCGCGGCAAAGCCGCCGCAGGCGCCGACGGTGGCAATGCCGAGCCCGCCGCGCAGATGACCGACGAAGCCGTTGGCGGCGCGGAACAGCTCCTGACTCATGCCAGAATTGCTGACGAAGGTGCCCATCAGCAGGAACATCGGAATGACGCCAAAAGTGTAGTCGGTCACCGTACGCATCGAGGTCTGGCCGACCAGTTTTAGCGCCGGCGTGAAACCGACGAGGTAGCCAAAGCCGGAGACACCGACGAGCCCCATCGCCATGCCCACGGGCACGCGCAGCAGCATCAGCGCAAACAGCGCGACAAATCCCAGGACGGCGACCGCGTCTGTGCTCATCGCCTACTCCACGGCCTTGATCTTGGGTTCTTCCTGCATCTCCTCCGGATGGAAGATCAGGCGATAGGTGCGGATCGCGATCAGCAGCACCGCGGCGCCATCGCCGACCCAGGCAACGGCAAAGAACGGCCAGGTCGGCATGTGCAGGTCGAAGGTGAGAACGTTGTCGTTGTAGGTGCCACGCACCTTGTCGAACAGCGTCCAGGTCTGCACCGCCACCACGAACAGCAGCACCAGCGTGGCGAACACGTCGATCATGCGCTTGTATTTCGGGCCGACATTGGCCCAGACCAGATCGACGGTGATGTGGCCGCCGCGATAGCTGGTGGCGGCAATGCCCCAGAAAATCAGAATGCCGAGCAGCATGCGACCGATATCGAACGAGTCCGGGATGTTGTAGCTGAGCGTGTTGCGCAGGATCACGGCCAGGAAGATGTTCAGCGCAACGATGCCGACAAAAGCGGCTGCGATCCATTCGATCGTATCGATGAACCGGTCCATCCACGCGCGACTCATGGCGGCTCCGAGAGGCTGATTAACGGTAAGGAAAAGGCGCGGCGGAGGTCTCGCCGCGCCGGGGTTACGGGATCAGGCTACTCCGCGAGCGCATTGTGCTTCTTCAGCGCCGCGCGCAGTTCCGCCATTGCCGGATCGGGATCGACGCCGTTCTTCTTGACGCCGTCGCCCCAGGTCTTGGTCAGTGGTTCGGAAGCCTTCTTCCACAGCGCGATCTGCTCGGGGGTAAGCTTGTAGACCTCGTGGCTGGTGTCCGCCTTGATCTTCGCGATGCCGGCATCTTCCATCTTGCCCCAATACTCGCCGACACGGCCGGAAGCCTCGGTGTTGCAATTGTTGTCGATCGCCTTCTTCTGCTTGTCGGACATCTGGTTGTACTTGTCCTTGTTGACAACGAAGGCGAAGGTCGTGACGTAGAGCGGCGCGTCCATGTCGTACTTCGTCACCTTGTCGATGCCGAACAGAAGCAGCGAGCCCCAGGGGAAGGTGACCGCGTCGGCCACGCCGCGTTCGATGATGTCCCGCACTTCCGGCGCCGAAGATTGCACATTGGTGCCGCCGAGCGACGTGACGAAGTTGGCCATGGTGGCGTGCGCCGGGCGGATCTTCATGCCCTTGACGTCATCAGGCACCACGATCTTCTTGGTGCGCGAATGGAACGACGACGGCGAATGGATGAAGGCGAGACAGAACTTGACGTCCTTCATCTCCTTCTCGGCATATTTGCGGTACCATTCGTCCAGCGCCATCGAGCCGCCCTTGGCGTCCGACATCAGGAACGGCAGCTCGCCCGCGCCGATGATCGGGAAGCGGCCGGGCTGATAGCCGGGATTGACATAGGTGACGTCGGCGATGCCGTCGCGCGCCATGTCGTAATGGTCGAACGCCTTGCCGAGCTGCTGCGCCGGAAACACTTTTGACTTGATGGTGCCGCCGGAATCCTTCTCGACCGCGGCCGCCCAGTCTTCCAGCGACTTCTGCAGCGGATGCGAAGCCGGCACCCAGTGCGAAATCTTGAGGTCGATATTCTTCTCCTGCGCCACCGCAGGTGTCACGCTGGCGGCCAGCAGCAGCGCCAGAAATGTTTTCCTCATCGAATTTCTCTCCCTTGGCACGTGGGCCCTTTTCGATGCCCGATCTTGTTAGTTAACATGTTATCTAGATCGAGCGTGTTTTCAAGGCGAACATTCTACCGCGGCGCCTGATCTCCCCTGTAGTGCACTGCCGCGAAGTGCGACGTATTGTTTTACGCCAATAGCCTTTGCCAAAACCGTTATATGATATAACTACTATTGCAAGTCTGGGGACGGTGGCCGCGGACCGCTAACCTATAATACCGGGAGGAGCGGGTATTGAGGACAAAAGTAGCAATCATAGGTGCAGGTCCGGCAGGATTGTTGCTTGGGCAACTATTACACCTTTACGGCATCGAAAACATCATTCTCGAGCGCCAGACGCCGGAATATGTGCTCGGCCGCATCCGCGCCGGCCTGCTCGAGGAAGGCACGGTGGCGCTGCTCGACGAGGTCGGCGCAGGTGCCCGCGCCCATCGCGAGGGGCTGGTCCACCATGGCGTCGAACTCGCGTTCGGCGGCGCCCGCCACCGCATCGACATGCATGCCGCCACCGGCAAGACCGTCATGATCTACGGCCAGACCGAGGTCACGCTCGACCTGATGAACGCCCGCAAGGCCGCCGGCCTCACCACCGTCTACCAGGCCGCCGACGTCAAGCCGCTCGATTTCGATACCGGCCGCCCGCGCGTCAGCTATGTCAAGGATGGGGTCAGCCACGAGATCGAATGCGACTTCATCGCCGGCTGCGACGGCTTTCATGGCATCAGCCGCGCCAGCGTAAATCCGTCGGCGATCCAGACCTACGAGCGGGTCTATCCGTTCGGCTGGCTCGGCATCCTGTCGGAGACGCCGCCAGTCAGCCCCGAACTGATCTATTCCAACCACGCGCGCGGATTTGCGCTCTGCACCATGCGCTCGACCCGCCGCAGCCGCTATTATCTGCAATGTCCGCTCGACGGCGATATCGCGCAGTGGCCGGATGAGCGATTCTGGAGCGAACTGAAGCGCCGGATCGACCAGAAGGCGGCCGACGAACTCGTCACCGGCCCTTCGATCGAAAAGAGCATCGCGCCGCTGCGCAGCTTCGTCGCCGAGCCGATGCGGTTCGGCCGGATGTTTTTGGCCGGCGACGCCTCCCACATCGTGCCGCCGACCGGCGCCAAGGGGCTCAACCTCGCCGCCAGCGACGTGCATTATCTCTCGCAGGCCTTCCGCGAATATTACGACGAGAAATCCTCCGCCGGCATCGACGGCTATTCGGGACGCGCGCTGGCGCGGGTCTGGAAGGCGGTGCGCTTCTCCTGGTGGATGACCTCGATGCTGCACAAATTCCCCGACGAGGGCGAATTCGGCGCGCGCATCCAGCTCGCCGAGCTGGATTATGTCGTCAACTCGAAGGCGGCTTCGGCGTCGCTGTCGGAGAATTATGTGGGGCTTCCGTTTTAGACGGACGAACTCATCGTATAATCGCCGTCATTGCGAGCGAAGCGAAGCAATCCATCTCGCCACACGAAGAAAGATGGATTGCTTCGTCGCTGCGCTCCTCGCAATGACGGGGAAGGAGCTTCCTGCCTAAGGGAATTGCCCATGCTCACCCTCTACTTCGCGCCCGGTGCCAGTTCGATGGCGGCGCACATCGCGCTGCATGAGATCGGCACAGCCTTCGAGGCCATGCCGATGTCGTTCCGGCAAAACGACATGCGCGCGCCGGAATTTCTTGCGCTCAATCCGGAGGGCAAGGTCCCTACCCTCCTCGTCGACGGCCGCCCGCTGACCGAAGTCGCGGCGATCCTGTTCTATCTCGCCAAACGCTTTCCGGACGCTGCGCTGTTGCCGCGCAACGATATCGAGGCGGAGGCGCAGGCGGTTTCATGGATGTCGTTCATCGCCTCCACCCTGCACCCGGCCCGCAAGCAGGGGCTGGACTACGCCAAACAGGTTTACGGCATCGCCGACAGGCGTCTCGGCAGCGGCTGGGCGCTCGGCCGCTATTCGATCGCCGACATCCATTTGTTCAGGCTGTACTGGCGGCTGGCCAATTCGCTCAAGCCATCGCCGGAAACCTTTCCGAACCTGACCGCGCATTACGCGCGGATGATGGCGCGTCCCGCGGTGCAGAAGACGATCGAGGTCGAAAGCGCGGTTGGATATGAATTGCCGGCGTGACCAACCGCGTCATTGCCTGCGACAAACGCAAGGCGTTTGCGCAAGGGAGCGAAGCGACGAAGCAATCCACCTCTCCACCTGCTGCGCAATGCATTGCTTCCCTCCGCTCGCAATGACGAACGGTTTCAAACACCCGTCGAAATCCCGTTTAAAACTTTGTAGGCGGTGACTTCGCGGGTGCGTTGCATTCAATGACAGGAGAAATCGTCAGCACGCGAGCCACACATGACAGCCACCGACATCCCCGAAGGTTTCGAGCCTCGCTCACGCAGGAGTCCCCTCACCGATCCCTGGGAGCCGCTTTACTCGAAACAAACCGACAAAGCAGTCATCATTGGACTGCGGCTGGCTAAACCGCACACCAACGGCCGCGGCCTGATCCACGGAGGCCTGATTGCCGCACTTGCCGACGCTGCGATGGGCCATAGCTGCGCCCATTGCATGGGCGGGGTCTCCTCGCTGGTGACGATCGGGCTTGCGGTCGATTTCGTCGGCACCGCCGAAGTCGGGCAATGGCTCGCGGTGGAGAGCGACGTCGTCAAAACCGGCAGAACGATCTGCTTCGCGCAGAGCCTGATCAAGGCCGATGGCGTCGTGATCGCACGGGCCAACGCGACGTTTCGCGTGGTGCCGAAGAAAACAGCCGGTGATCCTAGCCGAAATGCCAGTCGGCCATCTCGGTCACGAGATCGATGAAGGTGCGCACCTTGGCCGACAGCAGCCGCGACGTCGGATAGACGATCTGGATCGGCATCGCCGGCTGTTCGAACGACGCCAATACGATCTTGAGCCGCCCCGCTTTGAGCGATTCGGCGGCCTGATAGGCCATCACCCGCGTCAGCCCGCCGTCCGCTTCCGCATACTGGATCGCGGCATCCGAGCTGTTGGTGGCTAGTCGCGGCGTGCTGCCGACGCGGATCTCGCGGCCGTCTTCGACGAATCGCCAGTCAAGCGCCGCCGTCATGGCGCCGAACTGGATCGTGTCATGCGCGGAAATCTCCTGCGGCCGCCCCGGCTCGCCACGCTTTTTGAGATATCCGGGCGAGGCCACCACGATCCGCCGCATCTCGCCGACATGGCGCGCCACCAGGGTCGAGTTGGGCAGATGGCCGATCCGGACCGCGAGATCGACACCGTCCTCAACGAGGTTGATCATGCGATCCGACAAACGGAGGTCGACGCCGACGTCACCATAGCGCTGCAGGTAGGCAGTCACGATCCCGCTGACGTGCAGCCGGCCAAACCCGACCGGCGCCGAGATGACGAGTTGCCCCTCCGGCCGCGTGCGCTCGCCCTCGATGGCGTCCTCCGCCTCCTCGACATCGGCCAAAATCCGCCGCGCCCGCTCCAGGTAGCGTGAGCCGGCGTCGGTCAGCGTCACCTGCCGCGTGGTCCGCTGCAGCAGCCGCGCGCCGAGGCGGTCCTCCAGTGCTGCAATCAGCCGCGTGACGCCCGAGGGCGACAGGCCAAGCTTGCGCGCCGCAGGAGCAAAGCCCCGCAGGTCGGCCACGGCGACGAAGGCCTGCATGGCATCGATCCGGTCCATCGAACTATTGCATATTCCGCAATAGTGAAGTGTCAATCCCTAGGATTGCTTTAGTTATGGGAACGCCCATCTTGGAGCCGAAGGACGACCGTTTTGGCGCCCCAAGGCTCACGGGAGGCTCAGATGTCTGACGTTCATACCTATTCCAGCGACGTCGCCTTTACCCCGGCGGTGAAGGCGATCCAGACCCGCAAGGGCTCGCGCGAGGCCTATGCCCATGTCGAGGAGCGCGGTGGCTGGCGCACCGAAATCGACGAAAATCTCGCCGGCTTCCTCGCCGAGACCAACAGCTTCTACCTCGCGACGGCTGCCGCGGACGGCCAGCCCTATATCCAGCACCGCGGCGGGCCGAAGGGCTTTGTCAAAATCATCGACAAGAACACCATCGCGTTTGCCGATTACAGCGGCAACCGGCAGTACATCACGCAAGGCAACCTGTCGGAGAATCCGAAGGCGCATATTTTCGTGATGGATTATGCGCATCGTCGCCGCGTGAAGATCTGGGGCGAGGCGCGTGTGGTGGAAGACGATGCGGCCTTGACCGACGCGCTGATGCCGAAGGGCTACAAGGCGCGCCCCGAACAGGTCATCCTGTTCCGGATTTCGGCGTGGGACACCAATTGCCCGCAGCATATCCCGCAGAAGTTCGACGCCGCTGATGTCGCACAGGCGCTCGCCGTTCGCGATGCCCGCATTGCCGAACTCGAAGCAGAACTGGCCGCCTTGCACGGCCAGTCCGCAGCGGCAACCTAGAGCCTTGTCGGCTCTGATCTAATCAGAACCGGGCTCTAGTTCTTGTTTTGCGCGTTTTCTTAACGCGAACCGGGATCCACTTCGCTCGAAATCGCTATGGCCATCACGCAGCTTGTTGCTGCACCGGCGACCAGGCGAATTCCGGATAATACAGCAGCATCATCCGGTCGACATAGGCGGTGAGATTGGCGAACTGCTCCGTGCGCTGCCGCAGTTCCGATTCGAAGAACGGCGTCAAAATTCCGGCGAGCGCGCCGAAGGCGGTGGCGTCCATGCCGCATGGCGTCTCTCCCATCAGAAACGGCTTGTCGCCAAGCTGCACCGACAACGCAAACAGCGAGCGAACGGCAAGATCGACGTCCTCTTCCGGGGCGTGGCGGCCGAGGCCGCTGAGCAGGTAATTCTCGGCGACGCGGAACTGGGCGTCTTCGCGCATCTTTTCGCGCAAGTGCAGCGGCGCGCTGTCGAAGAAATGCGAAGGACCCTTGGCAAAATTGTCGCTATCGACCCAGCGCGCGCCGACCAGCGCCCAATAGACATGGTGCTCGATCATCCGCTCGAAGGCCCAGGCCTGCGCACGCGCCTGCAGGCTGAGCGGGGCATCGAAATCGAAACCGTATTTGGCTTCCAGATGCGCGCGAATGAAGGTGGAATTGGCGATCGTCTCGGCCTCATCGACGATATAGGGCAACTGCCCCTTCGGCGAGGACGGCGGCTTGGCCCTCTCCTTGCGATAGGCAAGACCGGCCATCTTCAGCTGGATCTCGGTTTTGGTCACAAAGGGGCTGATCTCCGGCAGGCCGAAGCCGGCGCCGAAGCCATAAAGGGTAATCATGCTGGTCTCCCGATCTCCTGAAACGTGTTCGAGGCTAGCGCCCCCCTGCTGCCACCATGGTGTCAGCAGCAGCAATGCCGGCCGCGGCCCTCTTCGGCTCGCGGCCTGCGGGCCTTTCGCGCCCACAGGACAAGCTGCCCTTGCGCAAAGGCGTACATTGCTGTGAATGAACGCCACGCCAGTTCGATCATCGCCCAGCGCAGATCTGACGTGACGCAGTGGATGGAAACCAGCTGTTCCAACGCAAATCCCTGGGCATTTACGAGAGGTCCGCGGCTTCCCCGGAAGCCGAATTCGCTGAAAATCGACATGGACAAATTCCCTTCACTTGAGGTGTTGTCCCGATATACCCACCCCCTGCTGCCAACATGCTGTCAGCATCGGGCAGGTGCTTTTAGAAAAAGAGAACGAGCCATGCGACGGGCCGACCGGCTGTTCCAGATCATTCAGGTGCTTCGGCGCACCCGGAAGCCCATGACGGCGGACGCGATTGCGGCCGAACTGGAGACCTCCAAGCGAACCATCTACCGCGACATCACGACGCTGATCGAACAGCGGGTGCCGATCCGCGGCGAAGCCGGCGTGGGCTACATCCTGGAAAAGGGATTCGACCTGCCGCCCTTGATGCTGACGCCTGACGAAATCGAGGCCTGCGTGCTTGGCGCGCAATGGGTTGTCGGCCACGCCGATCCCGCGCTGGCACGCGCCGCGCAGGACCTGATGGCAAAAGTCGCGGAGACCGTGCCTGAACGCCTGCGGCCATTCGTGCTGGAGCCTGCCAGCCGCGCCCGATCGGCATGGAACCGGGAACCCGACCGTATCGACATGGTTCGGACACGCACGCAAATCCACGAGGGCAAAAAGATCACGCTGAACTATCGCGACGAGCACGGCCGCGACAGCCAGCGTACGATCTGGCCGATCGCGGTCGGCTATCACGAGGCCGTGCGGATACTCGCGGCGTGGTGCGAACTGCGCAAGGATTTCCGCAGTTTCCGCACCGACCGTGTCGTCGACGCGGTCTACCACGACGAAAAATACCCGGAACGGCGCGACCTCCTGCGGGCGAAATGGCGGCGGAGCCTGGTCTGGGAAGCGCCCAAGGATACCTGATTGTTCCGCGCACCCTCTCGCGCAGCCGCGCTTTCCCGGCTAAACGACCCCATGGATAACCCGACCATCGCTCACGAAAGCCCCTGCCAGGCCTGCGGCGCCTGCTGCAGCTACTCGCAGAACTGGCCGCGTTTCACTGTCGAGGACGATGCGGCGCTGGACCTGATCCCGGAAAAATTCGTCAACGAAAGACTGTCGGGAATGCGCTGCGACGGCGACCGCTGTTCGGCGCTGTCAGGCAAGGTCGGCGAGGCGACGTCGTGCCTGATCTATGCCGTGCGGCCCGAAGTGTGCCGCACCTGCATGCCCGGCGATGTCGAATGCGCGATGGCGCGAAAGCGGCACGGACTGCCGGTGCTGGTGTGAGCCGTAGCCCGGATGAAGCGAAGCGCAATCCGGGACAACGATTAGCCGGTTGCGAGAGAGCCCCCGGGTTACGCTGCGCTTCACCCGGGCTACGATGGCAGCGTTACGCCGTCACCGCTTCAGCAAAATCTTCGTCGTCGATCTCGTCCTCGATCGGCTTGAAGGTCGAGAGCGGCTTGGTCGAAAGCGTGATCGGCTTGCGGCCGCCGTGGGATGACGACGAGGCGAACGCGAGGCCGGTTCGCGTGACAGCGCGTAGAGCGTGGAACCGACACGGCCGCCGAGCTGAATCAGCTCACGTTCGGTACAGCTCGCCGCGATGGCAAGGGCCAGCGTGTGCAGGTGGCTGCGCCGGTAGCAGAATAGCGCCAGCATGGCACGGACCTCGGACGAAACGCTCTCCACCAAAAGCGGCAGACCGTTTGCATTGGCGCGATACATCTCGCCTAGCAACTCGTCGCGGACCGGACAGAAATCGTTCTCGAAGGCGTCACGGCTTGAAAACATTGCGGGTTCTCCCTTCCGGAAGATGCAGTGCAATACTCTAATGAAAGGTTAACCACGCCCACCAGTAGTGTTCCGGGGGACTTGCCAGTCACGACTGAATTGGAATCGGAACATGATTCGCGGGCCGAGCGGATGCTCAGCCTTCCGATGCCGGGGAGAATTGAAACAGGGAGGCCGATGCCGCTGGCCGCGCGGATCAGTTCGCCGCCATGAAGATCGACAGGCCGAAACCGGTGAGATGGTGCAACGCCTGATCGACGCCGATCAGCGTCCAGAACCACGGATGCTCGTTCTCCATCGTCACGCCGTAGCGGGAAGCGAAGATCCCCTTGATACGGTCGACGGTGATGTAAATCGCGAAGTCGATGAAGGCGACGAACCAGAATCGCGGCGCGACAACCAGGATCAGCGCCATCGCTACCGCGAGGTGGACGAGGCAATGCGCCAATAGCGGCAAGGCCCAGCCGGTCTTTTGATCCTTGCCGATCGCCATCCAGGAATTCTGCAGCATGAAGTCGGCAATGATGTGCTTCACGGTAAGAAGCAGCATCCATCCTATCAGCGCACCTACCGGGACCGAGGACGACATCGAAGGAAACAACAAAGCTGACGCCCTTTTCTGGGACTGGAGAGGTGGCGAAAAACCGGGACCTAGGCTGTCAGCGCAATGTTGTTGTTAAACCCGGACTGTTCGAACGGTGCCTTTATTTATGACACCTCCCGCGCCGGAATGCACCTGTGGGTAGTCTGAAAATCGCACGGTGTGGCGGAACTGCGATACTGCGGCGCGGCCTGCAGGGTAAGGTTACCGTCGGGCGCGGTTTGCAATCCCATAGGAGCGGGCTATCATTGCCCGGCAGGCAAAATTATCGTTCTTTTCTAGGCATTTACGAATTCATTCGGACGGCCTGCGGCGCCAGTTCGGCGACGACACGCCCCTGACCCCCGGGTACGAGCCATGAGTGCTGAAGCCCCAACGCCGCATCCGGAAATGCCGCGTCGCCGTGTGCGGGTCGTCAAGAGCAACCGGACCCAGATCCTGCTGTTTTCCATCCTGACGCTCGTCCTGACCGCCGCCGTGGTGTGGGGTGGCCGGACCTGGGTACGCAATTCGGAGACGCTGGTGTTTGCCGTCGGCGAGGCCAATGGCCCCGAGGCGCGCTTCGCCGCCCGGCTGGCGACGGTGCTGAAGAATAATTCCTCGCGCCTGCAACTCAAGATCGTGCCCAACGGCGACAATGCAAAGGCGTTGTCGCAGTTCGACCGCAAGGAAGCCAACCTTGCGATATTGCGCACCGACGCCAGGATTCCGCCCCGCGCCCGCGCAGTTGCGATCCTCGAACACGACCTGCTTCTGCTGATCAGCCCGACCGGCAAGAAAATAAAAACCATCGCGGAGCTGAAGAAAAAGAAGATCGCGGTCATAGCCGACGGCGAGAGCGGGGCTGCGCTGGTGCGCAATATTCTCGAGCTCTCGGACACCCCGGATGCGGGCGCGCGGGTCCAGATGGCGCCGCCGGGCGCGACCTTCGACCAGCTGTTCGCCGCAGGCTTCGGCGCCGTGGTCAAGATCGCGCACGCCTCGCAGATCGTGAAGGACAAGAGCTACGAGCAATATACCAGGCGCAGCGGCTTCACGCTGAATGCGATCGACTCGGCGAAAGCGATCGCCAGGAAGTACCCGGCGGTATCAGAGGAAACGGTGGCGACCGGAATGCTGTCCGCCTCACCCGCCGTCCCTGCGGAAGACGTCGACACGATCGGGCTCGAATGGCTGTTGGTTGCCCAATCCAAGCTCTCGACCACGACCGTGAGCGACCTGGCGCGGATCATCTACGAGAACAAGGCCGAGCTCTCGCTCACCGACGGCTTCGCCTCCAAGATCGAGCCGGCAGCGACCGACAAGGACGCCTTCATCGTGGCGCATCCCGGCGCCGCCGAATACATCAACGACGAAATCAAGTCCTTTGTCGAACGCTACAGCGACCTGATGTATGTCGCCCTCGCGGCGCTCAGCATCATCGGCACGATCTTTGCCGCCATCTACACCAAGGTCACCCGGATCGCGCCGGAGAAGGCCAGCCAGCTCGCAACCGCCATTCTCGATGTCGGCGAGCGCATGGAATACGCCAAATCGCTGGACGCCCTCGACGAACTGCAGGACGAACTGGAAACGATCCTGCGCGGCGTGGTGATAGGCTTGCGCGACGGCACCATCTCCAGCGACGGGCTGGACACCTTCAAGCTCGGCTATGAATTCGTGCGTGACGAGATCGGCTTGCGCCGCGAACATCTCAAGCGGCACCCGCCGCCCCAGGATGACAAAGTGGTGGCGGTGAAGACCGCGCAGAGCGCGTAAAATCAGGCCGCGTTCGAACTCGGCCGAAGCCCGCGCCCGGATTTCGGCGATCTTGCGCTTGAGTGCCGCCTGCCGCGGGTCCGGCAACGCGGCGGCGCGCGCCTCGGCCACCGCACTGCCCAGATCAGGCAGCGCCAGCACGCCGTCGAATGTCGGCTTGACCAGGCCGTCGATGATCGCATTCCAGTCCGCCAGGCCCTGACGATAGACGTCGCCATATCCCTCGATCATGGTCGCGGTCTGCACGATCGTGGGCGCGGCTGCGGGCTGCTTGGTCAGGCTGCGGTCGATCATGTGCAGCCAGCGTTCGACCAGGACCCGCTCCTTGGCATAACGCACCGAAAACAGCCGCCAACGCCGCAGTCCCGCCTCGATCTTGAGGCGGCGGATGCCGAACCGGCTTGCCGTGCTGAAGCGGATGGAGACCCGCTTTTTCGTCCAGCCTGCCCAATCGAGTGCATCGAGCAGATACTCGGCGATGACAGCGGGAAGCGCGCCGATCAATTCCTCGATACTGAACTTCCTGATGTCGACGGCGGGCCTGGCGGGGCTGCCGGACGCCTGATCCAGTTCGGCAAGCTTCAGTTGCGCGATCCGGATCGGATCTTCATAGGCCATGCGCACCGCCATCAGCCGTGCAATTTCGGCAAGCATCGCGTCGTCGACGCCTTGTTTGCCGACGAACCGCCGCAGCCGGTGGACGTAAAGTTCGGCGTAGCTTGTTCCTTGATAGTCGATCAGGAAATGGATGGCGTCGCTCGCCGCCGCCATGACCGGCTCCGGCAGCCCTTCGGGCAGGAACGGCGGCGTGTCGTCATCCTCGCCGATGAAATCCGCGAACAGATAACGCAACGACGACAGGATACCGCGGTCTGACACTCCCCTGGGCTCCTGGCCTCTATGCGGGCTTCGGCGCCGCGGCGGACGCCGTTTGCTGGTTCAACTGCTGCTGCAGCGTCTCGAGATTCTGAAACAGCCGCGCGCTGGACAGACGAAGGAAATAGAAGCCGAAAGCCGGGTTCTGCACGTAGAGTTCCTCGACCTTGCTGTAGCTGACGCTCAGGACGAGGCCGGCTTCAATGCATTCCAGCGTCTGGGTTCGCATGTTCGACGGCGACAGCATGCCGAGTTCGCCGACGATGGCGCCGACCGGCAGCACGATGCCCAACTCGACCAGCTTGAACTTGCCGCTGACGATATAGAGCATGTCCTCGGCTTTTTCGTCCTTGTAGAACATGATCTCGCCGGCTGCGCATTGGCGCTCGGTCATGAACGGCTTCAGCCATTCCATCGAGAGGTCGCTGTTGACGGACTTCTTCACGTCGCGCACCAGCTGCAGCATCTGGTGCAGGCGATAGGAATTGACCAGCAGCATGACCACCTGCACCCCCATGACCAGGAAATTATGGGTCGGGATCGCGGTCACGATCAGAACGACGTTGGCGAGGATGCCGAAGACCCGCAACGGGATCATGGTCTTCATCGTGGTGGTGGCGACCACGAAAATCGATGCGAACAGCGCGCCGGCGGTTCCTGCGTGTTGTGCCAGATGAGACGTATCCATCGGAAACCAACCAATATCTAAACGTGTGCGTTTTCACGATTCTGTTGCAGTGCCCGCTATCGTAATGTCCGCGGGGCCATTTTGATATACGAGGAAAGAACGACGATTTGTCGGGATTCTCACCATTCCCGGGTAAAATTCGGCCTCGAGGCGGCCCCGGGAACGCGTGGCGTCGTGTGAAGGCCGTCGTTGACGGCCTCCCCGCAGGCAGGCACTTTGCGGGCATGGGTCACGCTGCGGCTTGACCATTATCCAGCTTTTATTGCACCGATCAGGCCCCTCCTTATCCGATGTCCAAGCGGCTCGCTCTCTCGGCACTGGCTCAGTTCGCCGCCAAGACGGCCGGCCGCAACATGACCAAGGCGGCCTATGCCGCGGTGGCGGCCGGCGTCGCTGCGATGGCGGTGCTCACTGCGGCCCCCGTCTACGAGGCGGCGCATCATTGGGTCGACGCGGTGCTGTGGACGTGCCTCGTCTATTTCGTGTTCGAATGGCTGGTGCGGCTGCGCCACATGGCGGGGCAAGGGCGGCTATCGCTCTACGCGCTTTCCGGCAGCGGGGTGGTCGACGCGATCGGCGCCCTTGCCGTGCCGGTCGCGCTCCTCTCGGGCATCGAGCCCAGGACCGCGTGGCTGCTCAGCATTCTCTGGGCGCTCAAGGTCGTCCCGGGCATCCCGGGGCTGCGGCAGCTGCGGCGCGTGCTGGCGCTGGAATCAGGGCCGCTGCTCAGCGTGCTCGTGATCTTCCTGATGGTGGTGTTTTTGGCGTCGGTCGCCGAATATTTCCTGGAACGCGACGTGCAGCCGGTGACCTTCGGCAGCGTGCCGGCGGCGCTGTGGTGGGCGGTGGTGACGCTGACCACGACCGGCTATGGCGACGTGGTGCCGATCACGCCGCTCGGCCGCATGGTCGCGGCGCTGGTCATGATCTCCGGCCTCGGCGTGTTCGGGCTCTGGACCGGTATTCTGGCGACCGGCTTTGCCGCCGAGACCCGCCGCGACAATTTCCTGAAGACGTGGGAGACTGTCAGCAAGGTGCCGTTCTTCGCAACCCTCGGCCCGGCCGCGATCGCCGACGTCACGCACATGCTGCGTACGATGGACCTGCCGGCGCGCACCATGATCATCCGCAAGGGCCAGCAGGGCGACTGCATGTATTTCATCGCCGCCGGCGAGGCCGAGGTTGAATTGCCCGGCAAAAAGATAGCGCTCGGCGAAGGCGCGTTCTTCGGCGAGATGGCCCTGCTCGGCAATAGTGTGCGCGGCGCCGATGTCACGACCACCAGGGTGACGCGGCTGCTGGTGCTCGATCTCGTGGATTTTCGCATGCTGATGGCGCGGCATCCCGATCTGGCCGAGACCATCGACGCCGAAGCCAGGCGGCGCGCGCAAGAGAACAAGTAACCAAAATCACAGACCGTCATTGCGAGGAGCGAAGCGACGAAGCAATCCATTCTTTCTTTGAGCGGCAAGATGGATTGCTTCGCTTCGCTCGCAATGACGGCTAACAATGGAGAACAGCATGCCCGACATAGCCGAGGCGGCAAGTGCGCCGGTACTTGAAATCAATGGCGCGCGCGCCACCATCCGCCTCAACCGGCCGAAACATCTGAACCGGCTGCAGAGCGAGGATCTCGGCGACCTCGTCAAGCTGTTCGACCGGATCGAGGCCGATCCCGCGATCCGCGTGCTGGTGCTGACCGGCACCGGCCGCGCCTTCAGCGCCGGCTACGATCTCAACTCGGTGGCGGACCGCGCCACCAGCGCGACGGCGCAACCGAGCGCGGGATCGGCGTTCGAAGCGGTGGTCGACCGCCTGGAGGACCTTGGCGTGCCGACGATCTGCCGGCTCAATGGCGGCGTCTATGGCGGCTCGACCGACCTGGCGCTGGCCTGCGATTTCCGCATCGGCGTCGATACGGCTGAAATGTTCATGCCGGCGGCGCGGCTCGGCCTGCACTATTACAAGAGCGGCATCGCCCGCTATGTGTCGCGGCTCGGTGTCGACAACGCCAAGAATGCTGTTTCTCACCGCGCAGAAAATCACCGCACCGGAAATGCTGCGGATCGGCTACCTCACCGCCATGGTGCCGGCGGAATCGCTCGACGAGGAAGTCGACCAGCTTGCCACCATCCTGGCCGGCAACGCGCCGCTGGCGATGCGCGGCATGAAGCGCGCCATCAACGAATTCGCCCGCGGCAAATTCGACGAGGAAGCCGCCGACCTGCCGCCACCGCGAGAGCATGCGCAGCGCCGAGATCAAGGAAGGCATCAAGGCGTTTGCGGAAAAGCGCCCGCCGAAATTCTGAGAAGGTCCGGAGCCCGTTCCGATTGGCTCGGAGCGAGACTCTGGATTCTTGTTTTGACGCGTCTTCTTCACGCGAATCGGGACGCCCCGGGATCAAATCCGTGCCGCTCACCCGCCGCAAGCCGCAGCGTGCTGGGCCGCCATTTCGTCATCGGCAGCGTTGATCCGCTGGAAGGCGGGGCGCGACGTGATGCGCTCGGCATAGGCCGCAAATACATCCGTTCGCGGCACGAGGCCGAACATCATCGTCCAACTGAACGCCACGCCCCAGAGAATGTCGGCTGCCGTCATGCGCTCGCCGAGCAGATAAGGCCCCCTGGAAAGCTGCGCCTCCAATGCACCAAGCATGGTGTCGTAATCGGAATATGGCGACTGCGTCGGCGGCGCCGGCTCGCGCTTCATGAATTTGTCGATCAAGGCAGGCTCGAAGGACGAACCGTAATAGGCGATCCAGCGCAGATACGGACCTCGGCAGGGATCGTCGAGCGCGGGCGTCAGCCCGGCTTTCGGAAACAGGTCGGCGAGATAGATGTGATGGCCACCTGCTCGGTCACCAGCGCCTCGCCGTGGCTGACCGCCGGCACCTTGCCCAGCGGGTTGATGGCGAGATAGGCCGGCTGGCGCTGCTCGCCCGCCTTCATGTTCAGGACATGGAGATCATAGGGGGCTCCCAGTTCCTCCAGCAGCACCCGCGTGCCCGTCGCGCGGCTCTGCGGCGAATAATAAAGCGTGATGCGGTCCTCAGCGGTCATTGGCAGTCTCCATTGGGCCTCTCGGGCAACGGACCTTGTATGCCCGACCATACCTGACATCTTGTGTCAGGTATGGTTTAAGGGATCATGCGCGCGAGCCGGCTGCTTTCGATCCTCACCACCCTGCAGGCGCGGGGACAGGTCACCGCGCCCGAACTCGCGGAAGCCTGCGAGGTTTCGGTGCGCACCATCTATCGCGACATCGATGCGCTCGCGGCGGCCGGCATTCCCGTCTATGCCGACCGCGGCGCGGAAGGCGGCTATCGCCTGCTCGACGGCTATCGCGTGCGGCTGAACGGACTGTCGCAGCCGGAGGCCGAGGCGCTGTTCATGACGGGACTGCCGGGGCCTGCAGCCGCGCTTGGCCTCGATGCTGCGATGCTGGCGGCGCAGACCAAGCTGATGGCGGCGCTGCCGGCCAATCTGCGGCCGAACGCCGGCCGGATGCAGGAACGCTTTCATCTCGATGCCCCAAGCTGGTTCGGCGAAGCCGAGCAGCCGAAGCATCTGCGCGCCATTGCCGGCGCGCTGCTGCGCGAAAATCTGATCGAAATCCGCTACCAGAGCTGGAGGGCCGAGAAACGCCGTCGCGTCGCGCCGCTCGGTCTCGTGCTGAAAGGCGGCAGCTGGTATCTCGCCGGACACGTCGATGGCAGCGTGCGCACCTATCGCGTGGCGCGCGTTCTCGACTGCAACGTTCTGGAGGAGCGCTGCGTCCGGCCCGCCGATTTCGATCTCGCCGCCTATTGGCAAGCCGCAACGATCCGGCTCGAAGCCGAGATGCATCCGAACTGCGCCACCGTGCGGCTGTCGCCATTCGGCATAAAACTGCTCGACGCCTTGAGCCAGCCTTACGTGCAGGACGCGCACCCGCATCGAGGACACCGCCGATGCCGCCGGCTGGCGGATCGCAGTTGTGCCGATCGGAAAGACGGTGTGGCACGCGGCGGCCGAACTGCTGCGTCTCGGCGCGGAGGCGGAGGTGCTGGCGCCGGCCGAGCTGCGCGACAAGATGGCCGAACTCACCCAGGCCATGGCCGCACGCTACCAGACGGCGCAGGATGGTTATCAGGACGATAAGGATTTCCGCCAATCTCGCGCCACGAAACATTCCTGAAACACGATTCTCCCCGACGCGCGTGAACGCAGGACGTCGTCGGCCCGACTGATGGGCAGGGACGCAAACAACGGCCTCGCGCCAATCAACTGGAGAATACAATGCTTCGCAAGGTTACCCTCGGACTGATCGCCGCCGCCTCGCTCACCATTGCCGCTGCAGCGCCCGCTTCCGCCGGCGGCTTCTACCACGGCCATCATCACTGGGGACATGGATATGGCTGGGGTCCCGCCATCGGCGTCGGCTTCGGCGGCGTCTATGTCGACACCGGTTTGAACGGCTGCCTGCAGCAGCGCTGGGTCGAAACCCGCCGCGGCATGCGCCTGCGCACCGTGAACGTCTGCGCCTACTGATCGAACGTTCTTGCAATACAGATCCCGGCCGCCTGCCACGCGGCCGGGATTTTTTCGGCTGGAATCGTGCCTGGTCCGGCGAACGTTGACCATTGCCTGCGCCCACCATATTGTAGCGGATGCGGTGCAAGCCGCTCCCGGGCCCGCGGGAAGGGTTGAACCCACTTGCAGCTTTCGAGCGACATCCTAAAGCCTTTGTGCAGCCGGTATTGCGGGCCGTCGGCGATGTCATGCACGGAGGTGTTTGATGAACCCGCTCCCCGATCGATTGAATCTCGATCATCTGAAGAAGCAAGCCAAGCAATTGATCCGCCTCTATCGAAGCCCGCGATGCGGCGGCGATGGCGCGGTTTCGCAGCACGCTGCCGGCAACGGCGGGCCTCGGCGATGAGGACCTTTCGTCCCGGGGACTGCGCCTGCACGATGCGCAATCATGCATCGCGCGCGAACACGGTTTTGCATCCTGGCCTGACCTGAAGCGTTACGTCGAGGTGCAGGCGGTCGCGCAGAGAGGAGCGCGCCGTTCGCGTCCTGCACTGGGCTCAGCTGCTTTATTCCGGCGACGTCAGCGGCACGGTCAACCGCGCGAACCCGCGCGTGGCTTTACGGATTCTGGCCGATGACCCCGACCTCGTCGCAGGCGATCCTTATCTTGCCTGCGCGATCGGCGACGAACGCGCGCTGCGGCAGGCGACGCAAGCCGATCCGGCATGGGTCAACCTATCAGGTGGTCCCCTGCGATTGCCGCCACTTTGCGCCGTCGCGCATTCAAGCCTGCTGCGCGTGGAGGAATTTCGCGAGCGCCTGCATCGCAGCGCGCAACTGCTCATCGCGGCGGGCGCCGACGTCAACCAGCACATCCACAGCCGCTGGCCGCCGGGATCGCTGAGCGAGCCGGACCAGCGCTGTCCGCTCTCGACGCTCTACGGCGCGGCCGGAAGCAACCATGATCCGGCATTGACCAGATTATCTGCTCGAAGCCGGCGCGAATCCCAATGACGGCGAGTCGCTTTATCACTCGCTGGAGAATCCGGCATGCACGCGCCTGCTGCTGGAGCACGGCGCCCGCATTGCGGAAAGCAATGCGATCTACCGCGCCATGGACCTCGACGACGATACCGCGCTGAAACTGTTGCTGGAGCACGGCGGCGATCCGAACGAGCCGGCGCGAAATCCACCGCTGACCGATTGGGCCTCGCCGCTCGCATGGGCGATCCGGCGCCGACGGCCGCGGCATGCGAAGGCCCTGCTGGATGCCGGCGCGGATGTATCTCGGCCCGCCGCTGATGGTGCCAGTTGCTACCAGCTGGCGCTGCGGTTCGGGCTTTCCGACGTTGCCGCTCTGCTGCGCGCGCGGATTGACGTGCCTGATATCTCGGACGAGGAGCGCTTCGTGGCCGCCTGCGCGCGCGGCGACGAAGCCGAGGCGCGAAGGATTCGTGACGCGCGACCCGATCTGCCGGCGTCGCTGTCGCCGGCGCAATTGCGATTGTTGCCGGACATGGCGGCGGAAGGCGCCGGCGACGCCGTGAAGCTGATGGTCAATCTCGGCTGGCCGATCGCCGTGCGCGGCGGCGACTGGGATGGGTCCGCCCTCAATCTCGCAGTGTTCCGCGGCGATGCCGGCCTGACGCGTTTTCTGCTCGAGCACGGCGCCAAATGGACGGAGCAGCACGGTTACGGCGACAACGCCTGCGGCACGCTGTCATGGGCGTCCTGCAACGAGCCGGTCGAGGGCGGCGACTGGGTCGGCTGCGCGCGCGCCCTGCTCGATCACGGCATGCCGGGCGCGACAGCCATCCCTGACGATCCCGAACGGGTGCTGATTGCCGGCGTGCGAAAGCAGTTTTCCGACGAAGTCACCGAAGAACTGCTGGGCTAGCTGCACGACGCCAAGCTGGTCATGGCCGCGGCTTGACCCGGGCATGGCCAGTTCGCCGAGGCCAGCAATTGGCTCAAGCCCGAACTCCTACACCCTGCCCTTCAGCGCGTCGCCGATTTCGTCGAGCACCTTGGGGTCCTCGATGGTGGCCGGCATGGTCCAGCTCTCGCCGTCGGCGATCTTCTTGATGGTGCCGCGCAGGATTTTTCCCGAGCGCGTCTTCGGCAACCGGCCGACGGTGATCGCGAGCTTGAAGGCTGCGACGGGCCCGAGCTTGTCGCGCACCAGCGCCACGATCTCCTTTTCGATCTCGGTAGGCGCGCGCGTCACGCCGGCCTTCAGCACCAGGAAGCCGCAGGGCACCTCGCCCTTGATCGCGTCCTTGATGCCGAGCACGGCGCATTCGGCGACGTCGGGAGTGCGAGGCCAGGATTTCCTCCATGCCGCCGGTGGAGAGCCGGTGGCCGGCGACGTTGATGATGTCGTCGGTGCGGCCCATCACCCAGACATAGCCGTCGTCATCCTTGTAGCCGGCGTCCGAGGTCTTGTAGTAGCCGGGAAACTCCGTGAGGTAGGCTTCCCTGAAGCGCGCATCCTGCTCCCACAATGTCGGCAGGCAGGCCGGCGGCATCGGCAGCTTGATCACGATCGAGCCCATGGTGCCCGCGGGCACCGGCCTCGATGCCTCGTCGACCACGTCGACCTGATAGCCCGGCATCGGCACCGTCGGCGAGCCGTGCTTGACCGGCAGCATGCCCAGCCCCACCGGATTGCCGGCGATGCACCAGCCGGTTTCGGTCTGCCACCAGTGATCGATCACAGGCACCTTCAACTGCGCTTCCGCCCATTCCACCGTCGGCGGATCGGCGCGCTCGCCGGCCAAGAACAGCGTGCGGAATTTCGACAGATCGTATTTGCGGATGAACGTGCCGTCCGGATCCTCCTTGCGGATGGCGCGGAACGCGGTCGGCGCGGTGAACAGCGCGACCGCCTTGTGCTCGGAGATCACGCGCCAGAACGCGCCGGCGTCCGGCGTGCCGACCGGCTTGCCCTCATACATGATCGAGGTGGCGCCATGAATCAGCGGGCCATAGACGATGTAGCTGTGGCCGACCACCCAGCCGATGTCGGAGCCGCACCACCAGACCTCGCCGGGCTTGACGCCGTAGAGGTTGAACATCGACCATTTCAGCGCGACCAGATGCCCGCCATTGTCGCGCACGACGCCCTTCGGGATTCCCGTGGTGCCCGACGTGTAGAGAATGTAGAGCGGATCGGTCGCCAGCACCGGCGTGCACGGCGCGGCCTTGCCGGCATCGAGCGCGGCGCGGCGCAACGCTGCCCAGTCGTGATCGCGCCCGGCCGTGAGTTCGCAAGTCTGCTGTGGCCGCTGCAGGATGACGCTAGCCTGCGGCTTGACGCTCGAAAGCCTGATCGCCTCGTCGAGCAGCGGCTTGTACTGCACGATGCGGCCGGGCTCGATGCCGCAGCTCGCCGAGAAAATCAGTTTCGGCTTGGCGTCCTCGATGCGTGTTGCGAGCTCTTTCGCGGCAAAACCGCCGAACACCACCGAATGCACCGCGCCGATCCGCGCGCAGGCCAGCATCGCAAACACCGCTTCCGGCACCAGCGGCATATAGAGGATGACGCGGTCGCCCTTGGCGACGCCGAAATCGGCCATTACGGCGGCGAGCGTCTGCACTTCCTTGAGCATCTCGGCATAGGTGAATTTCGAGATGGTGTTGGTGAGCGGCGAATCGTGGATCAGCGCCACCTGGTCGGCGCGTCCGCCCGCGACGTGGCGATCGAGCGCGTTGTAGCAGGTGTTGACCACCCCTCCGGCGAACCAGCGGCCATACGCGCCCATCGAGGGATCGAATATCTTTTTGGCCGGCTCGATCCAGTCGATCTCGCGCGCCGCCTCGGCCCAGAAGCCTTCGGGATCAGCCAGCGAGCGGGCGTGGACCTCGTGATACCGGCTGTTGTTCTGAATGTTCATGGCGTCGCTTCCCGTGCATTTATGGCCGGCCATCGGCTCTTCTTCCCGTTCCGGGATATGCCCACCTTAATCTGGATCAAGGAAAAAGAAGGGATTTTCTGCAACCGGAGGGGCCTCGTCGCGTCCTCCAGTCGATCGACATCGGTCCGGTTGCCAGAAATTTAACGATGACGAAGCGATTTTACCGCCTGCCGCGAAGCCCTCCAATGCCGGCGTCCATAGGTAGTATAATTGGGTCCATCGTCGAGCAGCTCACAAGGGATCTCCATGCCGCAGTACCGCTTCCTGATCGAAGCATTCGACCTTGAGCAATGGTGTCCCGTTCTGCAGGCGACGTTTCCCGTCGACGATCCGGAAGCACTCCGCGCAATTCTGGCGGTGGCCGACGACGACCCTGAGCTGGAAAAAACTTACTTTCTGGATGATGCAGAGCTCGCAGCCATCGTTGCGACATTCAATGTCAGCTTCGATGCAGCGCAGCTGGATTGCAAAGATCTGGAAATCCGCCTGTTCCGATGGCGGCCGTCCGATCAGACGCCATACCTGACCCACACGGGGTACGAACTGCCGCTGCTGCTGGAGGGCCGAAAGAAACTGGCGCGCATGTCGATTCTGTGTCCGCCGATGACATTCGAGGGCGAGG
The DNA here is from genome assembly GCA_963790735.1 of uncultured Alphaproteobacteria bacterium. Lineage (GTDB taxonomy): Bacteria > Pseudomonadota > Alphaproteobacteria > Rhizobiales > Xanthobacteraceae > Bradyrhizobium. The sequence goes on along the minus strand of CAWBQP010000032.1, from coordinate 141,279 downwards.
ACCGGTTTGAGCATTGGGTGGCCAAAGGCGTGCTTCACCGCGAGGAGGTCAATGAACAGTTCGATAAACCTATTCAGAGCCGCGGTCAGAGCTATCTTGGACACCGGGTCGTCTACTACACGCCGAAGGGCGAAGAATGGCGAATCCAGGCGAGCAAATTGATCTGGGATGCCTCGGGCAAATCCGGCGGCTGGAACGAATCCTTCGACGGCTCGAGGGCATGCTGTTCGGCTACGAGGATTGGCAGAACGACTGGTGGATCAAGAGAGGGATAACAGGCGGCGGCTTCGGTGGCTTGTCATGCTGCTGCGCAGTGACCGCGGCTGGGCTGGCATGGATCGAAGCGGCTGGATTCCGTGCATTGCCGCCCATTGATCGTCCGGCGCTGACCATCCTGATGCACGACTGGGAGACCGAGGCTGATCAATACGCTGCGATGCTCGGCGATCCCGACAGCGCTGCCGTCGGGCGCTTCAACATGCTTGGTCGCGACTTCATGAATTTCTGGGGTTCGCAGCGCGGCGGTCCGTGGCAGCTGCCGGCGGGGCGGATTGCCGAATTCAACCGCTTCCTCCGTGGATCGGTCGAGATTGTCGCGCGGCGCGACGACCCACTTCCCTCGAAATCGTTATCGGATCCTACTGCCGGGCGATCGTATTGAGCTTCTCCAGCCGCTCCTCCATCGCATGGCGGAGATCGTAGCCGCGCTTGCCGAACGAGGCGTTGCGCTTTTCGATGAAGCCGCGCTGCTGCCGGGTCAGCGCCAGCGCCGCGCGATGGCTGTCGGATTCCGCGCTCGCGATCACCCGCAGAAACACGTCGTTGATGTTGCGGTCGAGCTGGGCGAGGCCCGGGTCGGCGCAGATCGCCTTTTCGACCTGGCGTTTTGCGGTGGCGCAATTGAAGCTCGGCAGGTTCTTCTGGTACGAAAGCGAGCCCAGCCGTTCGATTTGCTGCGCAATATCCTTGTGATTGGCGGCGGCGGTGCTGTCGGAAGGGTTGAGGCGGACCGCTTCCGCATAATCCTGCAGCGCACGGCCGCGGTCGCCCTTCTTGACCCAGGCCGCGCCACGGTTGTTGTAGGCGCGCTGGAATTTCGGATCGAGTTTCAACGCCGCGTCGTAATCGGCAATCGCGCGATCGTAATCCTTCCGCGCCTGATAGGCGTCGCCGCGGTTGGTCAGGAATTTCGCCTCGGGGCGGATCTTGATCGCCTCGTCATAGTCGGCGATCGCGTGCGCATAGTCGCCATTGCCGGCAAGGTCGAGGCCACGATTGTCGAAGAATTCCGGCTGCGTCGGATCGATCCGGATCGCCGTGGTGACATCCTCGATCGCCCGTTCCGTGCGGCCCAGCTTGCGGTACGCCGCGGAACGGTTGCTGTAGGTGCGCGCGCGATGCGGCTCGAGACGGAGCGCCTCATCGTAATCGGCGATCGCCTTTTGATATTCGCCCCTGAAATACCAGGCAGCGCCGCGATCCGAAAGCACCTGCGCAAAATCCGGCTTCAGCCGAAGCGCCTCGTTATAGTCCTCGATGGCGCGGTCATATTTTTTGGCGTTGTTGAAGGCATTGCCGCGGTTGGCATAACCATTGGCATTATCAGGCTCGAGCCGGATGGCCTGGTTCAGCGCCTCGAACGCGGCCTCCATCTTGCCGGTCTGGCGCAGGATTTCGCCGCGGGCGCGGAAGGCGCGGGCCCGATTGGGATCCTTGGCTATGACGGTATCGATTTCGGCCAGCGCCTTGCCGGTCTGACCGCTGTTATGCAGCGCGGCGGCGCGGGTAATCGCGGCGTCGAGCCGGTCGCCCTCCGGCGTCGCCGGATTGTCGATCAGCGCGGTGCAAACCTCGATCACCTTCGCGGGCTCGGCGGCCGAAAGCGCCGCGCAGGTCGACCAGCGGTTCGGCTGCCGGCTCGAGCCGTGGCGCCGATGGAGGCCAGGATTGCAATGGTAAAAGCCGCGCTCGCGGCAAATCGCGAAACAAATGATCGCATGATCGGCTCTTCAAAATAAATGAAGTACGCGCGGTTATGCCGCGCCCGATCACTAGTGTCGCCGCTGATCTCCCAAGGTTCGAAGGCCCGGGGCATCTCCCTCAAGTCAGGCCAATACGGCCCAGGACCATTAATAAATCCGGGTCCGAGCCCCTTGTCGTCATTCACGCGGCGCTATGTGTTGACCTGTATCCGTGCATAGCCTAGGGAGACTTCCATGAAACGCACGATGATCATTGTCAAACTTTGGTGGCTGGCCTGCTGACAGGGCGGCCGGACGTTTCATTGCATCTGGGGCCGCCGCAAGGGCGGCCTTTGTTTTGATGATCCCCCATGCGGTGTTCCCCTCATCTCACGAGGACACCTTATGACCAGACCCATTGTTCTGACAGGCGACCGCACCACCGGCCCGCTGCACATTGGCCACTATGCCGGATCGTTGCTCAACCGGCTGCGATTTCAGGAGACCCACGAGCAGTTCCTGCTCCTGGCTGATACGCAAGCCCTGACTGACAATGCTCACGCCCCCGACAAGGTGCGGCTCGGTGTGATGGAGGTGGCGCTCGACTACCTTGCCGTCGGGATCGACCCAGCCAAGACCACGATCTGCCTGCAATCCCACCTGCCCGCGCTGGCCGAGCTGTCGATGCTCTATTTGAACTTCGTGACCGTCGCCAGATTGGAGCGCAACCCCACGATCAAGGACGAGATCCGCGGCCGCGGCTTCGGGCGCGACATCCCGGCAGGCTTCCTGTGCTATCCTGCGGCGCAGGCGGCGGACATTACCGCGTTCAAGGCAACTGTTGTGCCGGTGGGCGAGGATCAGGCGCCGCTGATCGAACAGACCAACGAGATCGTGCGCCGTATCAACACCACCGCCGGACGGGCCATCCTGCCGGAAGCGCAGGCCGTCATTCCGCAGGCGGGGCGGCTGCCGGGCGTCGACGGGAAAGCGAAAATGTCGAAATCCGGCGGCAATGCCATCGCCCTTTCGGCCTCGCCGGACGAGATCGCGGCGGCAGTGAAGGCGATGTTCACCGACCCGAATCATCTGCGGATCGAAGATCCCGGGCAAGTGGAAGGCAATGTCGTCTTCACCTATCTGGATGCTTTCGACGAGGACCGCACCACGCTGGAAGAGCTGAAGGCGCAGTATCGGCGGGGAGGAATAGGCGACAGCAAGATCAAGCGCCGCCTCGAAGACATCTTGCAGGCGCTGATTGGGCCGACGCGAGAACGAAGGACGCAACTAGCCAAAGATCCGGCTTATGTGCTCGACGTGATCCGCCGCGGTACGGAAAAGGCGCGGAGCCGGACCGAGGCAACGAAGCGGGAAGTTGTCGAAGGCCTCGGGCTGTTCATGTTGTAACCTAATACCCATCGATCCCGTTGATCTGTTGCAGGCGGTCGCGCATCGCCTTTTTCAGATCGTAGCCGGGCCGGCCGTATTCCGCATTGCGACGGGAGATATATTCCTCCTGCTCCCGCCGCAGCTTGCGCACCTGCTGCGGGGTCATCTTCTCTGCGGCCGCCCTGACATACGACCCTTGAACCTCGCGATCGAGATCGGCGAGCTCGGGATTGGCGCAGATCGCCTTTTCCACCTTGCGGCGGGAGATGGCGCAATTGAAGCTCGGCTTGCCGGCGACCGCCTTCAGCGCCCCCAACCGCTCCAGCTCCAGCGCCATGGATCTGTGGTTGGCCCTGGCCGCAACGTGGTCCGGGTTCAACTTGATCGCCGCAGCAAAATCGGCCACCGCCTTCGGCAGGTCGCCCTTCTTGCGCCAGAGTTCGCCGCGCGTGTTGTGGATATCGGCGAGTGAGGGATCGAGCCGCAGCACGCCGTCATAGTCGGCGATGGCGCGGTCGGCCATGTCCTTGCGCTCATAGGCGGCGCCACGCGTGATCAGCGCCTTGATGCGGTCGGCCTTTTCGGTCTTTGCGTTGTCGATCAGCGCGCCGCAAGCCGCGACCGTCTTGTCGTCGTCACGCGCCAGCGCGGCGGCCAGGCAAAGCGCGGGATCGACGCGCAAATCCTTGGCCGGTTCGACACCGGTCGCCGATACGCCCTGCACAAACGCGATCCAAAGCAAGGAAGCCGCGACCAGCCTGCGGATGTCGGAATAGAATCGCATCAATTGATCCGGGAAGCCTTGTGTCCGGGAAACCTTGTATCCAGGAAGCGTTGGATGAGCGCGCGATCCTAGCAAGCCACCGGCTTTTTCGACAACGGGCGCGTACGTGTATCCGGTTTCATACGGGGACAAATTCTGGCCGAAACGTGACGCGCGCGAAAACACCGTCATCCGCACGCGAACGGATATTTTTGGTCACGAAATTTGTCTTGAACCTTTTGCAGGTCTCGCGGACTCAACAACCATGACCACATTGACCGACCTCAATTCGCCGCGCGCCATCGCGCAATCCCGGACAGGTTACTTTTACTTCTACATGGCGCTGGCCTGCATGGCCGTCGCCTTTCTCGGCTTTGCACCGACCTACTGGCTGCCGCTGGCCAATCGCTCGCTTTCGGCTTCCCCGGTCGTCCATTTTCACGGGCTATTGTTCTTCGCCTGGTCACTCTATTTCGCATTCCAGAGCTGGCTCGCCGCATCCGGCAAGGTCGCCCGGCACCGCACCATCGGAATGATCGGCGTATCGCTGGCGACCGCGATGACGATCTTCGGCTTCCTGGTGGCTGTCAATGCGATGAAGCGCTCGGCGGCGGCGGGATTGACCGATGACGGAATCGCATTCGCGATTGTTCCGCTAAGCGGAATTCTGTTCTTCGCCGTGGTGTTCGCGCTGGCCATTGCCGCCATCCGCAAGCCCGAGACGCACAAGCGGCTGATGCTGCTGGCCAGCATCTCGCTGCTGGACGCCGCGGTCGCGCGCTGGTTTCTGACCTTCCTGGCCCCTCCCGGCCCGCTCGGTCCGCCGCCGGTGCCGGTGACCATCCCGCCGGCTTTCGTCGCCTGTCTCCTGCTGGTGCCCGCCATCGTTTTCGACTGGCGCACGCGCGGCCGGCCGCATCCGGTCTATGTCTATGGCGGGATCGCGCTGATCGCGGTGAAGCTCCTGAACTGGCCGATCAGCGTCACGCCGCTGTGGCATTCCTTCGCCGGCGGCATATTGGCGATGGCGCAGTAGCAAACGGGCGCGACTGTTCGAGCCAGGATCGACTTTTCAGTCAGGGAGACTTTGCCGGTTTTGGTGCTAGATTGACGGTGACATCGATCTCGACCGGCAGGAATCCCGGATTTGCTAGCATTCGAATGGATTATCGGGCTGCTGCTTGGCGCGGTGCTGCTGTCCGCGCTGGCGCGGCGGCTCAAGGTACCCTATCCGACATTTCTCGCGATCGGCGGCATGTTGCTGGCTTTCGTGCCCGGGGCTCCGTCGTGGACGCTGGAGCCTGAACTGGCGCTCGCGCTGTTCGTGGCGCCGGTGCTGCTCGATGCGGCTTTTGATACCTCGCTGCGGGACCTGCGAAACAACTGGCTGCCGGTATCGACATTGGTGCTGGTCGCGGTCGGGGTCACGACCGCCGCTGTCGCCGTCGTCGCGCACTGGCTTCGCCCGGACATGCCATGGGCGGTCGCGATCGCGCTCGGTGCCATCGTGGCACCGCCCGACGCCGCGGCGGCCACCGCGATCCTGCGCCAGGTCAACCTGCCTTACCGCATCCAGAAGATTCTCGAGGGCGAAAGCCTGCTCAACGACGCCAGCGCACTGCTGATCTACCGCGTCGCGGTCGGCCTGGTTGCCGCCGAGCACATGAAAGTGCACGAGTTCGTGCCGTCCATTGCGCTGGCGCTGTTCGGAAGCCTCATTGCCGGCTTCCTGTTCGCGCGGGTCTGGGCGCTGATCACACGCCGCATCACCGAGGCGCCGAGCGCCATCATCACGCAATTCGCCGGCACGTTCATGGTGTGGATCGTCGCCGAGCATATCGGGCTGTCCGGCATTCTCACCATCGTCGCCTATGCGATCACGATCGCCCGCACCGCGCCGGAGCGTACCCCGGCGCGGCTGCGTGTGGCCTCCTATGCGGTGTGGGAAACCGTCGTGTTCGTGCTCAACGTGCTGGCGTTCATTCTGATCGGCATGCAGCTCAATCCGATCTGGTCCGGCCTCGACGACGAGGTGCGGTTCAAATATTGCAGCTTTGCCGCCACGATCCTCGCCGTTGTGGTCTTCGCCCGCATCGCCTGGGTGATGCCATATGGCGCCTTCCTGCGCGCCTTGAACGCGCACGGCCTGCTTCCGCCGCATGTGTCTCCGGCGGTGCCGACGGTGGAACGCGGCATCATCGTGTCCTGGTGCGGCATGCGCGGCATCGTTACGCTGGCGGCCGCCTTTGCGCTGCCCGAGAGCTTCCCGTATCGCGATCTCATCCTGCTGACGGCCTTTGCCGTGGTGCTGGGGACACTCGTGATCCAGGGCTTGACGCTGCGGCCGGTGATCCTCGCGCTGAAATTCGAGGAGGACGACCCGGTCGCGCGCGAGGCCGCCCAAGCCCGCTGCATCGCCTATCGCGCCGCGCTCGAGGCGATCGAATCCGATCCGTCCGAGGAGGCCGAGATTCTGCGGCTGGAATACCGCGCCGTGCTGCTGCGTGCCGAAACCGAACCCGAACTCGGCATCGCGAGCAGCGAGCTGCCGGCCGATCCGCTGCGCCGCCGCGCCATCGGCGCGGCACGAGAGGCGCTGTTGAAGATGCGCGAGCTCGAGGAGATCAGCGACGACGCCTTCCACCAGGTGGAAGAAGAGCTCGACCGCGCCGAATTGAGCGCACAGGCATAACGCGCGTTACGCACCCGACTTGCTCGTGATCCCGCCATCGACGATCAACTCGATCCCGGTGACGTATTTCGATTCATCGGACGCCAGAAACAGCGCGGCGTTGGCGACATCCCAGGCGTCGCCCATGTGCCCCATCGGCACCTGGGCGTCGCGCGCCCGCCACATCGCCTCGACGTCGCCGGCCGAATAGCTGGCTGCGAGTCCCGCCGAGTGCGCGACCATCGGCGTCTTCATCAGGCCCGGCAGGATGCAGTTGACGCGGACATGGTCGCGCGCGAACTGCACGGCGGTCGTCTTCGTCATCTGGTTCATCGCCGCCTTCGAGGCGCCATAGGTGACGTAGGAAATGCCGAGATGGCGGATCGAGGCGATCGACGAGATGTTGATGATCGAGCCGCCGCCCTGCTTCTGCATGACAGGGATAACGTGCTTCATGGCGAAATAGGCGCTCTTGAGGTTGACCGCGAAGACGTGATCCCAGCTCGCCTCGTTCACCTCGACGACATTTCCCATTTCGGCGATGCCGACATTGTTGTCGAGCACGTCGATGCGTCCATAGGCCTTGAGGCACGCCGCCGCCATCGCCTCGACTTCGGCTTCGCGGGAAACGTCGGCGGTGAAGGCTGTCGCCTTGCCGCCCTCGCCCGTGATGATGTCAACGGTCTCCTTTGCTGCCGCCGCGTTGCGATCGACGCAAAATACCTGCGCGCCCTCGCGCGCGAAGGTGACAGCGGTCGCCTTGCCATTGCCCCAGCCGGGACCGATCGAGCCCGCGCCCACCACCATCGCCGTCTTGCCCTTGAGCCGTTCCATCGACTTCTTCTCCCTGTGAGTTTCTCATTTTCTTGTAGCCCGGGTGAAGCGAAGCGCAACCCGGGATTCTTGTTTGGCAGTTTCCCCGGATTTCGCGGAGCCTGTCATCACTGCGCGAGCGCAATTGCGCTCGTCGCGGGCGCGCATTCGCGCGACCCGTTGGCTCCATCCGGGCTACGGATTGGCGGCGGCTCCGGGTCAAGCCGTCCGATAAGCTAAAAAGATGCCCCCCACATACGCCTACAAGGCCCTTGCCACGGTTACCCAAATTGGACTGAATGCGCCCGCGAAAGGCCCGGGGGACACCGGGTCTGGGAGTTAACGGGTCCCCGGGGAAAGCATGGCAGAAGACAAGACAAATCCGCCCAATGACGAGATCGTTGCGGTATCCGACGAAGCCCTGCAGAAGGCGGAATCCTTCGTCGAGGCGGAAGAAGGCGCGGCCAACCGCCTGATGGGGTGGCCGGGGAAAATTTCGACCACGATTGCCGTGGTCATGAGCCTGTTTCACCTCTACGCGGCCTATGCGATCGTTCCGACCCAGGAACTGCGCTACACCCACGTCGCCTTCACGCTGGTGCTGAGCTTCCTGCTGTTTCCGCTGGCGACACGCTTTCGCAACCGCGTGCGCTGGTGGGACGTTGTTCCCGGGATAGTCGCGGTCGCGACCATCGTCTATGCGCTGTGGGGCGGCGAGGATTTCACCGACCGCGCCACCTCGCCCGACCGCTGGGACGTGATCGTCGGCATCGTCTTCATCGTGCTGCTGCTGGAGGCGACGCGGCGCACCACCGGCGCGATCATGCCCGTGGTGTCACTGCTGTTCATCGCCTATGCGATGCTCGGCCCGTATCTGCCGGCGCCGTGGACCCATCGCGGCTACGACATCGCCCGCCTGGTCGGTCACCTCTTCATTACGCTGGAGGGCATCTTCGGCGTCGCGGTCGACGTGTCGGCGACGCTGATCATCCTGTTCACCATCTATGGCGCATTCCTGCAGCATTCCGGCGCCGGCAAGTTCTTCATCGATTTCTCGCTGGCCTTGATGGGCGGAAAGCCGAACAGCGCCGGCCGCACCGTGGTGCTGTCGTCGTTCCTGCTCGGCGGCCCCTCCGGATCGGGGGTCGCCACGACCGTCATGATCGGCACCGTGGCCTATCCGATGATGGCCAAGGCCGGCTTCGAGAAGAACGCCGCGGGCGGATTGCTCGCCGCCGGCGGGCTGGGCGCGATCCTGTCGCCGCCGGTGCTGGGCGCCGCCGCGTTCCTGATCGCCGAGTTTCTCAAGATCAGCTATCTCGACGTGATCTGGATGGCGACCATCCCGACCTGTCTCTACTACATGTCGCTATTGTTCATGGTCGAACTGGACGCCAAGAAGTTCGGCGCGAAGGATGTCACCTTCAAGCCGGAAATGACGCTCGGCCAGATGACGATGCGCTACGGCTTCCACTTCGTCTCGCTGCTCGCCGTCGTCGTCTTCATGGTGATCGGCTATTCGCCGACGCTGTCGGTGTTCTATGCTACCGTCGTCACCCTAGCATTGAGCTTCCTGCGCCGGGAAACCGCGCTGGTGCCGACCAAGCTGGTGAAGGCGCTGGCCGACGGCTCGATCGGTGCGCTCAATGCCGCGACCACCTGTGCCTGCGCCGGTATCGTCGTGGGCGTCGTGACGCTGACGGGCCTTGGCCTGAAGTTCTCGGCGATCGTGATCAGCTATGCCGGCGGCAGTCTGTTGTTGACCGCGATCTACACCTCGCTGATCGTCTGGATCATCGGCCTCGCCGTACCCGTGACCGCCTCCTACATCATCTGCGCGGTCATCGCGGCGCCCGCGCTGATCAAGCTCGGCGTGCCCGATTACGCCGCGCACATGTTCATTTTCTATTACGCCGTTCTCTCCGAGGTGTCGCCGCCGACGGCGCTTTCGCCGTTCGCGGCGGCCGCCATCACCGGTGGCGACCCCTACAAGACCACGCTGCAATCCTGGAAATACACGCTGCCGGCGTTCCTGGTGCCGTTCGTGTTCGTGCTCGACCCCCAGGGCCCCGGCCTGCTGCTGTCGATCCCGAAGGGCGGGTCATGGGTCGATATTGTCGAGATCACGATCAAGACGACCTTCGGGCTGTTGGCGCTGGCGGCATTTGCCCAGAACTGGGCACTGCGACAAAATACGCCGGTGGAACGCGGCCTGCTTCTGCTATCCGGGTTGCTGCTGGTGTTTCCGAGCCTGATCGAGGCCATCGTCGAATGGATCATCGGCCGCGATATCAGCTACACCTACGTGCTGGGCCTGATCATCGGTCTCGGCGTGGTGCTGTGGCAGGCCAGAACGCGGGCGCCAACGCAACCGGCGCTCACAACTTAGTCAGGAAACGATTGAGGATGAAAACAATGAAGAAGACCGTAGCCATACTGGCCATGACGATTTCCGCTGGTCTCGCCTTCGCGGGCGCAGCCCATGCCCAGCAGAAGACCATGTCGATTGGAACCGGCGGCACCGGCGGTGTCTATTACCCGCTCGGCGGCGCCGTCGCCAACGTGCTGTCGAAGAGCCTTCCCAACGTGCAGGCCACCGCCGAGGTCACCGGCGGCTCGGTCGACAATCTCAAGCTGATCAGCGCCGGCAAGAGCGAATTGGCTTTCACGATGGCCGACGCCGCGCTCGATGCGCTGAAGGGCGAGGACAAGTTCAAGAGCGGCAAGGTGCCGCTGCAGGCGCTGCTCGTGGTCTACCCGAACCGCATGCATGTGGTGACGGTGGAAGGCAATGGCATCCAGACCATGGCAGACCTGAAGGGCAAGCGCGTTTCGACGGGATCGCCCGGCAGCGCCACCGAAGTAATGGCGTTCCGCGTCATCGAGGCCGCCGGCCTCGACAAGGACAAGGATATGAAGCGCGAGCGGCTCGGCGTTGCCGAATCCGTCAACGCGGTCAAGGACCGCAAGATCGATGCGTTCTTCTGGGTCGGCGGCATCCCGACCGCCGCGGTAACCGATCTCGCGGCGACACCCGGCATGAAGATAAAGCTGATCGACCATGGCGATCTGGCCGAGAAGATGAATGCCAAATACGGCAAGCTCTATTCGTCCAGCAAGATCAAGGCCGGTTCGTATCCGGGCCTCGACAAGGACAATTCCATCACCGACGTCTGGAACCTGATCGTCACCGGCGACAAGATGAGCGACGAGGACGCCTATGCCATCGTCAAGACGCTGGTGGAGAAGAAGGCCGACATCGTCGCCGTGCACAAGGAAGCCGAGAGTTTTTCGCTCGACAACCAGGTGCAGGAGCGCTCGCCGATCCCGTTCCATCCCGGCGCGCTGAAATACTTCAAGGAAAAGGGCATCGGCGGCTAGGCTTCGCTATCTGGACAACGCGGAAGCGCTGTCCGGACGCAGTTTACAATGACCGCGGTCTGCCAAGACCGCGGTCATTTTTTGCAGACAGAAGAGTTGTGCGTTGCGTCAATACTGCTCCTGCGAAGAAAAAGCGGAAGACGATACGCAAGCCCCGAACATTGCGGCGCCGACCAGCGACACAGGTGTTAACGCGTGGGGCTGATTAAGTTTTGGCCAAGCGCAGCATCATCTCACTGAAAGCCCATGAAATGGATGGGCTTATCCCTGCCCTCGGAAGCGGATCGCGGGCCCAGCAAGGCTTCCTAAAGTTTTATTCTTATCGACGGCTTTAACCCTACTGAAGTAATCCTGTGACCTCCCGCAAAATTCCGTAATTGCGACCTCAACGCGGATGTACCACTAGCGCCGGGGTATCTGTTGGGAGGGCGGCATGGAGCAAATCCACTTCAGCGAACATTCGCGCGCAACGCACTTCGGGCATCGGAAGCTGACGCCCAGAGCCTGCGTCGTCGATAGCAAAAAGCACCTTCGTTTGTTCCTTTCCGACGCGCTCGAGGATCTCGGCTTCGTGACCTGCGAATGCGGTCAGGCCGGCGATTTGGCAGGCGTGCTGCAGGCCGAGCAGCCGGACCTGATCGTGCTCAGCGTGTGTGTCGACGGGATCAATGTCGGCGAAATTCTCGAGGTCATTGTCCGCAGGAATTTCGGCGGCAAGGTCCTCGTCATCGGTCAACCCGACTCGATCATGGTAAAGGCCGTCAGGCAAATTGGCGACGAATATGGCATTGCCATGCTGCCCTCGCTGCAGACGCCGTTCGGCGCGGCGAGCCTGCGCGCCAGCGTCGCGGAGCTGCTGCCGGCCGAGCCGGCGCCAAGCCCCGCCGTCGACGTCGCCGAGGCCTTGAAGGCCGGCTGGCTCGAATTGTGGTACCAGCAGAAGATCAACACCCGCACGCTGGTGCCGAGCGGAGCGGAGGCGCTGGTCCGGATGCGGCATCCTGCCTGGGGCGTGGTCCCGCCGGCCTATTTCATTCCCGACGACAAGGATCCGCATTTTCGCGGCCTGTCCGAATTCGTGGTCGGCCGCGCCATCGAGGACTGGCGCTATCTGCTGGAGAGCCAGGGGCCTGTCGACCTTTCGATCAACCTGCCGGTATCGTTCTTCGGCAATGCCGCGGCGGTGCGCGATCTGTGCCGTGCCATGCCCGCCCACCCGGCCTTCGGCGGACTTCTGATCGAAATCAACAGCAGCGAGGTGATCGGCCATCCGGACCTCGCGGTGGACGCCGCTAAACGTCTGCGCCTGCATAATATCGCGATCGCGATCGACAATGTCGGCGCGGAATGGCCGGCTCTGCTTGAACTTCGGAGCTTCCCGTTCGCCGAACTGAAGGTCGACCAGCAATATATCAACGGCTGCGCGGACGACCGGCTGAAGCAGACGGTATGCCGGCGTATCGTCGAGCTGGCCCGGGACAACGGCGCCCGCGCCATCGCCCAGGGCGTGGAGACCCGCGCCGATTTTCTCGCCGCTCACGATATGGGGTTCGATCTGGTCCAGGGCTACCTGTTCGGCAAGCCGGTGGCGGTGCGGAAATTTGCTCGCTCCCGGCCTCAGCTCACTGCCGGCTCCGACAAGCCGTCCTGAGCCAGGCTCACTCGAGCTTCATATCGATGCATTTGGCGATGTCGGAGCCGAGACCGGACGAGATGATGATGCAGCCCCGCACTTTCGGATTATTGTTGTCGCTGGCCCACACCGCATAGCCGCCGGGACCGAAGAACGAATTGGTGTTCGGCGGTTCGGTCTCGGTGGCATCGAACGAATAACTCGAATCGGTATCGAAGATACGCGGCTTCTTCGTGCAGCCGCCGTCGGCCTGCACGTTGATGACCTCCTTGTTGTCCCGCGTCAGCGCCAGCGAGACCTGGCAGCGGAAATATTCCGAGGTCTTGACGTTGAACACGTAAGCATAGGATTTGCAGGTCGAGGTGTTGAGCTTGCCCGCGCTCAAGCCGCGGCTGCAGGCGATCCGCTGGTTGTTGGAGAGCTTGAACTCATCGGCCGCTGCCGCTTGAGCCAGCGTCATGAACGACAGCGCAACACCAAAACCGATCTTCATGACGTGGTTCATCCTGACCATCCCTATGACGTTTTTCGCAATGCATGCTTGTAGCCGGAAAGGCGAACATAGTCGCGAAGTCGAACGCGGGGAATCACAAAGTCTCAAGGAAGGCGTGATGCGTCGAAGGTGCCAATTGACGGCACAACACCGTTCGTGATTTGTTCAAAGCGTGGGGCAAGAGGCCGAATGGCTGTGGGGAGGATGGATGATGACGAGCATTTCAACGAAGACGGTGTTGGCGGTGGCGGTCCTGGCAGGGTTTTCGACTTGCGCATTTGCGCAAGGTGCGGCGCCGACACCCTGGGAACTGAAACAGGACATGGGCTATGCCTACGGCAAGGACGGCAAGACGCTCTCCTACAAGATGGGCACCAACAATGCCGGCACCCTGCTGAAAGGCGCCAAGAAGGTGCCGAAGGGGACGTTGTTCTTCGTCGGCGAGAATGGACAGCTCTACATGCGGACCGGCCCCTATCTCGAGGACGACGGCAAATTCAAGTTCGGGTCGAATTGAGGTTTTTGCCCTTCCCTTCTCCCCTTGTGGGAGAAGGTGGCGCGCGAAGCGCGCCGGATGAGGGGTCTCTATCCGCGGAGACAGACCCCTCGCCCGTCCGCGATGCTTCGCATCGCGTCCACCCCAAGAGCGAGCTTCGCTCGTCTCGCTCCCACAAGGGGAGAGGGAAAAAAGTACGCCGCTTCCCTAAAACGCCGCCGCCAGTTCTTTCGCGCCGGGCTTGCCAGAGTTGAAATCCATTCGCTCGTCGGTGACCGCGAGCAGTTTCGCTACCGTGTTGTGGCGGATCGCGACCGGGTTGCGCTCGTAGCCGCCGCGCTGGAAGAAATTCGAGGTCGGCACCTGTTCGCGCATCGCCTGCGGCATGGTCACCATGTCGAGGCCGGTGCCGTCGCCGGTCAGGTTCATCATTTCGAGTTCGGCGGCCGAGAGCGGGCGATTGTAGCCCTTGGCGCGCGCGAAGATCACCGATGTCAGCAGCTTGTGGGTCTGCAGCATCGGCCCGACGTCGAGATCGAGCACCATGGCGTGCACGGCCCAGCCCTGCGGGGTATTGGCAAGCTTCTCATGCTCGGACCACGTGTCCGGCACGGTGCGCGTGAACGCCACCATCTTTTTCAGCACGGCAAGCTTGTGGTCCATCGCGTTGCGCGGCGCGCCCGACAGCGTCGCGGCCCTTGCCGTCAATTCCTTGATTAATTCGTGGCCCTGTTCGGCCAACAGTTCGACGCTGTTGGTGGTGAGCAACTGGTTGTAGCCGATCGCGGTCGAGATCGCGCGGGAGCCCGGCTTTGAGGGATTCAGCCCCGACTGCATGTCGTAATTGCCGTTGCCGCCGGTCTCGAACGAATAGACCCGCACCGCCTGCTCACGCGTGAGACCCGCGGCCAGCGCGTAGCGGGCATAGGCGCGCTTGAAGTCGACTTCGGCGGCCGGCCGCTGCGGTGTGAACTGGAAATGGTCGGCGGCGGCTTTGAGGAAATCGGCGACCACCGGCAGCGGCTTGCGCTCGCGCGGCGGCTTCTCTTCCTCCGGCTCCGGATTTACCGGACGCTTCGGACCGCTGTAGACCGGTGGCTGCGTCAGCACGTAATCGTTCAGCGCAATGGCCTGGCGTTCCCGGCGCTTGGCGTTGCGGCCCTTTCGTTTCTCCGAGATCGAAGACCAATAGGCCCCCGCCTCCTCCTCGAACGCGGCGCGCGCTTCCTGGTATTCTTTCAGCTTGCGGCGATATTCGGCGATCGCCTGCGGCGAGGCCGCTTGCGCCATCGCATCGGCGGTTGAGGGAGCAAGCGTGCCCGCATCCATCGCCATGGCAGGCGTGCCCGCGAACAGCGCGAGCGTGACAAATCCGGAACCCATGCGAATCAATTGCAGGCGCATGGCCCCGTTGTAGCAAGCGTGCCCACGAAGTCAGCCCCGAAAGGATCGACTTTGCCGGTCTTCTTCCTTCTCCCCTTGTGGGAGAAGGTGGATCGACGCTGCGAAGCAGCGGCGAGACGGATGAGGGGTCTCTATCCGCGGAGAGAGACCCCTCATCCGGCGCTTCGCCTGATCCACCTTCTCCCACAAGGGGAGAAGGAAGAGTCCCCGCTCGCCTCACTCCTGCTCGACGCCGCTGGTCTTCACGAGCTGCGACCACTTCTTCTCATCCTTGTCGATGAAGGCAGCATAGTCTTCCGGCGTGCCGGGCGTGATTTCGGTGCCGTCATTGCCCAACTGCTTCTTCACCTCGTCGGAAGCGAGCGCGTCGCGCAGCGCCTTGTTGAGCTTGTCGATGATCGGCCGCGGCGTGCCGGCGGGCGCGACGAGGCCGTAATAGAGCGAGGCGTCGAAGCTGGACAGGCCGGCTTCCATCATCGTCGGCACGTCGGGCAGCAGGCTCGAACGGGTGAGGCTGGTGACCGCAAGCGCGCGCAGCTTGCCGGCGGAGACATTGGGATGCGAGGCCGGGATCGGCGCGAATGCCATCGGGATGTGGCCGCCGAGCAGATCGGTCAGCGCCGGGCCGGTGCCCTTGTAGGGGATGTGCACCAGCTTGATGCCGGCGGCGCGGGCAAAATATTCGCCGGTGATGTGGCTGGCGGTGCCGGCGCCGGCCGAGCCGAAATTGACCTTGTCGGGATTGGCCTTCGCATGGGCGATCAGTTCGGCCACGCTCTTCGCAGGGAACGACGGATGCACCACCAGCGAATTCGGCGCGTTGCCGATCATGCCGATCGGCGCAAAATCCTTGCGCGGATCGTAGCCGGGGTTCTTGTAGAGCGAGGGGCCGATCGCGAGCGTGCCGGTGTAGCCCAACAGCAGCGTGTAGCCATCGGGATCGCTTTTTGCGACCGCCTTGGTGCCGACCGTGCCGCCGGCGCCGGGGCGGTTGTCGACCACGACCTTCTCGCCGAGCAGTTCGCTCATCTTGTCGGCAATGGCGCGGCCGACGATCGAGGTGCTGCCGCCGGGCGCGAATGGAATGACCAGCGTGACTGCGCGGGCGGGATAGTTTTGCGCTTGCGCTAAATCGGCGGCTGCGCTCACACCGAGCAGTGCGGCGACGACACAAAAGCTCTTGATCCAAATGGACATGATGAGCGCGCTCCCAAAACTGTTCTTATTGTTGGTGCGGCCATCGTCGCTGAAACGAGCCGTATTCGCAAGTTGACTTCCGAATGAGGTGTCGTCGTTGCGAGTATCTCATATCGTGAGATGGATGCGCGATCCTACCGCCACGCAAATACCGGCTGTTCCAGTTCCGCGACGCGGGTATTTCTTCCAGCCAGCACTTCGGCAAATTGATAGATCAGCGCCGCCGTCGGCGCGTGGATATGCTGGCCGGCATGGCGGAAGCGGATCACGCGCCGCGTGCTTTCGGGGATCGTGGTGAAGCTGAAGGCCTCGCTTCGTTCGATATCGGCGAGCGCGACGCGATGCACCGAGGCGACCTCCGCGGGGTTGGGCACGATGTCGGTGCTGGTGCTGACCCAGACCACCACAGGCGTGATCAGATAGCCTGAGCGCGTCGGGTAATCGTCGAGCAGGCCCAGCACATCGTCCTCGCCGAGGCCAACGCCGAGTTCTTCGTGAAGCTCGCGCAGCGCGGCCTGCGCCTGCGTCTCGCCGTGGTCGCAGCGCCCGCCCGGCAGCGCCCATTGGGCGGCGTGCGAACGCAAGGTCGCGGCGCGGCGGGTCAAAAGAAACGTGGTGCCCGGGCCGGTCTCGGCCCCGGTGAGCGCAATGGCCACGGCGGCGCGCTTCAACGTGGACTCCGCCTCGCCGGCCGGGACGCCGCGCAAATGCCGCGCAAAGCTCTGCGATATTCCGCCGGGTGGTATCGTCAAATGACCGGGCCATCCCGCTTGACTACAACACAAGCGCATCAGATGAAATGACCCCGGGCAGCATGACTGCCCGCAGGAAACGGAAAGCACGACATGACAGCCAAGGCCGCGGACAAACTCAAATCCGACGGCTGGAAGATCGTCGAAACGTCAGGTTTCCTGCACCTGATCGGCCCGCTATGGCAGCGCGTGGTCGACGGCACGCACGAATACGCGCTTGCGACCGAGGACAAGCACCACAACCGCCGCGGCCTGGTGCAGGGCGGCGTGATCATGACCTTCGCCGACCGCACCTGCGGCATGACCGCCCGCTTCGTCTCGGGCAAGCCGACGCTGGCGACCGTGCAGCTCGATACGCACTTTGTCGAAGCCGGCAAGATCGGCGAGGTCCTGGTGTCGAAGCCGCACGTGGTACGCTTCACCCGCAGTCTGATTTTCATCACCACCGAGGTGACCGTCGACAAACGCTGTATCGCGATGGCGAGCGGCGTGTTCAAGATCTTGAAGAGCGAGAGTTAGGGCCGTCATTGCGGGCGCAGCGAAGCAATCCATCTTTCCGCTTGCTGAGAGGCATGGATTGCTTCGCTGCGCTCGCAATGACGGCGTAGAGCCGGAGGACCCACCCGATGCAATACCGCCACCTTGGCCGCAGCGGCCTGAAGATTTCGCCGATCTGCCTGGGCACCATGATGTTCGGCGGCCCCACCGACGAGGCGACGTCGTCGCGCATCGTCGCGAAGGCGCGCGAGGCCGGCATCAACTTCATCGACTCCGCGGACGCCTATAATGGCGGCCAGTCCGAGCAGGTGGTCGGCCGCGCCATCTCCAACAACCGGCACAACTGGATTCTCGCGACAAAGCTCGCCAACCAGATCGGCGACGATCCCAATCGCGGCGGGCTGTCGCGGCGCTGGGTGCTGCAGGCGGCGGACGAGAGCCTGAAGCGGCTCGGCACCGACTTCATCGACATCTATTACCTGCACAAGGAGGACCACGCGACGCCGCTGGAGGAGACGGTGCGCGCGATCGGCGATCTGATGCGCCAGGGCAAGATCCGCTATTTCGGCGTTTCGAACTACCGCGCCTGGCGCGTCGCCGAGATCTGCAACATCTGCGACGACAACGGCATCGACCGCCCGATCGTCAGCCAGCCCTATTACAACGCCATGAACCGCATGCCCGAGGTCGAGCATTTTCCGGCCTGCGGCTATTACGGCCTCGGCATCGTGCCCTATAGCCCGCTGGCGCGCGGCGTGCTGACCGGCAAGTACAAGCCGGACACAGCCCCCGACAAGGAGACGCGCGCCGGCCGCGCCGACAAGCGCATGATGCAGACCGAATGGCGGCCGGAATCGCTGCAGCTCGCGCAGGAGATCAAGCGGCACGCCGAGGCCCGCGGCATCACCGCCGGGCAGTTCGCGGTGTCATGGGTGCTGAACTCGTCGTTCGTCTCGGCGGTGATCGCAGGCCCGCGCACCGAGGAGCAATGGGACGATTACCTGAAGGCGCTCGACTATCGCTTCACGGCCGAGGACGAGGCGCTGATCGACCGGCTGGTGGTGAGCGGCCATCCCTCGACGCCGGGGTTCAACGACCCGGCCTATCCGATCGAGGGGCGGCGGGCGCGGACGGATGGCCAACCCCGATGATCTGATCGGGCGGCCTGCGGCAGACCACAACTCTGCGTTGCAATGAAGGGCTGAGGCCTACGGTAACGGGATAGTAACTTCGCTGGTCGAAACTTCGCTGTTCAGGCGGAGGTCCCAGTGGTGGACGAGCACAGAACAGCACCAAGGCGGCGGCTGTTGAAGGCGGGCAAGATTTCGTTTGGCGGCGGCGCCGCCATCGATTGCACGATCCGCAATCTTTCCGAAACCGGCGCCGCGCTCGAGGTGAGCTCTCCCGTCGGCATTCCCGAACGCTTCACGCTGGTGGTCGAAGCCGACCACAGCCATCTGCCGTGTCGCGTCGTCTGGCGAAAAGAGAAGCGGATCGGGGTTCATTTCGAAGCCTGACCGGCGCCGCCCGCACCACCGGCGGACCTGACAGATCGCAGCGGGCCCGGCCTGATACGTCGTGACCGGACCCACCGCGAAATGATCGCGCCTCGCAGCCTCCAGCGTCAGTGCCTGGATTCGAGCCTGACGATAACGCCTGTGGGCTCGGGCTCGTGCGGCGACAGTTTCGTCAGCGTCTCATCGCTCCAATAGGCCAGGTTTACGATCATGCCGACGGGCGCCTCCGGCTCGGAAGCCTCGGTCGGTTCCAGGACGTTGAGCCCGCCGCTGTCGATGAAGAACGTGTGATCGCCAAACATGCTGGCCAGTTGCGGAACCACCGGATGATCCTCGGGAAGCGCCTGGGCTTCGAATTGCATCAGAGCGCGTTCCACCTGTGCCGAGTTCAATTTCATGCACGACTCCTTAAACTAGCTTTCTGGTTGGTTGAGGACCGCGTGGGCGGCCAAGGCCGCACGCGGCTGCTTCCTGCGGAGGATACGAAAGGCGTCAAGGGTGTCGGATCCTGATCGCTCGTCCCCACCAGCACAGCGCGCTGGTCCGCAAGTTCTTGTTCAATCCGCGAGTGCTGCGAATTGAACCCGGGACAGTGGTGCTTCTCTGCGCCCGTTCAACCCGGCAACGAATTTAAATTCGCAATGTTCCGCAGAAAGCCGATTTCGAAAGCCTGCGACTGCCGTGCGGAACCCTGCGGAACGCGCCGGGCAGCGGCGCGGCCTGCTATCTCCCGTCGGGAACGGGATGCAGCCTCGCCAATTCGTCGAGCGGCAGATGCGCCTCCGCATCGCTCGAGCGTGAAACGGACAATGACGTCCTGACGGCCGACCTGTCCCCAAAGCCCATCCGATGACCATTTCTGCGGCACGGGCCCGCGCAGACCTTCGACCCAGACAAAATACCATTCCGTCATCGAACACCTCCTGGCCCATGGGTGCGGAACCAGATGCGCCGCGATCTCGTTGAAACGACATCGCGAGGCCTCGAACCGAAAAGGCCGCCCGGCACGTGCCGGCTCCTTCCGGAATTCAGCGATGCGCCGGGAAGCTTGTATACACCGAAGCCTCGTACACCCCCATGATAAGGATTTCGTCATGGAAATCAGCACTTTCAAGGACATGTACCTCGCCGAACTGCAGGAACTGGTGAGTGTCGAGGAGCAACTTTCCGAAGCGCTGCTGCGCATGGCCGCCGCCGCGTCCCACCCGGCGTTGAAGGACGCCCTGGTGGACCATCATGCGGAGACGATCGCGCAGAAGGAGCGGCTTTTGGCCATCCTTCGCACGCATGGCGTGGACCCGGGGGCGCATGTCGATCAGGCCATGCAGGCCCTGATCAGCGAAACCCGCAAGATGCTCGGCATCCTGGAGGGAGACGATCTTCGCGATGCGGGCCTGATCGCATCGGTCCAGAAACTCGAGCACTACGAGATCGCCGCTTACGGCTCAGCCGCAGCCCTTGCCGGCCAGCTCGAACTGCGTGACGACCAGATGCTGTTGCACGACAGCCTTCTGGAAGAGAAGGAGGCCGACGCCCTTCTCACCGATATCGCCAAGGGCGAAGTCAATCCGGACGCGCTGGCGGCGTGACATTGCGATCCGTGCAGCCTGATCGTCCCTGACAGAACTGCAGAGGGACCGCCTTTGGGCGGTCTTTTGGTCTGCACGAAATGGTCTACGCTGTCGGGATGAACTGGCTCCTGACAATGGCCGCTCTGGCCTGCAATCCCGGCGACCGTATGGTCGACCTGCGCGACAAGATTCCGCGGGGCCTGAATTCGATCGACCTGATGGTCACCATCGAACCCTTCTATGCCCGCTTCTACATCTACCAGCCGGGTTTCCCGGAGAGCCTCCAGCACTGCTGCGGCAACAAGCATGCTTCTGTCATCAAAGTGCCCGTTGTCGACGGCCGTTTCTGCGTCAGACAAAGTCAGCCGAAGATGAAATGGACGGTTCGGGCAATTTTCAGGCCCGATATTCAGATGTAGCCGACATCAGGGAGCCTGCGACTTTCAGGTT
This sequence comes from uncultured Alphaproteobacteria bacterium, assembly GCA_963790735.1. Taxonomy (GTDB): domain Bacteria; phylum Pseudomonadota; class Alphaproteobacteria; order Rhizobiales; family Xanthobacteraceae; genus Bradyrhizobium. Next base: position 120,290 of record CAWBQP010000032.1, on the reverse strand, counting down.
CGGGTTGAACCCTTTCCGGCGCCGCGACGACAAAATTCGCAATCGTCGCCTAAGGAATTGCCCGTCATGAATTCGCCAGAGCCAGCCGTCCGGACGGCAGCGAACAGCAGCCCTGCCCGCCGCATCGCCGTGGCGGTGGTTCTGAGCGGGCTGGTGTTTGTCGGGCTGTGGATCATGGTATTCAGCATGGTCACGTCGCTGCTGATCGGAGCCGGTTGCTGCGTCGTGATCGTTGCGGCAACATCCGTGTCGGATCTGGTCGAAATGCTGCTCGATGCCGTCGCCACCGTCATCTTCGGCGTGCTGGCTGTCATCGCGGCGATCTTCGGCGCGATTTTCAGCGTGTTCGGATTTTAGGTCCGCCGGTCCGCTCTCGCGCGGGAATCGCGGGCTCTCTCACCGTCATCCCGGGGGTGAACGCAATGCGTTCATCCGGGGTGACGGTGAGCTGATGTGCGACGAACCCGTCGCGTCTCTCTTCCAGGGCGACGTCGCGAAATGATCTACCCTGTCGAAAGGTAAGTCAGGTCATAAATTCCTTCTAATGACGCCAGACGTGCAGCACGAGTTGGCGACGGCGGCTGGAATCACGTTCTTCAGAAAACAACGGGCGGATGCCCCCTGGACGCCGGCATTGACGAACGTCCATGCGCGACATTTGCGTTCCACGGCGCAGAGTTTTTGGCACTCTTGCGCATTGCTCCTGAGGGCGATGTTGCGGAAATCACTGCCGGGCCGATCCGTGTTCGGGGAGAATTTTTCATCTTGCGCTGAAGCGGTGCCGGCGATTCCAGAAAAGGCTAAGACGAATGCGGATGCGATCATCAGGCTACGGAGACACATGGCAACCTCCTGTGGCAACTTCCTGGGTTCGCTATTTAAGCGCTTACCGATCGTAACCGGATATGAACTGGCTCACATGCTTGCCGCCATTGACGAGACGGCCGCCGAGGCGGGAAATGCGATTGGTCCATCCACGTCAGTTTCACGCCCTCGTGACGGGTCATCGTTCGGATTCAACTGTCAAACAACGAGAGGCATGCGCCCGCGTTCTCGCGGCTGAAATGCGCCCGAGCTTTGCGTAACTTCCGCCCTCCACGAAAAAGCAAAGGGCGCAGGGAAAGCCGGGTGCACGCTGCACCCGCGATCTCGTGTGCAATTTGCGCATGAGAACGCGCACACGAGCATACAGGGCAGCGGAGGCATCCCGGCTTTCCCTGCGCGATGGGTTACGGCTTACTTCGAGCTCTCCCCGGTGAACGGCTTTCTTGCCACCGTCGCCCCAGCGAGCGTGCTGCTCAAGGACTTAGCGCCAGCACCGCGACGCCAGAACCACACGACTTCGCCGTCCGCATCAGGCGCCTAACGTCAGCCAGCGCCCTTCGCGTCCACCGCATCTCACCGCGCGTTCGTGACGTGGCCAACGCCCCTTTGGTGGATGAGATGCGCGGAGTTATGGCGGTGATTTGGGTCGCGCGTGAAGCGGAATATTTTTATCGATGGGGCTGGACAGGTTTTGCTGATTTGCCCGTCGTGCCAATTGGTCGCATGCCCTGAGCGGCAATTTGCGCTTGCGCTGCAGGCAAATCAGCCGGCAGCAGTCCGGACGGTCAATCGCCGATATGGACGCTGGCAGAAAACCGATCCGAACGCGCAGACGGCCTATGGCCTCACGCCATGATTCGGAGCGAACGAAATTTGCGATGTCCGGGATGCATTCGCCGTCATACGGGTAGCAGTCAGTCTCAAAAAGTACAGTGACAATCCCGGATTGCGTTCGCAAAGCGTTTTAAGCTGTCCTCCGCTGATCCAGAGCAACTTGACGTCTGTTGCGGCAACCGCGGTCTGAGTGCGGCGGCGCTCAACGGAAAAAAGCCCAACTTCGCCGAACAATTCGCCATCGGACAATCGCTGATCGATCTCGGGAAGCCTGACGAGTCCTGACGCGATCATATAGAGCGAGTCTGCGAAGTCTCCCTTTCTAAAAATGATCTCTCCTGCCTTGAATCGCTTTGCGCGCATGAAGGGCTGCAACCAGGCTGGCGAAAGGTCTGTCGCTGCCGCGAGTTTTGCTTTGCGAAGCAGCAGCGTCATTTGCACCAAGAGCCAGACATTCAACGGGAGAAGAATGAGATGCAGGATCAGCACCGGATACACCTCCTCACCAAGTCCATAACCGACAAAGGCCAAATTGCTGCATATCGCCACGGCGCGGAGCCGCAACATTGTGCTCATGCAAAAGGTCAGGAGAACGAGAGCGGAGGCCAAATAACCGACGGCATCGATCAATGTCATGACTTTGCCCAGCCCGAGCAAGAAAATTCAATAGACGGAAAATAGATCAAAAACGGCAATCGCCATGTGAAATCGCTCATTTGATGGTCGGAAATGAGGCCACCGAGGGAGGAATGCGGTTGGCCCGCCCACGTCGCTCCCTCGTCAAGGATCACTGTTCGGATTCAACTGCCAAACAGCGAGAGGGCGCGCGTCCGCGTTCTCGCGGCATCAAGCGCCCGAGCTTAAAACAAAACCGCCCGCGCCGGAATTGCCGTGCTCAGCAACCCTATTTCTTCTCTGCGCGATCTTTCAGGATGACAGCCAGTGGATTCGGTGCCGGCGCCCCGACAAGCTTCAAGGTGTTCGTGTCGTGATGATCGAACGGGCGGTCTCTCCCGTTCACTTGCTCGGTTTCGATGACACAGGTCCAGCTTCCGTCACCGTTGAAGGCCCGCCACCGGCGGCGGCCCGCATGCTTTCATAGCACCGCTGGTACCGCCGCTCGGAGACCCCCGGTACCATGTGACCGTGCGACAATATTTGCGGTGTCGGCTATGCTTGTCGGTGATCGGGGGGTGGAAGCGATCATGATCAAGAACGGGCTCTATTCGTTGAATGCCATTGCCCGCGGCGGCGTGGCCGACGACGTTAGTGGTGTCTTGATATTGCGTGACGGCCAGATGCATGGCGGCGACGCCTACGTTTATTACACGGGAAGCTATGAGTGCTCTGCTGGAAACTGGCAGGGTAAAATGACCAGTCAGGAACATACCCCGACTGGTCGACCGATGGCGGCCCGTGTCCAGCACATCGGATTTCTCGGCACCTACACCGATGCCGGCGCCAAGGTCGATGCGATGGCTCTCGTTGGCGAGCAAGGTATTCGATACGACGCAACGCTGCGCTTGCTGGCAGCTGATTAAGCTCGCGGACTGAACCAAAATCCGGATATCGTTGCGCTCATCCGCGCCATGCTGCTCTATGTCTGCCCTGCACGGCTTTTCAGGATGGCGGCCAGCGGATTGAGCTTCGGCGCTTCGATCCGCTTCAGGGTGTTCGCGTCGTGATGGTTGAACGGGCGGTCTTGCCCTTTTACCAGAAGCTCGGTTTCGATCAGATAAGTCCAACTTCCGTCAGCATTGAAGGTGATGCCGCAATTGTAGGCTTCGGTGCGGAAAGCTTCATCCAGGAATTCGGTTGAGCAAATTCCGTAGCGCGTGTCACCGCGCTTTGCCGTGACGGAAATCTTCGTGTCATCCGGCTTCGCCTGCCCCGATGCGAGCAGGACCTGGCCGCGCGGAATCGCCACGGTTTGCAGGATCAGGCCGGTTGCCGGCTCCCAAAGCCAATAGCCGACCTGATCGTGGAAGGTGATGTCTTCCTCAGGCGTGTTGATGTGGATGTGATAACGCAACCCATAAAAGAGCTGCGGTCCATTGGCCTGCGGATCGATCGGGTCCATTCGGATATGTTCTCGAAAAATCCGACGCTCCGGGCCCTGGGCTTTGGGGTTGACGTCCACGCCTTTGTCCGCCTGCCAAACACCCGCCAGATGACGCAGGGGTCCGAGATTAGCCAGGCCGTCCGGGGATACGTTGTCGGGCTCAGTAAAGATGTCTGCGGGCATGGGCAGCATACGAAAACCTCGTGTGATCGCGGTATCGGCAATCTTATGCTGACTGATGGCGTGGAGTCACCTCGATCGTGCAGCTTGTATGGCGCTCCGGTGGAAGTTGCCGTCCGCCAACCGCGATGTGTGCAGCGATCTTGCCAAACACCGCACCCTTGATCGCAGCCCCCTCATGGGGCCGATAGGCTAGGCCCGTGTTACAACTGCCTCTGTCTCACACTCCGCAGCGAGTAGCCTACATGAGCAAGGCAATATGCGGAGATCGGCGCACCAACACCGTCGCGGCCGCGCTGAATGTGCCGCGTACCCGGATCGAACGCACGATCGAGGAAGAGCGGGACGTGTGGATTACTGTGCGATGGATGACGCGAAGGCCTTGCAGCGCCCGTTGGGCGATGATCAGTTGAAGACTGTTCGCCGGAGCACTGAGCAGGAAGACAGAGCTGGCCGAATATGCAGAAACCCATTGAACTGGATTGGACGTTTTCTATTAATCCCAGGATGAAGGGCACTTATAGCCGAAGATTGAGCGACATTCGGCTTGCGACTGGGAAATTCTCGACGGCCAAATTGCCCATCGATTCCCCGGCCCGCTTCTTGGGCTACTACTTCGGATGTGAGAAGCTCGCGAAAGCGATCTTGGGAATCGCAAGATTGTGGCCAGCGGAAAAGGCATTTCACCACAAAACTCCCCTCGACTTGGAGCAGTTAAAGACAGCAGTGAAGAAATTGGGCGTTTCATTTTCCGAAGGTGACTTGACCAAAATCTTTGGAACGCAGCCTGTCCCAACTAAGCCAACTCTCGGACGAGAAATAAGAAACCGACTGATCCACGACTTTGGACCGTCGAATGTTGACTACGCGAAGGTAGGGGCCAAAACATTGACACCAATTATGAAAAAATTTCTCGCGTGTGAGCATCAGATTCAAGAATACGTTGTCTACCTGAATATCCATCATGCAGTTGCGCCGAAGAATGTTTCCTTAGCCATTGGGGTTAAGGCGTGACGAGTGTGGATGCGCGCGCTGTGGGATGAACCTCCATTGGAGCGAACGAACCGGGAATTGCTTGCTGGCACCTCCTCCTATGAGTATTACTGCAACACTCCATCACACCGATCTTCGCAGCCGCCTTCGGCTCGATCTATCTGGCCGCATTGTGGCTGGCGCGTTGGTGGCTCTATCAGTAGAGCGCCGTTTCAGGGATCACGAAGTTACGGTGATGCGCAGCGGCACGCACCCAAAAACGGCCGCTAACCGTACAATCTGAAATCGAGTCCAAACGCTTTCCTAACGTCAAGACCGAGAAATTTCGACCAGTCGGCCATACAACGCTCGGCGAGTTCGAAGGAATCGATGGGGCCGGAGCTTGTCTCGATCCCATAACGCAGCACAACGCTCTTCTTTCCCACGACAATGTTCGGAACGCCGACCGTGGGACTTTCATTGCTCCGGGGACGAGTCAACTCGAAATGCTTGCTTGAATTGCAGATGTCGGCGCAAAGACGAAGCGCGGGAGATCTGTTGATGAAGGCTTCGACATCGCCGAGCGGCGCAAGCGCGGGGTCAGCCTTGATCCAGTCTTTGAGGTGATAGCAATTCAGGAAGAACGCATAGACCAGATCCTTGTGATCCAGCGAAACGCCCATGTCGGCTGGTAACCCGCCTTCGTACTCCCTGAACCTCCTGAAATGCCGCGCCACGCGGGCGATCTGTTCCTCAGCCGTCGTAGGTTTGACGTTTGTTGCTGGCGTGTCCGGCATGGATTTCCATCGCTACGGTGACAGTGTGAACCGTGGACACGCAAGTCTTTAAGGGCTGTGAGTTTTCAGGTCGCCACGATCAACTGCGGTAAACAGTGGAGTAGGCTAATGGTGCCCAGGGGCGGGATCGAACCACCGACACTGCGATTTTCAGTCGCATGCTCTACCAACTGAGCTACCTGGGCATACTCGGACGCGGCCCAAAGGCCTAGGCGAGCGGGCGGTTTATAGAGAGGTCGGAGGGCTGTGTCCACCCGCCTTCGCCTGCGGCTTCGGCGTGGCGAACCCGCCGCGTGCGCCTTCTCCAAATGATTGGCGAATCACGCCTATTCGGCGTCTTCGGGGTCCGTCTCGCGGCCGGGGATGACGTACTTGCCGGATAGCCAGCGGTTCAGGTCGACGTCCCGGCAGCGCGGGGAGCAAAACGGCGCCGTGGCCGGGCTCGACGGCTTGCCGCATTCCGGGCAGGGTTTTGATCCGCCCTTCGATTCCCCGGCATCGGCGGGGGGCTTAGCTGGCATTGAGCCAGCCGAAGCGGATCGGAAAACCCTCGCCGCCCATCAGCGTGACCGATTCGTAGAGCGGCAGGCCGACGACGTTGGTGTAGGAGCCGACCATCTTGACCACGAACGATCCGGCGATGCCCTGCACGGCGTAGCCGCCGGCTTTGCCGCGCCATTCGCCGGAGCCGATATAGGACTGGATGTCGTCCTCGCTTAAGCGCTTGAAGCGGACGCGGGTTTCGATCAGGCGCTGGCGGAACGCCTCCTTCGGCGTCACCAGGCAGATCGCGGTGTAGACGCGGTGGTTGCGCCCCGAGAGCAGCCGCAGGCATTGCGCGGCTTCATCGACCAGATTGGCCTTGGGGAGAATGCGGCGGCCGACCGCGACCACCGTATCGGCGGCCAGGATGAAGGAGCCGCGCAGCTCGTCGTCGAGCTGCACGGATTTCAGCGCCGCATCGGCCTTGGCGCGGGCCAGGCGGTTGGCGCAGGCGCGCGGCAGCTCGCCCCGCTTCGGCGTTTCGTCGACATCGGCCGGCCGCAGCGCGTCGGGCTCGATGCCGGCCTGGTTGAGCAGGCTGAGCCGTCGCGGCGAACCGGAAGCGAGAACGAGTTTGGGACGGCCAAGCATGCGGGATGTGTCGCGGAAAAAGGATTCGGAGGGGGCGCGCGCGGAACCTATCGGAAGGCACTCCATTCCACAACCGGGGAACAAGTGATTGTTGTCAGTTCAAATCTTTCGTCGTCCCTGCCTGTCGAAGGCACGGCGCAGGGACCCATAACCACAGGCGGTTGTCGGGGAAATGACAAGACGACTGGCACTGCCTCAAACCGCACGGCCGCGGCGTGTGGGTTCCTGCTTTCGCAGGAACGACGAGGAAACTACCCGTTCGCCGCGGCGCCTTCAGCGCACCGGGTCGATCGGCGTGGCGACGCCGAGGCGGGCCTCGATGGCTTCGGCCGCTTCAAGGCACACATCCTCGCGCAACCGCTGCCCGGTGATCAGCACGCCGATCGGCAGCCCCGTCTCCCCGTCACGCCCGGCCGGCACGCAGGCCGAAGGCAGGCCGAGCAAATTGGCCGGGACCACCGGGCGCATCAGTTCCTTGGTTGCCGCCGATCCGGCTGGCGTCGCCGAATCAAAACCATGCTCGAACGGCAATTGCGTCCAGGTCGGCGACAGCAGCAACGGCCGGTCGGCCATGAAGGTCGACCATGCGCGCGCGATGCCGTCGCGTTCGGCCATCAATTGCGACCATGCCGCCACGTCGGCCAAAGGCGGGATGTCCTCATTGAAGTTGTTCAGGAAGGCCATCGCGTCCGCGCCCATCATCGGGGACAACAACGCCAGCACCGAGCCGAAATCACCCATGATCAGGCGGCGCCAGCAGCCGACCGCGTCGGCATAACGCGGCGGGCAGGCTTCCTCCACGACATAACCGGCATCGGCCAGCGCCTGCGCGGCACGTCGCACCACAGCTGCTATCTTTGGATCGGTGCCGCCGCCGGGCGGCTCGGGCAGCACCGCCACGCGAATCGGCCGCGGCAACGCGCGCCCCTCGAACGGGGCGTCGATCGACCAGGGATCGCGCGGATGCGCGCCCATCAAAACCTGCAGGCCGAGGCGCACATCCGCGACGCGGCGGGCCATCGGCCCCTGCACGTTCATCAGCTGCACCGCCAGCAAGCGGTCTTCGGCCGGCACATAACCCGCATCGGGGACGCGGCCGGCGGAGGGACGGATCGAGGCGATGCCGCAGGCATTCGCCGGATTTCGCAGCGAGCCGCCGATGTCGTTGCCAAGGCCGATCGGGCTCATGCCGCTGGCCAATGCGGCGGCCTCACCGCCGCTCGAGCCGCCTGCGGTGCGGCCGGGATGCCAGGGATTTCGTGTCAGGCCGTGCAGCGAACTGTCGGTGTGCACGCGCAGCGCCATGTCAGGCAGATTGGTGCGGGCGATCGGGATGGCGCCGGCGGCGCGCATGCGTTCGACGACCGGCGCATCCGCCGGGGCCACCGCCTGGGCCAGCGCGGGCACGCCCCAAGTGGTGGGCAGGCCGGCCATGTCGATGTTTTCCTTCACCGTGAACGGCACGCCGTGCAGCGGGCCAACGGCTTCGCCGGCCGCCAGCTTCTGGTCGGCCTTAACGGCAGCCGCGCGGGCCTCGTCGGCCAGCACGCGCACCACGGCATTCAGCGCCGGGTTCACCGCATCGATGCGCGCCAGATGGGCATCCACCACTTCCGCCGAACTCAGTTGCCGACGTGCAATGCGCTGCGCCAGCTCGGTGGCCGGGAGTTGCCAGATCTCGCTCATCGCTTACTCCAACATGACATGCGCAAACGAAGTCCGCGCGCAGGCGCCCCCACCCGCCGGTCGAATGTAGTATCGCACCTGTCGGATGTCGACGGTTCGGGCGTCACCCGCTCGCCGCGCCTGCCTTGGCGAACCGGCGGCGGATGCGCATCGACAGCCCGTCGCAGACTTCACGATAGGCTTGCAGCTTCTGCTCGCGGTTGCCTTCCATGCCGGTCGGATCCGGCGTCGGCCAGTATTCGACATCGGCGGCCATGGTGCGCGTCAGCTCCAGCGCCTTGTGGTGGGCTTCCGGCGACAGCGTGATGATGAGATCGAAATTGAGCCCTTCCCAGTCCTCGAGCTCCTCGAACGTCATCGGCTTGTGGCCGGAAATATCCTGGCCGAGTTCGGCCATCACGGCGACCGCGAACGGATCGAGCTCGCCCTTCTTGGCGCCGGCGGATTTCACATAGAGCGCCTGCGGGAACATCTGCCGCAGCAGGCTCTCCGCCATCGGCGAACGCACGCTGTTCAGGCCGCATGCGAACAGCACGGCCTGCGGATTGCGCGCGCGGGGCGCATCCATGCGTCAAGAAATCCTTGCGGCAAAGGGCATCATGCCGTCCTTTTTACGCATGACGTCAGGACAAACGAAGGCGTTTGTCCGAGAAAACCGCTTCGCACTTTGCGCTATCGCGGCCTTTCGGTTCGGCGTCATGCGTCCTGCCCCTTCCAGTGCAGGACACAGATCAGCGTGAACAGCCGGCGGGAGGTTTCGAAATCGATTCTTACCTTGCCCTTCAGCCGTTCCTGCAGCGTGCGCGAGCCTTCGTCATGGATGCCGCGGCGGCCCATGTCGATCGCCTCGATCTTGTCGGTGGTGGCGGTGCGGATCGCCTGGTAGTAGCTGTCGCAGATCATGAAATAGTCCTTCACGATCCGCCGGAACGGCGTCAGCGACAGCAAATGCGCGACGACCGGCGTGCCGTCCTCGCGGCGGATGTCGAACATCAGCCGGTTGCCGGTAATGGCGAGGTGCAGCGTGAACGGGCCCTCGCCCGCCCCTTCCGGCGCGAACACGTTCTGCTCGATCAGATCGTAGATCGCAATCGCGCGCTCATGCTCGATATCGGGCCCGGAACGCCCGATCGATTCCTCATCGAGCGTCACCGCGACGATGCGGTTGTGCTGGTCATCGTCTGGTGGCGGCTTGTTCATGGCAAATTGAGGCGCAATCCGACCGAGCGTGAATGGGCGTCCAAACCCTCGGCCTTGCCCAGGGTCATCGCGGCAGGCCCCAGCGCGCGCAACTGGTCCGGCCCGCATTTGAGAATCGAGGTGCGCTTCATGAAGTCTAGCACGCCGAGCCCCGACGAAAATCGCGCCGAACGCGCCGTCGGCAGCACGTGGTTGGAGCCGCCGACATAATCGCCGATCGCCTCCGGCGTATGGGGGCCGAGGAAGATCGCGCCGGCGTTGCGGACCTTGGCCGACAAGCCTTCCGGATCCGCGGTCATGATTTCCAGATGTTCGGCGGCGATGGCGTTCGCCAGCTCCACCGCCTGGTCGAGGTGGCCGACCATGATGATGGCGCCGAAATCGTTCCACGAGGCCCGCGCGATGTCGGCGCGGGGCAGCGTGGCGAGCTGCGACTCCACCGCGCGCTCGACCTCGGCGGCCAAGCCGGCGCTGTCGGTGATCAGGATCGACTGCGCGCTCGCATCATGCTCGGCCTGCGCCAGCAGATCGGCGGCGATCCAGGCTGCGTTCCCGGTGTCGTCTGCATATCACGAGCACTTCCGAGGGGCCGGCGATCATGTCGATGCCGACCTTGCCGAACACCTGCCGCTTGGCGGCGGCGACATAGGCGTTGCCGGGGCCGACGATTTTTGCGACCGGCGCGATCGTCGCCGTGCCATAGGCCAGCGCCGCCACCGCCTGCGCGCCGCCGACGCGATAGATCTCGGACACGCCGCCAAGCTGGGCTGCCGCCAGCACCAGCGGATTGAGCTTGCCGTCCGGCGACGGCACCACCATCACCACCCGCGGCACGCCGGCGACCCTGGCCGGCACGGCATTCATCAGCACCGAGGACGGATAGGCGGCGGTGCCGCCGGGCACGTAGAGGCCGACCGCGTCGACCGCGCTCCAGCGCCAGCCGAGCTCGACGCCCAGCGCATCGGTGAAGCGCTCGTCCTTCGGCAATTGCCGCTGGTGAAACGCCTCGATCCGGTCACGGGCGAATTTCAGGGCATCGACCGTGGCGGTGTCGCAAGCCCCGACCGCGGCATCGATCTCGGCCGCGGTCACGCGCAAGCCGCCGGCGTCGATGTCGAGCCGGTCGAATTTCCTGGTCGCCTCGATCAGGGCGGCGTCGCCGCGCGCGGCCACGTCATCGACGATGGCGCGGGTGGCGCGCTCGACATCGGCCGAAACCTCGCGCTTGGCGGCGAGGAATTGCTTGAAGCGTAGGTCGAAATCGGCGCTGCTGGTATCCAGGCGAACGGGCATGGCGGCTTTCTGAGAGACAGCGAAAGGCCCCTGCTCAATGGCGCGGCGGCCAAGGGCCGTCAACCCTTGCGCTCCCGGAAACAGGACCCGTAGGGTGGGCTGAGCGAAGCGAGCCCACCATTGTGGCCTCCGCGGCGGTCGAAGAGCTGGTGGGCACGGCGCGAAGCGCGCCTTCGCCCACCCTACGGCACCGGAATCACCCCTCCGGCCCCAGGGGGGCCATGGCGAGGTCGCTGGTGCCGAGGTCGTCGGTGCCGAGGTCGGTCAGCTCGCATTCCAGGCATTCGACGTCCAGCCGCAGCGCCTCGCCATGGCTGAACAGCAAAAGCGCGCTGCCGCCGGGGGCCTCGCCCGGATGGAATTCGATCCCGACCAGTTCCAGCACCGCCTTGGGCTGCGCCAGATCGATGTTGCGCGACTTGCAGGCCAGAACGCGGTCGAAGCGCAGCGCCGCGATCGAACGGCGCGGCTCGGTTCCGCCCGACAGCGTCTGCTCCCAGTCCAGCCGGTTCATGCCGACCACCAGCCGCTTTTCGTCCTGCCGCCAGACGATGTCGGAGGCCTGGACGCGGGCGTCCTGCACATGGGCCGATATGACGGCGAGATCGTCGGCGTCGAGCGCAATCAGTTTGAGCTGTTCGGGCGCCGGCATGAGATCCTCAATAATCCCTCTGGAGCCCGTTCCGATTAAATCGGAACGGGCTCCAGATTTTTGGTTTGACGCGTTTTCTAATGCGAACCGGGCTCCACTTCGCTGGAAAACGCTCTAATCGCTGATGCGCTGGATCGACGCACCGCAGCCTGAGAGTTTTTCCTCAAGCCGTTCGAAACCGCGGTCCAGATGATAGATACGGTTGACCATGGTTTCACCCTCGGCGGCAAGCCCTGCGATGACGAGCGACACCGAGGCGCGCAAATCGGTCGCCATCACGGGCGCGCCGCGCAGCCGTGGCGGTGCCGTCGATGGTCGCGGTCTCGCCGTCCAGTGATATACGCGCACCGAACCGCGCCAGTTCCTGGACATGCATGAAACGATTCTCAAAAATCGTCTCGGTGATCTGCGAGGAACCGCCGGCGCAGGCCATCAGCGCCATCAATTGCGCCTGCAGGTCGGTCGGGAAACCCGGGAACGGCGCGGTCGACACCGTCACCGGCCGGATCCCGGCGCCGTTCCTGGCGACCCGGATGCCGTCATTGTTGACGGTGATGTCGGCGCCGGCCTGCGCCAGCACGTCGAGCGCCGACTGCAGCAATTCGGGACGGGCGCCGGAAAGCTGCACGTCGCCGCCGGTCATGGCGACCGCCATCGCATAGGTTCCGGTCTCGATTCGATCCGGCAACACGGTATGCCGCGCGCCGTGCAGCTTCGCGACGCCCTCGACCACGATCCGCGGCGTACCGGCGCCCGTGATGCGCGCGCCCATCTTGTTCAGGCAATCGGCGACATCGGCGATTTCAGGTTCGCAGGCGGCGTTGGTGATGATGGTCGTGCCCTTCGCAAGCGTCGCCGCCATCAGGGCGACATGGGTGCCGCTCACCGTCACCTTGGGGAAATCGATTTCAGCACCGCGCAGGCCGCCGGGCGCCTTCGCCACCACATAGCCGCCGTCGATGGTGAGCTCGGCGCCGAGCTTTTCCAGCGCCATGATCAGAAGATCGACCGGCCGCGTGCCGATGGCGCAGCCGCCCGGCAGCGAGACTTTTGCCTCGTGCATCCGCGCCAACAGCGGCGCGATCACCCAGAAGCTGGCGCGCATCCGCGACACCAGATCATAGGGCGCGGTGGTGTCGATGATGTCGGCCGCCGAAATATGCAGGGTCTGGCCCTGATATCGGCGGTCGCCGGGCCGCTTGCCCGCGGACATGATGTCGACGCCGTGGTTGCCGAGGATACGCTGCAACTGCGCGACGTCGGCGAGCCGGGGCACGTTGTCGAGGATGAGCGTTTCCTCCGTCAGGAGCGCTGCGATCATCAGGGGAAGCGCGGCATTCTTTGCGCCGGAAATGGCAATGGTGCCGTTGAGCTTGCTGCCGCCGACGATACGAATGCGGTCCATGCCAAAACCTTTTGCTATGCACAAATGATCGGACAGATTGATCAACTCGCAAAAGCTTGGAAATTTGCGGCTATTTGATGAGGCAACGCCTGATTTGGCCGATCAGGCTGACATTGCCCCCGACATCATGCACCACCCGGACGCCTTGGCTGTCAGCGCGGATTGTGGTTTGACAATCATGGCCAGCGCATCCTTGCCGGCTACGGATTTTCGGCATCAACCTTGTCCGGACAGGAGACGGAGTTCCCAATGAAGATCAGCGCGCGCAACCAGCTCAAGGGCACCATCATCGATGTCGTGAAGGGCGCGACCACGTCCCATATCCGGATCGATATCGGCGGCGGGGTCATCGTCACCTCTTCGATCACCAATGAGGCGGTCGACGAACTCAAGCTTGCCAAGGGCAAGGCGGCCGTCGCCGTGATCAAGGCGAGCGACGTGATGGTGGGTGTCGATTGATCGACCGCCGCACCCTGATCGCGGGCCTGTCGGCGGCGCTCGTTGCGCCGCGCCGCGGGCTCGCGCAGAGCATCAAGGATGCGGCAGGGCGTGCGGTGGCGGCGCCTACGAAGGTATCGCGCGTGTTTCCGGCCGGGCCACCAGCGGCGATCCTGCTCTATACGCTGGCGCCTGAATTGCTGATCGGCTGGCCCCGCGCCAACCGGCCTGAAGAATGCGCTTACATGCTGCCGGACATCTGCACGCGACCGGAGGTCGGGCGCATCACCGGGCGCGGCAATACCGCCAATCTGGAAACGGTGCTGGCGCTGAAACCCGATCTCATTCTCGACGTTGGTTCGACCAGCGCCACCTTTGTTTCGCTGGCGGATCGCGTGCAGGAGCAGACCAATATCCCCTACGCCCTGCTGGATGGCCGCTTTGCGGGCATTGCCGGCACCTATCGCACATTGGGCGCGCTGATCGGGCGGTCCGAGGACGGGGAAAAACTGGCGCGCTACGCCGAGGATACGCTGAAGACGATCCTCGGCCGCATCGAGCCGATCGCCGCAAGCGAGCGGCCGAAGGTCTATTATGCGCGGGGGCCGCGCGGGCTTTCGACCGGGCTCGGCGGCTCGATCAATGTCGAGACCATCGAAATGCTCGGCCGCAATGTTGCCGGCGAGACCCAGGGCGGCCTCGCCAATGTTTCGATCGAACAGGTTCTGGTGTGGAATCCCGATGTGATCGTGACGATCGATCAGGAGTTCGCCGCGACCGTACGAAACGATCCGTCCTGGGCTGCGGTCAAGGCGGTGCGCGACAACCGGATCCATCTGTCGCCCAAGATGCCGTTCGGCTGGGTGGATTTTCCGCCGTCCGTCAATCGCCTGATCGGGCTCTGGTGGCTCGCAAAAATTCTCTATCCGGAGCGCTTCCCGGAAGACCTGCGGGCGCTGACAACGGACTTCTACACGCGCTTCTACCATGTGACGCCGACGTCGGCGCAAATCGACCATGTACTTGCGGGCCGGGATTGATAGCCTTCGCCGGATGAGCCGTGCCCAATGATTCCCGCCCGAAGCGCGCTGCCCGGATTTGCGATCGCGATTGCGGTCTTGATCGCAGGCCTTGTGCTTGCGCTGACGGTCGGCCGTTATCCGGTGTCGCTTGGTGATCTCATCAACGTGCTGCTGGCGAAGGCCGGCGGCCCTCGTGGCGATGTATCACCTGCGGTCGAGAGCGTCATATGGCAAGTCCGCGGGCCGCGCGTGATCGCGGCAATGCTGGTCGGCGCGGCGCTCGCGGTGGCCGGCACGGCGTTTCAGGGATTGTTTCGCAACCCGCTGGTCTCTCCGGATATTCTGGGGGCATCGTCGGGCGCGGCGCTTGGCGCAGTCCTCGGCATCTATCTGTCGCTCGGCGTGTTCGCGATCCAGGCGATAGCCTTTGTCGGCGGGCTGATTGCGGTCGGCATCGTCTATGTGATCGGCGCGTCGGTGCGTTCGCGCGATCCGATCCTGGTGCTGGTATTGACCGGCGTCGTGGTGGGATCGCTGTTCGGCGCCGGCGTTGGCCTCGTGAAATATCTCGCCGACCCCTACAACCAGTTGCCGGCGATGACGTTCTGGCTGCTCGGCAGCCTCTCTGCGACCGGGGTTCATGATCTGCTGCCGCTGGTCGGCCCGGTCGCGTTCGGCACCGCCGTGCTGATCGCGCTGCGCTGGCGCATGAACGTGATGTCGCTCCCCGAGGAGGAGGCGCGCGCGCTCGGCGTCGCCACCGGACCGCTGCGCATTGCCATCGTTGCCGCCGCCACGCTCGTCACCTCGGCCAGCGTCGCCACCGCCGGGATCATCGGCTGGGTCGGCCTCGTCGTGCCGCATCTGGCGCGGTCGCTGGTTGGCCCTGATTTCGCGCGGCTGCTGCCTGCGGCAGCGATCCTCGGCGGCGGCTATCTGTTGCTGATCGACACGCTGGCGCGCACCCTGGCGCAGGTCGAAATTCCGCTCGGCATTTTGACCGCGGTGATCGGCACACCCTTTTTCATCTGGCTGCTCGCCAGCGTGCAGAAGAACTGGTCATGATCCTCGAAGGCCATCAGCTCACGATCGGCTATCAGGACCGCATCGTCGGCACCGGCCTCGACGTCAAACTGCAAAAGGGCGAGGTGCTGGCGCTGCTCGGACCGAATGGCGGCGGCAAGACCACGCTGCTCAAGACGCTGCTCGGGCTGTTGACGCCGAAGGCTGGCGAAGTGCGGCTCGACGGCGCCGCTCTGTCGACCCGCACGGTCCGGGAACGTGCGCGCCTGATCGCCTATGTGCCGCAGACCCACGTCGCGACATTTGCATTCACCGTGGAAGCCGTGGTGCTGATGGGCCGCACCGCGCATGGCGACCTGTTCTCCCGGCCGACGGCGAAGGACCGTCAGGTCGCGTGCGAGCATGCTCGAGCGCTTCGGGATCGCATCATTGGCGCAACGGCCCTACACCATGATTTCGGGCGGCGAGCGCCAATTGGTGCTGCTGGCGCGCGCGCTGGCGCAGGAGCCGCAATTCATCGTGCTGGACGAGCCGACCGCCAATCTCGACTTCGGCAATCAGGGCAAGGTAATGCGCGAGATCCGCGCACTCGCCGCCTCCGGCCTCGGCGTTCTCTTCACCACCCATGATCCCAATCATGCGCTGCGCGCGGCCGATCGCGCCTATCTGCTGCGCAGCGGTGAGCGTCTCGCCGAGGGACCGGTGCAACAGATTTTGACGCGCGACCGGCTGGAAGCGCTTTACGGCGCGCCGGTGCAGATGATCACCGATGCGACCGGGACGGCGTTCATTCCGGGCTGAGCACCATACGTCGTCCCGGCGAACGCCGGGACCCATAACCCCGGTCATAGCGCCCCAATGAAGGGCCGCGGAGTATGGGTCCCGGCTCGCGCTTCGCTTGGCCGGGACGACGAGGGTTTGATACCGATCATCCCGGAATGACGTCCTAAACTAAACCGCGTTGATATCCGCGCTCTCCAATATCGGCTTCGGATAACCATCGCGCGCCACCTTGATCATGGCGCGGCCGAGTTGCTCGCTGGTCGTCATATGGTTCGGCGTGGCTCGCACCATCCAGGACAGCAGCGGCGCGGTGACGGCATAGACCGCGTTGATCCAGCCGGTCTTCGAGCGGACGCCGTGCAGCGGCTGGATGCCGGAGGGCCGGAACATGTACGCCGCCTTGAACGGCAGTTTCAGCAGGTCGTTCTCGGTCTTGCCCTTGACCCGCGCCCATCGCAACTGGCCCTG
Organism: uncultured Alphaproteobacteria bacterium; assembly: GCA_963790735.1. Taxonomy (GTDB): domain Bacteria; phylum Pseudomonadota; class Alphaproteobacteria; order Rhizobiales; family Xanthobacteraceae; genus Bradyrhizobium. The sequence continues at coordinate 103,516 of CAWBQP010000032.1, read as the reverse complement.
CTCGGTTGAATCAGTGCCTTTGCCGGTGACGTAGGTGAACACCATGCCGGGGTTGAGCCGCGCCAGCGTTTTTGCCGCGGCCATGGTGACGTCGTAGGTCAGATGCCGGTAACGCTCCGCATCCATGCCGATCGAGGAGACGCCGAGGCAGAAGAAGCAGGCGTCGTATCCCGCCAACTGCGATTCGATCGCGGCGAAATCCGTGAAATTATCGTGCAGGACTTCACGCAGCTTGGCGTGCTGCACCCCGGTCGGGCTGCGCCCGACCGCCAGTACTTCCGTGACACTGGCATCGATGAAGCATTCGCGCAGCACGCCTTGCCCGACCATGCCGGTGGCGCCGAACAGGATCGCCTTCATGATTTGATGAACGCCGAGCAGGTCGGCGTTGATCGTGGCGGCTTCCGTGGTCGGCATGCCGTGCGGAAAGCCCTTGTAGGTCTTCAGCGTGCCGTTCTTCAGCAGCTTCGCCGACAACGGCGCGGAGTCTTCATACGGCACGATCTGGTCGTCGTCGCCATGCATCACCAGCACCGGCACGGTGATCTTCTTGAGGTCTTCGGTGAAATCGGTCTGCGAGAAGGCGACGATGCCGTCGTAATGCGCCTTGGCGCCGCCCATCATGCCCTGACGCCACCAGTTCTGGATGACGGCTTCCGAGGGCTTGGCGCCCGGCCGGTTGTAGCCGTAGAACGGACCCGACGGCAGCGCGCGATAGAATTCCGAGCGGTTGGCGGCGAGCTGCGCCTGAAGCCCGTCGAAGACTTCCTTGGGCAGGCCGCCGGGATTGGCCGCCGTCTGCACCATCAGCGGCGGCACCGCGCTGAGGATCGCCGCCTTCGCCACCCGGCTCTCGCCGTGGCGGGCGATATAATGCACCACCTCGCCGCCGCCGGTGGAATGGCCGACATGAACGGCATTCTTCAGATCGAGATGCGCCGTCACGGCCGCGAGGTCGTCGGCATAATGATCCATGTCGTGGCCGTCGGCCACCTGGCTGGAGCGGCCATGGCCGCGGCGGTCATGGGCGATGACCCGAAAACCGTTGTTCAGGAAGAACAGCATCTGCGTGTCCCAGTCGTCTGATGACAGCGGCCAGCCGTGGCTGAACACGATGGGCTGCCCCTTGCCCCAATCCTTGTAGAAGATCTCGACGCCGTCTTTGGTCGTGATGGTGGGCATGGGAATTCTCCTCTTGCTTGGTTGCAGTCAACGCTACACGGCGCGGCGAACTGACGTTCGCCGGACGGCAGATGACGTTCCGTAAAGTTCGGTCACGCGGGACGGAAGCGCCGCCATACGCCGATGATCATGACGACAAAAAACACCAGCACGATGCCCTGGGCCACCGCGAAGATGGGCCCCGAGGGCGGGTTACCCGGCGCCAGCGCCGTCAACGCCGGTATCTTGAGGAAGCTCTGGATGACCAGCACGAACACGTTGAGGTAAAGCGAGATCAGCGCGGTCAGCACATAGATCCAGCGCCACGGCCGGACAGCTTCATGACGTAGAGCGCGATGCAGGCGATCGCCAGCAGCACCAGCGAGAGGATGCCGATCATGTGCGACGGCAGCAGCTTTTCGGACAGCAACGGCGGAATCAGAAAGCCGGTGGCGCTGGTCAGGATCGTGAACAGCAGGAAGATCGCGGTGAGCCCCGGCTGCGATTTTGAGCCGAGCATTCCGAACATCACGATCAGGCCCGCGACGATTGCGATCAAACTGATGACCACATGCACGAGAACAAACGTCGCCAAACTCATACCCAAAATCATGATGCGCCCCCTCCATTGGAAACTTTCTAAAGGTTACGACGCAGCATAGAAAATTTCCACACGCATCGCGTGCAGCGTCGGCAATGCAGGCATGTGCGTGAATGAAGACACATCAACGAAAGTTGTATGATGCACGAAATATTTGCACTGATGTCACAAACGACGGCAGGGGCGGCGTTGAAGAATTGGATCAATAATAGCGCGGGATCGGACCGTTATGCGGAGTCTTTCGGCGCGACAGATCGAACAGCACTTCGTCGACATAGCACCAGCCCCAGCCTTCCGGCGGATCGTAGCCTTCGATCACGGGATGGCCGGTGGCATGGAAGTGCGCGGTGGCGTGCTTGTTCGGCGAATCGTCGCAGCAGCCGACATGGCCGCAGGTGCGGCAGATCCGCAAATGCAGCCACTGGCTTCCGCTTTTCAGGCACTCCTCGCAGCCGAGCGCGCTCGGCGTGACGGTTTGAATGCCGGCGATATGGCTGCAGCCCTTTGTCGTCATCACACCTCGCGCGTCTTTGCGTATTGGCACCTGCCCATAAGCCGCATCATAGCGACGGTTTCGCGGTGTCGCCGAGAAAGCCGTGCAGCGCGGCCACCACCTGCGCACCCTCGCCGATCGCGCCACCGACCCGCTTGACCGAGCCGGCGCGCACGTCGCCGACCGCGAACACGCCGGGCACCGAGGTTTCCAGCGGCGGCACCGGGCGGCCCTGATTCTGCTCGGACTGCGCCCCCGTCACCACAAAGCCCGCCCGGTCGAGCGTCACGCCGCAGCCGTCCAGCCAATGGGTCGCCGGATCGGCGCCGACGAACAGAAACAGGTTACGAACATCGAAACTGTGCTGTTCGGGCGCCAGCCGGCTCTTCCAGCGCACGCGTTCGAGCGATCCATCCTCGCCGCCTTCGACCGCAATCACCTCGGCGTTGAATATCAGTTCGATATTGGGCGCCGCTTCGATGCGCTCGATCAGATAGCGCGACATGCTGGCGCCCAGCCCGCCGCCGCGGATGATCATGTAGACCTTGCGCGCATGGCCGGACAGAAACACGGCGGCCTGCCCTGCGGAATTGCCGCCGCCGACCAATACGACGTCCTGGCCCACGCACAGCTTGGCCTCGATCGGCGAGGCCCAGTACCAGACGCCGCGGCCTTCGAACGTGTCGAGATTTTCGATCTCCGGCCGCCGGTAACGCGCCCCGCTCGCCACCACGATGGATTTGGCGCGCAACGACTGCCCGCATTCGGTGGCCAGCGCGAACGCGCCGTCGCGCTGCGAGCAATCCAGCGACTGGACCGAAACCGGAATCAGCATGTCCGCGCCGAATTTCTGCGCCTGGGTGTAGGCGCGGCCGGTGAGCGCCTGCCCGGAAATGCCGGTCGGAAATCCCAGATAGTTTTCAATGCGCGCGCTGGCGCCGGCCTGGCCGCCGAAGGCCCGCGCATCGAACACCGCCACCGACAATCCTTCGGACGCGGCATAGACCGCGGTGGCGAGACCGGCGGGGCCGCTGCCGACGACGGCCACGTCGTAGAGCTTCTCATGCGCCTGGTTGGTGATCATCCCCACCGCCAGCGCCAGCGAAGTCTCCGACGGATTGCGCAGCACCGTGCCGTCAGGGCACACCACCAGCGGCAGATCGGCGCGCGAGGGCGAGTAGCGCGCGACCAGATCGGCGGCGTCCTTGTCGGTTGCGGGATCGAGTACGTGGTGCGGCTGGCCGTTGCGCACCAGGAAATTCTGCAGCCGCGCCGTGTCGCCGAGCGAGCTGGGCCCGATCAGCACCGGGCCGCCGACGCCGCCCTGGATCAGGCTGACCCGGCGCAGGATCAGCGCGCGCATGATGCGCTCACCGAGTTCGGCTTCCGCAACCAGAAGCGCGCGCAACTGGTCCGGCGGGATCAGCAGCGTTTCGACGTCGCCCTCGGCATGGCCGTCGACCAGCGCGACGCGGCCGGAGAGTTGGCCGATCTCGGCCAAAAACTGTCCCGGTCCCTGGTCGATGACGGGGGTGACATGGCCGAGGCCATCGCGCTGCGTGATCGCGACGTGGCCCGACAGCACCACGAACATGCCGGGGCCTACCTTGCCGGTCTCGAACAGGGCCTCGCCGTCCTTGTAGGCCCGAAGCTCCCCGAACCGGCGCATCCGCTCGATTTCGGGATACGCGAGCGTCGGAAATGTCTGCTCATGGCGCGGAAACGCGATGGAAGTCGCGCCGGTCGCCGGACCGGCCGTGATGTCTGCACTCATTGTCGCCGCCTAAAAAAGAAACAGAACCGTGCAGAGAGCGAGCCGTGCCACCCGGCGAGCGATCGGGATTTCCCTCTGCACTACTGGTCCGGCTTTTCTCCGCTGGCGTCATCTAGGGAGGCATCGGCACTTTCGGAAGATGCGCCGGCATCGCTGCGCCCGCGGGCCTGCGACTTTCGCCGCTTGAGATTTTCGCGCAGCGCCAGCTTCAGCCGGTCCCGTCGCGAATCCTTCACATCCGCGTCGCTCTTTTCCGTAGCCCTGCCTTGATCGCCCTTCATCGTCCGTCCGCCGAATATGCCTTGGTCCAAACGGGCACCACGCCGCCCGCAACGCTACCATCAGACCATAGTGGGTTTTGCCGCCCCTCGCCGCAATGACCCGCACTGCCGCCGCAAGGCCATGCAAGGTCATGATTCGGCGCTTCGGACGTAGGCCACGGATGGTTGGGAACCGGATCGGCCTTGGCAGTTTCCCTGGAGTTTCCTTGGCAGTTTCCTTGGGGATTGACCGCTTTGAAGGAGCTTGTCGGCAACAAGCGCCGATTTTTGACGATTTTGGGCCCTTTCCGGCCCGCCCGCGTGCTTGCGCCAGAGGGGTCCTTGTGGCAAGAACCGGCCGCCTAGTGGGCGGCCATTTGGGCCGATTCCTCGCAAATACCGGGCATGCTGCCGTAGCTCAGTGGTAGAGCACTCCATTGGTAATGGAGAGGTCGACAGTTCAATCCTGTCTGGCAGCACCAGTTTTTTCGCGACAGAACCCGATTTATTTCCTGCAGAAACCGGCGTTTCAGCCTTTCCGACGCGCGTTCGTCAAGGGCAGCCATTTCGGCAATTTCGGCCGGAACGAACGGTGAAACGCTGTCTCAACTGGCACAAAACCGGCACGGCTGTTTATGGTTTGTTTCGACGGCAGCCAAAATGCTTCCAGGCGAAGCGTTGGCGTCGAGCGGAAGCGACTTGACCGCCTCCTCCGATTGAAAGCATCGAGTTGCCGAAGCTTCATGGCCACGCCGCGACTGCTGGTTCCAGCCGCAAAGCCTCCGAATTGCGAACTGCCCGTGCCGCTCAATGTGAGCGCCTGCAAGGCAGGCATTCGCCATGCGCGTTTAAATACGGTGGTCACGACAACGGTCCAGCAGAAGCCGAGTGTGAACCGGCTGAAGACAACAACCGAACTGCCTCCCATGGATGCCAATCGGTAGGAGTGACCAAAGACGCGGAGGATCTCCAGCACATCCATGACATTGCCGTGCCAGAATCCGATGCGAAGGCCGTTCAACAGCAGCCCCCACGCCTGAATGCCGAGCCCGGTCATGACAGGCTCCCTGGTGCGGGCGGCAGCGGCGTGACTTGCGCGAGATAGGCGCACCTCCACTGATATGGCGTGTCTCCCGCGAAGCGCTTGAACACCGTGGTGAAATGAGCCTGGGTCTGGAAGCCGACCGTCAAGGCGATATCCACGAGGGAAACTTCGGCCTGCTTCAGCAATTCTTCGGCACGCTCGATCCGCCGCTTCAGCAGATATTCATGCGGCCGCATTCCGACCGCCGCCCGGAACTGCGCGGCAAAGTGCATCCGGCTGAGCCCGGCGACCATGGCGAGATTCTGCAGCGTGATTTTTGCGGCCAAATGATCGTCGACATACTGCAGGACGCGCTTGAGACGCCATTTCTGCAGCGACCTCACGTTTCGGCCGGTAAGGTCCTCGGCAGCGCCGGCGGCCGGCGCCGTGGCGGATTGTCCGAAATCGCCCTGCCCACTGAACTGCCGGGTCAGGATGGCGAGGCGCAACGCATCGGCGCAGATGGCGGAGTGGCGATCATGCGCAGCTTCGGTCGCCGCAAGGGCATCGGAAAGGCGTCGGATGACGGGGTCTTCGAATTTTATCGCAGCAGGCGCCCCCTCCGTATTGTCGCAACCGCGCGCAAGGCGTTTCGCGGAGACCTTGAAGCAGGAAGCACCATCGGCGGCTTCCCCGCGATTGCGATCCTGTGCCTCGACGGCAAGGGCAACATCGAGATGGACGAGGGACAGCGTGATGAAGTCTTCGGCAAGGCCGCCCGGCCGACGATGGTCGATTGCCGAAAGCTCGATCGAGCGGAGCCCGACGGCATGACCCTTGGTGCTTTGCAAATGCGACGTCTGCAGCGACATGGTCGGATCTCCTTGTCCGGTTGCAGATCCGAAAGGCCGATCGGCTTTTCCGGATGCTGTACGAACACGGTATTCCGCCGGCCCAAACGCTCCATTCTACGCGCGGTTAGGCTATTAGGTTGTGGGTTTGGCCGCGTCATACCTTGGTATGGTCGTCGGACGGGCATTTTTGGCAGATCACTACCTGCGTCACCGGAAAATCGACCTTCCACCGCTTCTGCCGTACGATGACGCACCACAAATTCTGCGAGAGGCCAGCATGATCGCAGTATTCCAAGAGGGCACGAAAAACATTCGCCGGCATGTTGCCCGCGCGATCAAATCGCGGCATCAACGCCACCGGAAATGACAATGATGGTCAACCGCCGTGACGACGCATGATCCGGCAACGGATTCGCCCCTGAGCCGCACCGGATTGCGGTTCTGGTCGGCCGCTCTGGCCCTTGCGGTGTTTCTCGTCGACGTCCTCACGCCGTTGGAGGGCGCCGTCGCCGTCCTCTATGTCGTTGCTGTGCTGCTCGCGGCGAAGACGACCCGGCGCGACGACATCATCATCGCCGCGTCAGGTTGCATCGTCCTCACGATAGCCGCCTATCTGTTGTCGCACGATCTGACCTCCGTCGCCTCGCCCGCCTTGCGCGCGCTCGTCAGCCTTGCGGCCATTGCCATCACGACGCTGCTTGCGCTGCAGAACCAGGCGGCGACAAAGCGTCTCGCAGCGCAGGCGCGCCTGCTCAACCTTTCTCACGACATGATCTTCGTCAGGGATCGGCGAGACGTCATCACCTTCTGGAACAAGGCCGCCGAGGAAGCCTACGGATGGACGGCGGAGGAAGCGACCGGCCGGGTAGCCGACGAGCTTCTGCAGACGGACTATCCCGACAGGCGAGATATCGTTGAAAACGTCCTGATCGGCACCGGTCGATGGGAAGGCAGGCTCCGGCAACAGACCAAGGCCGGCACCGCGATCGCGGTCGATTCAAGATGGGCGCTGCAGCGCGACCATCTCGGCAAACCGATCGGCGTGCTCGAAACCCACACCGACGTCACCGATCGCGAGGCCGCCCACGCCGCGCTGGTACAGAGCGAGCGGCGCTATCGCCGGATGTTCGATGCGAGCCGGATTGGCGTGGTCGAAGAGGATTGGACCGGCGTCAGGTCCGCACTGAATGCGCTGAACGTGGATAAGGCCGACCTGGCCGATTACCTCGCGCGCAATCCTGACTTTGTCAGGCGCGCCAGGCCGCTCGCCAAGATCACCGACGTCAACGCGGCCCTGCAAAAGATGGTGGGCGCGGAGAGCTCTTGCGTGTTTTTCGAGAGCGTCGACAAGCTGCTGGGCGAGAGCGACAGGACATTCCTCGGTGCGTTGGCGGCGTTTGCCCAGGGTGAGCCGTTCTACGAAGGGGAGACGGAACTCGTCGGTCTCGACGGCCGCAGGGTTCCGGTGCTGTTCACCATCACATTTCCCGCCGAAGCCGGTGACGATCGCAACGTGCTCGCCTTTGTTGTCGACATTACCGAGCGCAGGCAGGCGCAGGACGCCCTGCTGGCTGCCCAGGCAGAACTCGCCCATGCGGCGCGCGTCGCGACCTTGGGCGAGCTCACCGCTTCGATTGCCCATGAGGTGAACCAGCCGCTGGCGGCGATCGTGACGAGCGGCGAAGCCGGCTTGCGATGGCTGCGGCGCGACGTCCCTAATCTGGAGGAAGTTGCGACCGCGGTCAGCCGCGTCGTGTCCGAAGGCCGTCGCGCCGGCGAGATCGTGACCCGCATCAGGGCCTTCCTGAAGAAGAAGCCCGCCGAGCAGGACTTGCTGCAAATTGCCGAAATCATCGAGGAAGCGGCGTTGCTGGTCGAGCGCGAACTCTCGAAGCACAACATCGCCCTGGCCATCGAGACGGAGCCTGATCTGCCTCCGGTTCGAGGCGACCGGATCCAGCTTCAGCAGGTTCTCGTCAATCTCATGGTCAATGCCGGCCAGGCGATGGCGGAGCAGAGCGGACCTCGCACCGTCAGGGTGCGCACCGGCCGCAGCGAGAACGGCGGCCTTGCCATAACGGTGCAGGACACCGGTCCCGGTATCGCGCCCAATGACCTTCCGCAGTTGTTCGAGCCGTTTTTCACGACAAAACAGGGCGGAATGGGCATGGGACTTGCGATCTGCCGAACGACGGTGGAAGCTCACGGCGGCCAGTTGTCGGCAGAGAGCGCGCCCGGTTCGGGGGCGACATTCCGCCTGACACTGCCCGTTATCCAAGGGCGCGCTCCGCAATGACACGACCGACCGACAAAGGACCTGCTGCGGCCAAATCTGCGTCCGGCCGCACGGTCATCATCGTGGACGACGACGCCGCCATTCGTGCCTCGCTCGACAGCCTGTTCCGATCCGTTGGTCTCGAAACGCGACAGTTCGGCTCACCGGCGGAACTGCTCAATGGCACCCTGCCCGACGGCCCCGGATGCATCGTCCTGGACGTCCGGCTTCCCGGCGTGAGCGGGCTCGACCTGCAGGGCCAGCTGACCCGGCAGGGTATCGATTTTCCGATCATCTTCATGACCGGTCACGGCGACATTCCGATGTCGGTGCAGGCGATGAAGGCCGGCGCCGTCGACTTTCTCTCCAAGCCTTTTCGCGACCAGGACATGCTCGACGCCGTCGCGGCAGCGCTCAAGCGCGACGAGCAGCGCCGGACCGAGGCCGCCGCGAAGGACGATCTTCGTGCCCAATACGAGTCGCTGACGGCGCGCGAACGCGAGGTCATGGGCCATGTCACCGCCGGCCTGATGAACAAGCAGGTGGCCGGCCTCATCGGTCTCAGCGAGATCACGGTCAAGATCCATCGCGGCAACGTCATGCGCAAGATGGGCGTCAAGTCGCTGGCCGATCTCGTTCGCAAGGCGGAAGCGCTTGGCGTGTCCCAAACCCGCAGAGATATTGACCAAACCTGAGTATAGTTTCAGCAGGGCGTCCGAGGGTGCATAACAGGCTGCCGGCCGCGCACCGATGAAGGTTGCATCCCACGCGGAGCGCGGCAGGAAGGATGTGCGCCGATGGCCGAAACTCCCGTAGTTGCGATCGTGGACGACGACGAAGGCGTTCGCACGTCGCTTGCGAGCCTGGTGCGTTCGCTCGGCTATGAAGCACGCATCTACGGGTCTGGCGTCGCTTTCCTGCAGGACTCGAATGATCCGGCATGCATGATCGTCGACATTCAGATGCCGGTCATGACCGGCGATGAATTGCAGGCGCGGCTGGTTGCGGCGGGCCGCCGCTTCCCGATCATTTTCATGACGGCCTTTCCAACGGAATCGATCCGCAACCGTGTGATGGCGGCAGGCGCGCGCTGCTATCTCAGAAAGCCTTCGGAGGGCGCCGAAATCATTCGCTGCCTTGAAGAGGCCCTGGAAGGCAACGCCGCGCGATAGCCGATCGGCGCGAGCCAATCATGCGAACAGAGAATCGGCATGGGTTTGCGAAATACGTCAACCGCCCGCTCTGCGATGATGCGGATGCAAGCTACCGAGACCACCAGGCTCGAGCCTTCCTCCTCCCAGGCCATCGAGCCTCTCGGGGCCGTCCTCGCCCACACGAAGGACGGCCCCACTTTTCTGACGTGACATCATCGGGCAGCATTTCAGCCCGGGCCGAACCCGCAGAAGCTGTTCGCCCATCCCCAGTGAGCGCGAACTAGCGATCGGCGTAACGCGCCAGCCAGGAGCGCGCGCCCTGGAGGCTCCTGAAATCTTCCAGTGATCGCGTCGGGATATCGCGACAGGCGCCTTCCGCCATCGCGCTCAGCGCATGCCCCGGCCCGAGTTCCAGGAAAGCCGTGGCGCCGGCTTCGATGCACCCTTGCAGACAACCCGCCCACTGTACTGTTTGCGATAGTTGCGCCGCCAGCTTGTCGAGGCCGGCCTCGACCGAGGCGACTGGCGCGCCATCGATTCCGCTCAGGACGCGCGTGCCGGCGGCCGGCGGGAATGTCACTGACATCGGGCGCAAGCTCTCGCGAAATGCCGCAGAAGCCGCAACGAGCCGCCGCGTATGGGAAGCGACCTCCACCGGCAGATCCACCACCCTGGCGGCGTGCATCGCCTTTGCTTCGGCGGCGATCGCTTGCAGCGCCGCACGGTCTCCGCCAATCACGAAAGCGTCGCCCGGATTGACGATGGCGACCGCGGCGCCGTACCGCTCGCACAGCCGATCGATGTCGTCGCGGGGCAAGCCCGCGGACGAACATCAGCCCGTCACCGGGCTGCGTTGCGGCATCCATGGCTTCCGCCCGCCTGGTGACGAGATCGAGCGTGTCGGCCGCACTGAGCAGGCCTCCAATGCCCCAGGCCGCCACTTCGCCGACGCTGTAGCCGGCGACGACGAGGCGGGCGGGCATGGCGTCCTTCAGTGCTGCTGCCGCAGCCAGTGCCTGCACCGTGCAAAGGATCTGACCGGCACGATTGCGATGCAGGGCCTCGCCGGTTTCATTGCGGACGAAATCCCGGGGATCGCTGCCAAGCAATTTTGCCGCATGCTCGAACAGCTTCGCGGCTTCCGGCGCCCCGCCCGTCAGGGCGAACATGTCCGGATGCTGCCTGCCTTGCCCCGAGCACAGGATTGCTAGCGCCATGGCGATGCCTAATGAGGAAACAGGACGGCGATGGCGATCGCCATCGTCACGATGCTGAACCCGGTGCTCGCCGTGACCATGGATCCCACGGTGGCGGAGTCCAACCGATAGTTGACCGCAAAGAGAATGCCGAAGAAGCCCGACGGCAATGCGGCGAGCAGGATGGCGGTCTTTGCCGCCTCCGGCGCAATCGGAAAACAATAGACGACGGCAACGGCCGACAGCGGCCGAATGATATCCGACGCCGCGGTGGCGGCGACCACCTTCCAATCCAGCCGGAACGACTGTGCCGACAGGATCAGGCCGGTCAGGAACAACGCGACGCCTGCGGCGGCGTTCCCGATCAGCGAGAGGCACGCATGGGCAAGCGCGTCGAGCTCCAGACCGGACACTGAAAGCAGGATGCCGAGCGCCGGCGCCACGACGACCGGCTTTGTGAGCGCACGCCGGATCGCGGTCAGAATTTGCGTCGCCGACAATTCAGCGCCGTGCTCCCTGGCGTTGCTCATTTCGACGATGATCAGCGTCAGCGGGCTGACAAGGATCGAACCGGCCGCCAGTGCGACCGCAATCGGGACCGCGCCGGCCGATCCCAGCACCGAAGCCACGATCGGCAGGCCGACGCCGGCCAGATTTGGAAAGCCGATCGTCAGCGCCTGCAGCGACGCATCGGGCCTGGACACGCTGGAGAACGCGCGCACCGCGAAATACCAGGCAACATAAAGCAGCAGCATCGTCAGGCCGAATGCCAGAAAGAGCGGAGCCTGCCCGATCATCTGGCTGCGCGAGGCTGACGCGGTCGCGGCAAACAACGACGCCGGCAATGCGAAGTCCATCACAAGGGCGTTGAGCCCATCGACCTGATGATTGTCGACGATGCGAAATTTTCCGGCGGCGTAGCCGAGCAGCAGCACAAAGAAGACCGGCACCAGCGCCATTACGATCGCATTGGACGTCACGGACGTGACCCTTCGTGGGCGTCGACGAAGAGCGTCATGGCAAGAAGATCGGCCGCGCCGCCCGGACTGAGGCGCCGGCTGACGAAATTCTCGTGGATCGATCGAGCACGCGCGCGCCAGCCGGGGCTGCGCACGCCGCCCTGATCGAGAAAAATCCGGGCCGAGCGCCGCGCAAAGCGAAGGCCGTCGAGGCCGCCCCGATGCAGCAGGTTGGTGTCTTCGACGGAAGCGATGAGGGCGAAGCAGGCTTCGACGCGCGCGGCTTCCGCATCGTCAGGGACGGCGCGAGCCGCTCTCCTCAGGGACGGCAGGCCGATCTGGTAGACGCTGGGAAATCCGCCGGCGGCCTCGACGCGCGCACCTCCCGCCCGAAACCGGCGGCGGGCAGCGCTGCCATGGCTATGCAGCAGCACCGGGCCATCGAGGATGCTGCTGCCCCACAGACGCGAGACGATGTCGCCGAGCGATGTCCGGGGATCGACCTGCCCGCCGGCTCTGGCGCCGGCCGCTGCGCACAACAGGCCGAGGCCGAATATCGCGCCACGATGCGTATTGACACCGGAAGTCGCCGCAAGCATCGCGGCTTCGGCCTCAAGGCCGATAATCCTGAGGCGCCCCATGCTGCAGCCCTGTGCGGCTGCATCGGCAAGATGCTGAAGATAAGGCTTGATGGCCGCGGCACTGCTGCGAAACGTGCCGGCGTCCATGTCATCGTGGCTGCCGTTGTCGACATGGCTCACCAGACCGGGCTTCGGCCAGGTTTCCAGCTCCATGAGAAGGCAACGAACGGCGCTGTCGCCGATCGCACCCGCATCGCACGGCGCTTGCGCCTCTCGCGGATATCCCCGCTCCGCGCCGCGTGCCAGGACAGCCGTCATGATATGGTCCTTCCCGAGATAAAGAGGTCCCTGTCGAGCAAGCCGACGCCGTCAAGGCTCTTGACCAGCACCTCGCCTGCACCGCCATGGAGTTCGCGCCAGTTCACCGCGACGCCGTCGTCACGCATCAACTCGCCGTCGAGCCGGATCGGCGCGTCGGCCTCGATGGCGGCCACATCAGCGGCAAGCCGATCGAGATCAGTATCGCGACGGACATCCAGCAGCAGATCGAGGTCGGATCGGCCGGTGAGATAATCCAGTCCAGTCAATGCCCGCCACGCCAGACTGCCGAATACCCGCGCGTCGACCGAATGCCGGAGCAGCGAGTTCGCCGAGACGATCAAGCGTTGGCCACCACGCGAGCGGCGCCGAACTGCGCGCCGCGTCAAGCAGAGGCGGACGGGCGATCGAAACGATGTCGTCATTCTGCAAGAGAAAGGAGAGCCGCTTCTTGCCGGCAGAGGGCGGCAACGGCAGGCCCAAGGCCACGCCGGATGGCTCGCCCGGCATGGCGCGCCGCCTGATCGCCGGCCATCCCTCGTCGGACCAGCGGGCGACCAATGGATCGTCCGCCAGATCATCGCGTGCCGCAAGCATCGCGCGCCAGCCCGTCCGGGCTGACAAAGACGAGGTCGTGGCGCCCGGCGGGGCGCTCACCGGGTTTGCAGGGCGAGGTCACGAACGCGCTCCGCGATTTCGGCGGCCTTCAATCGGCCGCCGCGCTCCTTGCCGAGCGCATCCCGCCGGTCCTGCGCATCCGGTACGTCCGCAAGCAAACGGTCCAACTGGTCGGCGAGCGAGACGGCATCGTTCCAGGTGATGTGAACGGCGCCCATGCGGGCGAGATTCGACAGGCCTGGCGCGAACACCGGCGTGGACTTCGCCTTCTCCTGCAGCGCCTCCATCGAGAGCTTCGTGACCTTCGCCATCGAAGGCAGGTCCATTACCGCAGGCGTCAGCGCCCGGCAATCCCACCAGCACGCGGGTCGCCAGCCCGGTCGCGAGAAGCGCGCCCGCGGCCGAGTGGCCGTACAGAATGCCGATGGTCGGCCGGCCATGCATATCCGCGTAGATCAGCGACTTGGCGAGATGGGCCAGGAACTCGTTCAGGCCGAGCAGTTCGTCGCGCTTGCTCATGCGCTGGCTGTCGCTGTCCACGAGCACGAAGATCGGCCCGCTGCCCCGATCGAGGGAATCCAGGACATATCCGGAAAGCCTGATGGCTTCGTCGACGCCGACGGCAGTCCGGTCCGCGACGCCGATGACGAGCGCCTGGCGCCGGATCGCAGCGTCGCCGAACCGAAAATGATGCCCTTGTCGTTCGCCACGTCATGGCCGTCGGGAAACAGCGAGGCGAGAATGTCATCGAGCGTCACGGCTGGTCCTCCCGATCTTGTTGGCGAGAGAAATGAACCGGTCGGCGGGCAGGTCGGGGATCGACCCGGCATGCGCGATGCCTTCCGCGGCCCAGATATCGACGGCATCCTCGCAAGCGCCGAAGCTTTGCAAGCGCTCGGTCGAGGCGCACCTGCTCGGCCTTGAGCTTGTCGAGACCAAACGCGCCGACCAGGCCAAGCAGCTGCAGGGCGGCGTCGCGAAAGCCCTGCACGGTATCGTCGGTGAAGACGTCGGCGGCGCCGAGCAGCCGGCGGTGCTTGCCGCCCATGGTGCGCCAGACCAGGGCGCGATCGCGCGAGTCGAATTCCTCCACGCCGCGATTGGTCTCGATGACCTCCGGCCCGGACACCGCGATGCGGCCCGGTTCGGACACCGCCAGCGCCGAGCAGCAGCCTGCGATCAATCCGCCGCCGCCATAGCATCCGGAGCGGCCGCCGATCAGCCCGATGACCTTCACGCCCGCCGTGCGCGCTTCCATCATCGCGCGCATGATCTCGGCGATGGCGAGTTCGCCGGCATTGGCCTCCTGCAGCCGCACGCCGCCGGTATCGAACAGGATCAGCACCGGGATCGACCCGATCTCCCGCGCGGCGCGCAGCAGGCCCGTCAGCTTGGCGCCATGCACCTCGCCGAAGGCGCCGCCCATGAAGCGGCCTTCCTGAGCGGCAACGAACACCGGCGAGCCGTCGAGGCCGCCCCGCCCGACGACGATGCCGTCGTCGAACTGCTCGGGAAGGTCGAATATCTTCAGATGCGGACTGACCTCGCGCTTCTCGGGGCCGATGAACTCGACAAAGCTGCCGGCGTCGAGCAGCAGCTCGACCCTCGTTCGCGCCGATGCTTCGTTAAAGCTGGTCGCCTGGGCGCGTTCTGCCGGCGGCCGACCTGCGTGCCTGAGCGGAGCGGTCATTGGTCTTCCTCCTCGATCAATCGAACCGCCTGCGCCAGGCGAAGCGATACGGTGTCCGGCCGCGCACCGCCGTCGTTGATGGAGAATTTGAGTCCGCCCGGCGAATAGCGCTCGACGAAATCGGCGACGACGGCATTCCATACTTCGCCGAAGCCCGTGGCCGCGGTCTTGATCTCGCAGCTGGCATTCGGCATCCGGCAGCGCGCGCTCCACCAGCACTTCCAGATTGCCGGAGGCCACGACGCCGATGATCGCGGTCCGCCTGGCGCCGCCGGCACGCGGCACGAACCCTGTGTTGAAAACTGAGGTCTTCCATTGCGGCCTCCTCACCAGTTCCTGAATTTCGACGGCGGCGCGTAGAGCCCGCCCGACCAGCGCACGAGATCCTTGATCGAGCGCGCGGCCAGCATGCTGCGGTCCGCATCGAGCGGGTTGATGCCGAGGTCCTCCGGCCGGCGGATCACGCCGCGCTGGCGCAGGCGCTCGACCATGCTTCGATCCCGCCCGCGGCCGACCTCGGTGTAACCGGCGACGCCGCGGATCGCCTGCTCGCGCTCGCGCGCGTCGCGGCACAGCAGCAGGTTCGCGACGCCCTCTTCCGTGACGATGTGCGTGACGTCGTCGCCGTAGATCATGATCGGCGCCAGCTCGAGGTTGAGTTTCTCGGCCAGCTCGAGCGCGTCGAGCTTCTCGACGAACAGCGGCACGTTCTTGTCGCCGAAGGTCTCGCCGATCTGCACGACCAGCTTGCGGCCACGGCGCAACGCCGCCGGACTTTCAGGATCGGCTTCCGCGCCGGCCTTCAGCCAGGGCTCGCTCGGATGACGTCGCCCGCGGGCGTCCGCACCCATGTTCGGCGCGCCGCCGAAGCCGGCGATGCGCGAAGTGGTGACGGTCGAAGAGTTTCCCTGCAGGTCGATCTGCAGCGTCGAGCCGATGAACATGTCGCAGGCGTAGAGGCCGGCCGTCTGGCAGAACGCGCGATTGGAGCGGAGCGAGCCGTCCGGCCCGGTAAAGTAGACGTCGGATCGGGCGCGAATGTACTCGTCCATGCCGACCTCCGAGCCGAAGGAATGGATCTGCTGCACCCAGCCGGATTCGATTGCCGGGATCAGCGCGGGATGCGGGTTCAACGCGAAATGGCTGGCGATCTTGCCCTTCAGGCCCAGCTTCTCGCCATAGGTCGGCAACAGAAGCTCGATCGCGGCCGTGCTGAAGCCGATCCCGTGATTCAGCCGCTGGACGCCATAGGGCGCATAGATGCCCTTGATCGCGAGCATCGCGGTCAGGATCTGCCCCTCGGTGATGGCGGCGGGATCGCGCGTGAACAAGCGGCTCGACGAAGAACGGCTTTTCCGCCTTGACGATGAAATGCACGCGATCCGCCGGGATGTCGACGCGCGGCACCTTGTCGACGATTTCATTGACCTGGGCGATCACGACACCGTCCTTGAACGCAGTCGCCTCGACGACGGTCGGCGTGTCTTCGGTATTCGGGCCGGTGTAGAGGTTTCCGTCGCGATCGGCGCTGACCGCGGCGATCAGCGCGACGTGCGGGGTGAGGTCGATGAAGTAGCGGGCGAACAGCTCGAGATAGGTATGAACCGCGCCGAGTTCGATCTTGCCGCCGAACAGCATGCGCGCGATGCGCGCCGATTGCGGACCGGAATAGGCGTAGTCCAGCTTCTTCGCGACGCCGCGATCGAACAGGTCGAGATGCTCCGGCAGCACGACGCCCGACTGCACCATGTGCAGGTCGTTCACCCTGGCAAGATCGACCGCAAGCAGCGCGCTGCTGAGCAGATCCGCCTGCTTCTGGTTATCGCCTTCCAGGCACACCCGGTCGCCGGGCCGAATGACGGCTTCCATCAGCCGCGTGGCATCGCGCGCTTCCACGATCTTGCCGCGCGCCAGCCTGGAGCCGGCCTCGATGCGGGCATCGCGCGCCTCGCGGTGGCGCTGCCATGTCGTCACCGTACTGTTCCTGGCTTCTGCGCTCATGGACATCAACATGTGGAAATATCCTGATCTGGCCGATGGATCGTTCCGGCGGAAATGCCGCGGGGCATCTCCGCCGAAGTTCGGGTCGGTTCGACGCCTTCAACGGGCTGCCGTTCGCTCGGCGTTGCGGGCGGCGTTGGCGATGACGGCCGCCACTTCCTTCGGGTGAGATTCGTAGACCGAGTGGCTGGCGCCCGGGATGACGGTCGTATGGCTCTTGGCGCGCTCGTAGTACCAGCGCTCGAGATCGGGATTGATGATCTGGTCGTTGCCGGCGACGATGCCCCAGCTCGGCTTGGTCTTCCACGCCGCCGCCGTCAGCGGCGTGCTGAATACCTGCGCGGCGGCGAGAACCTGAGACCGCGCGACAAACTCGGCGCGCTCGCGCGGCAGATCCGGCGCGAACAGTTTGGGAAATTCCACCGGGTTGAGGTAGGTGAACTTGTCCGGCGTGACCTTGATGGCGCCTTCGGTCTTCGCCAGCACGCTTGGCGTCTTCTTGCCCAGCGCGCTCTCGTCTTCGCCGACGTCGGGGGCGTGCGCGGCGACATATACCAGACCCGCGACCTTCGGATGGACGCCGGCTTCGGTGATGATCGAACCGCCGTAGCTATGCCCGACGAGGAGTGTCGGGCCGTCCTGGAGATCGAGAACCCGCTTCGCCGCGGTGACATCGTCGGCAAACGATGTCTCGGGTTCCTGCACCATGCTGACATGGAAGCCTTCCCTGGTGAGGATTTCGTAGACCGGCTTCCAGCCGGATGCATCCACCCAGGCGCCGTGCACCAGCACGATGTTCTTCAAGGGCTCGGCCTTCGCCGGCACGACCATGGAGGTCAGGGAGAGAGCGGCCGCGATGGCCAGGCCGTATTTGAGATGCTTCATGTCGTAACACTCCGGGTTTTGGGTGATGCGACACTAGTGGCAGGGGTTGTCCGCGTATTTCGTCAAGGAACCATTCTTTCCACATTGCACGCCTTGCTGCTTGTCGTCGTCGAGCGCCCGGGTTGGCTCAACGGCGCGCGCCCGTTCGTTCGCGAAAGACACACGGCATCGGTTTCTGTCATTCAGCACGGTGAAGCTGACAGTGCGTTCCGGCAAAAGGGGCGCCGCTTGCGGAAGCTTGTTTGACGCCGCGAACCTAGGTTTGAACCATCGAGCCCTGTCGCAACGCGCATGGCTCATTTCGAAACATTTTCAGGAGCGGCTGTTATGTTCTCACGACGCGATTTGCTGGCTTTGTCGGCGGCAGGCGCCGCCATGGTCGGTTCTGCCCATGCCGCCACCTTCGGCAACCCGGACGAGCCTGCGCAAGGCGCCATCAACGCCAAGACCCCGAGCAGCCTGACCGATCCCGGTCCGCAAAGCCCGGCGCTCGCCAGGCAGTTTCCCGACGTGCAATCGCCGCCAGCGACCGACGTCGGCGGCCTGCCGATGGACTGGGCCTCGTTCAACAATGCGCCGAGACGCATCCAGAACGGCGGCTGGGCCCGCCAGGTTACCGTCGAGGATTTCGCGATTTCGAAGGAGATCTCCGGCGTCAACATGCGGCTTTCCGCCGGCGGCATCCGCGAGCTGCATTGGCACCAGGCCGCCGAATGGGCGATCATGACCCACGGCACTTGCCGCGTCACCGTTCTCGACGCGCAGGGCCGCCCCTATGTCGCCGACGTCAAGGCCGGCGATCTCTGGTATTTCCCGCCGGGCGCGCCGCATTCCCTGCAGGGACTTGGCCCGGACGGCTGCGAATTCGTGATCTGCTTCGACGACGGCCATGCCAACGAGTTCAACACGCTGCTGGTGACGGACTGGTTCGCCCATACGCCGCCCGATGTGCTGGCCAAGAATTTCGGCGTCCCCGCCGAAGCATTCGCGAAGATTCCGCTGCACAATCTCTGGATCTTCCAGGGCACGGTGCCCGGCGATCTCGCCGCCGACCGGGCCGCCGTCGCGAGGCAATGCCGAGGCGCCGCCCTACCCGTTCGTCTATCCGCTCGGCAGCTCGGCGCCGCGTCAAGGAGAATGCGGGCGGGAGCATCCGTGTCGCCGACAGCACCAACTTCAAGGTCGCCACGAACCGTTGCGTCGGCGCTGGTGTCGGTGCCGCCCGGCGGCATCAGGGAGATGCACTGGCATCCGAACGCGGACGAGTGGCAATACTACATCAAGGGCAAGGCGCGAATGACGGTATTCAACACCGGCCCCAATGCGTTGACGACGGATTTCTCCGCCGGCGACATCGGCTATGTCCCGCGCAATCTCGGACACTATGTCGAGAATGTCGGCGATACCGAGCTGCAGTTCGTCGGCGTGTTCCGCGCATCGCACTACGAAGAGGTCTCGCTCTCCAACTGGCTGGCGCATACGCCGCCGAAGCTGGTCGCCCAGCACTTCAACGTGGATGAAAAGGTGATCGCCCAGTGGCCGGGCAACAGTCCCGGCGTCATGCCGAAATCCTGAGCGGCCAGTTTTCCGACCTGCAGAGCAAGGCGCCGGGGCAACCCGGCGCCCTGTTGCATCAGCTCTGCACCACCGCAATGGGGAACTGAAAATGGCCCGCGCCAGCGACCCATCGAATATGCGTGGTTTGGAGAGACAGCTCAGGTCTGATAGCGGCGGTAACGATATCGACAGCAGATCCACAGCGCAGACATCTGCAGTGCGATCGGTACGGCAAGGCCGTATCCGGCCAGGCGTACCGTCGCAATGCCGCCGGCAGCGGCCCCCAACAGGAACATCAGGCAAACCGCAAATCAGTGTGCTCAGCCCTTGAGCGCGGTGACCACGACCTCGATCAATGCACCGCCCCCGAGATCGGCTACCCCGACGGTTGCGCGTGATGGCAGGTTGTCGCCGAAGAATTCGGTCCAGACCGCGTCCATCTCCTTTTTCTTCGACAGATCCGTCACGAAGATCGAGGCGCTGACAACGCGGGACGTGTCCGTCCCCGCCTCTTTCAGATAGCCGGCAATCTTGCCGAGGATGTTGCGGGTCTGCTCGCCCATCGAGACGCTGGTGTCGTCGGCGATCGTGCCGCCGACGAACACAAACCCGTTGGCTTCAACGGCGCGGTGCATGATCGGCGTACGGATGTTGCGGATGATGTTCATGATGTCCTCATCTAGGGTTTTAGGGTGTGGAAGGATGAAAGCGGCTGATGCTGAGATCGCCGATCCGTGTCTGGGTGCCGCCGTTGGCGATCAGCTCCGTCATCACGGCGCCGGCGCCGGGGCCGAGCTGGAAGCCATGCAGCGAAAAGCCGAACTGGTGAAAGAGCCCCGGGTGGCGGGCGCTCGGGCCGAGCACGGGCAGATCATCGCGCGTCCGCGCCTCGATGCCGGCCCAGGCGCGGACGATGGTGGCGCTGCGCATCACGGGGAAGAGTTCGAACACGGTGCGCGCGCTGATGGCGAGGCTGCGCCAGTCCAGCACGGTCTCGTTTCGGTCCTGATATGGCGTCGCCAGATGACCGCCACCGATCAGCACGGTGCCGTTGGCGAATTGCTTGAAGGAGAGTTTACGGCCACGCAGGATCACCACCGGATCGATGAAATGCGGCACGCGGGAGGTGATCATCAGCATCGGCGCCACGGTCTCAACCGGCACCGGCTCGCCAAGATCAGCGGCGATACGGCCGGCCCAGGCGCCGGCGGCATTGACGAGCACCGGCGCCGCATAGGTATCGGCGCCGGCATCCACCCGCCACAGCCCGTCTTCTTTTCGAATGTTGGTCGCTGCCACCCCCTCACAGACGGTTGCGCCGAGCGCGGCTGCCTTGCGGCGGATCGCGGTGGTGGTTCGGGCCGGATCGGCCGCGCCATCGCGCCGCGACACCACTCCGCCGGGACAGCTCTCGGCCACCGCCGGCACCAGCCGCCGCAGCTCCGGCCCATCGATCAGCTCCTCATGGATAAAGCCGAGCGCGTTCAGCTCGGCGACGCGCGCGCGACACGCATCGAATTCGGCGTCGTTCTCGGCAACCAGCACCTGGCCGTGGCTTTCGAAGCCGCAGGCGTCGTCGACCAGTTCTTCAATCCGCTCCCAAATTCCCATCGAGCGGATCGAGAGCGGGATCTCCGCGACATGCCGTGCGAGCTGGCGAACGCCACCGGCATTCACGCCTGAGGCATGGCGGCCGGCATAGTCCTTCTCGATCAGCACCGGCTTCATGCCGGCGAGGCACATGTGAAGCGCGGTCGAGCATCCATGGATGCCGCCACCGACGATGATGGCATCCGCGAGCTTCGTCATCCGCGCACCACGGCCTGGATGTCGGCCTCTGTCTTCGGCACCGCCGCCAGCTCTGCCAGCGTGATCGGCTTCACCGGTGCGCGCAGCCGGTAATAGCCGATCTCCTGAGGAGTCTTGCCGCGGGCTTGCGCCATCAGCTCAGTGACGGTCAGACCGCAAAGCCGGCCCTGGCAGGGACCCATGCCGGTGCGGCGATAGGCCTTGAGCTGGTTGGGACCGGTCGCACCGATCGCGACGGCGTCGAGAATGTCCTTGGCCGATACCTCCTCACAGCGGCAGACGATGGTGTCGCCTGAGGGGATGCGAAACTGCCGGGCGGGACGGAACAGCGTGTCGAGGAAGACACGGCCGCGCTCGGCCTGGGCCAGCGATGCTCTGAACGTCGACATCGGTGCGAGCTTGGCAGCAGCCGCAGGCGCCAGCGCTTCCACCGCAGCCCTCGCGGCGATACGGCCGCGAACAATGGCGGCTCCCGCGCCGCCGATCCCGGCGCCATCGCCGGCGATAGCGATGCCTTCGACCGACGTATTGCAATCGTGATCGAGCACCGGCGACCAGCAAAGCTGCAGGTCGTCCCAGCGATGCTCGACCCCGGCCGCCATCGCGAGATTGACGTTGGGCACCACGCCCTGGTGCAGCAGCAGCAGCTCGGCCGGAATCGTCTCGCGTCGGCCGCCGGACACATAGGTTACGGTTGCGAGCTGGCCGTCGCCGGCGGCAGCGAGTTCGCTCACGCCAGTCACGACAGACACCTTCGCCCGCACCTCCTTCATCAAGGCTAGTCCCTTTACGAAGTAGGGCGACGTCATGAAGGCGAAGGCGTGAGGCAGCGCGGCAAGATAGTTTCGACGCTCGGTCGTATCGAGGATGCGGTCGATGCGACCGCCAAGGCGCAGGATCTGCGCCGCCAGCAGCCACAGCAGCGGTCCCTGACCGGCGATCACCGTCGGCCCGTCCGGCACCAGCGCTGAGGACTTCAGCATCGTCTGCGCGGCGCCTGCGGTCATCACCCCCGGAAGCGTCCAGCCGGGAATCGGAAACGGCCGCTCGAGCGCGCCCGTCGCCAGAATCACACGACGCGCCTTGACGAAGGCGGAGACGCCGCCCACGGAGATGCCGACCTCGAGATTGCGGTCAAGGCTCCAGACGGTGGCGCGCTGGATGATCTCGGCATCGCTCGATCGCACCGCCTGGACGAGGTCCGCGCCGGCCCAATAGTCGACGCCGAGGCGGTCCCGTTCCGTCACCGGAGTCGAGGAGATGGCGCGCCAGACCTGACCGCCGGGGCCGGCATTCTCGTCGAGCAGCAGCGTCGACAGGCCAGCCTCGGCCGCGGTCGCAGCGGCGGCGAGCCCGGCAGGCCCTGCCCCGATGACCACGACATCATAGCTGTCGCGCCTGGGAGTCGTGTTCATCGGCCGATCTCCCTTTTGCCCTTCTGAATTTCGATCTGCATGCCCTCGGCGACAGGCACCAGGCAGCCCTGGCGATTGCCGACGCCATCGATGGTGACGAGGCAGTCGAAGCACACGCCCATCATGCAATAGGGCAAGCGCGGCGCACCGCTTACCGCGGTCGCGCGGCGAACGTCACGGCCGGAGGCGAGCAGGGCTGCGGAAACCGTATCGCCCTCGCGCGCCTCGACGGCGGCCCCGTCCACGACGATGTGCACGGATTGTCTGCTGTCCTGATCGGATCGCTTGAACATTGGATGCCTCTTGGCCCCTTCTTCGCCCACTCGGGACTTGATGTCAGTAGTAGCCGCTGCTCGTCGCGGCATGATTGGTGTCGAAGCGGCGGGCCGAGAACGCGCCGACGAGTTCCGGTTCGAGCGCGCCCGCCGCCACCATCCGGGCAATATCGAAGGCGTGGTTGGAGGCGAGCGTCACGCCGGAATGACAGCAGGTGACGAAAGCGCCCGGCTCGCTCTCCGACTGATCGTAGATCGGAAAACCATCCTGCGGCATCACGCGGATGCCGGACCAGGTCCGCACGACGTTGAGGCGCGCCAGATGCGGAAACATGCGCTGCGCCCGATCCGCCATCACGGCGCTCACCGAATGGTTCAGCGTGCGATCGTCGAGCTGATCTTCCTTGCTGTCTCCAATCATCACCGTGCCCTCGTCGGTCTGGCGAATGGTGGTGAGCGGATGCGGCAGGAACGGCATGGTGCGCTCGGTCACCACGATCTGGCCGCGGGTCGGGCCCATCGGCGCCGAGAGGCCCGACCATCGGTGCGAGCGACTGGTTGGCGTTGCCGGCGGAGAGCACGACCTTGCCGGCGCGGATTTCGCCCTGCTCCGTCGACAGCCGGAATTCGCCGCCGCTCCGGGCGATCGCCGAGACCGGCCGCTCAGGAAAATAATCGACGCCGAACAGCTTCAGCCCGGTGTGGAAGGCGCGGAAGGTGCGCAGCGAATTCACGTGCCCGTCCAGCGGACAGAAGCTGCCGCCCGAGACCTCGGGGCCGATCAGCGGGAGCATCTTCTTCACCTCCGACGCCGACAGCATCTCCATCCTGTAGTCGGCCGCGCCCACCTGATTATGCATGCGCGTGACAAGCTGGGCGCGCTGCGCGAACTCGCCCTCACCGAGGGTCAGGTGAAAGCCGCCGTTCTGCTGCAGGGCGACGTCGAGCCCGGTCTGATCTTTCAATTCGGCGGCGAGCTTGCCCCAGGTTTCGGACGCCCGCATGGTCCAGCCGGTGTAGGCCGGCATGCCGAGCCCCTTGCTCTGCACCCAGACCAGCGCGAAGTTTGCCCGCGAGGCGCGCTTGGCGATGTCGCCCTCGTCGAGGACGACGACCGTCTTGCCGAGCCGGCCAAGCCCCCAGGCGATAGCGGAGCCGAGCAGGCCGCCGCCCACGACAGCGACGTCATAATCCTTCGACATGGGTTCTCCTAACGCCCCGGATCGCTCTTGCCGGCGAGCACGCGGTCGAGCCCGTAGAAGCGGTCGAGCAGGATCAGGGCGGTCATGGTGATCGCGATCACGCTGGCCGAGACGGAGGTCACCAGCGGATCGATGTTGTCCTGGATGTAAAGGAACATGCGAACGGGCAGCGTCTCGGTGCCGGGCGTGGCCAGGAAGACGGTCATGGTCAGATCGTCGAAGGACTGAATGAAGGCCAGCGCCCAGCCGCTGATGACGCCGGGCAGGATCAGCGGCAAGGTCACGCGGCGGAACAACGTCCAGCCGCCGGCGCCGAGCGAGACCGCGGCCATCTCGATCGAGCGGTCCATGCCGGTTGCCGCGGCCAGCGTCAGCCGCAGCGCGAACGGGAACACCACCACCACATGAGCGACCAGCAGCCCTGTGAAACTGCCGCCCATGCCGATCGCCGTGAAGAAGCGCAGGAAGGCGATCCCGAGCACGACATGCGGGATCATCAGCGGCGACAGAAACAGCGCCGCGAGGGCGTCGCGGCCTCGAAAATGATAACGGGCGATGGCAAGCGCCGCCGGCACCGCGAACAGCAGCGCCACCAACGAGGACAACGCACCTAGCCCGAGGCTGACCCAGAAGGCATGGACGAACTCGGGATAATTCGCGATCGCCCTGAACCAGCGCAGCGAGAAACTGGTGGTCGGCAGCGACAGGTAGCCCTCGGGCGTGAAAGCGACGAGGCACACCACCACGATCGGCGCCAGCATGACGACGACGAAGATCGTATGGAAGATGAGCGCGAGCGGGCCGTTGGTCCTCACCGGAACACCTCGGCATAGCGTCGCTCGATCAGCGCGTTGCTGCCGACGACGATCAGCACGAGCGCCACCAGCAGCAGGACCGCGACGGCGGCGCCGAGCGGCCAGTTCAGCGTATTGAGAAACTCGTCATAGGCGAGCGTCGCCGCGACCTTGAGCCGGCGGCCGCCGATGATGGCGGGCGTCGCAAAGGCGCTGGCGGACAGCGAGAACACGATGATCGCGCCCGACAGCACGCCCGGCATGATCTGCGGCAGCACGATGCGGCGGATGATCGTGAGCGGCCCGGCGCCGAGCGACAAGGCGGCGTTCTCGATCTGCGGGTCGACCCGCTGCAGCGCGGCCCAGACCGACAGCACCATGAACGGCATCATCACGTGCGCGAGTGCGATGACCATGCCGGTTTCGGTGAACATGAAGGGCAGCGGCGAGCCGATCAGCCCAAGCGACATCAGAAGCTTGTTGACGAGGCCATTGTTGCCGCCGAACAGGAGCGCCCAGCCGAGCGTGCGCGCCACCACCGAGATCAGCAACGGGCCAAGGATCACGAGCAGGAAGAAGCTCTTCCAGCGTCCGCTCATGCGGTTGAGGATGTAGGCCTCCGGCGCGCCGAGCACGGCGGTGATCAGCGTCGTCAGCAGCTGCGATGCGGAAGGTCCGCCAGAACATCTCGGCATAATACGGATCGGTCGCGACCTCGTGCCAGTTCTTCAGGATGAAGACCGGCTCGATGCCTTTGTACTGGCCCCAGTCGTGGAACGAGAGCATCACCGTCATGGCAAGCGGGATCACCAGCACGCCGACGAACAGCATCAGCGCGGGCGCGGTGAGCGCCCATGCCGCGCGCGCATCGCGCGTGTCCGTCGCCGGTGCCGTGTTCGCCGGTGCCGTGTCGACGGCCGCGCTCATGCGCCACCTCCTGCGCCACGCAGGCTCATGTCTTCCGGCCGCCAGGCGAGTCGAACGGCCTCGCCCTCGGCGGGCTGCGGCTGGCCGTCGTTCTGGCGGATCACGATCGACGGAGCCGCATTCGCTCTCGCACTGAAACAGCCAGTGATTGCCCTGGAAGATGCGGGTCACGATCTTCGCCGCGAGCCCCGCGTCGCCGAAGCCGATCCGCTCGGGGCGGATGCTGATCGTCACGGGACCGACGACGCCTGTCGGCGCAGGCGCGCTCCAGGAGCCGGCGACCAGCCGCGCCGGGGCGGCGGTCCGGTCGATCGTCGCGGCGAAATCGTTGGTCTTGCCCAGAAACTGGGACACGAAGGCGGAAGCCGGCCGCTCGTAGGTCTCCTGCGGCGTGCCGATCTGCTCGATGCGGCCCTGACTCATCACGACGATGCGGTCGGACAGCGACATCGCCTCGTTCTGATCGTGGGTGACGAGGATCGTGGTGGTGCCGATGGTGCGCTGGATCTGACGCAGCTCGATCTGCATGCCCTCGCGCAGCTTGGCGTCCAGATTCGACAGCGGCTCATCGAGCAGCAGCACGCTCGGCCGGATCACCAGCGCGCGGGCGAGCGCCACGCGCTGCTGCTGGCCGCCGGACATCCGGCGCGGATAACGCTCCTCATAGCCGGCGAGCCCAACCATCGCCAGCGCGGCGCGGACGCGCTCATCGCGCTCGGCGCGCGGCACGCGCCGCATCTCGAGGCCAAAGGCGACATTCTCGGCCGCCGTCATATGCGGGAACAGCGCATAGCTCTGGAATACGATGCCGAGGCCGCGCCTGGCCGGATGCACCGCGGCCAGGTCCTTCCCCTCCAGGCGGATCGCACCGCGCGAGGGATCGAGAAAGCCCGCGATCATCTGCAAGGTCGTGGTCTTGCCGCAGCCGGAGGGACCGAGGAAGGAGACGAACTCGCCCTTGCCGACCGCAAGGCTGAAATCGTCGACGACGGTCTGCGCCCCGAACTGCTTGCTGACGCGATCGAGATCGAGATGGGCCATGGGTTATTGTTCCGCTGCTGCGATCAGCTCAGCGCTCGACCTCGCGATTCCAGCGCTTGGTCCACTCCTCGCGCTTCTCGTTGATGATCGGCCCAGTCGGGATTATAGAGCTTCGCCGCGCGCTCGCCGATCGGCGCCATCTTGCCGAGTTCCGGCGGGATCACGAGCGATTTCAGCACCGGGCCGTAGCCGTAATCCTTCAGCATCACGAGCTGGATCTTCGGATCGAGCAGCATCTTGACGAAGCTCGATGCGAGCGGCGAGGCGTTGGGCTTGGCGATCGGACAGGCCGTCGTCAGCAGCGTGGCCGCGCCTTCCTTGGGATAAACGAAGTCGACGGGGAAGCCGGTGTTGGCGAAGCTCTGCACGCGGCCCGTCCCCCAGACGGCCAGCACCGCCTGGCCGGACTGGAACAGCTCGGTCATCTTGCCCGGCGAGGGTTCATAGGCCAGCACGTTGGGATTGATCTGTTCCTTGAAGATCTTGAAGCCGGCATCGACATTGGCCTCGCTGCCGCCGTTCATCCTGGCGAGCATCAGCAGCGCTTCCAGGCCGTAGGTATTGTTGATCGGCGGGATGACGAGTTGCTTCTGGTATTTCGGATCCTTGAGATCGTTCCAGGAGGTCGGCGGCGCCCAGCCCTTCTCGGCGAAGACCTTGGTGTTGTACATCAAGCCGGTGGCGACGATGCCGATCGCGACCGCGCGATCATCCTTGAAACGCGCCGCGTCGTAGAGATCGGCGGGCAGGCCATCGACCTTGCCGCAGAAGCCGAGCTGTATCGCCTGGTACATCGGACCGTCGTCGACGATGGCAACGTCGATCTGCTGGTTGCCCTTCTGGGCCTGCAGCTTGGCCAGCGTATCCGTCGAGTTGCCGGCGACGTATTCAACCTTGACGCCATTGGCTTTCTCAAAGTCCGGGATCACCGCGTCGCGGATCGTCTTCTCGAAGGAGCCGCCGTAACCGGCGACATAGAGTGTCTTCTGCTGCGCCAAAGCCGCCGACGGGGCTAAGGCGAGCGTCGCGATGACTGCTGTCACAAGGCCGAGTTGCTTCATTTGGATCGATCTCCAACGTCGTTGCGAGGTAAGCACCCGGAGCGCATCCCCATTTGACCGGCCCGAGCCCCCTTTGGGCGCCCGGGTAGCCGCGCTGCCCAGAAAACTGGCTGTGTCCAGCCTTGATGAAAAAGATCGCAATCCACGCTTTCGTCGTCCAATTAATAATGGCACCGTCTTCATGCCTGAATGTTATGGATGGAGCAGAGGTGTGGCACGGATCAATTCGCGGCAGGTCGAAGCCTTCCGCGCGATGATGCTGACAGGCAGCGTGACGGAAGCGGCAAAGCTGATGAATGTGACGCAGCCGGCCGCAAGCCGGCTGCTGCGCGACTTTCAGGCGCTGCTGAAAATGGAGCTGTTCGAAAAGCGCGGCACCGGACTGGTGCCGGTGGCCGCCGCCACGGCACTCTACATGGAGGTCGAACGGTCCTTCGTTGGCCTCGAACGGATTACCGCGGCCGCCGAAGAAATCCGCAGCCGCCGGACCGGAACGCTGCGGATCGCGGCCCTGCCGGCGCTGTCCAACGGCTTCCTGCCGAGGCTCTCCGGGCGATTTCTGATGGAGCGGCCGAACCTCAATCTATCGTTCTTTGGCGTGATCTCACCGATTGTGGTCGACTGGGTGATGAACAACCAATGTGACATCGGCTTCGCCGAAGTGCCGATCGCCCATGCGGGCCTGTCGAGCGTGCGGTTGCCGGCGCCGGCTCGCGTAGCAGTTCTGCCCGCCGGACACCGGCTCGCCGCCAAGGCGACGCTGCAGCCGCGCGATTTCGAAGGCGAGACCTTCGTGTCCCTGACGGCGGGATCGACCGGCCGGCACCTGATCGACCAGGCCTTTAATCGCGACGATGTCCGCCGGGTGCTTCGGGTCGAGACCAGCCTGTCCGAAATCATGTGCGGGTTGGTGTCGTCCGGACTTGGCGTTGCGATCTGCGATCCCTTCACGGCGCAGGAGTTCGAGGGCCGCGGCGTCGTGGCGCGCCCTTTCCTGCCGCGGATCGATTTCGAGTTCGCCGCCGTTTTTCCACCGCAGCGCAGTCCCTCACCTGTGGCCCTGGATTTGGTGGAAGCCATGCGTCAGGCGCTCGGCGAGTTGAGCAGGCCGCCCGCCGGCCAGCCTGATGCTTATTAGCGGCTAACCAAACGCTCGACACCGAACATTCGCTCGCGGCGGCGATCTGGCGTCATCACCGCGCGCGACGCTGTCAGCGGCGGGATCCATCTCAATCAGCGTGGGCGTATGTCAAAAAGACTTGACCCGCGCGATCTGGTCATCTTACTGGTCTTACCAAGATAAGATCAACAGGACTAAGGGGATGGAACTCAAACGGGCGGCCGAGGGGGACAAGGGATTCCAGAAGGTATTTGCCTTTCTGCGGGACCGTCTGCTCGCGGGTTCGCTGAAGCCCGGCGACCGCCTCATCTCCGAGCGCGAACTCGCAAGCCAGCTTGGCGTGAGCCGGCCGATCGTCCGCGAGGCGCTGCGCGCCCTGACCGTACTTGGCATTGTCGAAATCCGGGATCGCATCGGCACCGTGGTGACGCGACCGGACGTCTCGGTCCTGAACGACTTCTTCACCTTTGCGTTGGCCCAGCAGGCGGACATGCTGGATGACGTGATGCAGGCGCGTGTCGCGATCGAATGTCAGGCGATCAGGCTGGCCTGCGAGCGTGCAGGCATCGCCGATTTCGAACGCTTGCAACGCGCGCTCGCAAAAATCGAAGAAACGATCGATGAGGCCGATGCGGGCGGGATGGCCGACTTTGAATTCCATCGCGCCATCGTGCTGGCATCGCGTTCGGAAACGCTGACGGTTCTGCATAATTCGGTGGCGGGCCTTTTGACGCGCTCGCATCGAAGCCGCCGCGAGCTCGTGCAGTCGTTCCCCTCGATGAAGACGTATCTGATCGACGATCACAGGCGCATCTTCGAGGCGGTCGTCGCACGCGATCCGGAGCGGGCGGATGCGACCCTGCGCAAGCATTTTGAGATCGGCGATGAATACAGAAGACGCGCCGTCGTCGGCGAGAAGGAAGGCCGCCAGGCATCGCGCTGACTGCAAGTCAAACCAACAAGAAGACGAGCAAACATATGGGACGGGATGGCAAGGGAAGCGTAGGCTTCATCGGCATCGGAACGATGGGCCGCGAGATGGTGCGCAATCTGTTGAAGGCAGGGCACACCGTCCGGGCCTTCGACCTCACCGAGGCCGCGGTCGCAGACGTCGTCACGGATGGCGCGGTTCGCGCGCAAAACCCGGCGGACGCAGCGCGGGACAGCGACATCGTCATCACCATGCTGCCCGATACGCCCCATGTCGAGGCGGTGATCTACGGCGAGAACGGGCTCCTGAAGTCGCCGCCTCCCGGCAAGCTGATCGTCGACATGAGCACGATCTCGCCGGTTGCCGTCCGCCGCATCCATGCGGATCTGCAGCAGGCCGGCGTGAGCTTCATCGATGCGCCCGTCTCCGGCGGACCGCTCGGCGCCAAGAACGCCGCGCTGTCGATCATGGCCGGCGGCGAAGCGGAAGCCTTCGGCAAGGCTGAACCGTTCTTCAGGGCCATGGGCACCACCATCACCCATGTCGGCGCTTCCGGCGCCGGACAAACGGTCAAACTTTGCAATCAACTGATTTGCGGCATCAACATCCAGGCGATTTGCGAAGCGCTCGCTTTGGGTCGCGCCTCCGGCGTCGACCTGGACTTGCTTCGCCGCGTCCTGTTGGGCGGCTCGGCCTCATCCTGGATGCTGGACAAGCTCGGTCCGGCGATGATCGGAGGCGACGTCGGCGCCGGCTTTCGGATCGACTTGATGCTCAAGGACCTCAGGCTGGTGCAGGAGCATGCGCAGGCGCTGAACGTGCCGCTGCCCGGAACTGCACTCGTCACCAGCCAATATGTCGACGCGCGGGCGCACGGCGAAGGCGCGAACGGCAATCAGGCCCTGTTCCGTGTCTACGACCGCATGACCAATCAGAGCTCTGGATGATCCTGTGGCGATGAGCATCGAACTCGACTTTCCCGCGGTGCTGGAACGGTGGCCGAACTTTCTTGGAGGCGCCATCCTGACGCTCGAACTCGCGTTCTTCGCAACGGTTTCCGGCGCGCTTCTCGGCACACTTGCGGCCGTGGGCCGCGGAAACCAGAGCCGGCTGATTGCCCGCATCTGCAAAGTCTATGTGGAAGCCATCCGCAACACGCCGCTGCTGGTCCAGATATTCCTGGTCTATTTCGGACTTGCCAGCGTCGGACTGAAACTGTCAGCCTTCACCGTTGCAGTGCTTGCTCTGACGATCAATGTCGGGGCCTACACGGCCGAGATCATGCGTGCAGGTTTCGAAGCGATCCCGCGCGGGCAGATCGAGGCGGCCGAAGGGCTCGCGCTCACGCGCTTCCAGATCTATTGGCACATCATCCTGCTGCCCGCCGTCGAAAGGGTCTATCCGGCGCTGACCAGCCAGTTCGTCCTGCTGATGCTCGCCTCGTCGGTCTGCTCGCAGATATCGGCCGAGGAACTGACCGCCGTGGCCAACTACATCCAGTCGGATACCTATCGGGCGTTCGAGACCTACATCATCGTCGCCGTGCTCTACATTCTGCTGTCGCTCGTCATGCGCGCGGGATTCTGGGGGCTCGGCCTCGTCCTGTTTCCGCGCCGGCGTCAACTCGGCACGCCGTTGTGAGGTGAGCATGGGCGGACATCTCAACATCAACCACCTGCTTTTCCTCGGCCATGGCGCGCTATGGACGATCGGGCTTTCCCTGATCGCGCTCATTGGCGGCGGTATCGCCGGCTTCGTGATCGCACTCGCGCGCATTTCTCCGCTCAGGTCCGTGCGGCTTCTCAGCGCCGCCTATGTGCAGCTGATCCAGGGCACGCCGCTCCTCGTCATCCTGTTCCTCGGCTATTTTGGACTGGCGGCAATTGGCCTCAAGATGTCGCCGCTTGCCGCCGCCAGCGCTTCGCTCACCCTTTATGTCGCCGCCTATCTCGGCGAGATCTGGCGTGGCTCGATCCAGTCGGTGCCGAAGCCGCAATGGGAAGCGGCGGAAGGCCTGGCGCTGAGCCGGACCCAGCGCATGATGAAGGTGATCCTGCCGCAGGCGATCCGCATCGCGACGCCGCCCACCGTCGGCTTCATGGTGCAGATCATCAAGAATACCTCGCTCGCCTCGGTCGTCGGTTTCGTCGAGCTGATGCGCTCGGGACAGATCGTCAACAACTCGCTGTTCGAGCCGTTCGTCGTCTACGCCATCATCGCCGCCGTCTATTTCGCCATGTGCTACCCGCTGTCCCTGTTCAGCCAGAAGCTGGAGCGGCGGATGGGACGTGGCAGTGTCAACCCCAGTCTGGCCTGACATGCAGCAAACCGCATCCCCCACCCCCATTGTGTCGCTCCGCGACGTGCAGAAGAGCTTTGGCTCGCTGAAGGTGCTCGATGGCGTGAGCTTTACCGTCGAGCGCGGCGAGGTCCTTGCCGTCATTGGCAGGTCGGGTTCCGGCAAGAGCACCGCGCTACGCTGCATCGACCGGTTCGAGAAGGTCGACGGGGGCGAGATCACTGTCTGCGGACGCAGGGTCGATCTTCCAGACGTCGATCTGCGGGCGTCTGCGACAGGATGTCGGCATCGTATTCCAGAGCTACAATCTGTTTCCCCACCTCACGATCGAGCAGAACATCACGCTGGCGCCCTGCTCGGTGAAGCGAATGGGCCTGTCAGAGGCGAAAGCGCTGGCGCACAAGGTGCTGGCGCAGGTCGGTCTCGAAGAGAAGATTCACGCCTATCCCGAGCAGCTATCCGGCGGTCAGCAGCAACGCGCCGCCATCGCGCGTTCGCTCGCCATGCAGCCCAAGGTCATGCTGTTCGACGAGGTCACTTCGGCGCTCGATCCCGAACTGACAGGCGAAGTGCTGAAGGTGATCGAACAGCTCGCAGCCGACGGCATGACCATGGTGATGGTCACGCATGAAATGGGATTTGCAAGGAGCATCGCCGACCGGATCGTCTTCATGCATCGCGGCAAGGTTCACGAAACCGGGCCTGCCTCGATCCTGACGGCGCCGACGACGCCGGAACTCGTCCAGTTCGTGGGGACGGGCAATCTAAAATCATAACAGGAGAGGAAAACCCAATGATCGGAAACCGGAAGATTCTGGGGCTGCGCCGTCGCTGCATGCTGCCTCGTCGTGCTGGCGGCCCGGCCGGCGCAGGCCGACCTGCTCGATGACATCACGCAGGCCAAGAAGATCCGTATCTCGACGGACCTTGCCATTCCCCCGTCCGGCATGATGGACAGCAGCATGAAGCCGACCGGCTCCGATGTCGAGGTTGCCCAGTTGCTGGCCAAGGATTGGGGACTCGAGCTGGAATTCATCCAGACCACCGGCGCGACGCGGATCCCGAATGTGCAGACCGGCAAGGCGGATATCATCATTTCCACCCTGTCGGTCACGCCCGAGCGGGCCAAGGTGATCGATTTCTCCAAGCGCTACGCGACGCTGCAATCGGATATCGGCTGCCTGAAGTCACTGAACGTGAAGGACTGGCCGGACCTGAAGGACAAGACCGTGGGCGTCTCGCGCGGCACCACGCAGGATACGATGCTGTCGAACATGAAGGACAAGGAACTGAAGATCGCGCGCTATGACGACGATGCCACCGGCGTGACGGCGGCCGTCTCCGGCCAGGTCGATTGCGTCGGCAGTTCGGCGACGATCATCAACCAGATCGGCGTCAAGAATCCGGCGCGCATCTTCGAGTCCAAAATCCCGCTCGCCAGCTTCGATCTCGCCATCGGCCTGAAGAAGGGTGAAGCGCGGCTCCTGGAGAAGCTCAACGCGTGGATCACCGAAAACGTCAAGAACGGCAAGCTCAACGCCATCTACAAGAAATTCCACGGGGTCGAGCTGCCGCCCGACATGCGTGGTTGAACGAAGCAGAACCGTGACAGCCGGGTGCGGCTGTCACGGTCCCAAAAACAAACGAAATGGAAATCGCATGCGCCTCGTCATAGGATCCGACCACGCCGGCTGGCCGCTCAAGCAAACCGTCATCGACCATATCCGCAGCCTCGGCCACGAGGTCGTCGATGTCGGCTCCTATGACGAGAAGCCGGTGGATTTTCCCGATATCGCGCGGGCCGTCGCACAGAAGGTGACGTCGGGTGAAGTCGCGCGCGGCATCATGGTGTGCGGCACCGGCGTCGGCGCGTCGATCGCGGCGAACAAGATGAAGGGCATCCGCGCCGCGGTCTGTCACGACGTCCATTCGGCGCATCAGAGCGTCGAGCATGACGATGTGAATGTCATGTGCATCGGCGCCCAGATCGTCGGCTCGTGGCTCGCCAAGGATTTGATCTCGTCCTACCTCTCGGCCGAATTTTCGACCGACGAAGACTTCCGTCGCCGAGTCCAGAAGCTTCGCGTGATGGACGAGGAAGGTTGAGCTCCGAGACCGGCTTGCCATGATCCTGGTGTTCGGGTCGCTGAATATCGATCTGGTCGCCCGTGTGCCCGTCATCCCGGGCCCCGGCAGAACGGTGCTCGCGCCATCCTACGCCACGCATTATGGCGGCAAGGGCGCCAACCAGGCGGTCGCCGCCGCGCGCATCGCGGGCCCGGGGAAGGTCTGCATGGCCGGCCGCGTCGGAAGAGATGCGTTCGGCGATGGCGCGCTCCACAATCTTGCGGCCAATGGTGTCGACACCAGTCTCGTCGTCCAGTCCGATGACCCGACCGGTTGCGCCTTCATCACGGTCGACCCCGGCGGCGAGAACGCCATCACGGTGGCGAGCGGAGCCAACATGACCGCAAGCGCCGCCGACGTGCCTGTCACGTTCTTCGGCGCCGACACCATCCTGGTGCTGCAGATGGAGGTGCCGTTCGTTCAGTCGCTTGAAGTCGCCCGCAGGACCAAATCGGCGTCCGGCACCGTCGTCTGGAATTTGGCGCCGGTCCCGGAGCAGATGACGTCTGAAATGATTCGCGATCTGCTTGCCGCGACGGACTACCTGCTCGTCAACGAACATGAGGCGCTCGACGCCGCCGCCGCGATCGGCCTCAGCATGTCTGATTTTGCGAGCTGCGGCCGGCAAGCTTGCGAAGGCGGGCGACCTGACTTGCGTTGTTACTGCTGGCGCGGAGGGAGCACTGGCTGTGAGAGCTGACGATTTCCGATTTCGAGCGCCCTCCCTGAACATCAGACCTGTCGACACGACGGGAGCCGGCGATACCTTCGTCGGCGCCTTCGCTTGCGCGTTGGACGAGAAAGCGACGCTGCAAAAAGCTCTGGAGGTAGGATGCGAGGCCGCCGCCTTAAAATGTCTCAAAGCCGGCGCACAGAACGGTATGCCCATGAGAGGCGCGATAAGGTCGATGACCTGAAGAGCTTCCCGCGTTCGCAAGTTGCTCGAGACAGCCTGCTGCTCAGGCTTGCCCTCGCGCCAAGCCGCGTCGGGTCGAAATCACGGTATCGGCCGGAGCCGGGATCGCGATCATTCCGCGTGGATCGGCAGCCGTTCGTTCACGACGCAAGCGCGACTTTGCGGAACGCCCTGACCAGCGCCCCCTCCAGCTTCCCCTCCATGCCGCAGAGGATCTGGTAGGCGTCCTGCCGGGACATTGGCGGCCTGTAGGGCCTGGACTTCGACAAGTGCGGCAAAGATATCCGAGATCGTCAGCAATCTGACCAGATCGGAAATCTGCGAGTTCGCCAGTCCATCCGGATAGCCGGAGCCATCAAGATATTCGTGATGATGCCTCACGCCATCCAGAATTTCCGGACTGATGCCCGATACGCCCTTCAACAGATCATATCCGATCGCGGGATGACGCCTGATGATCTCCTCCTCCTCGGGGTCGAGGCGTCCTGGCTTGTCCAGGATCGGCAGAGGGATGCGCGCCTTCCCGATGTCGTGGAGGGTCGCCGCCATTCCGAGCCGCGAGACGTCCCCGCCGGAGAATCCGACATCCAGCCCAAAGGCGACCGCAACACCGGTCACAAGCAGGCAGTGCTGAAACGTACCCTCGTGATAGCGACGCACCTCGTCGAGCCACGTCGAAAGTCCGTCCTGCCCGACGCGGCTGATGATCTTCGACGTCGCACGCTTCGCATCGACAAGCTTCAGTGGCCTGCCACGGCGCACATCCGAAAACATCGAAGCGAAGGCTACCACACCTTCATCCATCTCCGGTGCCGGCTCTGCAGCGTTATCTTCCGCGGCCGTTTCCACATCTTCGATCTGCGCGACCTTGAGAATTGCTTCCTTGGCGCGAGAAAGGACTGCGGTTGCGCCGAGCGCATAGGCTTGCGCCACCATCGAACGGGAGAGATTGTGAACGACGAACAGCTTCTCGGGAATGCTGCCAAGCTGCTCCAAAATGAACTTGAGCTGATCGACGCGGGTCATCTGCCGCAGGTCAATGTCGACCATCAGCACGCCATGCGACCTGATCCCGGTGCCGTCGCCGCCCAGGACCCAGGGGACCACGGCGTGTTGCGGTTCGAGCATGGCGCGAATTGCCGGCAACTTCGTCGGTTCGTCTGTGATAAAGTAGACGAGCATTCAGGAACTTCCGTACGTCGTAGTCTTGAGGTAGCTGCCCTTTAAATTTGAAGTTCTAAACAGAAAATGAACCATCATGCCGGTGGTTCCGGACGACCAAGCCCCGCACGCGGCGCCATCGGCATCTCAAACACTTAATCAACATCAAACTTGGCTACCTTGCCGTTAAGCGGCCACCTCGTATAACTACGTATCTCAAACAGGTGAGCAGGCCGGTCGACTTCCCAAGGACCATCAGATCGAGGGCATCATCAGTGAATGACCTCCTTTCGTCTCGAAGCGAACCGGGAACCGAGAGATTGACGCTGTGCGCTTTGGTCTCGATCGGCTGTCTGTTCCCCGCCGTCCCGGCGTTCGCGCAGGTCGATCTCGCCGGCGCGACCACCAAACTCACGCTGCAGGTCGCAACCGACATCCTCGGCGAAAAATGCCGCCGCGTCGAGGCGCCGAACCCCGCATCGTTCGCATCGGTATCGCTGCACCGGACCTTCCACGACGATTTCGACGCGCATCCGCTGCTGGACGCTAGATGGGCGCCCTACTACGCCGGCGGCGCTGCCTGGCCGGAAGCGCGCTATTGGGGCGGCGAGGGCTCCGACTTCAGGCGCAAGAGCACCTACAACGGCGAACAGCAGATCTATGTCGATCCGCGTTATGGCGGGCGGGAAACAACGCCGCTCGGCCTCGATCCGTTCAATGTCAAAGACGGCATTCTCTCGATCACAGCCAGCCGCACCCCGCCGGCGCTCAAGACCGTGCTGTTCGACAATGAATATATCTCGGGCATCCTGACGACGCAGAGCCGGTTTTCCCAGAAGTACGGCTACTTCGAAATGCGCGCCAAGGTACCGATCGGCGTCGGCGTGTGGCCGGCGTTCTGGATGCTCGCCGATGACGGCGGCTGGCCGCCGGAAGTCGACATCATGGAGGGCCGCGGGCAACGGCCGGGTGACATCGTGATGACGACGCATTGGCGGATACCGGAGACGCAGCGCGTGGAACGCTGCGGGTTTGACTTCATTGTGCCGGACGCTCCGACCGCGTTCCACGACTACGGCGTGCTGTGGCAGCCGGATCGCATCACCTATTTCATCGACCGCCAGCCGGTCTCCGAGATCAAGGTCCCGGTCGGCTTCCACGACCCCATGTACATGATCGTGAACCTTGCGATGGGCACGAAGACTTTCGAGGGCGTGGGATTTGTCGATGGCGAATCTCCCAATATTGTCGCATTCGAGATCGACCGGATATCCGCCTACCAAATCGACGAACGCTGACCGGAGATGACGATGTTCGGAAAATTCTCGCGCCGGCATTTTGCAAAGCTTGCAGGCTTGTCTGCGCTCGGCATCGCCGCGGCGCCAGCCGACGCCGCCGCGCAGGCAGCATCCGAGCGGCCGGGGCCTGCGAGTTTTCCGAAAGACTTCGTGTGGGGCACCGCCACCTCGGCCTACCAGATCGAGGGCGCCGTGAACGAAGACGGCCGTGGCCGCTCGATCTGGGATATTTTCGCGCATACGCCAGGCAAGATCGAGGACGGCACCACCGGCGACTACGCCAACGATCACTACCACCGCTACAAGGAAGACGTCGGCCTTATCAGGGAATTGGGCGCGAAGGCCTACCGGTTTTCGATCGCATGGCCGCGGGTGTTTCCGGAAGGAACGGGTAAGCCGAACCCCAAGGGCCTCGACTTCTACGACCGCCTCATCGACGAACTGCTCAAGCAGGGCATCGAGCCGTATGCGACGCTCTATCATTGGGATCTGCCGCAGGCGCTCGAGGACAAGGTCGGCGGCTGGCGATCCAGCGAAACGTCGAAAGCATTCGGGGATTATGCCGGCCACGTGGCGGCGCGCATCACTGATCGCGTCAGGTCGATCTTCACGATCAACGAAGCCGGAAGGTTCGTGAATTTCGGCTATGGATGGGGCGTCGATGCCCCCGGCCTCAAACTGCCGGACGCGGAAGTCAACCAGGTCCGCCACCATGTGGCGCTGGCGCACGGCCTCGCCGTGCAGGCGATCCGCGCGCATGGGCGCGCGGGCACCAAAGTGGGTCCGGCCGAAAACATCGCGGCCTGCGTGCCGGCATTCGACACGCCCGAAAACGTTCGCGCCGCCGAGATCGCGACGCGCGAATTGAACTCAGGCTTCCTCGGCGTGATCCTGGAAGGCAAATACACCGACGGGTTTCTGCAATTCGCCGGCAAGGACGCGCCGAAATTCACCGCCGACGAGCTGAAGATCATTTCCTCGCCCAATGATTTCGTCGGCCTCAACATCTACGCGCCGCAATTCTACATCGCCGCTTCCGACAAGGCGCCGGGCTGGCGCGTGCTGCCCTTCCCCGCCTCGTTCCCGCACATGAATTCGGAATGGCTGCGCGTGGGCCCGGAGACGATCTACTGGGCGCCGCGGCTGGCGGCAAAGGTCTGGAACATCGAGACGATCTACATCAGCGAGAACGGCACCTCGTCGGAAGACAAGCTGCACGCCGACGGCCAGGTCTACGACCTCGATCGCATCATGTACCTGCGCAATTATCTCGGGCAATTGCAGCGCGCGACGTCGGAGGGGGTGCCGGTCCGCGGCTATTTCCTCTGGAGCCTGATGGACAATTTCGAATGGATCTTCGGCTATAAGCAGCGCTTCGGGCTCTACCATGTCGACTTCGAGACGCAGCGCCGGACGCCAAAGCTCAGCGCAGCCTTCTATCGCGACGTGGTGGCGCGGAATGCGATCGGCGTCTGAGCCGCGCGGTTCATTTCCGTCCGGCCGACCGATGCAGATCCGTTTGAAGAGGAGCACAC
Source organism: uncultured Alphaproteobacteria bacterium (assembly GCA_963790735.1). Taxonomy (GTDB): domain Bacteria; phylum Pseudomonadota; class Alphaproteobacteria; order Rhizobiales; family Xanthobacteraceae; genus Bradyrhizobium. The sequence goes on along the minus strand of CAWBQP010000032.1, from coordinate 64,204 downwards.
GATGATCGAGTGGTTCGACGATCTTGCGTTGGGGATGCGTTTCAAGAGCGGAAATGTGCAGATCACCGAAAGCGACATCAAACGTTTCGCTGCGGAATATGATCCGCAACCGATGCATCTGGACGAAGCCGCTGCCGCAAAAACGGCATTCAAAGGTCTCGCTGCTTCGGGGTGGCATACGGCTGCGATCGCCATGAACCTCGCCGTCCAAATCCGGCCGTTCGGTCCCCATCCCCTGATAGGGATCGGCGTCGACGAGCTACGCTGGATGGCGCCGGTGCGACCCGGCGATACGCTCCATCTCGAAGGAGAGGTTGTTGGCCTCACGCCATCGCGAACAAAGCCGCAAGGCATCGTGCTGGTGAAATGGACTGTGTTCAATCAGAGCGGCGAGGCGGTCTATACTTTCACCCCGATCGCTATCGTTCCTCGCCGGCCCCAAGCAACCTAGGCCGCCCGTCCGCGGCTCTCAATCATACCGCGCGGCCTGCCGCAGCGGCGCCGAGGCTTCGGAGATAGAGCGGTGCTTGCCGTCGATTGCCACAGTCGTGACCGGTTCCTGCGCCAGCTTGCGCGATGATTCGTGACCGACGAATACGCCTGCCGCGGTGAGTATCAGCACGACATAAAGTGCGAACATTCCGCCGACCCATTTCCAGTAGATCTGGCGGGCCTCAGGCGTAAGGCTTTCGAGTAATCGGCGCATGACGGCCTCCTCGGGTAATCAATGCGCTGCGTATACGCCCCACGCCGCGGCCGGTGTGTGACGTACTTCACAGATGTCGATTTGAAACGGAGAACCCGTGACCGGAGCGGAACTGAAGAAACTTCGCGAGCATCTCGGTGAGGCCATCGGCCAGCCGCTGTCGGTGGCCGACATGGCCAAACTCTGCGGGCTGCCGGCCTCCGATGGCGCCGACACCATCCGCCGATGGGAGGTCACCGGCCCGACCGGGCCTGTGGCGGAGCTACTGCGCATCCTGGCGATGGCCAGCGACCGCTATCCGATCCTTGAAATGTTCAACGTGTTCGACCGCCACGACGTCCCCGCGAAAGACCGCCCCGCCCGCCGGCAGGCCTTTCGCGAACAGATGCGCAGCGACGTGCGGCGCCGCATTGCTTAAGCAAAGCTTGCCGGGAGGCTTCGCGGGAAGCGAAAATTAAGCCTTTCCTAACCTTTGATTAGGCCTTCATTAAGTACAAAAAACGTTTGCCGGCCAATGGGTTGGGTTAGCACCCGCTGTCACCTCCAGGTGACAGCATTTTAGATAAAAGCAGTCTAATTGCGTGGGCATGGATGGCGCCCCGCACGAGGGTGTCGCCGAACGGTTTTCCGGAGACCAACCCAATGAAGAAGAAGATCCTCGCAGCCCTCGTGGCCTTCGCAGCCCTCACCGCCGCCGCGCCCGCCTTTGGCGCCGATCTCGGCGCGCGTCCCTACAACAGGGCGCCCATCTATGCGGCGCCGCTCTACAACTGGACCGGCTTCTATATCGGCGGCCATGTCGGCGGCGCCTTCAGCGGCAGCAACGACTTCAACGGCGCGGTGCTGAGCGAGTCCACCGCCCGCCTGCTCGGCGGCGTTCAGGCCGGCCTCGATTGGCAATTCGCGCCGAACTGGGTGCTCGGCACCGAGGGCCAGTATTCCTGGCTCGGCAAGAGCAACCTCACCGCCACCTTCCCCACCGGCCACGTCTACACCAACGATCAGCGCGGCCTCGGCTCGGTCACGGCCCGCATCGGCTACACCTGGGGTCCGGGCCTGCTCTATGTCAAAGGCGGTTACGCCTATTCCGACAACAGCGAGAGGCTGACCCTGGGCGGCGTTCCGATCGCCTTCCTGCTCAATGGCAACCACAGCAACGGCTACACCGTCGGCACGGGCGTCGAGTACATGGTCGCCCCGAACTGGTCGGTCAAAGGCGAGTACATGTATTACGACTTCGGCAGCACCCGCTTCGCGACCCCTGCCGTGCTGGCGCCGTTCGGAAGCTTCCACACCGAAGACCACACGCTGAAGCTCGGCGTCAATTATCGCTTCAACTTCGCAAGCCCCGTGGTGGCACGCTACTGAGCCCTTGCAACTGCGAATTGCGGAAGGCCGGCTTTCAAGCCGGCCTTTTTTGTTTTTACGTTTTTCTCTCCCTGTTTTCCGGCTCACGGAAAAAATCGGTCAAATACAAGCAATCCGCTGGCAAAAATGCGGCGAAAAGCCTTCCGGTTCCAAACTTGTTAACCGGGTACAGGGATACTGCCGCGCGAGGAAACATCTCAAGGTAGCGTGGACGGGACAGCGGGCAAATGGCGGCAGAATCTAAATCACGGCTCAAGGGTTTTCGCTTCGGCGTCAGGGGCAGTCTGTTTGCCGCCTTCGCTGTCATCGCCGGCATGGCGATCGTCATCTCCGCCGGCGCCGGCCTGATGCTCGGGCGGCTCGGCGGGACCATGGTCGATCTGAGCGGCCGGGACATCCCCCGTCTCGCCGCCAGCCTGCAGCTATCCGCACAGAGCGCGAGCCTCGCCAGCCAGGGGCCGGCGCTGCTGGCTGCGCGCAGCGAAGAGGCGCTCAACGATCGAACCAAAAAAATGAAGGAGACCCAGGCGATCGCGCTGCAGAAGCTCGGCGAGATCGTCGAACTCGGCGCCGACAAGGCGGTCGTCGCAGCACTCACCGAGAACATGAAGAACATCGACGAGGTGATCAAGAGCCTCGGCGCGGCCGCGCGCGAGCGGCTCGAACTGGGCGCCCAGCACGAAAAGCTCTACGACGCGGTGCGCAAGGCCCAGCGGCGTTTCGTGGCCGCTGCCGGACCAGCGGCAATCGACGCGCAGACCGAACTCTACAGCATCTACGCTGCCCCCAACTTCTCGCAAGCCGAAGCCATCCGGGCACACAAGACCGCCGACCAGCTCGCCGACATCGCCGCCAGCGGCAATCTCATGGCGTTCGACATGATCGCCGCGCTTTCGACCAACAACGGCGAAGTACTCGAAGCGACCGGCAGGGACTTCCGCACCGCGCAGGCGCGCGTGAAGTCGAATCTCGAAGCGCTGCCCAAGACCACGGCGATGCGGTCCGTTCAAAACACAACCTTGAGCCTGCTGGCGCTTGCCGACGGCAAGACCGGCGTCTTCAAGGTCCGCCAGCAGGAACTGGACACGGACGATTACGGCCAGACCATTCTGGAGGAAACCCGCAAGCTCAATGTCGGCCTCGGCATCAGCGTACAGCAGCTGGTCGACGCCGTGCAGAAGGAAACCGACACCGCGGCCTGGCAGGCGCGTCAGGAGATTTCGTTCGGGACCATGGTCATGCTCGCCCTCGGCGTATCGACGCTGGTCGGCTCGATCCTGTTCGTCTGGCTCTATGTCGGCCGCAACATCCTGCGGCGGATCAGCAATCTGCAGCGCTCGATGCAAGTATTGTCCAGCGGCGACCTCGAATCGGAGGTCTATCAAAGCCACGCGCAGGACGAAATCGGCGCCATGGCGGATTCGCTGCAGGTGTTCCGCGAGAGCATGATCCAGAGCCGCGCGCTCTCCGCCGAGCAGGACAAGGACCGCGTCGCCAAGAGCGAGCGCGCCAACCGCATGGAAGCGCGCATCGTCGAGTTCGAACGCACCGTTCGCACCGCGCTCGACAGCCTGCAGTCCGCGGCGGGCTCGATGCAGTCGACCGCGCAAAGCATGTCGGCGACCGCCGATAAATCGAGCGCACTGGTGACCGCGGTGGCGACCGCCGCCGAGCAGACTTCAGCCAACGTGCAGACCGTGTCGTCGGGCACCGAGGAATTGTCCTCCTCGATCGAGGAAATCGGCCGTCAGGTCATCACCTCGGCGGAGATCGCCCGCAAGGCGGTTGACGACGCCGGTGCGACCGACGCCACCATGCAGGGGCTTGCGGACAACGCCGCGCGGATCAGCGTGGTGGTCGATCTGATCCAGACCATCGCCTCGCAGACCAACCTGCTGGCGCTGAACGCCACCATCGAGGCGGCGCGCGCCGGCGACGCCGGCCGCGGCTTCGCCGTGGTCGCCTCCGAGGTGAAGAGCCTCGCCAACCAGACCGCGAAGGCCACCGACGAGATCCGCCAGCAGATCGTCAGCATGCAGACGGTGACGACGACGGCGGTCTCGGCGATCCGGAACATCAGCAACACGATCAGCGAGATCAACGAGGTGACCACCGCGATTGCGGCCGCGGTCGAGGAGCAGGGTGCGGCGACGCGCGAGATCGCGCGCAACATCCAGCACGCCGCCGGCGGCACCAGCGAGGTTTCCACCAACATCGTCGGTGTCTCCAGCGCCTCCTCGCAGGCCGGAACCGCCGCCGGCCAGGTGCTGACCGCCTCCGGCGCGCTGCGCCGCGAGGCCGACGTGCTGCGCGAAGAGATCGACGCGTTCCTGTCGAACATCCGGGCGGCGTAATCGCCCCACACGCGTCATTCCGGGATGGTCCGAAGGACCAGACCTCAGATGCGCAATTGCGCATCGGGGAATCACGGCGTCGGCAATACCCATGCCTTTATCCGGACCGGCACCTGCTTTTTTCGGCTAGCGCGGCGCCGCCTCTACCGCTAAGCCGGTAGCATGCATTCGAAAACCGACATGGTGCAGTCCTCGGCCGAGGCACTGCGATACCCCTGGGAAAACCACCCCGGCCACGATCAGGTCGTCGAGGTGATGCCCGGCGTGCTTTGGGTCCGGCTGAAGCTGCCGTTCCGCCTCAACCACGTGAACATCTACCTGCTCGCCGACGGCGACGGCTGGGCGATGATCGATTCCGGCTTCGGCAATGAGGAAACCATTGCGGCGTGGACGACGCTGTTCGAGGGACCGCTGCGGCATGTGAAGGTCACGCGGCTGATCGTCACCCATTCCCATCCCGATCATGTCGGCCTTGCCGGCTGGATCACGGAGCGCTTCGACTGCCCGCTGCAGATGTCGCAGGTCGAATATCTGCAATCGGTCTATCACCAGAACCGCGGCACCGAAGAGCGGAAAAACGCGCAGCGGTTGTTCTTCCGCCGTCACGGCATGGACGAGGACCTCACCGACAAACTGCTCGGCCGCGGCCAGGATTATTTGAAACGGGTCTCGGTGCTGCCGCCGGCCTACCACCGTATCTCCCATGGCGACGAGGTCGTGATCGGCACCCGCCGCTTCAAGGTCATCACCGGCGGCGGCCACGCCCTCGACCAGGTCATGCTGTATTGCGCAGCCGACAAGCTGTTTCTCTCCGCCGACCAGGTCTTGAGCAAGATCTCGCCCAATGTCAGCGTCTGGGCCGTCGAGCCCGAACAGAACTCGCTCGGCGAATATCTGGCCTCGCTCGCCAGCCTGACCACGACGCTGCCCTACGACGTCATGGTACTGCCCGGCCACGGCGTGCCGTTTTACGGTCTCAAGACCCGCATCAAGCAGCTCGCCGACCATCACGAGGACCGCTGCCGCCTGATCGCGGAAGCCTGCCGCGAAGTCCCGCAAACGTCGAGGGAACTGGTGCCCGTCGTGTTCAACAAATACCCGCTCGATGTGCACCAGATGGGCTTTGCTTCCGGCGAGCTGATCGCCCACGTCAATTACATGCTCAACGAAGGCCGCCTGACCTCGGAAGTGACCGACGGTGTGCTGCGGTTCCGGACCACCTGATATCGACAGGCTGATCCGATGCAGATTGCGTTTCGGATCCTCGCCAACACGCCGGTCTGGGTTTTCGCGCTGCTCGCCTATTTGATCTGGCAGGGCTGGCAGGCGCGGCGGCCAAGGACGCAAGCAATCTGGCGGATGCTGATCGTCCCGTTGGTATTCTTCGTGATGGGTTTGTCGCGGCTGGTATCGGCACGCGACCATGGGCTGGAGCCCCTCGTGGCCTGGCTCGTGGCGGCCATCCTGTTTGGCGCGCTGGCGCTATGGCGTGGCCCGAAGTTGCTGGCCGTCGACAGGGCACGGGGCGTGGTCACCCGGCCAGGCAGCGCGGGTCCGCTGATCCGCAACGTCACGGTCTTCTCGCTGCAATATGGCGTCGCGGTCGCAACCGCCATGAAACTGGAGCCGCACGCCGCCGTGGCGATCATCGGCCACGCCGTCTCCGGCGCCAGCGCCGGTTACTTTTCGGGGTGGGCGGCGGCACTATTGCGCCGCTACCGGAATTTCGACCGCGACGAAAATACCGGGACCGCAAATCCAGCCTAGCGCCTTGATCCCGATCAACATTTGCGCCGGCTAAGTAGCATGCCGGAGCCGCGCGGAAATGTGGGATTTCGCGTAGACACCAAAGCTGGAAAGGCTCTAAAAAGGCACGAAGCCAATCCGGCCGGTTCCGGTTCCAGGTCTTGTGATGGATTACAGCAAATTTTTCAGTGCCGCCCTCAACCGCCTGCATGACGAGCGGCGCTACCGCGTTTTCGCCGACCTCGAACGGATCGCGGGCCGTTTCCCGCACGCGGTCTGGCACTCGCCGAAGGGCCCGCGCAATGTCGTGATCTGGTGCTCCAACGATTATCTCGGCATGGGCCAGCACCCGAAAGTGGTCGGCGCCATGGTCGAGACCGCCACGAGAGTTGGCACCGGCGCCGGCGGCACCCGCAACATCGCGGGCACCCATCATCCGCTGGTGCAGCTCGAGCAGGAACTGGCCGACCTGCACGGCAAGGAAGCCTCGCTGCTGTTCACCTCGGGATACGTTTCGAACCAGACCGGCATCTCGACGATCGCCAAGCTTATTCCGAACTGCCTCATTCTATCTGACGCGCTGAACCACAATTCGATGATCGAAGGCGTGCGCCAGGCCGGCTGCGAACGCCAGATCTTCCGCCACAACGACATGGCGCATCTGGAAGAGCTGCTGATTGCGGCGGGTCCCGAGCGGCCGAAGCTGATCGCCTGCGAGAGCCTCTATTCGATGGACGGCGACATAGCCCCGCTTTCGAAAATCTGCGATCTCGCCGAAAAATACGGCGCCATGACCTATGTCGACGAGGTCCATGCGGTCGGCATGTACGGCCCGCGCGGCGGCGGCATCGCCGAGCGCGACGGGGTCATGCACCGCATCGACGTGCTGGAAGGCACGCTGGCCAAGGCCTTCGGCTGCCTCGGCGGCTATATCGCGGGCAAGGCCGAGATCATCGACGCCGTCCGCTCCTACGCGCCGGGCTTCATCTTCACCACCGCGCTGCCGCCGGCGATCTGCTCGGCCGCAACCGCCGCGATCCGCCATCTGAAGACCTCGAACTGGGAGCGCGAGCGCCACCAGGACCGCGCCGCCCGGGTCAAGGCGATCCTCAACGCCGCGGGCCTGCCTGTGATGTCGAACGAAACCCATATCGTGCCGCTGTTCGTCGGCGATCCCGAGAAGTGCAAGCAGGCCTCCGACATGCTGCTGGAGGAGCACGGCATCTATATCCAGCCGATCAACTATCCGACGGTCGCCAAGGGCACCGAGCGCCTAAGGATCACGCCCTCGCCCTACCACGACGACGGCCTGATCGATCGGCTCGCCGAAGCGCTGCTGCAGGTCTGGGACCGTCTCGGCCTGCCGCTGAAGCAGAAATCGCTGGCGGCCGAGTAACCCTACCCCTCCTAACCCTGGCAAATTGGGCCGGTAGCGCGGTGCGCTGCCGGCCCAAAGCGTTTATACTCGCCTCTTCCGGCCATGGACGCCGCGCGCGTCCGATCGGAGAGGGAGACCCGCAGCAATGCTGCACGACTGGGGCGTGATCGCCGCCGCGTTCGCTTATATCGGCCTGTTGTTCGGCGTCGCCAGCTATGGCGACCGGCTGTCGCCGGGCCAGCGCGGCCGCGCCGGCATGCTGATCTACCCGTTGTCGCTGGCGATCTATTGCACTTCCTGGACCTTCTTCGGCTCGGTCGGCTTCGCCACCCGCACCGGTTTCGATTTTCTCGCGATCTATGTCGGCCCGATCCTGATGATCGGGCTATGCACGCCGCTGCTCCGGCGCGTGATCAAGCTCGCCAAGTCGCAGAACATCACCTCGATCGCCGACTTCATCGCGGCGCGCTACGGCAAGAGCCAGGCGGTCGCCGCCACGGTGGCTGTCATCGCGATCGTAGGTTCCGTGCCTTACATCGCGCTCCAGCTCAAGGCGGTGGCGTCCTCGCTGGAGACGATCCTCAGCGAGGACAAGCTGTTCTCCTCGATCCCGATCATCGGCGACATCGCGCTGGTCGTGACGCTGGCGATGGCGGCATTCGCGGTGCTGTTCGGCACCCGCCAGACCGACGCCACCGAGCACCAGCACGGCCTGATGCTGGCGGTCGCCACCGAATCCATCGTCAAGCTGGTGGCCTTTCTCGCCGCCGGCGCCTTCGTCACCTTCTGGATGTTCACGCCCGTCGAGCTGATCGAACGCGCGATGAAGACCCCGGAGGCGGTGCGCGCGATCGACTACGTGCCGTCGATCGGCAATTTCCTCACCATGACGCTGCTGTCGTTCTGCGCGATCATGCTGCTGCCGCGGCAGTTTCACGTCAGCGTGGTCGAGAACTCCAGCCCCGAGGAGGTCAGCCGCGCGCGCTGGCTGTTTCCTCTCTATCTGGTCGCCATCAACCTGTTCGTGATTCCGATCGCGCTCGCCGGCCTCGTCACCTTCCCGTTCGGCGCCGTCGACAGCGACATGTACGTGCTGGCGCTGCCGATCGAGGCGGATGCCCCGCTGCTCAGCATTGCCGTGTTCGTCGGCGGCCTGTCGGCCGCGACCGCGATGGTGATCGTGGAATGCGTCGCGCTCTCCATCATGGTCTCCAACGACATCGTCCTGCCGCTGGTGCTGCAGCGCGGCCCCGCGACGCGCGACGGCAACAAGGATTTCGGCGACTTCCTGCTCAGGATCCGGCGCTTCGCCATCTTCGCCATCATGGTGATGGCGTATTTCTACTATCGCGCGCTCGGCAATGCGCAGCTGGCGGCGATCGGCCTGCTGTCGTTCGCCGCACTTGCCCAGCTGGCGCCGGCCTTCTTCGGCGGCCTGTTCTGGCGCGAGGGAACCGCCCGCGGCGCCATGACCGGCATGCTGGTCGGCTTTGCGGTGTGGGCCTATACGCTGTTCCTGCCGAGCTTCCTGGAGGGCAATCCCACCGGCCTGCTGCTGCTGCAACACGGACCGTTCGGCATCGAGGCGCTGCGTCCGCGGGCATTGTTCGGCGCCGATCTGCCGCCGCTGATGCATGGCGTGCTCTGGTCGCTCTCGCTCAACATCCTGACCTACATCGTGATGTCGCTCGCGCAACGGCCGTCGTCGATCGAACGGCTGCAGGCGGACCTGTTCGTGCCCAACACGCTGACGCCGATCGCACCGACGTTCCGGCGCTGGCGGACGACCGTTACCGTGCAGGACATCCAGAGCACGGTGGCGCAATATCTCGGCCCCGAGCGCGCAGCGCAAGCCTTCGAGGCCTTTGCCGCCGGCCATCCCGGCAATCTCGATCCGGCCGCACCCGCCGATTTCGAATTGCTGCAGCACGCCGAACGCCTGATCGCCTCCTCGATCGGGGCCGCCTCCTCGCGCCTCGTGATGTCGCTGTTGCTGCGCAAGCGTACCGTCTCCGCCAAGGCCGCGCTGAAGCTGCTCGACGATTCCCACGCCGCGCTGCATTTCAACCGCGAGATCCTGCAGACCGCGCTGAACCATGTGCGCCAGGGCATCGCGGTGTTCGATGCGGATTTGCAGCTGATCTGCTCGAACGCCCAGTTCGGCGAAATTCTCGCGCTGCCGCCGCATCTCGTGCAGCTCGGCATCCCCTTGCAGGAAATCCTCGAATTCATGGGCGCCGTCAGCCCGGCCAGCTTCGGCGACCCCGACGGGTTGCTGCAGCGGCGGCTGGATGCCTACACCACCGAGGGCGAGCCCTATCTGGAGCGCCTGCCCGACCGCCACATGGTGATCGAGGTCCGCTCCAACCGGATGCCGGGCGGCGGCTTCGTCGTCACCTTCTCCGACGTCACGCCGAGCTTCGAGGCCGCCGAAGCGCTGGAACGCGCCAATGCGACGCTGGAAAAGCGCGTCCGCGACCGCACCGAGGAGCTCACGCGCCTGAATTCCGAACTGGCGCAGGCCAAGAGCACCGCCGAGGACGCCAACATCTCGAAGACCCGCTTCCTGGCGGCCGCCAGCCACGACATCCTGCAGCCGCTCAACGCGGCGCGGCTCTATGTGACGAGTCTCGTCGAGCGGCAGAGCAGCGGCGGCGAGGATTCGCGCCTGGTGGAGAACATCGACGACTTGCTGGAGGCGATCGAGGAGATCCTCGGCGCGCTGCTGGACATCTCGCGGCTCGATGCGGGCGCGATGACGACCTCGATCTCAAGCTTCAAGATGGCCGACCTGATGCGCTCGCTCGAAATCGAATTCGCGCCGATCGCCCGCGCCAAGGGCCTGGAGCTTGCCTTCGTGCCCTGCTCGCTGCCGGTGCAATCCGACCGCTCGCTGCTGCGCCGGCTGCTGCAGAATTTCATCTCGAACGCCATCAAATATACCCCGCGCGGGCGCGTGCTGGTCGGTTGCCGCCGCCACGGACAATCGCTGCAGATCGGCGTCTGGGACACCGGCGTCGGTATTCCCGTGACGAAACGCGGCGAGATCTTCAAGGAGTTTCACCGCCTGGAACAGGGCGCGCGGATCGCCCGCGGCCTCGGTCTTGGCCTGTCGATCGTGGAACGGCTGGCGCGCGTGCTCAACCATGGCATCGCGATCGACGCCACCGCCAGTGGCGGCTCGGTGTTTTCGGTGACGGTGCCGGTTGCCGCCGCGATCAACCATACCGCCGCGGTCACCAGCGCGACGCCGCTTTCCAGGGCGCCGATGAGCGGCGCCCTGATCGTTTGCATCGAGAACGATCCGGCGATCCTCGACGGCATGAAGACGCTGCTGACCGCGTGGGACGCCGAGGTGATCGCGGTGGCCGATCCCGACGCTGCGATCGCGGCGATCGAAGCCTCCGGCAGCGGCGTGACGGGCCTTCTGGTCGACTACCATCTCGACCGCGGCAACGGCGTCGCCGCGATCCGCGAGATCCGCCGCCGCTTCGGCGAAAACATTCCGGCCATCCTGATCACGGCGGATCGCAGCCCGAATGTCCGCGCAGCCGCGCGCGAGGAGAACATCGCGATCCTCAACAAGCCGGTCAAACCGGCCTCGCTCCGCGCTTTGCTCGGCCAGTGGCGCGCGCAGCAGTTAGTGGCGGCGGAGTAGACGCCGACGCGGCTCGTCGCACGTCACCAGTTCATTGTCTTGCCGACCAGCCCTACCAGTTCAGGATCGTCAAAGGTCTCGGCCGTGCTGACCGCGCCCGCAGCGACCAGATCGCCATGGCCGAGGCTCGTCCGTATTCCAATCGTCGCGATGCCGGCGGCCGAAGCGGATTGAACGCCGGAGCGGGAATCCTCGAATGCGAGAGACAGCTCGGGCGCGGCGCCGACGGCGCGCAAACCCTCCAGATACGGCAGCGGGTGCGGTTTTCCGTGCGGAAGCTCGTCGCCGATGATGACGGCCCTGAACCGCTGCATGATGCCGAGCCCGGAAAGCATCATTTCGGCGTTCAGGCGGGGCGCGTTGGTTACCGCCACCATGGCGACGTCAGCGCGATCCGCCAGGGCAAGCAGTTTCATCAGACCCGCCAACGGTTTGATTTGCCCCGACGCGAGCTTGCGGAACGCTTCTTCCTTCTCCGCCATGATGGCCGCCTGGCGCTCCGGCGATTGACCCGGCAGAAACCGTTCGCTGATCGAAATATTGGAAAACCCCATCAGCTCTTTCGAGGCGCGGTCGCGATCGAACACATGGCCATGCGGCGCGAACACTTGATTGAACGCTTTCAGATGGAGCGCATCGGTGTCGGCCAGCGTGCCGTCGATGTCGAACAGCAGCGCCCTCCCGGATCCGGACATGGAACTGTTACCCCGTCGGCGTTCCCTGGCGCCATTGGCCGCCGGCGATCTTCGCGGCGGCGATCACGGCCTGGGTGCGGCTCTCGACGCCGAGCTTCTGCAGGATCGCCGAAACATGCGCCTTGATGGTGGCTTCCGACACGCCGAGCTCATAGGCGATCTGCTTGTTGAGCAGGCCCTCCGACAGCATCATCAGCACGCGCACCTGCTGCGGGGTCAGCGTGACCAGGCGATCGCGCAGCCGCGTCATGTCGGGGTCGTCGGCCGAGGTGAGATCGGTGTCCGGCGGAACCCAGACGTCGCCCTCCATCACCTTCATGATGGCGTCGCGCAGCGTTTCGACGCCGAAGCGCTTGGGGATGAAGCCGGAGGCGCCGAAATCCAGCGAGCGGCGGATCGTGCCGGCATCGTCGCTGGCGGACACGATCACCACCGGGATCGCCGGGTATTGCGCGCGCAGGTAGATCAGGCCGGAGAATCCCGAAATCCCCGGCATGGTGAGATCGAGCAGGATCAGGTCGACGTCGGAATCCCGTTCCAGCAGCGCGGTGAGATCGTCGAACGACCCGGCCTCGCTGATGACAGCCGAACGCCAGACGCTCGCCACCGCCTGACGCAACGCGTCGCGGAACAGTGGATGGTCATCGGCGATGACGAGATGGGTATTGGCAGCGGCAGTCATTTACTTCTTGCGAAAGGCGTTGCGGCAAGCCGGTGACCGTTTTCTGCAGGCTTGCCAAGCGAGTTTCTGCAATTGTCCCCTGCCCGGCTGTCGCATGCAAGCGCGCAATACTGCCTCGCGGTAAAGCGGTTAACCGCCCGATTTGTGCGCCGCAACAATTGCATGCAGCCGTACAGCCTGGCGAGCACGTCTCGGTGACGCCACTGCACACGATCGCGACCAGCGCGCGAGCTATGTCGCAGCGCCGGCGGTCAATGCCCGCACGCCGCACGTCCATGCGCTCGATCAATTCGTCATGGATGTTGCACAGGCTGACGCGGAGATAATTGCGCGTCGTCTGGAAATCCCGCCCGCGCAGCTTTTCGTGGATCGGCATCATCGCAAAATAGGCTTCCGCCAGCGGTTCGGGAATGTCCATCACCCGCTTGCGGCGCGTGGCCGCCGACAAGATCGAGCCGATGCGCCAGGTCGCGGCGCGCTTCCAGCCAGGCCTCTTCTCCGATCGATGGCGGAACGGGATAGCGGTCGAAAACCGAAAGAACGACCGATGATCAGCTGGTCGAGAATTTCCCGGCGCGGTATCCCGGCGCGTGAGACGCCAACACCCCCTCGACCATTTCGCCGACCATCGACAAGGCCCAGCGGAAACGCTTGCCAGCGGGCGTGCTCAACGGATTGCGCAAATCCCTCTTCGGCAAACAGAACCTTGGCGTAGTGACCTGCACGCGCGCGCGAATATTCGTAGATTCCCTTTTGCACGATGAAGGCCGATTGCGCGTCGATGAAGTCGGCAAGCGCCTCCCGGTCGCGAATCGGCGGGCGGGGGCGAAACAATTTTTCGAACAGCTTCATCGCAGTCTCATCCTGCCGATGGACCAGGCTAGCTCGTCAGCTTTATCCGGTCATCTGCCAAGTTCAATGTTCTCAATGCGCAACGTCAGCATTGCGGCAATCACCGACGCTTCACCAGTTCGCAATTGCACTTAATCCCCCGAAAGTATAATCAAGACCTGACCATCCGTGGTGTTAGCCTTCGTTGTCTCCAAACCGGCACAAGACCGGTTGGAGCGGCGGCAAGGGGGGCGCCGCACTGAAGGGATTTGCATTCCCCTCGATCATTCAATCCCGGCACATTGCTGACCGGTGCTTTGAGGGAGGAATGCAACCCATGGCTGACTCTGCAAGCATGAAACAAAAAGAAGAAGCGCACTGGGCAAAGACCTCGCGTCTGATGTTCACGCATCTCGGCGTCTGGTTCTTCTTCGGCTTCGTCATCCACATGTTCGTGGTGCCGCTCAACAAGATCGTCATTCCGATCCTTGGCTTCCCGCTCGGCTTCTACATGGCCGCGCAGGGCTCGCTCATCGTGTTCGTGGTCATGCTGTTCATGTTCGCAAAGCAGCAGGACAAGATTGACCGCGAATTCGGCTTTGCCGAGGAAGATTGAGGGGGAACAGACCATGGCTACACAAATCGCTGCCAGCACCACGGACTTTCATCAAGAATCTGGGCAAGATGTACGGCATCTACACCGGCGGCTTCATCGCCTTCATCCTCCTGCTCGCGGTTCTCGAGCAGGTTGGCGTTCCGAACAAGATCCTCGGCTACCTGTTCGTGTTCTTCACGCTCGCGGTCTACGCCATCATCGGCGTGATGTCGCGGACCGCGGAGGTCTCCGAATATTACGTCGCCGGCCGGCGCGTTCCGGCTTTCTATAACGGCATGGCGACCGGCGCCGACTGGATGTCGGCGGCCTCCTTCGTCGGCATGGCCGGCACCCTGTTCCTGCTCGGCTACGACGGCCTCGCCTGGGTGCTCGGATGGACCGGCGGATTTGTGCTGGTGTCGATCCTGATCGGGCCATATCTGCGCAAGTTCGGCGCCTATACCGTGCCCGACTTCCTGTCGTTCCGGTACGGCGGCAATTTCGCCCGCGCGCTCGGCGTGATCGTGCTGGTTGCCTGCTCCTTCACCTATGTGACGGCGCAGATCTACGGCACCGGCCTGATCGCCTCGCGATTCCTCGGGATGCAGTTCGAGCTCGCGGTTTTCGCCGGACTTGTCGGCATTCTGCTCTGCTCGATGCTGGGCGGCATGCGGGCGGTGACCTGGACGCAGATGGCGCAATACATCGTGCTGATCATCGCCTATCTGACCCCGATCGTGATCCTGTCCACCAAGAATTACGGAATTCCGATTCCGGAACTCACTTACGGACAGGCGATCGCGGATATCACGGCGCGCGAGCAGCAGATGCTGGCGAGCGGGTCTGGCGACAGTCGCAGCGCTGAAGCCGCACATCCAGCCGTTCATCAACTACAGCCCGCTGAACTTCTTCGCGATCATCATGTGCATGATGGTCGGCACGGCTTCGTTGCCGCACATCCTGATGCGCTACTTCACCACCCCGTCGGTGCGTGAGGCGCGCCAGTCGGTCGCATGGTCGCTGCTGTTCATCTTCCTGCTGTACTTCTCGGCGCCGGCCTACGCGGCGTTCTCGAAGCTGGAAGTCTACACCAACATCATCGGGCGGGATCTGACGGCCATTCGTCCCTGGATGTTCAACTGGGGTGAACTCGGGCTGATCCAGATCTGCGGCAAGAACGCGGCCAGCATCGACGCCATCGTTGCGGCCTGCAAGGCGATCGCCGGTCATCCCGGTGTCGTCAGGCTGCAGGACTTCATCATCAATACGGACGTGATCGTGCTCTCCACGCCGGAGATCGCGGGACTTCCCTATGTGATCTCGGGCCTGGTCGCCGCCGGCGGTCTCGCCGCCGCGCTGTCCACCGCTGACGGGCTGCTGCTCGCCATCGCCAACGCGTTGTCGCACGACGTCTACTACAAGATGATCGATCCCAACGCGCCGACCGTGCGCCGGCTGATGTCGCCCGCGTGCTGCTGCTGGTCGTCGCCGTGATCGCGGCCGCGACGGCGGCAACCAAACCCGGCGGACATCCTGGCCATGGTCGGCTGGGCGTTCTCGCTGGCGATGGCCGGCAACTTCCCGGCACTCGTGATGGGCGTCTGGTGGAAGCGCACGACGGCGACGGGCGCGGTCTGCGGCATCATTGCCGGCTTCGGGCTGTGCCTGTTCTACCTCGTGACCACCCGGTACTTCCCGGGCGCCGGCGTGAAGTACTTCGGCATGACGTCGCTGCTTAACCCGGTGACGGGGGCGCCGCTGGTCGATATCGCGAAGGCCATGGCGTTGCCCAATGCCATGGAAAGCTTCCCGACGCTCGCCCACCCGCTGGCCAACAAGGTCGGCTGGTTCAACCTCAACAACATCGCCTGCGGGTTGTTGGGAACGCCGCTCGGCTTCGCGGTCATCTACTCGTCAGCCTGCTCGGCAAGGCGCCTTCGGCGGAAATGCAGGCCTATGTCGACGATATCCGGAAGCCGCGAGGCAGGACGGTGCTCGAGGAGAAGACGACCTAGACAGCTTCTCAAACTGGATATCGACAGACGGGGCCCTTCAGGGCCCCGTCTTTGTTTGTCGCATCATATCTGCCTTGCCCGGACATCGCTGCCCTTGCCATTGTTGGCAGAACGGCGGATTCGTGATGATCGGCCGTTTGTCTCATCGATGGTGTCAGGCAGCGAGGAGAAACGTCCCTTGGATATCGGAAGCTCGCTCGCCGCATATTGGTACTTCCATCTGCCCAATTTTATTCTGGCGGCGCTGATGTACACGTTGCTCGGCCGCGTCCTGCTCGGTCTGATGGTGGATGCCGACTCGCCGAACTACATCTGGCGATTTTTTTGCCGGATCACCGACCCCGTCGTCGCGGCGGTCGCGATTGTGACGCCGAAGGTGACCGCCTCCGGTGCTGCTTTGGCTGTTCGGCTTCGTCTGGCTGTTCTGGCTGCGCGTCGCGCTTCACTACACGTTGCTGCTGCTGAATCTCGCGCCCCGGCTCGGCGGAGCCGGCGTCATGAACCGCAACTTCTATTTCATCGGCATTGCGTTCTTCGGGATGATCAACGGCATCTTCAACCAGCTCTCGCTGATTTTCACACTGCTGTACGTCCAGTTG
Organism: uncultured Alphaproteobacteria bacterium; assembly: GCA_963790735.1. GTDB lineage: Bacteria > Pseudomonadota > Alphaproteobacteria > Rhizobiales > Xanthobacteraceae > Bradyrhizobium. Next base: position 47,577 of record CAWBQP010000032.1, on the reverse strand, counting down.
CTCGCCGGCCCGCTGCTGTTCGGCAGCCTGTCCCTGACGCTGATGTTCGCATCGCTGATGGTCTCGACCGCCACCATCATTCTTGGCGGAATTCCGGCGGCGATCTACGAGCGGGTCACCGGCGCATCGGAATCCACGAACGCGTCGCTCTGGATATGGCTTGCCGGAACCGCCATTCTCGCGCTTCCCGCCGCCGGTAACTTTCTCAAGATCGGGCTGTAACCGTCGGTACGCGATGTTGAGGCTGGAGCGCGCCGCGCGCTACGCTCAGCTCTACGATGGATTGCCTTCGATCGATGGAGTGGCGGATCATGGAAGAGATGCGCCGTATTGCCTATGAGACGGTGCTTCGCGCATGCGGTTTCGCATCGCTCGCGATTTTCTGCGTCATGATCGGCCTGTCCTTTCTGCCGCGCTCGCGCCTTCCAGGCGGGCGGTTTTCTCAGCATGTGATGACGCTTGTTCTCGTGCTCAAGGCCCACGAAGCCCGGACCAAGGATCACCGCCGGACCGAGATGTGGCTCTATCTCCCGAAGGAAAGCCGTCCGCCCCAAGCCCATGCGCAGCAGACGATCTCAACCCTCATGCGGGAGATCTATTTGCAGTTCGCGCGCTGGACCTCGATCATATCCATCGTGATGTGGACGCATCGCGCTGTTCTTCTCCGCCATCGGACTTTAGTCCAGACTCCCGGATCGGCGAGCGGGCTCGTGCGCTGCCGATACCCCAGCCGGGCACATCCCGGCCACAGCGAGCGCTCTTACGACCTTCGTCTAGTTGCGCGAAGGCAGGCTCTTCTCCGCGCGCCCAAGAATTGCGCAATTGACGAGCCGGCAAAGCCGTCGGTGGAACCGGTGCCAGCCGAAAGTACTATTGGGACATTCCAGTCGAACATGTAGTGAGGCGGCAATTATATGCGCGTCCATGTGCCGCAACGCACATTTTTGCGATCATAAAAAAGGGGAGCGAATCGGAAATGTCCACTATGACTGCCACATCCGGCAAGGCCGCCGGGATGACGAAGGACGAACGTTTCGTCATTCTCGCTTCGTCGCTTGGCACCGTCTTCGAATGGTATGACTTCTACCTGTTCGGTTCGCTTGCCAGCGTCATCGGCGCGCAGTTCTTCGGCGTCATTGATCCCGCAACAAATCAGCCGATGTTCAACCAGGCCACGCGCGACATCTTCGCGCTGCTGGCGTTCGCCGCGGGCTTCATCGTTCGTCCGTTCGGCGCCATCGTGTTCGGCCGCGTCGGCGACATCGTCGGCCGCAAATACACCTTCCTCGTCACCATCCTGATCATGGGCCTCTCGACGTTCATCGTCGGCATCCTGCCCAACGCGGCGACCATCGGCATTGCGGCACCGATCATCCTGATCGCGCTGCGCCTGCTGCAGGGCCTGGCGCTCGGCGGCGAATATGGCGGTGCGGCGACCTATGTGGCCGAACATGCCCCGATGGGCAAACGCGGCTACTACACCTCGTTCATCCAGACCACGGCAACGCTCGGCCTGTTCCTGTCGCTGCTGGTAATTCTGTTCACCCGTACGGCGCTCGGCGAACCCGAATTCGCGAAGTGGGGCTGGCGCATTCCGTTCCTGGTCTCGGTGCTGCTGCTCGGCATCTCGGTCTGGATCCGGTTGCGGCTCAATGAATTGCCGGTCTTCCAGAAGATGAAGGACGAGGGCAAGACCTCAAAGGCCCCGTTGACCGAAGCCTTCGCCAACTGGAGCAACGCCAAGATCGTGATCATCGCCCTGCTCGGCGGCGTGATGGGCCAGGGCGTGGTCTGGTACACCGGCCAGTTCTACGCGCTGTTCTTCATGCAATCGATCCTCAAGGTCGACGGTTACACCGCCAACCTGCTGATCGCCTGGTCGCTGTTGCTCGGCACCGGCTTCTTCATCGTGTTCGGCGCGCTGTCCGACAAGATCGGCCGCAAGCCGATCATTCTGGCAGGCTGCCTGATCGCGGCGCTGACCTTCTTCCCGATCTTCAGGATGATCACCACCAACGCCAACCCGGCGCTGGAGAAGGCCATCGAGTCGGTCAAGGTCGAGGTAGTCGCCGATCCCAAGGGCTGCGGCGACCTGTTCAACCCGGTCGGCACCCGCGTGTTCACCGCACCTTGCGACACGGCCCGCGCCTACCTCGCGCAGCAGTCGGTCAAGTACTCGACCGCCTATGGTGCTGCAGGCTCGGGGGTGAAGGTCGTCGTCAACGGCAAGGACGTGCCCTATACGGACGCCAAGACATCGAATCCGGCGGTGCTGGCGGCGGTGCAGGCCGCAGGCTACCCGAAGGCCGGCGACACCCAGATCGTGAAGATGTCGCATCCGTTCGACATCTTCAAACCGCAGGTCGCGGCGGTGATCGGGCTGCTGTTCATCCTGGTGATCTACGTCACCATGGTCTACGGGCCGATCGCGGCGATGCTGGTCGAACTGTTCCCGACCAAGATCCGCTACACCTCGATGTCGCTGCCCTATCACATCGGCAACGGCTGGTTCGGCGGATTGCTGCCGGCGACCTCGTTCGCGATCGTGGCCTCGACCGGCGATATCTACGCGGGTCTGTGGTATCCGATCATCTTCGCATCGATCACCGCGGTCGTCGGCTTCTTCTTCCTGCCGGAAACCAAGGACGTCGACATCACGAAGTAAGCGATTCGTCCGGCGGACGTCAAGATTACGACAACGAACCGGCCGCGGAGCGATCCGCGGCCGGTTTGCTTTTGCGGGTGCCTCAATCCGTCATGCCGATGAACTGCAGCACGATCTCGCGCCGATGCGGCCGCGCGCGGTGCTCGACCAGATAGATCGCCTGCCACGTGCCCAGCGCGAGCGCGCCCTGCAGCACCGGGATGTGCAGCGAGGTCGCGGTCAGCATGGTCTTGATATGCGCCGGCATGTCGTCCGGCCCCTCGGTATCGTGACGCCATCCGGCATTCTCGGGCGCGAGCCGGTTCAGCGCCGTCGTCAAATCGACGAGCACGGTCGGGTCGGCATTTTCCTGGATCGTCAGCGACGCCGAGGTGTGGCGGATGAACAGCGTCACCGCGCCTTCGCGCGCCCGGGCGTCGCGCACGAATTTCGCGACCTCGGCGGTGAGATCGGTAAAGCCCGCGCCGGACGTCTGCACGGTCAGCAGCGAGGATACGATGGTGTTGGCGGTGACGGCGGAGGGCGTGGTGCGGGAGAGGGATTTGGGTGATGTCATCGAACAATCTCTCGCACGTCGTCCCTGCGAACGCAGCGACCCATGCCCGCGGCGTTCATTGTGCGATCGGAGTCGACACTCTGGTGGGCACGACGGCTTCGCTTATGGGTCCCTGCGCTCGCACTACGACACGCAGCTGCCGTCAAATCTTGCCGTTGACGTCCCTCTGCACCCGGTTCGCCATCTCGATCAATCGCCGCCACGCCTGCTCCAGGAACGACATCATGCGATCCATGTCGCGGTCGCTCGGCAGCGGGATTTCGATCTTGCGCTCGCCCTCGGCCACCTTCGGCTCGCTCTTCTTCAGCGAATCCGATTTCGGCAGCGGCTCTTCGATCTTGCCGGGCACGGTGGGCTCGCGCGAGGCGAGGTCTGCCTTGAGCTTTTCATTGTCGGCCTGCAGCCGGCCAATGTCCGCTTGCAGCCGGCCGATTTCGGCGTCCATCGCCGCGCGTTCGTCGGGGACGGCGTAGCAGGCCCAGCCCGCGCCCGAATTGTTGCAGGTCGAAATCGCGCCGGTTCGGGTATCGAGCCGGAGCACGCCATCCCCGATCGGCGACAGCGCATAGCGGCCATTCTCGGTTTCCGGCATCGACCCCGCGAGCGCGGGCCCGGCGCCTGCGAGACAACAGGCCAGCACGACGAGCATTAAGAATTTCGAGGACGATTTTGCTGTGCTCATGGGCTTGCTCCCGCCTCAGGACAGTACCGGTTTCCTCGACCGCCGGGGCGCTTTCAAGGCATGCCCCCTAGACCTTTGAGCTATAGGGCGCGCGGCCGGACTTCAACGCATCCGCCAGTAATTCGAGGCGGTCCTGTCCCCAGAACACTTCGCCCTCCAGCACATAGACCGGCGAGCCGAACACGTCGGCCGCCAGCGCATCCTGCCGGTTCTGCTCATAGGCCGCGCTGATTTCCTCCGCGCCGGAGCGCTCCACCAATTGCTTGCCGGGCAGCCCTGATTTGTCGGCGAGTTTCGCGATCGTCGCGGGATCGGCGAGATTGAGCTGATCCTCCCAGACGGCGGCAAAGGCCCGGCGCAAATAGCGGTCGGGATCGTGGCCGGCCTCGAGCGCCGCGATCACGACGCCATCGGCCAGGCGTGCATTGAACGGCCAGTTCGCCGGCTGCAGATGAAATTTCAGTCCGCGCTTGTCGCGCCAGCGCTGCAGTTCGACCATCCGGTAGCGCTGCCGGACCGGGTGGCGCTTCATCAAAGGCAAGCCGCCGGTCTCCGAAAACAGATCGACCAGCACCACCGGCTTGTGATTTACCTTGAGATCGTAAGTACTTACCAGATCGCCGAAAGGACTGATGCCCGATATAGGCCCAGGGCGATTGGAGCGAGAAATAGTAATCGACCTGACGCGGCATGCGGGCTCCGGCACGGGGATATCAGCTCGCTCGCGGACATCCCAACAGAGCGTTCAAATCGGCGCAAGATCGATCGCTGTGGCAATAGCTGCTGCACTGCGATCGCGGGTCCACAGGGTCGCAGGCGACAATCTGAATAAATCCAATTAAATCAATGCACTAACTGGTTACGGCCTAATCTTGACTTGATTAGACGCGGTAAGTATGGTCCGCGCGGCTTTCAAGGGTGACGGGCGTAATTTCCATCAACCGCTGCATCGTTTAATGTCTTGGGCATGGCCGAAGACAAGAACGACAACGCAAGTGGAAATCGCGATCAGCCGTCGTCCGACGAAGCTGCGCTTTCCGCAAGGCTCGGAAGTCTGGATCACCGGTTGTCCGAAATTCGTGACAACCGCAAAATCAAGACTGATCAACCCGGAACTGAAAGCGGAGACAGAGCTGCCAGAGCTTCTGCCATGGCGCTTGGTTTCCGGCTTTCCTCGGAATTGGTCGCGGGCGTTGTCGTCGGAGCGGCGATTGGCTGGGGGTTCGACCGTTTATTGTCGACATCGCCGTTCGGTTTCATCGTGTTTCTTCTGCTCGGCTTCGTCGCCGGCGTGGTCAACGTGGTGAGAACTGCAGGCGCAGGTCCAGGCAGGCGCTGAGCGTCGACGGGAAGTCACGACATTTGAAATTCGATTGCCGGCCAGGCCGGTGGATAAAGAGCCGCGCGGATGAAAATCGACCCGATCCACCAGTTCAATATCGAACCCCTCTTCACGATCGGCCATATCGGCAAGCACACGATCGCCTTCACCAACTCGTCGCTCTACATGTTCATCTCGGTGGCGGTGATCTCGCTGCTGATGATCGGCGGCATGGCGAGAGGCAGCTGGTCCCCGGGCGGCTGCAGTCGATCGCCGAAATCTCCTACGAGTTCGTCGCCAGCACGATCCGCTCTACCGCCGGCTCGGAAGGCATGAAGTTCTTCCCGCTGATCTTCTCGCTGTTCATGTTCATCTGCATCTCGAACCTGATCGGCATCATCCCCTACACGTTCACGGTTTCGAGCCACATCATCGTCACCGTGGCGCTGGCGCTCCTGGTCTTCTTCACCGTCCTGATCTACGGCATCTACAAGAACGGCCTCAAGTTCTTCAAGATTTTCGTGCCGCCCGGCGTGCCGATCTACATCCTGCCGCTGGTCATGTTCATCGAAATCCTGTCGTTCTTCCTGCGGCCGGTCTCGCACAGCGTGCGTCTGTTCGCCAACATGCTGGCCGGCCACATCGCGCTGAAGGTGTTCGCGGGCTTCGTCGCCATGCTCGGCGTCTCGCTCGGCGCGCTCGGCTGGGTCGGCGGCATGCTGCCGCTGGCGCTCACCGTCGCGCTGACCGCGCTCGAACTGCTGGTCGCATTCCTGCAGGCCTACGTGTTCGCGATCCTCACCTGCATCTACCTCAACGACGCCATTCATCCGGGACACTAAGCGGTCCGGGGAATTTCCACCCTCACTCTGTCTTACCTCTCAAGGAGCTCTAGAAAATGGAACCGGCAGCAGCAAAACTTATCGGCGCGGGCATCGCATGCATCGGCATGGGCGGCGCGGGCGTCGGCGTGGGCATCATCTTCGGCAACTACCTCGCCGCAGCGGTGCGCAATCCTTCCGCAGCGCAGGGCCAGTTCGGCAACCTGATCTTCGGCTTCGCCGTGACCGAAGCGCTCGGCATCTTCTCGCTGCTGATCGCGCTGCTGCTGCTGTTCGTTCCGCTCTGAGCTGCACCCTATCGCGCCGCCCGGTCCGGGCGGCGCGCCTGACAGCAAGAGGAGAACCCCGTGGCTGAAAAGTAGGTCATGGTACCGGCGCCCACACCGAAGCAGACGGCGGCACACGGCGGAGGATTTCCTCCGTTCGAGTTCGAGCACGTTTGCTTCGCAGCTGGTGTCGCTCGCCATCGCGTTCGTCGCGCTCTATCTGATCGTGTCGCGCATTGCGCTGCCGCGCGTCGAAAGCGTGATCGACGCACGTCAGAATGCGATCGAGGGCGATCTGGCGGCGGCGCAGAAGCTGAAGGACGAGTCCGACGCTGCGCTGAAGGCCTATGAGACCGAACTCGCTTCGGCGCGTTCCCGCGCGCAAGCCATCGGCAACGAGACCCGCGAGAAGCTGAACGCGGCCGCGGAAGCCGAGCGCAAGAAGCTGGAAGACCAGCTCACCATCAAGCTTGCCGCCGCCGAGAAGCAGATCGCGGCGACCCGCGAGACCGCGATGAGCAACGTCCGCGGCATCGCCGCGGATGCGGCCGGCGCGATCGTGCAACGCCTCACCGGCGTGCTGCCCGACGGCAAAACCGTCAGCAGCGCCGTCGATGCTACGTTGAAGGGATAGACGGATGTTTGCCCAACCGGAAACCTGGGTCGCGATCGCCTTCGTCATCCTGATGGTGCTGTTTGCCTATCTCGGCATCCACAAGACGGTGCTGACGGCGCTCGACCATCGCGCCGAGCGCATCAAGGCCGAACTCGACGACGCCCGCCGTCTCAAGGAAGAGGCCGCCAAGCTGCTCGGCGAGTACCAGACCCGCCGCGCCAGCGCCGAGCGCGAGGCCGAGGAGATCATCGCCAACGCCAAGGCCGAAGCCGAGCGCATCGCGGCCGAGGCCAAGGCCAAGATGGAAGACTTCGTCGCCCGCCGCACCAAGACCGCCGAGAGCAAGATCGCGCTCGCCGAAGCCCAGGCGCTGGCCGACGTCCGTGCCGCCGCCGCCAACGCCGCGGTCGAAGCCGCCTCGACCATCCTGTCGCAGTCGGTCAAGGGCTCGGTCGCCGACGACCTGCTCGCCAAGGGCATTGCCGAGGTTCGCGCCAAGCTGAACTGAGCGGCTTCCAATCAATCGATCAAAAGCCGGCGCGAGACGATCGCGCCGGCTTTTTTATTGCTTCTTCTTTTTCGGCGCCGGGCGTTCGGGCTTCAGGGACTGCGGGTCGAAGCCGATATAGAAAATGTAGCTGTCGCCGACGGCGCCGGGAGGCGCCGGATAGGCGAGATCCTCGGCCACCAGCGTAAACGGCTCGCTGCCGCCCTCCGTCATGGTGACGGTGGTCTGGTAGGCCTTGGTGGCGATGGTCTTTTCGGAGACGCCGCCCTGCACCACCGCGACGCGAATCGGAACCTGGACCGACGACGGCGCACCGGCGGGGCCGGCAATGACGCGGCCCTGAATGCCGATCCGCGCGGTGATCACGCCGCCATTGACGGCTGCATTCGCGGGCCATCTTGGAGATCGTCGCCTGAAAGCGCAGGTCGTTGCCGACCGGCTGCTTGCCGGGCGCCGCCACGGCGTAGGTGGACGCGCCGGCCCTGACCGTGACCGGCGGACAGGTCAGATCGCCCGTGTCCTGGGGCACCGCCCCGGCGCATTGGTGGCCGGCTCCTCGTCCGACTTGCCGCCGAACAGGCTCTTGAAACGATCGGTGATCGATTGCGCCGATGCCGGCGCCACCGTCAGGCAGGCCAGCCCGCCCGCGACCGCCGCAGCCGCCATCACCTTGGCCAAACGATTGTCACCCATGCGACGTCCCTGATCCCATCATCTCACGTCATTGTTCCCGGCGGCCTTATAGCAGCCCAATGGCGGCGAACCCAAGGCACCTAAAAGGCTTGGAAATCAACGGTTCAGCCGCGGAAATCCTCATGCAGCAGGCCGAACAGCAGATGGTCCTGCCAGACGCCGTTGATGCAGAGATAGCGCCGCGCCAGCCCCTCGCGGGTGAAGCCGCATTTCTCCAGCACCCGGATCGAGGGCGAATTGGAGGGAATGCAGGCGGCCTCGATGCGGTGCAAATTGAGTCTCGCCGAACAGCGTCGGCAGCAGCACCCGCAGCGCCGCGGTCATGTAGCCGCGATCGGCATGGGGCTCGCCGACCCAATAGCCGATGGTGCCGGCCTGCACGATGCCGCGGCGGACATTGGCGAGCGTGATGCCGCCGATCATGGCGCCGTCAGACTCGCGGAAGACGATGAACGGATAGGAGCGGTCGGCGGCGATATCCTCGGCGTAGCGGCGCAACCGGCGGCGGAAGCCGGCGCGGGTCAGATCGTCCGACGGCCAGATCGGCTCCCACGGCGTGAGGTAGGCCCGGCTTTGTTCGCGCAATTGCGCCCATTGCAGGAAATCCGACATTTGCGGCGCGCGCAGCAGAAGCCCGTGGCCGCGCGGCACAAGCGCGGCCGGTCCGCTGGTTGGCAAACGAAACAGGGCCATGCCCTACTCCCCGCTCCGCGGACATGATCCTACGGAAAACCGAGCCCTTGCCTCAATGCAGCAGCGTCTTCGCCTTCGACCTCGTCAATCCTTCCGCAAAAGACACCGCCGTGTCCAGCCCCCTGCCGCTGCCGAGCGCCACGACCGCCGGCCGGCTGCGGGACAGCAGCGCATGCGCGGCGTTGCGGGTCGATTCGACGCTGACCGCATCGATCCGGGCGACCAGCTCTTCCACCGTCTGCGGCCGGCCATAGGCCAGCACGTGCCGCGCCAGCTGTTCGGCCCGGGACGAGCAGCTTTCCAGCGCCATCAGCAGCCCCGCCTTCATCTGCGCCTTGGCGCGGGCGATCTCGGCTTCGGTCAGGGTTTCCACCGCATCGTTGATGACGTCGACGATCACTTCCATCATCTCGGGCGCGTCGCCGGGATCGGTGCCGGTATAGAGGCCGAAAAAGCCGGTGTCGGAATAGGGCGCGTGGAAGGTGTAGATCGAGTAGCACAGGCCGCGCTTCTCGCGCACTTCCTGGAACAGCCGCGACGACATCCCGCCGCCGAGCGTGTTGGTGAAGACCTGCAGCGAGAACAGCGACAGATCGGTCTGCGGCACGCCTTCGAGCGCCAGCGTCAGATGCGCCTGTTCGAGGTCGCGGTGCACCACGCGCGAGCCGCCCTTGCCGAACATCGCAGGCACCGGCTTCGGCGCCGGCGTGGCGTCGAAGCTGGCAAATCTTTGCGCCACTTCCTCGACCACGCGCTTGTGGTCGACGGCGCCGGCGGCCGCCACCACCATGTCGGGGCCGCGGTAATGCGTCGAGAGATAGCCGCGCAGCATGTCGCGATCGAAATTCTTCAGCGTCTTGGCGGTGCCGAGCAGCGAACGGCCCATCGGCTGGTCCGGAAAGCAGAGTTCGTTGAGGTGCTCGAACACGACGTCATCGGGCGTATCCTGCGCCGCGCCGATTTCCTGCACGATGACGCTCTTCTCGCGCTCGAGTTCATCCGGCACGAAGGACGGATTGGCCAGGATGTCGGAGAGCACGTCGAGCGCGAGCGGCACGTCGGCCTTCATCACCCGCGCATAATAGGCGGTGGTTTCGGTCGAGGTGCCGGCGTTGAGATCGCCGCCGACCGCCTCGATTTCCTCGACGATCTCGCGCGAGGAGCGCCTGGTCGTGCCCTTGAAGGCCATGTGTTCGAGCAGATGCGAGATGCCGTGCTCGTTCGGCTTCTCGTCGCGGCCGCCGACGCCGGCCCAGACGCCGAGCGCTGCGGTTTCCAGATGCGGCATGGTGTCGGTGACGACGGTCAGGCCGGACGGCAGCTTGGTTACGTCAACGCTCATCCGGCAACTCCCTGCTTCGCGGCACGGCTCACCGAGCGCACGAATTGCTCCACTTCGGCTGAATCGTTTTTCATCACCGTGATGTGTTCGGATTTGGTCATGAGACCGTCGAGCCAGGCCGGCAATTGCGGCCGCACGCCGCAGGCGGCTTCCACCGCGTCGGGAAACTTGGCCGGATGCGCGGTCGACAGCACGATGTTGGGGATCCCTCGAATCCGAGGTGTCGCGGTCGGCCACCGCCAGCGCCACCGCGGTATGGGGATCGACGAGGTCGCCGGCCTCGCGCCAGGCGGCGCGGATCGCGGCCGAGGTCTCGGTCTCGTCGGCGCGGCCGGCGTCGAACTCCTCGCGGATCGCGGCCAGCATGGCATCCGGCAGCACGAAACGTCCGGACTGTTTCAGCGAGGCCATCAGCCGGCGAACGCTGTCGGCGTCGCGGCGGCTCGCCTCGAACAGCAGCCGCTCGAAATTCGAGGAGATCTGGATGTCCATCGAGGGCGAGGCGGAGGCGTGAACCTCGCGCACCTCATAGATGCCGGTCTTGAGCGTGCGCGGCAGGATGTCGTTGACGTTGGAGGCGATGCGCAGCCAGCGCACCGGCAGCCCCATCTTCTTGGCGACATAGCCGGCAAAGATGTCGCCGAAATTGCCGGTCGGCACGGTGAAATCGACCGTGCGCGCGGGCGCGCCGAGCGCGACGGCGGAGGTGAAATAATACACCACCTGGGCCACGATCCGCGCCCAGTTGATCGAGTTGACGCCCGACAGCGAGACCGCATCGCGAAAGCCGTGATGGTTGAACATCGCCTTCACGATCGCCTGGCAATCGTCGAACGTGCCTTCGATCGCGAGCGCATGCACGTTGGCCGCGCCCGTCGTCGTCATCATCCGCCGCTGCACGTCGGAGATGCGCCCGTTCGGGAACAGCACGACCAGATCGACATTGTCGAGACCCGCAAACGCATCGACCGCGGCGCCGCCGGTATCGCCCGAGGTCGCGACCACGATGGTGGTGCGCTGGTTGCGCTTGGCCAGCACGTGATCCATCAGCCGCGAGATCAGCTGCATCGCGACGTCCTTGAACGCCAGCGTCGGGCCGTGGAACAGCTCCAGCACGAATTGATTGGGCCCGATCTGGTCGAGCGGCACCACCGCGGGATGGCGGAAGGTGGCGTAGGCCTCGTTCGCCATGCGGCCGAGATCGGCGTCGGAGATCTCGCCGGCGGTAAACGGCCTGATCACGTCGACCGCGACTTCCCAATAGGGCCGGCCGAAGAAGCCGGCGATGGTCTCATGCGAGAGCTGCGGCCAGACTTCAGGCACGTAGAGGCCGCCGTCGCGGGCAAGCCCGGTCAGCATCACATCGCAGAAACCCAGGACGGGGGCCTCCCCCCGTGTCGAAATATAGCGCGTCAAACCACCCTCCAAAGGCGCAAGCCCTATGCCAAGCCTTTGATATTAATCATGTATTAGATTTCGCCAAACGCGAAGCGAGCGGCCACCATAAAGCGTTTTGGGGCGAAGGGGAAATGGCATGGGGGTGAAAAAAGCGCGGGGTGCGGGCCGCCACTCCGCCGGTCGGAGCCCGGCCGTTTCCCCGTCATTGCGAGCGGAGCGAAGCAATCCATAGCGCAACTTGCAGAGACGTGGATTGCTTCGCTTCGCTCGCAATGACGGCGAGAGTTTGCAGGCTGGGCAAAGCGAAGCGTGCCCACCATTTGGAGGCGCGATCGGTGATGGATGGTGGGCACGGCGCAGGAGCGCCTTTGCCCACCCTACGAGCTGATCAGCGCACGCAAACATACGGAGCCCGCGCGCGTCCAACTACCCATATCGAAATGCCTCGACCGGATCGAGCCGCGCCGCGCGCCACGATGGATAGAGCGTCGCGAGGAATGACAGCGTCAAGCGCCATGATCACAACGGCGGCGGTCTCGCCAAAATCGATCTCCGCCGGCAGCTTCGACAGGAAGTAGAGTTTTGGCGGAAACAATTCGGTATTGGTGAGCCAGGACAGGAATTGCCGGATCGATTCGATATTCAGGCAAACCAGCATGCCGACGAGAAGCCCGGTCAGCGTGCCGACCACGCCGATCGCAGCACCCGCGATCAGGAACACCCGCATGATCGACCCTCGCGAGGCGCCCACGGTGCGCAGAATGGCGATATCGCTGCCCTTGTCCTTCACGAGCATGATCAGGCCCGAAACGATGTTCAGCGCGGCGACCAGCACGATCAAGGTCAGGATCAGAAACATGACATTGCGCTCGACCTGAAGTGCGGCGAAAAACGCCGAGGTACGCCGTCGCCAGTCGACAAGGAACAGCGGCCGCCCGGCGGCGTCGGCCACCGGCCTTCGGAATTCGTCGACCCTGTCGGGGCTGGCTTCGATGAAAATTTCGATCGCGCTCACGTCATCGGCGCGATTGAAATAGGCCTGCGCCTCGGCGAGCGGCAGAAAAACCATCACGGAATCATATTCCGACATGTCGAGGCTGAACACCGCCGCGACCTTGTAGGGCTTGATACGAGGTGTCGCACCCTTCGACGTCACCGCTCCGCCAGGCGCGACCAGCGTGATGTTGTCGCCGGCACGCAGCGACAATTGATCGGCAAGCCTGCGTCCGATGGCGACCCCTTGTCCCAGCTCAAATGCAGCCAGCGAGCCCTGCTGGATGTTGCTGGCGATCGAGGCAAGCTTGTTGAGATCATCGGGGCGAATGCCGCGAACGAGCACGCCCGAGGCATTGTGCGCCGACGATGCCAGCGCCGGACCGTCCACCACGGGAACGGCAAGCCGTATGCCTGGAACCTGGCTGATGCGCTCGGTGACGTCCTTCCAGTCCGTCAGCGGCGACTTCGATTGGTTGCACCACAAGATGGCCGTTCATGCCGACGATCTTGTCGATCAATTCCTTGCGAAAGCCGTTCATGACGGCCATCACGATAATCAGCGTCGCAACGCCGAGCATGATGCCGAGGAACGAGAAACCGGCAATGACGGAGATGAAGCCTTCCTTGCGACGCGCCCGCAGGTAGCGCCCGGACACCAGCCATTCGAATGCTGAGAAAGGCAATGGGCGCGGGGGATTCTCCATGGCTCCACTTTTTTCCATGGCCCCACTTTAGCGCGTTTTCGCTACGATTCGAGCGCTCGCTTCGTTGAACGATCTTCATCCACCGCCATATTCCCGCCATGCCGGACACAGCGGGCGTAGAATGAAGCCGGTGACGATAATGACCGCCCAATCCGGAGTTCTGAATGCCCGTTCGCCGCGCGCGTCAGCGGCTGCGTCGATCAGCGGCCGACCAATTGCTGCAGATGTTCCGGGTACCTCGCCCCCTGGACCGCAATCGCGGAGACGGCGCTGTCGATATCACTGGCATCGCCCGGCGTCCGTTCGACCCCGGCCGCGCCGATATTCTCCTCCAGGCGATGCCGTTTCGTGGTGCCGGGGATCGGGATGATCCAAGGTTTTTGAGCCAGCAGCCAGGCAAACGCGATCTGCGCCGACGACACTCCCTTGCCGGCTTGATGTCTGCCTCTGGGAGTACGTCGGGCATGGCGCAGGGAAATTGCCACGTCTGATAATGACCCCATTTCGGACGTGGGTAGAGTCGGACGTCGGCCCACCCATTGTGCTATATGAACACTCAATTTCCCCGAGCCCGGGGGTGCATCTTGAGCAGCGAGCACGTAGAGCGGCGACTAATGGCTATTATGGCGGCGGATGTCGCTGGCTACAGCCGCCTGATGGGTACCGACGAGGAAGGCACGCTTGCTCATCTCAAGTCTTTCAGAAAAACGCTTGTCGATCCCACGATCGTTGAGCATCGCGGACACATCGTCAAGACAACTGGCGACGGCATGCTGGTCGAGTTTGCCAGTGCCGTCGATGCAGCGCGGTGCGCGGTCGAAATTCAGCGTGGCATGGCCGAGCAAAACGTCAGATGCGCCCCAGAACAATCGGATCAAGTTTCGCATCGGCATTCATGTCGGCGATATTATAATTGACGACAACGATATCTTTGGCGACGGCGTCAATATTGCAGCGCGCCTCGAAGGGATCGCGGAGCCCGGCGGTGTGTGCATTTCCGACGATGCTCACCGGCAGGTTCGTGGCAAGGTGGATATACCTTTCGAAGATATGGGCTCGCAAGCCCTCAAGAATATCGCTGAGCCGATGCGCGTCTGGCGAATGGGCATTAGCGGTGAAGCTTCATCAGCGTCCCCACAGCCTGCCTCTTTTGGATCACTTCAATCTCGTCCGTTTCCCGACAAACCCTCAATCGCCGTGCTGCCGTTTCAGAACATGAGTGGCGACCCCGAGCAGGAGTATTTCGCCGATGGCATCGCCGAGGACGTACTAACCACGTTGTCGAAAATCCAGGAGCTGATGGTCATAGCTCGCAATTCGAGCTTTGTATTTAAAGGGCAGACAAGGGACATACGCGAAATTGGGCGAATACTCGGTGTTCGTTATGTGCTGGAAGGGAGCGTCCGCAAGCTCGGCAATCGAGTGAGATTGTCGGCGCAGTTGATTGATAGCCTGGACGGCAGCCATCTGTGGGCTGACCGCTTCGACGGCGGCCTGGACGATGTGTTCGATCTTCAGGATCGCATTACGCAAGACATTGTCGCTGCGCTTGAGGTTCGGCTGGCATTTGGCGAGCAGGCACGAGTGTGGCGAAAGCGCTCCGGCAGTCCGCTTGTTTACGAGTATTTCCTCAAAGGTCAAAGCTTCTACGTGAACTTCGACAGGCACACTCATGCGCAAGCCCGAGATCACTTGGAACGAGCTTTAGAAATCAACCCCGCCTTCACGCCGGCGCTGTACGTGCTGGGTTTCGCTCTGACCGACCAGGCTCGGTTTGGTTGGGAGAAAGACCGAGCGGCATCCTACGAAGCAGCATTGGACTGCGCCACTCGGGCTCTAGCGGCTGACCCCGGCTGCGGCGAAGCCTATACAGTCATCAGCTATGTTCGCACATTTCAACATCGCCATGACGAGGCGGTGGCGGCCGGAGAGAAGGCGATCACCCTCAGTCCAAGCAGCACGGTCGCCTATCACATGGCGGGCATGTCTCACGGCTACGCTGGTAATTTCCGAAAGGCTGCCCTCTACGAGGAGCAGGCGCATCGGTTGTGCCCGATTTACCAGAATCAATACATGGTCGACGAAGCGCGGGCGAGATTTCACTTAAGCGATTTCATGGCGGCGCGAGACATCGCCTCACGAGTCTCTGACAGAGAAACCGCGTTGGCTGACGGCGCATTCAGTCCTCGTGGCAGCACTCTGGGGCCTCGGCTGCGAAGACGAGGCGCGCGTCGTTGCGAAGGAACTGCTGGTTAGGCATCCCAACTTCTCCGTCGGCCGATGGGCACGCGGTTTGCCCTACCGCCGCCAGGAAGATCTCGGCACATTGCTCAACCCGTTGCGAAGGGCCGATCTTCCCGAATGAGAGCAGCCATCGCGCGCAGACACGTGATCGAATGACGGACTACTTCCGTATTGGCACGAAACGGACCCGCCTGTGTAGCGTCGACCGGTTGAGCCGGCAGGGTAAAGCGGACATATCGCTATTGAGGCGCGCAGCCTCGTCGGACAAATACGCGATCAGCGGCCGACCAATTGCTGCAGATGTTCCGGGTACCTCGCCCCCTGGACCGCAATCGCGGAGACGGCGCTGTCGATATCACTGAGCATCGCCCGGCGTCAGCTCGACCGTGGCCGCGCCGATATTCTCCTCCAGGCGATGCAGTTTCGTGGTGCCGGGGATCGGCACGATCCACGGTCTTTGCGCCAGCAGCCAGGCGAGCGCGATCTGCGCGGGCGTCACCTTCTTCGCCGCCGCAATCTTGCCGAGCAGATCGACCAGCGCCTGGTTTGCCTGGCGTGCCTGCGGGGAGAAGCGCGGCACGACGTTGCGGAAATCGGTGCTGTCGAACGTCGTGTTCTCGCTCGATCGCGCCGGTGAGAAAGCCCTTGCCCAGCGGGCTGAAGGGGACGAAGCCGATGCCGAGTTCTTCGAGGGTCGGCAGCATCTCCTGCTCGGGCTCTCGCCACCACAGCGAATACTCGCTCTGCAGCGCCGCGACCGGCTGCACGGCATGGGCACGGCGGATGGTCTGCACGCCGGCCTCCGACAGGCCGAAATGCCTGACCTTGCCCTCGCGGATCAGGTCCTTCACGGCGCCGGCGACGTCTTCGATCGGCACGTCAGGGTCGACGCGATGCTGATAGAAGAGGTCGATGACATCGGTCTTGAGCCGCTTCAGCGAAGCCTCGGCGACCTGCCTGATGTGCTCCGGCCGGCTGTTGAGGCCGCTTTGCTGGCCGGTCTTCGGATCGATATCGAAGCCGAATTTGGTGGCGATCACGACTTGCTCGCGGAAGGGCGCCAGCGCTTCGCCGACAAGCTCCTCGTTGGTGAACGGGCCGTAGACTTCCGCGGTGTCGAAGAAGCGTGACGCCGCGCTCGACCGCCGACCGGATCAGCGAAATCCCGTGCTGCCTGTCGACCGCCGGGTCCGTAGCCGAAGCTCAGGCCCATGCAGCCGAGGCCGATGGCCGAGACTTCCAGGCCGCTGTTTCCGAGTTTGCGCTTCTGCATAAACGTCCCCTTCAATAAGCCAACGGCAGCCATCAAGCCCGGTATTGCTCGTCGCTGACCTTCTCCATCCAGTCGACGGCCTTGCCGTCCAGCCGCTCCTGGATGGCGATGTGCGTCATGGCCGTCGTCGGCGTCGCGCCATGCCAGTGCTTTTCGCCCGGCGGAAACCAGACGACGTCGCCCGGGTGAATTTCCTCGACCTTCCCGCCCCAGACCTGCACCCAGCCGCGACCGGATGTGACGATCAAGGTCTGGCCCAACGGATGGGTGTGCCATGCCGTCCGCGCGCCGGGCTCGAAGGTGACGCTGGCGCCGGCAACACGCGCGGGATCGGGAGCCTGCATCAGCGGATCGACGCGCACATTGCCCGTGAAGTATTCCGCAGGTCCCTTGCCTGATGGCCGTGAACCGCTTCGCTTGATGTCCATCGTTCCATTCCTTGGCTTGGCCGGGACAGCCGGCGTGGTGCCTGCTGCCAACACCGCGAGGCCGGTGGCGGCGAGCAGGCGTCTTCGCGTGAACATGGTGCTTCCCTTAAAGGCGCTTGCGGCGGGCTTCGAGATACGCGACCGCGCGATTCAAGCGCTCAACCCACGTCCGGCATTTGCTCCAGCAGCTTGTCGAGCGTGATCGGATAATCGCGGACGCGCACGCCTGTCGCGTTGTAGACCGCATTGGCAACCGCCGCCGCCACGCCGCAGATGCCGAGCTCGGCGACGCCCTTGGCCTTCATCGGCGACGACATCGGATCGGTCTCGTCGAGGAAGAACATTTCCTGATGCGGAATGTCGGCATGGACCGGCACCTCGTAGCCGGCGAGGTCATGGTTGACGAAGAAGCCGGCGCGCTTGTCGACCACGAGCTCTTCCATCAGCGCAGCACCCACGCCCATGGTCATCGCGCCGATCACCTGGCTGCGGGCCGTCTTCGGATTCAGGATGCGGCCGGCGGCGCACACCGCGAGCATCCGCCGCACGCGGATCTCGGCGGTCGCGGCATCGACGCCGACTTCGACGAAGTGCGCGCCGAAGGTCGATTGCTGGTACTTCTTGGCGAGATCGCCGTATTCGATTTCGTCTTCGGCGCTGAGGCCGCCATCGGCCGCAGCCTGCGCCAGCGGCACGCGGCGATTGCCCGCGCGCACCTCGCCATCGGCGAACTCCGCCTCCGCGGAGTTGAAGCCGAGCTTCTGCGCGACCGCCTCGCGCAGCTTGACGCAGGCGGCATAAACGCCCGCGGTGGAGTTGTTGCCGCCCCATTGCCCGCCGGAACCGGCCGACACCGGGAAGGCCGAGTCGCCGAGACGCACCTGCACCTTCTCGAGCGGCACGCCCATCATTTCGGCCGCGGTCTGCGCGATGATGGTGTAGCTGCCGGTGCCGATGTCGGTCATGTCGGTCTCGACGGTCACGACACCTTTGTTGTCGAGCCGGACCCGCGCCGCTGATTTCGTCAGCAGATTGTTGCGGAAGGCGGCGGCTGTGCCGATGCCGACCAGCCAGCGCCCGTCGCGGACCCTGCCCGGCTGCGGGTTGCGCTTGCTCCAGCCGAAGCGCTCGGCTCCCGTACGCAGGCACTCGGTGAGCTGACGCAGCGAGAACGGCCGCTCCGGCTTCTCCGGATCGACCTGGGTGTCGTTGACGATCCGAAACTCGATCGGATCGATCCCGAGCTTCTCGGCCATTTCGTCGACGGCGATCTCCAGCGCCATCATGCCCGTCGCCTCGCCCGGCGCGCGCATGGCGTTGCCTTCGGGCAAATCCAGCGTCGCGAGCCGCGTGGCGGTCATGCGGTGTGCGCCGGCATACAGCAGCCTCGTTTGGGCGACCGCGCCATCGGCCTTGCCGCCCAGCAGATCGCCCGACCAGCTTTCGTGACCGATCGCCGTGATCTTGCCGTCCCGCGTCGCCCCGATGCGGATGCGCTGGATCGTTGCCGGGCGATGCGTGGTGTTGTTGAACATCAGGGGACGCTGCAGTGCGACCTTCACCGGCCGTTTCGCGGCGCGCGCGCCCAGCGCGGCGAGCAGCGCGTCGGCGCGCGGGAACAGCTTGCCGCCAAAACCGCCGCCGACGAACGGCGAGTCGAGACGGACGTCCTCCGCCCGCATGCCGAGAATCTTGGCCATCTCGGCCTTGTTCCAGGCGATCATCTGGTTGGAGGTCCATAGCGTGAGCTTGTCGCCCTCCCATGCGGCGATCGTCGCGTGCGGCTCCATCATGGCGTGCGCTTCATCGGGCGTTGAGTAGCGCGCATCGAGCCGGACCGGCGCGGCGGCGAAATTGGCGGCGAAGTCGCCGACCGCGGTATCGCCGGGACCGCCGGTGATGGGATTCGGTTTCGCCTTGTCCAGCAACGAAGCGAGATCGAACGCGCCCTGCTCAGGGGCGTAATCGACACGGACGAGCGCTGCCGCGGCCCGCGCCTGCTCAAACGTTTCCGCGACGACGACGGCGATGGCCTGGTGATAATGCTGGATCTCGGGGCCGCCGAGCAGTTTTGCGGTGTTGAGCCTGCCTTTGTCGAGCTTGCCGGCGTTGTCGGCCGTGACGATGGCGAGCACGCCGGGCGCGGCCCTGGCAGCGCCGAGGTCGATGCTTTTGATCCGTCCCTTGGCGATCGCGGAGCCGACGACATAGCCATAGGCCTGGTTCGCCACGACATCGTGGCGCTCATAGGCATAGGGCGCCGTGCCGGTGGTCTTGAGCGGGCCGTCGATGCGGCTGAAAGGCTTTGCCGACGACCTTCAGCTGGTCGATCGGGTTGGTCGTGGCGGGGGTTTCGAATTTCATGTGTCAGCCCTTCGCTTCGGTCAGCACCGCGCCGAGCGTGCGCTCGGCCAGCGACAGCTTGAATGCGTTCTCGCGCGTCGGCTTGGCGGCGGACAGCAGTTCCGCCATGACCGCCTTGGCGCCACGCGGCAACTGCGAATCGGCCGACTCGATGCGCCACGGCTTGTGGGCGACGCCGCCGAGCGCGACGCGCCCGGTGCCGTCGCGCTGCACGATCGCGGCGACCGAGACCAGCGCGAAAGCATAGGAGGCGCGATCGCGCACCTTGCGATAGATATGTGTGCCGCCAACGGGTTTTGGCAGCGTTACCGCCGTGATCAACTCGCCTGGCGAAAGCGCCGTCTCGACATCTGGCGTGCTGCCCGGCAGGCGGTGAAATTCGGCGATCGGGATCGTTCGCGTCGCGCCGTCGGGCCGCACGGTTTCGACCGTCGCATCGAGCGCGCGCATCCCCACCGCCATGTCGCTCGGATGGGTGGCGATGCAGGCTTCGCTTGCGCCCACCACGGCATGCTGGCGGCTGAACCCGCCGATCGCCGCGCAGCCGCTGCCGGGCCGGCGTTTGTTGCAGGGCTGGTTGGTGTCGTAGAAATAGGGACAGCGCGTCCGCTGCAGCAGATTGCCGGCCGTGGTCGCCTTGTTGCGCAACTGGCCCGAGGCGCCGGCCAGCAGCGCGCGCGACAATACGCCATAGTCGCGCCGCACGCGGCTATCCGCGGCAAGATCGGTGTTGCGCACCAGCGCGCCGATCCGCAATCCGCCCTCCGCCGTCGGCTCGATCTTGTCGAGTGACAGACCGTTGACGTCGATCAGATGGGCCGGCGTCTCGATCTCGAGCTTCATCAGGTCGAGCAGATTGGTGCCACCGGCGATGAACTTGGTATCGGGATTGCGCAAGGCAGCAGCGGCGGCGTCAGCGGGGTTGCGGGCGCGCTCGTAGGTGAATGATTTCATGCCTGTCTCCCGGCAACTTCTGTGATCGCCTCGGCGATGTTGGAATAGGCGCCGCACCGGCAGATGTTGCCGCTCATGCGCTCGCGGAGCTCGGCGTTGGTCAGTTGCGCCGGCGCGTTGAGGTCGGCGCTGACATGGCTCGGAATGCCGGCCTTGATCTCGTCCAGCACGGCAACCGCCGAGCAGATCTGCCCGGGCGTGCAATAGCCGCATTGATAGCCGTCATGCTTGACGAACGCGGCCTGCATCGGGTGCAGGTTTTCAGGCGTACCCAGCCCCTCGATCGTCTTGATCTCGTCGCCCTCATGCATGACGGCCAGGGTCAGGCAGGAATTGATCCGCCGGCCGCCGACGATGACCGTGCAGGCGCCGCATTGGCCGTGATCGCATCCCTTCTTGGAGCCGGTGAGATGCAAGTGCTCGCGCAGCGCATCGAGCAGCGTGGTTCGCGTGTCGAGCGCGAGTTCGCGCGGCTTGCCGTTCACGCTGAAGGAGACTTTCGACATCGGGACAGCCTGGGCGGCGGCCTGCGCAGGAGCCGCAGGCACTTGCGCATAGGCGATCGGGGGCGCCGCGCTAAAGGCCACCGATGCGGCGGTTCCCAGCAACAGTTTCCGCCGCGATAGATCGAAGTCGCTCGGACCTTGCATGTCGTGTTCCCATTCTGCTGTCATTCGCTGATGTTCGGCGCGACCGTGCCGGCGTCCGCATCAAGCATCCTGTAACTGCGCCGCGTTTCGGCTGTTCCTTGCCGGCGTTCACGTTTGAAAGAGCGGTCGCGGAGAACCGCGTGCCGGCCTTTAACAAGCTAATTGCTGCACGGAGCTTCGATTAGGTGGTACAATCAGCTTGCACTTATGAAATGGATTCATGAATGGCGCGGCAGAACATCAACGATCTCCTGGCCTTCCTGGTGGTCGCGCGGGAGAGAAGCTTTACCCGGGCAGCGGCGCAGCTCGATGTTTCACAATCCGCGCTCTCTCATACGATCCGCGGGCTGGAGGAGCGGCTCGGCCTGCGGCTGTTGACCCGCACCACCCGCAGCGTCGCGCCGACGGAGGCAGGCGAGCGCCTGATGCGGACGGTGGCGCCGAAGCTGGAGGAGATCGACGCCGAGCTTTCCGCGCTGACCGAGCTGCGCGACAAGCCGGCCGGCACCGTCCGCATCACCGCTGCCGAGCATTCGGCCGCGACAATTCTCTGGCCTGCTCTGGCAACACTGCTGCCGCAATATCCCGACATCAAGGTGGAGGTGAACATCGACTACGGCTTCACCGACATTGTCGCGGAGCGTTTCGACGCCGGCGTTCGTCTCGGCGAGCAGGTGGCAAAGGACATGATCGCGGTGCGCATCGGACCGGATTTCCGCATGGCGGTGGTCGGCACGCCCGGCTATTTCGCAGCTTCACCCCAAGCCCGCCAAGCCGCAGGACCTCGTGGCCCATAGCTGCATCAATATCCGATTGCCGACCTATGGCGGGATCTACGCCTGGGAGTTCGAGAAGCGCGGACGCGGGTCTGAAGGTTCGGGTCGACGGCCAGTTGGTGTTCAACACCATCACGCTGCGGATGAACGCGGTGCTGGCCGGGCTCGGCCTCGCCTATCTGCCCGAGGACCAGGTGCAGGCTCACCTCGCCGACGGCCGCCTGATCCGGGTGCTGGCGGACTGGTGCGCGCCGTTTCCGGGCTACCACCTCTATTACCCGAGCCGCCGCCAGCTCACGCCGGCCTTTGCCGTGCTGGTTGCGGCGCTGCGTTACCGGGGCTGATGCCGCCAAACGAAAGGCTGCAGCGGCGCCGCGCGCCTTATGCCATTTTTACGATGGCAATCTCGATCCTGCGAGGACGTCCCGCCGCGCGTCGTTCTCGTCGATGCCGCGGTTGACCAGGAGGTAAACGCTCCACGGCCAAGCGGCTCGAACACCCCATTGTCATTTACTTCATGCGCGCCGGAACAAACGTTCCACAGGCAACTTGTGCCTGACGTCGCAATCACGCGAACGGGAGGACACTGTATGAGACGTATCGCCCTGATTGGTCTTGCGCTGCTGGCAATGACCGTATCCGCTTCCGCCAGGCTGGGCATGGCCCCGATAGCCGCGCCGGACGGCGGAGTGATTGAGGTCAAGCATGGGCGCGGCCACGGCCGCGGACACGTGCACCGGGGACGCGGACACCACTACGGGTGGTACAGGGGCCGCGGCCACCACAAGCATCGCCATCACCGATAAGCCTTCGCTGGATTCGCTTATCGTCATCCCATTGCCCGGGCGATACGCGAATGCAGCGGCGCGAACGGGTCGCGCCCACGCGGCGCGGCCGGTTCAGCCTCACGAATGCCGATGGCGCTCAGCCGAGCCCCATCTCCACCGCGATCCGGATCAGGTCCGAATGATTCTTGGCGCCGAGCTTCTGCTTGAGCAGCGAGGTGGTGTTGGCCACCGTCTTGTAGGAAATCTCCAGCGCATCGGCGACTTCGACGATCTTGTCGCCGCGGCCCAGCAGCCGCAGGATTTCCAGCTCGCGCGCCGTCATTTGCGACGCCGGATTGGCCTTGATCGAAGCGCCTGAAAAGGTCACCGCCTCCGCCAGTTGCGGTGAAATGAAATTGTCTCCCGCGGCCACCTTGCGGACGGCCTTCACCAGCATCCTTGGATCGTCGCTCTTCGAGACATAGCCCTGCGCGCCCATCTCGATGGCGCGAACCACGAAAGCCGGATCGTCATTCATGCTGAACATGATGATCCTGGCGTCCGGATCTTCCTTGCGGATGCGCCGCATCAGTTCGAAACCGGAGACATCCGGAAGCTTGATATCGATCACCGTGACGTCGGGCCGCTTCGCCACGTAGGCGCGGTGGCCGGACTTGGCGTCGGTGGCCTCGTCGATCTTCACGGAACTGTCCGACGCAAACAGCGAACGGCAACCCGACAGGACCACCGGATGGTCGTCGACAATCAGGACCTTCGTCGCCGATCTGCTAGAATTTTGCATCATTTAATCCCCTTCAGGAATAAATAGGCGGTTGGCGGTATTTGAAAAGAGAAATCTTGGGTTGCGGAGCGATAATAACCAAAATGTGGGAAAGGCTTTCTCTACGAACGCGGCTGTTGCTGCCGCTCGGCCTGATGTTCGTGGCCGCGCTGCTGGCCGGAGGCGTTTCGCTCCAGATCTTTGCCACGGCGCAACTTATGGAAGAAACCGAACCGGCGGCTCGCTCGGCCGGAGCGGTCGCAGCTGCGCTCAACGCTGCGCTTCGGACCTCCACCAATCCGCAAGCGACGCTGGACGCGTTCGTGCAATCGCTGGGCGCCTCCGAGGCAATCCGGTTTCGGCGCACAGGGAGCCGCCTCGATGGTCATCCTCCCGAGGTCCAGCCCTCCTTGAGAACGGTGCCTGACTGGTTCGTTCGCCTCATCGCCATACCCGAATCCGGAGCCGCCTTCCCCATAACGATCGAGGGAAAGCAGGTCGGCGACATCGTCGTTGCACCCGACATGTCCGCCGACATCTACGAGAAGTGGATCGGATTTCTGGCGATCGCCTGCTCCGGAATTACCCTGATGCTGTTGACGGGGGCCATTACCCATTTCGCCGCGCGTTCCGCATTGGGACCGCTGCAAAGTCTCGGCGACGGCCTGACCCGAATGCGAACGGGCGATTACGAGCAGCCGATTTCCCCCGCCGGCCCGCCCGAGATCCGCAAGAGCGCGCAGGAAGCCAACGAACTCGCCCGCACCCTCAATCGCCTCAGCCAGGACAACCGCAGCCTGCTGCGCCGGATCGTGTCGCTGCAGGACGACGAGCGGCAGGATATGGCGCGCGAGCTTCATGACGAACTCGGGCCGCTGTTGTTCGGGATCCGCGCCAACACGGTGGCGCTGCTGGAATCGATTCCGTCCGGCGGGTCGGAGTTGAGTAATGCCGCCGAGGGCATTCTGCAGTCGGTCGAAACATTGCAGCAGGCGAACCGCCGCATCCTCGACCGGCTGCGGCCGCTCTACATTCAGGAGCTCGGCCTGGAACGGAGCATCCAGACGCTGCTGCAGAACGTGAAGGCGCAGGCGGCTGACCTCAAGGTGACGTCGCAGATCGACACGACGCTGAACGACGTCGACGGCTTGCTGTCGCAGACGATCTATCGCGTGATCCAGGAGGCGGTGACAAACGTGCTTCGTCATGCCAAGGCGAACGCGATGCACGTCGCGGCAGGGATCAACGACCGCGAGGTGATCGTGGAAGTATCCGACGACGGCATCGGCTTTCCGGAGGACCGGATGTTCGGCCGGGGATTGACGGGAATGCTGGAGCGCGCCCGCGCGCTGAGCGGGACGCTTGAACTGCTGCGCGAAGAAGGCCGCACCTGCGTGCGTTGCCGGCTTCCGGCGGGAGATTCCGCCGCACATGCGCGAGGCGCAAAACCGAGCTAGCGATCAGCCAGCCTGATCCGCAACGCCGGCAATCTCCGGCCGCAACGCCTGCCCCGCGGGGGCGCAAGCGGTGCGCTGGATCTTGGCGTCACGCGAAAAGCTGAACGCGATGCGGACCGGCTCGCCGTCGTGGCTCAGATAATCGAGCACGACGCCCTCGGCGGTCGGGGAGATTTCCTCCAGCTCGAAGGCGGTGGGTGCGAGCGCATCGAGGCGCGGCCGCCAGTAGGATTCGAGCTCGGCGCGGCCTTCGCTGACCTTGCCCCCGCCGCAGCGGCATTCGAGCGTCGCGTCGTCGGCATAGAGGTCGAGCAATGTCGTCAGGTCGCGATTCCGGCACGCGTCCAGCCAGTCGACCACCAACGCCATCTGATCGAAATCGTCTGCCAAGTCCGCAATCCCATCCACGTCGCCATATCTTGCGGGCGCTGACGCGGGTGACGGAGTATGGCGATCGTCGTGAATGGACACTGAACGGCCTATTGTCCGGAACGCACCGTGGAACTGAAACGATTGTGCGGAACAAAGGCGCCGACAAGCTAGTCCGGGTGAATACGGAGACGAAGCTTACGCGTGGCGCCGCCCGCGCCACCACACGCCGAAGGCGATGACAGCGCGGGTCCGGACTTCGCAATGCCACTTCGGCAAGGCATTTCTCTGTGGTTGCTCTCTGCTGGATTGAACGCTGCGTTAGAAACGCTAATCTGTCGTTCAGGCATCCCGGGGGCTAAATTTGAATCCGACGCAACAGGCCGGCCGCATCGCTTCCGGCGCGATCACAAGACGTTTTCGGTTACGGCAAAGCGGCCTCACATGGCACTCGCCGGCGCTTTCGACAAGGCGCTGGCATATTGCAACGAGGCGTTGCGGATACGCCCCGACAACTCTTCTATTCTCAACAACCGCGGCCTTTATCTATCTCAAGATGGGTTCGCTCGAGGACGCGATCGCGGCCTATGACGCGGCGCTCCGGGTTGACCGGAAAATGGCTTTTTCGCTCTATGGGCGCGGAACGGCCAGGCGGTTGAAGGGAGACACCGCGGGCGGCGATGCCGACATCGCGGCGGCAAAAGCCATCAGGCCAAGCGTCGCGGACGAGATGGCCCGGGTCGGGATCAATTGAGACGGCGGGAATCCTGAAGGTTTCGAATTCATGCCCTGATCGACAACAGCGGCATCATTCGTCGGCCCTCGAGCTGAACGCAACGCGGGCACCTTCGCTTACCTTCTCTATCTACGAAGCTCACGCGCGGCGCTGCCCGCGCCACCACACGCCGAAGGCGATGACGACCGCAAACGCCAGCGTGAACCAGGTGATGGCGTATTGCAGGTGATCGTCCTTGAGACGCACGGAGAGCGGGCCGGGTTTTGGAATGCCGCTCTCGGGCGCGGGCGTTTCCAGATCGACATAGAACGGCGCGACGGCCTTGCCGCTCTCGCCCCAGCCCAGCACGCGCGCCATCGCGAGATGATCGCGGGTGAACCAGAGCCGCTTTGCCATACTCTCCGGCGGCGTCAGCGTGCCCGCGCTTTCGGGAAAACGGATGTAGCCGGTGAACTTCACAGGATCACCCGTGATCAGCCGGCCCACGGCGCGATCCTGCTGGTTGCGATCCTGCATCGTGTTCTGGACGAAGCCGGTATTGACCACGACGGTGTTGCCGTCGGCGAGTTGCGCCGGCAGGAACGCCCAGGTGCCGGGGCCGGAAACGTCGTCGCGAACCGCGGAGCCCGCGCTGTAGACCATCGCATCCGGCAACGGCGCGTAGGTCGCGGTGAAGCTGACGCGGCGGAATTCGTCTTTGGCCGGCGTCAGCGTATTCCATTGCGCTCGCGCCGGCAGCGCCGCAGGCTCAGCGGCCAGCCGTTCGTTCAGGATCGCGATCAGCGCGTGCTTCTCGACCCGGCGCTGCAATTGCCAGATCCCGAGGCCCGCGAAGGCCACCACCATCAGCAGCGTGAAGATGGCGAAACCGGTCACCGCCGGCCGCCGTGACGAGAGACCAGTCATTTCGGCTCGCGGTCGATCAGCCGGCCGGGCGCCGCCTTGTGATGGAACTGCAGCGCGATCAGAAGCGACTTCATCGAGCGCAGCGGCAGCAGCGTGGTCGCGAGGATCAGCGGCAGCCAGAGCGCCGCATGCAGCCAGAACGGCGGCTGATACTTGATTTCAACGATCAGGGCCGCGGTGACGACGATGGCGCCCGCCAGCATGATGATGAAGATCGCAGGCCCGTCGCCGGCATCGATGAAGGCGTAGTCGAGCCCGCACGCTTCGCAATTCGGACGCAGGTCGAGGAAGCCCGCATAGAGCTTGCCCTTGCCGCAACGCGGGCAGCGGCAAACGATGCCGCGCAGCGCGCTCTGGGTGACGGTGGGTGACTGATCAGGCTGTCATACTCGTTCCTTCCCCTCTCCCCTTGTGGGGTCAGACGAGCGAAGCTCGCTCTTAGGGTGGATCGAATGAGCGGAAGCTCATTCGAGACGGGTGAGGGGTCTGCGTCCGCGGAAAGAACCCCTCATCCGGCGTGGACTGCGTCCACGCCACCTTCTCCCACAAGGGGAGAAGGGAAGAAAGAAAAGGGGCGGTCCTTCCGACCGCCCCCTTGTAGCACGTCAAGCCTGTATCAGTGCCCGGCCACGGGCCCCGCGCCGCGGAACCAGACATAGATGCAGATGAACAGGAACAGCCACACCACGTCGACGAAGTGCCAGTACCAGGCGGCGAATTCGAAGCCGAGATGCTGCTTCGACGTGAAGTGGCCGGCATAGGCGCGGACCAGGCACACCAGCAGGAACACGGTGCCGACCAGCACGTGGAAACCGTGGAAGCCGGTCGCCATGAAGAAGGTCGCGCCGTAGATGTTGCCGGAGAAGTGGAAGGTGGCGTGGGCGTATTCATAGGCCTGCACGCAGGTGAAGGCGGCCCCGAGCAGCACGGTGAGGATCAGGCCGTATTTCAGGCCCTTGCGGTCGTCCTCAAGCAGCGCGTGATGCGCCCAGGTGACGGTCGTGCCCGAGGTCAGCAGCAAGAGCGTGTTGAGCAGCGGCAGGTGCCAGGGGTCGAAGGTCTCGATGCCCTTCGGCGGCCAGGTGCCCGGCACGCTGCAGGCGCCCATCGCCGTGCCCGGACCGCAGCCGAACACCGCGTCGCGGGTGGCGTGGACCGCGTCGGCGGGGAACAGCGCGGAATTGAAGAAGGCCCAGAACCAGGCGACGAAGAACATCACCTCGGAGGCGATGAACAGGATCATGCCGTAGCGGTGGCTGATCTGCACGACGCGGGTGTGGTCGCCCTTGTACTGGGCTTCGCGGATCACGTCGCCCCACCAGCTCGCCATGGTGTAGAGCACGCCGATGGTGCCGATGCCGAAGATGACCGGGGCCGCAGCGGTCATGTGATGCATCCAGGTGATCGCGCCCACGGCCATGATAAAGGCCGAGATCGAGCCGACCACCGGCCACGGGCTCGGATCGACGAGATGGTAGTCGTGGTGCTTCGCGTGCGCCGTAGCCATTGCGGTCTCTCCGTTAGATGTGCCGTTCCCTTCGGCACATATTCGTCTCAAATTTCAAAGCCGAAATCCCGTTAGATACGGAATTCGGCGGTCACAGGTTTCTCGTCACAAGTTTCGCGTTACAAGTTTCCCTTGCGCTTGTCGCCTTCGCCGGCCGCGAGCGGCTTCGGCGCCGGATCGCGCACGGGATAGAAGGTGTAGGACAGCGTGATCGTTTTCAGGGTGTCGTTCTCGCTGTCCTTGGCAAGCTGCGGATCGACATAGAACACCACGGGCATCTCGCGCTTCTCGCCCGGGCCCATGGTCTGTTCGGTGAAGCAGAAGCAGTTGATCTTCTGGAAATAGGCGCCGACCGTCAGCGGCGCGACGTTGTAGGCCGCAACGCCTGCGGTGGTGCGCGCGGCCTGGTTGGTCACGGTATAGAACACGGTGACGACTTCGCCGATCCGGACCTCGATCTCGTTCTGCTCGGGCTCGAATTTCCAGGGCAGGCCGGGGCCGACATTGGCGTCGAACCGCACCGCGATCTTGCGCGCCAACGGCGCGTCAGACGGCGCCGAGGTCGCGACCTGGGTGGTGCCGTTGAAACCGGTGGCGCGGCAGAACCAGTTGTAGAAGGGCACGGCGGCATAGGACGCGCCGACCATGAACACCACGACGAAGCCGCAGATCGAGGCGACCACCGCATCGCGCGTCAGGCGTACGGCGCGAAGCGGTCTTGCCGCTCCCCGTCACTCCCTCGCGCATCTGCGGTTTGTTTTCCATCTCAGCTACATTCAAAGATTACATGGGCCGCACGAGAACGGCCGGCCCCTTGACCATGGTGACCGCGAAGAACAGCACGACGAGGACGCCGAGCGCGAGCGCAATGGCGATCGAGCGCTGGCGGCGGCTTCTCTTCTGCGCCTCGGTGAGGACGATTCCATCTGGCTTTCGATTGTCGTCCATGTCCTCGCCATGCGCCCCCTACCCGAACACTGGAGCGACGGCGCGGACGACCACTTCGAGCAGGAGGGTCGCAAACAGCGCAAACAGATAGAAGATCGAGAAGGCAAACAGCCGGCGCGTCGCGCGCAGCGCTTCCTTGCCCTCGCGGTGGCGATAGACCTCGATCGCAAGCCACATCATGCCGGCGCCGAGCACCAGCGAGGTGACGCCATAGATCGCGTCGAAATAGCCGAGCGGCCAGGGCGCGACCGCGATCGCGACCAGCACGATGGTGTAAAGCAGGATCTGCAGCCGCGTCGCATCGGGTCCGGCGACGACGGGCAGCATCGGAATGCCGGCGCGGGCATAGTCGTCGCTGCGGAACAGCGCCAGCGCCCAGAAATGCGGCGGGGTCCAGAAGAAGATGATGAGGAACAGCAGCAGCGGCTCCATCGACAGCGAGCCGGTGGCCGCGGCCCACGCCACGACCGGCGGCAGCGCGCCCGCGGCGCCGCCGATCACGATGTTCTGCGCCGTCCAGCGCTTCAGCCACATGGTGTAGACCACCACATAGAAGAAGATCGTGAACGCCAGCAGCGCGCCGGCCAGCAAGTTGACGAGGATGCCGAGCGTCAGCACCGAGAAGAACGACAGGATCAGGCCGAACGCCATGGCTTCGCCCGACGTGATGCGTCCGCGCGGGATCGGCCGGTTGGCGGTGCGCGACATCAATGCGTCGATGTCGCCCTCATAGGCCATGTTCATCGCGCCCGAGGCGCCGGCCCCGACCGCGATGCAGAGGATCGCGGTGAACGCCAGCACCGGGTGAACGTGGCCGGGCGCGATCACCAGGCCGACCAGCGCGGTGAAGATCACGAGCGACATCACCCGCGGCTTCAACAGCGCGAGGTAGTCACCGACCTCCGCCTCGGAAATCCGGGGCAGAACATCGATGGCGTTGTGATCGACTACCGACAAGATTTATCTCGCTTCACTAAAACCGCGGCGCGCAACGGCGGCGCGCCGCGAATAATCGTTTACTGCACGCGCGGCAGCACTTCGAACTGGTGGAAGGGCGGCGGCGACGTCAGCGTCCATTCCAGCGTGGTGGCGCCAGCGCCCCACGGATTGTTGGCGGCGACCCGCTTCTTCGCGAAGGCATCGTACACGCCGTAGATGAAGATCAGGACGCCGAAGCCGGAGATGTAGGAGCCGTACGACGAGATCATGTTCCAGCCCGCGAACGCGTCCGGATAGTCGACATAGCGGCGCGGCATGCCGGACAGGCCGAGGAAGTGCTGCGGGAAGAACACGAGATTGACGCCGACGAAGGTGAACCAGAAGTGCAGCTTGCCGATCGTCTCCGAGTACATGTAGCCCGACATTTTCGGGAACCAGTAGTACCAGCCGGCGAAGATGCCGAACACGGCGCCGAGCGACAGCACGTAGTGGAAGTGCGCGACCACGTAATAGGTATCCTGCAGCACGCGGTCGACGCCGGCATTGGCCAGCACGACGCCGGTGACGCCGCCGAGCGTGAACAGGAAGATGAAGCCGATCGCCCACAGCATCGGCGTCTTGAACTCGATCGAGCCGCCCCACATCGTGGCGATCCAGGAGAAGATCTTCACGCCGGTCGGCACCGCGATCACCATGGTGGCGGCGACGAAATAGGCCTGCGTCGCCGACGACATGCCGACCGTGTACATGTGGTGCGCCCACACCACGAAGCCGATGCCGCCGATCGCGACCATGGCGTAGGCCATGCCGAGATAGCCGAACACGGGCTTCTTCGAGAAGGTGGAGACGATCTGGCTGATCATGCCGAACGCGGGCAGGATCAGGATGTACACTTCGGGGTGGCCGAAGAACCAGAACAGATGCTGGAACAGCACCGGATCGCCGCCGCCGTCAGCGGAGAAGAAGGTGGTGCCGAAATTACGGTCGGTGAGCAGCATGGTGATGGCGCCGGCGAGCACCGGCAGCGACAACAACAGCAGGAACACCGTCACCAGGATCGACCAGACGAACAGCGGCATCTTGTGCAGGGTCATGCCCGGCGCGCGCATGTTGAAGATCGTGGTGATGAAGTTGATGGCGCCGAGGATCGACGAGGCGCCGGCCAGATGCAGCGACAGGATCGCAAAATCCACCGCCGGCCCCGGATGGCCCGTGGTCGACAGCGGCGCGTAGATGGTCCAGCCCGCGCCGACGCCGTTGGCGCCCGGCTCGCCCTCGACGAAGGTCGACATCAAGAGCAGCGCGAAGGAGGCCGGCAGCAGCCAGAACGAGATGTTGTTCATGCGCGGGAACGCCATGTCGGGCGCGCCGATCATCAGCGGCACGAACCAGTTGCCGAAGCCGCCGATCATCGCCGGCATCACCATGAAGAAGATCATGATCAGGCCGTGCGAGGTCACGAACACATTATAGGTGTGGGATTCGTGGAAGAACTGGACGCCGGGATACATCAGCTCGATGCGGATCGCGATCGACATCGCCGCACCGATGACACCCGCGAAGATCGCGAAGATAAGGTACATCGTGCCGATGTCCTTATGGTTCGTCGAATAGACCCAGCGCCGCCATCCGGTCGGATTGGCATGCGCGTGGTCGTCATGGGCGTGATCGTGGTGTGTCGCTGCGGTCGTTGCCATTTTGAAATCCTGCCTTGCAGTCCCTTTTCGGACCTTTTCAGGTCCCGTCGCCCTTGTCCCTTAACGTGTCCCTTGGCCGCGCGCCTTACTGCGCGGCCTGGCCAGCCGAGGCGAAGGTGTTCGCCGGGTTGGTCGCATACTTCTTCTTCGCCGCCTCAACCCAGGAAGCGAATTCCTGATCGGTCACCACCCTCACCGCGATCGGCATGAAGGCGTGGTCCTTGCCGCACAGTTCCGAGCACTGGCCGTAATACATGCCGACCTTGGTGGCCTTGAACCAGGTCTCGTTCAGGCGGCCGGGGATCGAGTCGATCTTGATGCCGAACGACGGCACCGCGAACGCGTGAATGACGTCCGCGCCGGTGGTCTGGACGCGGATCACCTTGTTGACCGGCACCACCATCTCGTTGTCGACGCCGAGCAGGCGCGGCTGCTTGTCCTGCGCCATCAGCGAATCGAATTCGAACTTGCCGTTATCCGGGTAGGAGTAGCTCCAGTACCACTGCTTGCCGGTGGCCTTCACCGTCAGGTCGGCCTTGGGAAGGTCGAGCTGCTTGAACAGCAGGCGGAACGACGGCACCGCGATGGCGACCAGGATCAGCACCGGGATCAGCGTCCAGGCCACCTCGATCAGCGTGTTGTGGGTGGTCCTGGAGGGGACCGGATTGGCCTTGGCGTTGAACTTCACCACCACGATGACCAAAAGCGCCAGCACGAACAGCGTGATCAGGGTGATGAGCACCAGCAGAAGGTTATGGAAGCTGATGATGTCTTCCATCACGGGGGTCGCGGCTTCCTGCAGCGTCATTTCCCACGGCTTGGGCTGCGCCCCAAAAGCCGCCCCGCCGGCTGCGAGCGTCATGCCCGCCACCGTCAACCCCAGCAACCGCCGGCCCATCTGGCCACTCGACATCTTCATGCCGCTCGCGCTCCCTTGAATAAGTCCCCAAAGCACTCCCGCCGAATGGCCGGGAATGCCGCACGATCCGCCCTCACAAACGGCCTTACCGGAGGTACTTTAGAAGTACACCTTCGAAAGTACCTGCAACAGCATTGCTACAGTACCCCGGGCCTGATCGTTAGAACGCGTCGAAATCCAGCCTCTCAAACCATAATTCCAAGGCTCTCGCAATGCAGTAGTGGGGCGTAACGCCATGCGCCACCTGCTATTCGCCGGATGTCGGATTTTCCCGGCAAATCAGCAAAAACCCGCCGTTTTGCAAGTCCTCGGCGCTTGACAGCCCGGTTACCGGATGTAGGCACAGTCACCACGCTCCCGAGCGGCCTGATTCGTCCGGGTCCTCGACGGCGTGGATCGGCTGCGGGACCGCCTTCAAGGCGCCGTCATTGCGTATCAGTCCGGTAAGCCCAGTTACAATGTGGTGCCGGCCTGGCGAAAATGTCGCCGGCGCTGCCGGAAACGATAAGAGGATCGACCCGGATGGGGCGTTCAAAACATCAGGCGGGACGTGGTTTGGAACCGGCCCCCCGCTGGCTCGGCGGCCTGCTCGCCGCGGCGTTCCTGCTCGGCCTGACCCAGGCGGCCAGCGCGCAAGGCGCGGTGCGGTCGGTCCATGGCGACTGGCAGATCCGCTGCGACACCCCGCCCGGCGCCCAAGGCGAGCAATGCGCCCTGATCCAGAGCGTGGTAGCCGAGGACCGCTCCAACGCCGGCCTCACCGTGATCGTGCTCAAGACCGCCGACCAGAAGAGCAAGCTGATGCGGGTGGTCGCCCCCCTGGGCGTGCTGCTCCCCTCCGGCCTCGGGCTGAAACTCGATAACCAGGACGTCGGCCGCGCCGGCTTTGTCCGCTGCCTGCCCAATGGCTGCGTGGCGGAGGTGGTGATGGACGAGAAGCTGCTCGGGCAGCTCAGGTCGGCCAAAACCGCGACTTTTATTATTTTTGAGACGCCCGAAGAGGGCATCGGCTTTCCGCTCAGCCTGAATGGGCTGGGTGAGGGGTACGACAAGCTGCCGTGAGCCGCCAACGCTAGATCGGGATGGGTTGGAGTCGAATCGATTCGCCGTTAGCGCGAAGCACGATTTCGTGTCCCGGACGCGGTGCAGATACTCTTCGGCGGTACACCGCAGGGCCCGGACACAAAATCGCGAAAACAACCCCATGCAAAGTAGAATGGGCCCCGGCCCGCAACACTTTGGCCGCTCGCGTCCGGGCACGAGATGGTCCGTCATCACGGCCCAACCTAATCTCCCCCTACTCTAGCCTCAAAGCCGGGTTCGTCTTAGTCACCCGCGCCGGCGCCGGCGTAGTAATCGAACAATCGGCTCGCCTCGACGGAGAGCCAGTCCGCTTCACCAGTGATATAGCCTTCGACTTGCCCGGTGACGCCGAGCAGGAAGGAAATCGGCATGCCGTAAAGCGCGAACGGCGTGTCGACGCCGTCGCTTGCGCCGGCACGCGCCACCAGTCCACCGGGATCGAAACCGATCGCGAGGTGGCGAAGTTTCAGTTTTTTGACGAAGGGCGCGACCAGAGACCGATCGCGATCGGTCGTGATGGCAACGACCGCAAGGTCGGCGCGGCCGTTTCCCGCGAGCCGATCCAGTATCGGCAGTTCAGTGCGGCAGGCCGGGCACCACGTCGCCCAGAAATTGACGAGCACCACCTTGCCGCGGAAGGACGCCAGATCGAGCGCACCTCCGCCGAGGCGCGGGATCGGCACCGCCGGGACCGGGCGCGCGCCACGCACCTCCGTGAACTGATGCCTGACCGTTGCGAATGGCGGCGGTCCACCGGCCTCCGCGCGCCCTGGCAACGCGAGCGCGGCGGTCGCGCCCATCATGCCGGCGACGACGGTGCGGCGGTTCGGCCTGTGATACGACGTCATATCGGATGCTCCGCTGTGCAGGTCTCGTCCATTCATCACGACCGGATGTAGGACCAGCCGGCTTCCTGCAATTCAATGATGCGCCCGGGCCCGCTCGGCACGAGATCGACGTTATCGATCAGCGTGATCGGATGCCCCTCCTGACGCTCCATGCCAAGCTTGGTCGCCTCGCAGACCACGAAACGGATGTTCGAATTGACCGCCCTTAATACGCGCAGCATGTCCTTTACCGGTGAAGTGTCGGCGCGGAGCATGTGAACGCCGGCATTGTAGGCGACGACTTCGATCGTGAACGCTTCGTTCCGCTCCTGATAGTATTTCGGAAGGTTGAGCGAGGTCGAGATCAGCGCCCTCATCGTGGTGGGGTCATCGGTGTTGATCGGCAGCACCAGCCGATGCACCTGAACCGAAGCGGGCTTCGTCTGCGGCTTTGAGACCGCGGCATCTGATCCTGTCAGCAACAGGGTCACGGTCAGCGGCACCACGAAGGCCAGGATCAGCCCCGCGGCAATCGTCAACTCGCGGCGAGAAAGACGCATCGCAGCAACCTCATTAGGTCTTGGCAAGCAATGCGATCTGGCCGCGCTCCGCGTAGGCGACCACAGCGTTCAGCACCAGCAGAACAATGGCCGGCACCGCCGAGCCGCCGATGACGAACAAATGCGTGATCATCGCGCCGATCATGATGCAGATCAGCAGCAGCGCGCCGAGGACAGCCTTTTGCGGCAAGAGCAGCAGGATTGCGCCCGTGATTTCGAGACCGCCGGTGACATAACGAAACCATTGCCCGAGCCCGATATGCTGAAACTCCTCCACCAGCATGGGAACGCCATAGAGCTTCGCCCCGCCGGCCGCCACAAAGGCCAGCGCAAGCAATCCCCTGACGACCCACAAGGCGACAGAGCTCCAGTACGGTCTGGTAGGTGCAACAATCATAGACATCGAGAACTCCCGGAATGGTGAGACGGCGGCGGACAAAAGCGCCGTCCGCCCGCGGTGCCCCCTGAGGGGCTGTCAAACCCAAAATTCGGGACTAAGATGAAATTGACAAGTAGGATGATTTTTCTGGGGTAGTATGAAAAAGCAGACTAATGAGATTGAAGGGCAAGAATGCCCCTCCGAACGGGCCAGAGCGCAGTTGCATCGGGCGCTTCGTCTGCTCTCAGGCAAGTGGAAGGGCGAAATCCTCTGGCAGCTTGTCGATGGCAAGCAGCGCTTCGGCCAATTGCGGCGCGCCATCCCCGACGTGACCCAGCACATGCTGACAACCCAGCTCCGCGACCTCGAAGGCGAGGGCCTGGTAAAGCGCACCGTGTTTGCCGAAGTGCCGCCGCGGGTGGAATACGAGATGACCCCGGCGGCCAGGGCGCTGCGGCCGGTGTTCGACGAACTATTCCGCTGGGCCAATGCACACGCCCGGCCGGAGCCCGATGCGGACGCTGCCAGCAAAGGGGATGACAAGCCGTGAGGGTCGTTGCCCCCTAGAACAGAATAGCCATCAAGACCACGTTTTCGTAGACGCCCTCGACCCTGGTGGCGTTACGTTGCAAGCCTTCGATCTCGAAGCCCACCCTCTTGTAGAGCGCGACCGCGCCTGCGTTGTTTTCCCGAACCGATAGCTCGACCCGATTGAGCCCGAAGGCCCGCGCCGCGGCCAGTGTCTGCCGGATCAAGCGATCGCCCAGCCTTTGCCCCCGGAATTCCGGCAACAGGCCCATGCCGAGAACGCCGACATGGGCATAAATCGGCCTTGGCTTGGGCACGATATCGCACCAGCCGACGACCTGGCTGGCCGACACCGCGACCAGTTGCGGATAACCTTGGCTGATATTGTTGAGAACGAAGGCCCGCATCGACTCAAGCGGCGGGGCTTCCAGAAACGAGAGATAGCGCCGCTCCCGCGCGACGAAGTCGAGGGCTAGATGAAAGCTTTCGATATGGTCTTGCGTTATCGGAACAATTTCGACTGACGCCATCGTCTCGGCAACGTGTTGATCCCGCCCCTCGCGGAACGCCTAAGAAACAACTATCTTGGATACGCCCCTCCGACAACGGACTGATTTGATGACCAATCCCGCCACCACCTCCCTTCTCGACCGCGCCAATCTCGACCGTGATGCCGTCCGCCACGAGATCGCGCGCGGGCTTGAGGGCGCCGACGACGGCGAGCTGTTCCTGGAATATGGCCAGACCGAAGCGCTCGGTTTTGACAATGGGCGGCTGAAGCAGGCGACCTACGACACCAGCCAGGGGTTCGGCCTGCGCGCGGTGAAGGACGATGCGGTCGGCTATGCGCATTCCTCTGACGTATCTTTGCCGGCGCTGATCCGCGCCGCGGATGCGGTGGCGGCCGTGCGCGGCGGCTACAGCGGCAACTTTGCCGCGGCGCCGGCGCATACCAATGTGCGGCTCTATGGCGACGACAATCCGCTGGATGCGCCGGGCTTCGAGGCGAAGGTAAAGCTGCTGGCCGAGATCGACGCCTATGTGCGCGACAAGGATCCGCGGGTGCGGCAGGCTTCGATCAGCCTGGGGGCCACCTGGCAGGTGATCGAAATCCTCCGCCCCGACGGGGAGAGCTATCGCGATATCCGGCCCCTGGTACGGGTCAATATTTCCGTGGTCGCCGGCCAAGGCGACCGGCAGGAAAGCGGCAGCAAGGGCTATGGCGGCCGCGAGGGTTATGCGCGCTTCATCGAGACCAAGGCGTGGCGCGAGGCGGCCGACGGCGCGATCCGCGAGGCGCTGGTCAATCTGGAATTGGTCCCCGCCCCCGCCGGCGAGATGGACGTGGTGCTGGGCGCCGGCTGGCCCGGCGTGATGCTGCATGAGGCTGTCGGCCATGGCCTCGAAGGCGACTTCAACCGCAAGCAGACCTCGGCCTTCGCAGGGCTGATGGGCAAGCAGGTCGCGGCCAAGGGCGTCACCGTCGTCGACGACGGCACCATGGCGTCGCGGCGCGGTTCTCTCTCCATCGACGACGAGGGCACGCCGACCAACCGCACCGTGCTGATCGAGGACGGCATTCTCGTCGGCTACATGCAGGACCGCCAGAATGCGCGGCTGATGAACATGAAGCCGACCGGCAACGGCCGCCGCCAGAGCTATGCGCACGTACCGATGCCGCGCATGACCAACACCTACATGCTGGCGGGCCAACGCGACCCGGCGGAAATTCTGGCCTCGGTGAAGAACGGCATCTATGCCGCGAATTTCGGCGGCGGCCAGGTCGACATCACCTCGGGCAAATATGTGTTCCAGTGCACCGAGGCCTACAAGATCGAAAACGGCAAGCTCGGCGCGCCCTTGAAGGGCGCGATGCTGATCGGCAACGGACCGACCGACCTGCACAGGATCACCATGGTCGGCAACGATCTGGCGCTGGATACCGGCATCGGCACCTGCGGCAAGAACGGCCAGGGCGTGCCGGTCGGCGTCGGCCAGCCGACGCTGCGGATGGAAAAGATCACGGTCGGAGGAACGGGCTCATGAGCGAGCAGAAGGCGGCTGATAACCAGAAGGAAGGCGCGACCGGCAAGCCTGTGAGCTGGCGCGCGCAGGCCGTGCAGCTGGCTGCGATCGTGGCCGTCGTGTTCGTTGCCAAGGGCGCGCTGGCCGAGCCGTTTTACGTGCCATCCGGCTCGATGGAGCCGACGCTTCTGATCGGCGACGCGCTGCTCGCCTCAAAGTACCCTTACGGCTACGGCGCGGCGTCGCTGCCGATCCAGATCACGCTGCCGGAAACCGGCCGCGTGTTCGGCGACACGCCCAAGCGCGGTGACGTCGTCGTGTTCCGCTGGCCGGGCGACCGCTCGCAGGCCTGGGTCAAGCGCGTGGTGGGGTTGCCGGGCGACCGCATCCAGTTGCGGCAGGGCCAGCTCTTCATCAACGACCATGCCGCGGCATTGAAGCCCGATGGCATTGGCGAAGCGGAAGACGATCGCGGCAGCTCCGAACGGGCCTATCGCTTCACCGAGACGCTGCCGAACGGCGTCAGCCACGCGATCTTCAAGATGCGCGACAATGGAAGGCTCGACAACACGCCCGAGGTGACGGTGCCGCCAGGCAAGCTGTTCGTGCTCGGCGACAACAGGGACAATTCCGCCGACAGCCGCGTTGCGGTGCGCGACGGCGGTGTGGGACTGCTGCCGATCGACAATCTGATCGGCCGCGCTGATGCCGTGGTCGGCTCGTGGGATCTCGGCATGCGCAGCCAGCCGGTGTGGACCTGGCTGTCGGGTTTTCGGCTGGCGCGGTTTTTTACGTCGGTGCATTGAGGGCGTAGCCCGGATGCAGCGAAGCGAAATCCGGGGCAGGTTTTGCTGGCGGATGCAGTTTCCCCGGATTGCGCTTCGCTCCATCCGGGCTACGTTCTTCGCCGGACGCGCGACCGCATGACCTTCGACGACGTCCGAAAATTCGCGCTGGCCTGGTCTGAGGTCGAGGACGGCACCTCCTATGGCACGCCAGCATTGAAGGTGCGCAAGAAGATGCTCGCGCGGCTGAGGGAAGACGGCGACAGCCTGGTGATGCCGGGCGTGCCGCAAGACGAGCGCGAGATGCTGGTGGAAAGCCAGCCGAAGCTGTTTTACTTCACCGATCACTACCGCGATTATCCGATGGTCCTGATCCGCCTGTCGAAGGCCAGCCGCGCCACCGTCGAGCCGTTGCTGCGGCGGCACTGGCGCACGCTGGCGTCGAAGAAGGCGGTGAAGGAATTCGATCAACTCTAGCCTCTTCCGTCATTGCGAGCGAAGCGAAGCAATCCACCTCTCCGCTTGCTGAGGCATGGATTGCTTCGTCGCTTTGCTCCCTAGCGCAAACGCTTCGCGTTTGTCGCAGGCAATGACGGCGTTAGGCGATCATGCTACGCGACGTACGACTATGAATCAGGCCCAATTCCTCACCGCCGCCTTACGCAATCCCGCCAACGAAATCATTGCCGAGGAACTGTTTCGGCTGGCGCTGCCGGATGCGTGGCTGGTCTCCGGATGCCTGGTGCAGACGGTGTGGAACGTGCTGACGAATCGCGCGGTCGATTACGGCATCAACGATTACGACGTGTTCTATTTCGATCCCGATACGTCGTGGGAAGCGGAAGACAAGGTCATCCGCACGCTGGCGGAACGGTTTGCAAGCCGCGGCATCGCGGTCGAGGCGCGCAACCAGGCGCGCGTGCATCTTTGGTACCCCGAAAAACATGGCCTGCCCTATCCGCCGCTGCATCGCTCGACGCAAGGCATCGACCGCTTCCTGACCAAGAACACCCAGATCGGAATCCGGCGCACGCGCGAGGCTTACGAGGTCTACGCGCCGTACGGCTATGACGATGTCGCCGCACTGATCGTGCGGCCCAATCCCGGCGCGAATTTTTCCGCCGCGAATTACGAAGCGAAGGCGTCGCGCTGGAAGGCGCTGTGGCCGGAGATCAAGGTGCTGCCGGCGGAATGAAGTCGTAGCCCGGATGGAGCGCAGCGAAATCCGGGACAGTGTTGCAGCTGGATACAGCCCCCCGGATTGCGCTTCGCTCCATCCGGGCTACGGTTCTACGCGCTACCGCACCACGCCCGAGGTAAACCCCGCCTTCCGCCGCGGCGGCTTGATGTCTTTCTTCAGAAAACAATGCGCCTCCTTGCCGGCGTAGCCCGGCCGGGCATAGGTCCAGGCGCGGCATTTGTTGTCGGCGGCGCAGGCGGCCTTGCAGGCGTCGTCACCGCCGTCGCTGCTCTTGAGATCAAAACTCTTGTAGTCACCGCCGAAGCGGTCGATCGAGGTTTCGATGGTCTCGTTGCGCCGTTCGACCACGCCTGCGCCACGCACGCCGGTGACGCAGCAATCGCTCTGCACCCGCGCCGGCACGTTGCTCTTGAGCCAGCACACCGCGCGGTTGGCCAGGTCGGTCGGATAGCTGAAGGTCCAGGCGCGGCAGCGGCGGTCGCGCTCGCACACCAGCGCGCATTCCGCAGGATCGCCCGAGGTCACGGGCGCGCTGAGATAGTCGCCGCCGGGACGGTCGAAATTGGCCTGCGCCAGCGCCGGGCGCGCGTATGCGGCCGCCGCCAAGAAGGCGAGCATCACCACACACGCCCTGAGCAGGCGACCAGTACCCATTCGCGGGTTGCTTTCGAGTACGCGTTTCCAGCGCGGGATGGCTTCTCTTCGAAAAGCCGTCCCGCCCCAGCCCTTTGATTCGAGCATGATTTCTTCGGAAAACCGGCGCCGGTCTTCCCTCGCGACAAACACGAAAAACGCGTTTGCGCGGAGATCATGCTCCATCCGGCCGTCATTTGAGCGCCATCAACCTGTACGGTGGATGAACGGCCCAAGGGTTGGGCAACCCGTTCAATTAAAACGCGTATTCCCGATAGGCGGGCTCCACGGAACCGCCCCACTCGCCGTTGAATTTATCCAGCATCTCTTCCGCCGGCGTGCGGCCCGATTCGAGGATGCGCTCCAGCGGTTCGAGGTAACGGCTCTCGTCGCGGCCGAGTTGATCGATGCGGCCACGCCGCCGCAAGCCGGCATACGACAGCTTCAGGCACTCCCGGGCGATCTCGAACAGATAACGATCCCTGATCCTGGCCTTGAAGCCGAAGCGCGGAACGTCGTCGCGCAATGCCTGGCGCTCCTGCGCGGTCCAGTGGCTGACCAGTTCCCAGGCCGCGTTCAGGCTTTCGTCGTCATACAGCAGCCCGACCCAGAACGCCGGCAGCGCCGGCAGCCGGCCCCACGGCACGCCGTCGGCGCCGCGCATTTCCAGATAACGCTTCAGGCGGACTTCCGGGAAAATCGTCGACAGATGGTTGGCCCAGTCCGACAAGGTCGGACGCTCGCCGGGAAGCGAGTTGTTGCGGCCCTCGAAGAAGGCGCGGAACGAGGAACCTGCGACATCGATATAGGTCTCGCCGCGCTTGACGAAGTACATGGGCACGTCGAGCGCGTAATTCCGGCTGAAGGTGCCGACCCAGGCCGAGCGCAACGGCGACTTCTCTCAGACTGTTCGACAACACCGGTGCGCCGTTCACCGCAATTCGCGACTTCCAGACCGGCCAGAACTTCCAAGGGGCGGTCATCCCGCAAGGCCGCCTCTACGGGCACCGGGCTTGCGGTGCTGAACCGCTATCCGCTCCCGAACCGTACCCAGACGGCGGGCACCAGCTACAATTACGAAGTGGCGGCGCCGGGACCTACGACGACCTGGTCCAGCAGCCGGCGTGCGGATCGACTATCAGCTGTCTCGAAGCTGCGCGTCACCGGCAAGTACTCCGGCGAGCGGCACCGCGAGTCCAGAGCCCGGGCCTGATCCGGGCTTCAGCGACGTGCTGAGCCGTATCCGTTCATCACCAACTATGCGACCACCGCGAACTACACGGTGAACCCGACGACCTTCGTCGAAGGCACCTACGGCTTCATCCGCAACGAGCTCGCCGATGGCAACGAGGGCGGCACCTGTGAACGAGTCGGCCAACCGCCTGAACGGCCTGGCCGATCTTCCCGCTGCTCTATCCGAACGCGGGCCCGTCAATCCCGACTACTACGCCTACGACGTGCTCAAGGACGTCAACCCGGCGTTCTGGGACGGCACCAAGATGAACCTGCCGCCGCCCTTTGGGGCAGTGGAGGCAACCAGATCGTGCGCCGGGCGGTCCGAACCAGCGCTATCCCGGGCTGGCTGAACATCAACCGAACCCAGGATTTCGCGGTCAGCCTGACCAAGGTCATGGGCCGCCACACGATGAAGGCCGGGGTCTACAACAACCACTGCTTCAAGGCGCAGAACACCGGCGTCGGGCCGCCTCTGTTCCAGGGCGACGTGAGCTTCGCCAACGACACCAACAACCCGCTCGACACCGGCTACGGCTTCGCCAACGCGGCGCTGGGCGTGTTCACCCGTACCACGCAGGCCGCGCTTCGTCGAAGGCAGCATGGTCTACAACAACACCGAGTTCTACATCCAGGACAACTGGAAGGTGAGCAACCGCCTGACGCTCGACTACGGCCTGCGCTTCACCCACCAGCAGCCGCAGTACGACCAGTTCCAGCAGATGTCGAACTTCTTCCCCGACAGTGGACGCGCGCCAACGCGCCGTGCTCTACATCGCCGGCTGCCAACGGCTGCAACGGCTGCTGCGGCACTCGCAACGCGATGGATCCGCGCACCGGCCAGATCCTGACCGCGCCGGGCGCGGCCAACACCGCGGCGGCGATCGGCACGCTGTCCCGGGCACCGGCAACGCCGCCGAACGGCATCCGCCGCGCCGGCGACGGCATCGCCAAGAACAACTACACCTGGCCGTCGCTGGCGCTCGCGCCGCGCTTCGGCGCGGCCTACGACCTGACCGGCAACCAGACGCAGGTCTGCGCGCCGGCGGCGGCCTGTTCTACGACCGTCCGGACGGCAACACCGTGTTCGCATCCCGGCAACCCGCCGATCTCCACCGCCGCAGGATCTGCGCAACGGCCAGCTGCAGACGCTCGGCCAGGGCCTGAGCTTCCTGCCGGCGTGCCGGCGTGAAGATCTTCCAGTACGACGCCGACGTCCCGGCGTCAGTGGCAGTGGAACGCCGGCGTGCAGCTCACGCTGCCGTGGGCGATGGTGGTCGACGTCTCGTACGTCGGCAACCACGGCTTCAACCGGTTCACGCCTTCCAGAACGGGACGCCGATCAACCTCAACGCGGTCGACTTCGGCGCCGCCTACCTGCCGCAGAACCAGGACCCGACCAACACCAGCACGGTGCCGGGCGCGGCCGCCTACACCACCAACCTGCTGCGACCGTATCCGCGGCCTCGGCAACATCAACCAGCAGACCAGCGACTTCTGGGACACCTTCACTCGATCCAGACGTCGTTCACCCGCCGCTTCCGCAACGGCTTCTCGTTCGGCGCCAACTACACCTACGGGATCTCGTTCAAGGGCACCACCGACCTGATGAAGCGCCTCCAGCACGCGCCCGACGGCACCATCTCGGTGCGTGCCGACCAGGCGCAGTACGAGGATCTGATGAGCGACCTCGACCG
This sequence comes from uncultured Alphaproteobacteria bacterium, assembly GCA_963790735.1. Classification (GTDB taxonomy): domain Bacteria; phylum Pseudomonadota; class Alphaproteobacteria; order Rhizobiales; family Xanthobacteraceae; genus Bradyrhizobium. The sequence goes on along the minus strand of CAWBQP010000032.1, from coordinate 3,629 downwards.
TCGTCCGCACTACCTCAAGGCGAACGCGGTGTGGGATCTGCCGAACGTCGATCGCTTCGGTAGGGTCGTCGGCGCGTCCTCAACGACTGGAACGTCGCCGGCGTCCTGACCGCGGGCTCGGGGCCGGCCTACGACCTGACCTACAGCTACAAGCCAACGGCGGCAACGTGAACCTGACCGGCTCGCCGGACTACGGCGCCCGCATCGTCTACACCGGCGACCCCGGCAGGGCTGCTCGGGCAACCAGTACTCGCAGTTCAACGTGGCCGTCGTCACCGGCCCGACGCTCAGCAGCGTCGGCCTCGAATCGGGCCGCAACGTCATGCGCGGCTGCCCGGACAAGACCGTCGACCTGTCGCTGTCGCGCGACATCCGCGTGGGCGGCAACCGCCGTCTGCAGCTCCGGCTCGACGCGTTCAACGCGTTCAACACGGTGGTCTATCAACGACCGGCAGCCAGATTCAGTTCAACAGCCCGACCGACCTGACCGTCCGCAACTCGCAGTTCCTGCCGAACGGCCAGGTCGATCCGACCCGGCTGCAGCCGCGCAACGCCGGCTTCGGCGCGGCCACCGCGCGCTCGGCGATGCGGACGGTCAACGTCTACGCGCGCTTCTCGTTCTAACACTCACGTCAGGGGCGGGACATGTCCCGCCCCTGCGCTTGTCATCGGCACACTTTGCGAGGGCGTCTACAGGTGTAGACGCCCTTTTCTGCTTGGGGCAATCGAGCGCGTCTTCCCTGCGCGAGCTCGGTTCGAGTCGCATGGGCTATCGACCAGGCCGCGAGCGAGTCGAGGGCCCGCTGTATCATCCCGCCATCGCCGGTCGTATCCCTCCCTGTAGTCATTTCTGCATGCAGGATTTTCGCTTCGAGGTGGAAATGAAAGCTCTGGCCCGACATTCGGCTGGTGCGGCGCTCTTGGCCGCCGGCCTGTTCATTTCCGAAATGGTGCCGTTCGCATTTCAGCAACCGCCCGCGACACCTCAGCCGGTCGCACCGGCGCCCGCCGATCCAGGGCGCGCTGGAGTCGCGCCGGCCGGGCGGGGCGGCGGACGCGGCAATCCCGCGGCCGGGATGTACACCGAGCGCTGCGCCGCCTGTCACGGCACTCGAGGCCGCCGGCCGCGCCCCGAGTCTGTTCGACGACCAGTGGACCCGCGCGAAAGACGACGAGGGCGATCGCCGCGCATCATCGCCGACGGTTTCCCGAAGACGGAGATGATCCCGTTCAAGGACACGTTGACCGATCAGCAGATCTGGCAGCTCGTCGCGTATCTCCGACCCAGGCCGCGAACGCTCAAGGCCGCGCCCGACCTACGTGCCGGATCCCGACGGTCAGGCGATCAAGTCCGAGAAGCAGACCTTCAAGATCGAAGTCGTGGCGCGCGGGATCGAAACCCCCTGGGGCCTGGCGTTCCTCCCCGACGGCCGCCTGCTCGTCACCGAACGCGCCGGCCAGCTGCGGATCGTCCGAAGGGCAAGCTGCTGCCGCGTCACCGTCACCGGCACGCCGAAGGTCTGGGAGCGGCAGGACGCGGGCTGTTCGACGTCGAGGTGCATCCGCAGTACGCGAAGAACGGCTGGATCTACCTCTCGTACGCCGAGACGGTCCCGGCTACACGCCGCCTCCGCCGCCGGCCGAGCGGCGGCCGCGCCGCGCGCGGCGCCGGCACCGCGGACGCGGCGGGCCGCGGTCCGCAGACCCCCACATTCCGTCGATGACGCACCATCGTCCGCGGCAAGATCAAAAGGACAATGGTGGACCGATCAGCAGGTGATCTTCCGCGCCGCCGCTCGAGCTCTTACACGACGGACAACGCGCACTACGGATCGCGCTTCACCTTCGACCGGCAGGGGCATCTCTTCTACACGATCGGCGAGCGCGGCGTGATCCCCGAATGCGCAGGACCTCCGAACCCGCTCGGCAAGATCCATCGCGTCAACGACGACGGCTCGGTGCCGAAGGACAACCCGTTCGTCAACCGGCCGGGCGCGCTGCCGACCATCTGGAGCTACGGCCATCGCAACCCGCAGGGTCTGGCGTGGGATCCGGTCACCGGCAAGCTGTGGGAGTCGGAGCACGGGCCCCAGGGCGGCGACGAGATCAACATCATCGAGCCGGGCAAGAACTACGGCTGGGGCGTGATCACGATGGGCGTGCAGCACGGATCACCAAGCGCAGCGAGCCGGGGATGGAGCAGCCGATCGTCTACTACACGCCGACGATCGCGCCGAGCGGCATGTCGTTCTACACCGGCAACCGGTATCCGGGCTGGAAGGACAACCTGTTCGTGAGCGCGCTGGCCGGCCAGCAGCTGCGGCGGCTCGAAGATCAGCGGCAGGCAGGTCACGCCCAGGAAGTGCTGTTCAACCAGTTCGGCCGCGTCCACGACGTCATCCACGGGCCCGACGGCTTGCTCTACGTGACGCTGCAGCTGCCGGGGCAGGTCATGTCGGACTCCACGCCGGGCATGGTGGCTCGGCTGGTGCCGGTCCGATGAGTCGCGTCGAACAGGTTCGAGTTCAATCATGCGGTATGCTCCATCCTCGCATCCGTTGCTGATCGCCGGCAGGGGGATTTGCGTGCGATTTTGGCGTCGCTGGCCGCGTGCGCGGCCTTCACCGTGTCCAGGCGCACAGCGACCCTGGCCGCCTGCCGCCGGCCGCAAGACGCCCGTGAAGGCCCCGTCCTGTCACCGAAGAGGAGCTGAAGACCTTGTGCTGCCGCCGGGCTATCACGTGGAGCTGGTCGCCAAGGAACCGCTGGTCGTCGACCCGATCGTGATCGACTTCGACGCCGACGGCCGGCTCTGGGTGCTCGAGATGCCCGGCTTCATGTCCGGCCGACGGCGGCAACTCGCGCGAGCCGATCAACGACGTCGTCGTGCTCGAGGACACCGACGGCGACGGCGTCATGGACAAGCGCACCGTGTTCGCCGACAAGCTGGTGCTGCCGCGCGCGCTCAAGGTGCTCGACCCCGGCGCGCTGGTCGGCGAGCCGCCCAATCTCTGGTTGATGAAGGATACCGATGGCGACCTCAAGGCCGACACCCGGAGATCGTTGACGACAGCTACGGGCGGCGTCGCGCAATATCGAGCACAACGCAAACGCCTGTTCTGGGGGATCGACAACACCATCTATATCTCCGAGCACGATTGTAACCTGCTGCCGACGGGCGGCGAAATTCGAGACCGTCCCCACGCTCGCGCGCGGCCAGTGGGGCGTGTCGCATGGACGATGCCGGGCGGATTTTTCGGAACGTGAACCATGCGCCGTTGTTCGTGGATTTCATCGCGGCGAAGTACTACGCGCGCAACCCGAACCTGGTACGGACGCGCGGGCTCTACGATCCGCTGATCTCGCGGGAGGCCTCCACCTTATCCCGCCGATCCGCACAGACCCGCGGCGTCAATCGCGGCTACCGGGATCAGTTCTTCCGGCCCGACGACAGCTCGGTGACGATTCAAAAGGCGTCGGCACACCGGTCGTCTATCGCGGCGATCGGCTGCCCGTGGAGCTCTACGGCGACGCGTTTATCACCGACTCACACGACCAGTATCTTGTACACTGCTACAAGATTGTGGACGATGGGCACGGCCGGTTGAAGGCGGTCGACGGTTACGACA
>CAWBQP010000031.1:0-14442 GCA_963790735.1 uncultured Alphaproteobacteria bacterium | reverse complement strand
CGCGAATTCGTCCTCGACGGCCGGCAGCAGCGGCGTTCAGTAGCGTGAGCCTGACCTTACCGGAGAGTACCCAGCACAACGCGGTACGAGTTGGTTGATACAGCTGACATGACCATGACCACCATCAAGCTCCTTTCTCGCCGGCTTTGGTCCAATGTTTGGTCCCTTGCCGCCGGCTGCGCCGTCGTGCTTGCCACGCTGGCCGGCGGCGTTTCGCCGTTGCCGGCGCAGTCCGTGGCCTGCATGGTCGGCGGCGAACCCATCACCAGTCTCGATGTCGAGCAGCGTATCAAGCTCAACTTCCTGACCACGCGCAAACAGATGCCCCGGCAGGAAGCCCTCGACGAACTGATCAACGAAAAGGTGAAGATCAAGGAAGCCAAGCGATTCGGCGTCGATCCTTCCGCCAGCGATATGGATCAGGCCTTTGCGGGCATGGGCCAGCGGATGCGGCTGTCGCCCGAGCAGCTCACCAAATCCCTGGAGAGCCAGGGTGTCCGGCCGGAAACGCTGAAGTCCCGCCTCAAGGCCGACATGGTCTGGGGCAGTCTGGTGCGCGGCCGCTTCAAGGAGAGCCTGCAGATCGGCGAAAAAGACGTTGCCGCCGCCGCCCAGGAAAGCGGCGAACCGACCCAGACCGAGGCGTTTGAATACAAGCTGCAGCCGATCGTGCTGATCGTGCCGCGCGGCTCGGCACAAGCCGCGATCGACCTGCGGCGCAAGGAAGCCGAATCCTTGCGCGAGCGCGTCCAGACCTGCGAGCAGGCCAACAGCTACTTCAAATCGATGCAGAACGCTGCGATCCGCGAGACGGTCACCAAGACCTCGGCCGACATCCCCGGCCCACTTCGTGAACTCCTGGACAAGACGCAGATCGGTCATTTGACCCCGCCCGAGATCACCAAACAGGGCGTGGAGATGGTGGCGTTGTGCGAGAGGAAACCGACCAAGATCGACACGCCGAAGAAGCGGGAAATCCGGGAAAAGATGTTCGCTCAGAAATACGAGGCAAAACAGAAAGCCTACCTGAACGACATCCGCAAAGCCGCAATGATCGAATGTCGTTGATGCATGGCAAAGCCCCTCGCGCTGACATCCGGCGAACCCGCGGGCATCGGCCCCGATATCGCCATCGCGGCATGGCTGCGGCGTAACGAGCTCGACCTTCCGCCATTCTATCTGCTCGGCGATCGCGCGTTCTTCGCTGAGCGTGCGAAAATCCTGGGATTGAAGGTCGAGCTTGCCGATGCCGTGCCCGAGGAAGCGGGCGCGGCATTCGCGAAAGCATTGCCCATCGTTGCAACCGGCGAAATCGCCACCGCGCGCCCCGGACAGCCCGACGATACCAGCGCCACCGCTGCGCTGGCCTCCATTCGCCATGCCGTCGACCATGTAAGGCGCGGAAGGGCCGGCGCCGTCGTCACCAACCCGATCGCCAAGAGCGTGCTCTACCGCGCCGGATTCCGCCATCCCGGCCACACCGAATTTCTCGCCGAGCTTGCCGCCGATGGCGGCCGTCCACCGCAGCCGGTGATGATGCTGTGGTCGCCGGCGCTCGCCGTCGTTCCCGTCACCATCCATCTTTCGCTGCGCGAGGCATTGGCCCAGCTCACGAGCGAGCTGATCGTGACGACCGCCCGGATTGCGGTCGCGGATCTGAAGGCGCATTTCGGCCTTGCCCGACCGCGGCTTGCCATATCGGGCGTCAATCCGCATGCCGGCGAAGACGGCTCGCTCGGCCGCGAAGACATCGATATCGTAGCACCAGCCATTGAGGCGCTGCGCGCCGAAGGCGTCGACGCCAGGGGCCCCCTGCCGGCGGACACCATGTTCCACGCCGCGGCGCGCAACACCTACGACTGCGCCATCTGCATGTATCACGATCAGGCGCTGATCCCGATCAAGACGATCGCGTTCGAGGACGCCGTCAACGTCACGCTGGGATTGCCGTTCATTCGCACCTCGCCGGACCACGGCACCGCCTTCGACATTGCCGGCACCGGCAAGGCCAACCCGTCGAGCCTCGCGGCAGCCTTGCGGCTTGCCGCGCGGATGGCGGCAATCAAGCCTTCATGAGCGCGATCGACGATCTGCCGCCCCTGCGCGACGTCATTCGCGAACATTCCCTGTCGGCACGCAAATCCCTCGGCCAGAATTTCCTGCTCGACCTCAACCTCACCGCGCGGATCGCGCGCGCCGCAGGCCCGCTCGAAGGCGCCACCATCATCGAGGTCGGCCCCGGCCCCGGCGGCCTGACGCGCGCGCTGCTGGCGCTCGGCGCAAAACGCGTCATCGCGGTCGAACGCGACGAGCGCGCGCTCGCCCCGCTCGACTATATCGCCAAACGATATCCCGGCCGGCTCGAGATCGTTCACGCCGACGCGCAACGGTTTGATCCGCGCCCGATGCTCGGCGGCGAACAGGCAAAAATCGTTGCCAACCTGCCCTACAACATCGCCACCGCTTTATTGGTGGACTGGCTCTCGATCGAGCCGTGGCCGCCCTGGTACGACATGATGGTGCTGATGTTTCAGCGCGAGGTCGCCGAGCGCATCGTCGCGCAGGAGGATGACGAGGCCTATGGCCGGCTCGCGGTGCTCGCCAACTGGCGCGCCGAGACCAAAATCCTGTTCGACATTTCCCCGGCGGCCTTCGTGCCGCAGCCCAAGGTGACCTCCTCGGTGGTGCGGCTGGTGCCGCGCAGCGCCCCTGAAACCTGCGACCGCCGCGCCCTCGAACAGGTGGCAGCCGCGGCCTTCGGCCAGCGCCGCAAGATGCTGCGGCAGAGCCTCAAATCGCTGTCGGTCGATCCGGCGCGGCTGGCCGCAGCCGCCGGGGTCGATACGACCCGGCGGGCGGAGACCATTCCGGTTTCCGGCTTTGTTGCCATGGCCCGCGAATTGACCGATATACGAAACACAAAAACTCAAACGCTCTGAAGAAACTTCTGCTCAAGGGAGATATTGCCATGGCGCTGATGCGTCGCCAGTCGCTGGTCAAGTTCGATGCGCCGTTGTGCGAAACCATTGTCGATACGCCGAAGCCGCAAGGCCGCGAAGTCCTCGTCCGGATCGAACGCTGCGGTCTGTGCCATTCCGACCTGCACATCCAGGACGGCTATGCCGATCTCGGCGGCGGCAAGCGCCTCGACACCACGCGCGGCATGACACTGCCGTTCACGCTCGGGCACGAGATCGCGGGCGTCGTCGATGAGGTAGGTCCCGATGCCTCAAAAGACCTGATCGGAAAGAAGCAGGCGGTATTCCCCTGGATCGGCTGCGGCCAATGCCGCGACTGCGCCAATGGCGACGAGAACCTCTGCGTCAAGCAGCGCTTCCTCGGCGTCTCCATCGACGGCGGCTTTGCCAGCCACGTGCTGGTGCCCGACGCGAAATATCTGCTGGATTACGATCCGCTGCCGGTCAACCAGGCGGCGACGCTGATGTGCTCGGGCGTAACCGCCTATGGCGCGCTGAAGCGGCTGGTCGACCGTCCACGGCAGCGTAATCTGCTGCTGATCGGCCTCGGCGGCGTCGGCATGATGGGGCTGTCGTTCGCGCAGGCGATGTTCACGCAGAAGATCGCGGTGGCGGATCTGAGCCCGGCCGCGCGCGAGAGCGCGCTGCAGAACGGCGCAGCGGTCGCCTACGATCCCGCCGAGCCTGAAATCGTCAGGCGCATGATCAAGGAAACCGAAGGCGGCTTCGACGAGATCGTCGACTTTGCCGGCAACGAAAAATCCATGGCCTTTGCCGTATCCGTGGTGGCGCGCGGCGGCAAGATCGTGGTCTCCGGCCTGATGGGCGGCAATTTCAGCCTGCCGATGGTGCAATGGGTCTACAAGCGCATGACCATCGAAGGCTTCATGGTCGGCACCCTCGCCGAGGCCAGGGAATTGATGGCACTCGCCCGCGCCGGCAAGATCAAGCCGACGCCGATGAAGGAAGAGCCGATGGCCGACGTCCAGAAATGGATCGAGGAGCTGCGCGCCGGAAAGGTCGTGGGGCGCATCGTTCTGAAGAACTGAGGCGGCGCGTTCGTGTCACTGCAATGCATTGCGGCGACAGCGGCGCTGTCACCTTCGGACGCATTGCCGACAAGTTAAGTGCGCTGTCACCGCAACTCTGATCGAATCCAAACTCATGGCCATTAAGGCCATAAGCAGCGGTAAAAACCCGGGCTGCGCGATGTCCGGACGACCCCCGGACAGCCGGAGTCGTGACGACGAAAGCGCTGTTCGGCTCAGGGCCGACGCCGGACCCTTAATCCACGATTTTCCAGTACGAGTCCTTGCGGATCACCTTGCCATTGCGGAACGTATAGAAGTCACAACCTCGGACCTCCTTTCTCGTCCCCTCGCGGGTGGTGCCTGTGAGAGTCCATTTTGAGATGCCGGTACCGGCAGCCGCGTCCACAAAATGCTCATCGTTGCCGTAGTGGACATCGGGCAAGCCCTCAAAGCGTGTTGCCAGCGCTTCTCGTACGTTGCCTTTGCCCTCGAAACGGGATCCCCAAGGGCTGCTTCCTCTCGGCATCTCCAGGACACAATCGTCAGAAAACAATGCCATGATGCGATCAAGGTCGTGCGCGTTGAAAGCTTCACATAGTTCCTTCAGTGCGGCTCGAATGTCCATTTGCCGTCTCCATCCCAGTCGGATCGTTGATATTTTTTCGCGCGCGTTCGACGGTTCGAGGTGGATCATTCGTCGCGCTTGACACTGTAACCCCGATTTAATCGGAACGAAAAAGGCGTTAGCGCTGGATCAACGCCCGCCCAATCGGTTTTGGCTGTTCGCTGCGCAAGACCAGCGATGTCGTGACCGCGCCATGCCGGGCGACTGCGTCGACGATCGTTTCAAGCTCCTGTGGGGACGGCACGAAAACCTTGAGGATGAAACAATCCTCTCCGGTCAGCCGCAACACCTCCATGACGTGAGGCATTTCGGAAAACTGCTTGAGGCAGGACTGAATATGTTCGTGGGTCGTGCGCAGGCGGATGACGGCCATCATCCTCAACCCGAGTGCGGCCGGATTGATCTTCGCGGTATAGCCGGTGATAACTCCGCGCTCCTCCAGCCGCTTGACCCGCTCCGAGGTCGCCGGCTGCGAGAGCCCGATCCGGCGGCCAAGCTCCGATATCGCGATACGCCCATCCTCCTGCAGGGCTTCGATGATCGCGACATCAGTCGGGTCCAGCGCTGGGACGGAGCTTTCTCGAAATGACATGAAGACCTTGAATCCATCGGCAAGAGGACGTCTTTTCCGATGATTACCCATTCCAGATCGTAGCGGAAGACGTCAGTTTTGCCCGGTTGCAACGACAACGGAGCTGACATGACCGACATCGTTATTCTGCCGGGGATGGGGGATCGGGTGAACTGCACTGGCAAACCCGATGGGAAAAGACCAACCCGCGGTGCCGACGTTTCCAGCCAACCGACTGGAATCAGCCTGACCTCGAGGACTGGATCTCGGCGCTGGACCGCGCAGTTGGCGCCGCTTCGAAACCGCCGCTCCTCGTTGCTCACAGCCTGGCATGCCTTTTGGTTGCACACTGGCAGCAGCTTTCCACTGCGCCGGTCGCGGGCGCATTCCTCGTTGCAGTTCCGAATCCGCAAAGCGAAGCCTTCCCCGCTGAGGCCACAAGTTTCGCCAATCCGCCACCGAGCAAATTCAGATTTCCCTCACTCATCATCGCGAGCGCGAACGATCCATATGGCACGATCGAATATGCCCGCGGGAAAGCGAACCAGTGGGGAAGCGGCATTGTAGAAGTGGGAGAGCTTGGCCACATCAACGAGGCAAGCGGACTTGAGGACTGGCCGCAGGGAAAGGCATTGCTCACGGCTTTTGCGGCCGGAGTTGCGAATTGACGGCCAGAGCGTTTGCGTAACAGAGAGTACGGCGCAAACCGCCCCGAAGCCAGTCAGAGACGGCTTCCGGCGCTTCGACGATCTCATTGCCGGCGGGCCGGAGGCGAGACCCATCGTTCAACCGCCTGCTGCTGCCGATGACCGTGCCTCGTCGACGCCGCCGACGATCGCGAGCTTCATCGCCCACGCCACACGATGCGTGGCCCAGTCACTGTCGTGCAGCCTGTGCTCATCCGTCGGGTCGACCAACCGGTCGAACGAGACCTGCTCAACCTCATACAAGCCCTTCATGAATGCGAAGCGGCGGAACACATTGACGCCGGCGTCCCGCGCCAGTTCGCTGATCACCTCGACCATCGCGATCGCCTTGTCCTTCTTGGCCGGCGTCAGCACGGCCGGCACGTATTGGAGGTCCATCAGGATGACGTCGGCCTGCGTTTCGGCGCGCAGCCTGACAAGTCCATCGCGGATGGCGCTGGTGGTTTCGTTGAAGATGGAGGTGGAGGATCCTGGTCCGGGCTTTGCCAGACTGCATTCGTTCCGACCTGCCAGATCACCAGATCGGGCTTCTCGGCGATGACGTCGGTATCGAACCGCTGAAACTCGATCGGCGCTTCCTGGCCGCCGATTCCCTTGTTGGCCATGGTGATCTTAGCTTTCAGATATTCGTCCTGAAGAAACGACAGCAGCCGCTCCGGATAGGGCTTGATATTGCCGTGGCCCGCCGTCGTCGACGAGCCGATCGCGACGATCTTGGCCTGTCCTCTGGTAGGCTCTGCGCAAAGTGGGTCAGGCCGTGCTCGAATGGAATTGGCAAAACCGGAATCTGTGAGGGATCGCTGTCCATGGTCACCAGTTTGTTGCAGCCGAGACAACGTGGGATGGAAGAAGAATAGCGCGCTACGGCGAGATCGCCTAGCCGGGGAACGGATCACCTGCGTGTGCAGTCCAGCACTATCACCGCGATCAAGAGCATCCGCTGGTGTTACACTGACAAGTCCGACACTGAACTTTGCCTGAGCTGCATCGCATTCGCCGATTTCAGGGGCGATGCGATTATTGGGCGGTGGTCTCTGCTGTACCGTGACCAGACGCAGAGCCCAAGGTGAACGCGGCTCGAAAGGCCGCATCATGCATCGAGGCCTGCAAGGCCTGGCATTCCGAACAACGGCATAGCCTTTCCCAGATGGCACACTCAGATCGCGACGCTTCCCGTGAAGCCGAAGAAGATGCCACGGAGTCGCCGTTCAATCGCGGACGTGCCTTAACGTCTTCGCAGGCCTTCGTCATCGAAAAGCTTAACAGCAAGCGATACACCGCTACGTGGCACGTGCGGATACGCACTGAACTTCGCCAATGGCCAGACCTGAGCACGCCGCGAAGCGCCCGTGCCGCACGCCTGCAACTACCTGCTGTAGTACCCCGGGCGCGGCGGCGGAATGCCATGCGTGGCGGCGGATCGATGTCCCGCTCCCAGACGCGGTCCATCATCCGAACTGAATGCGCATGCCGTCGGGCGAATAGACAGCGCCCTCGTCGCGCGCATCGAATTCCAGATCAAGCGACTGTCGGGCGCGATCCAGTCGGGCCAGGCCCGGAGGACTCGCCCGTTTCCGTCGATGAGGTCGACGGCGTCCTCAACGTTCTGCGTGACGAAGGTCGGCGCGTCGAGCATGCCGTTCCGGCACATCTGGTATTGCACCGGCTACGGTGCCGATCAGTTGACCGTTCGGGCTCGAGGCAGCAGTGACATACGCACGCAGATCACTATGACTCCAGGGCCTAGCGACAATCGTCTCAGTCAGGATTACTCCATCGCTTGTAGAAGATCCGCCCGAACAAGCGGGACGACGAACAAGCGCCGACGGCCAAGCTGGCTGGTTCCCGCGGTTCCTCCCAGTTATCCAACACCTCTGCGTGAGAGCCGCAGCTTGCGGCACCGGTAGACCCATCGGCCATTCCGCGCCTTGAATCCGGTCATGATCAGTAAGTCCTTCGCGCAATATCCCAAGCTTCAGGCACGACACTGCAGAGACGCCGCCTCGCTACCCCCAGCACGCATTCTCCGTTCGCAAACTCCACATTTGAAAATACGACGCCGCCCGACGATTAGTGCCGCCCTCGATGCGCGCTCGCGATTTTCTCCAGCGCCCTCAATCACTGATTTGCCCCACATGGCAAGAAACATATTTCGCGCCCGCATCAAAATTTTTCGCTTAACGCGGCACCCAAATCAAACCTACAACTCCCGCTATCCTGTCCCGAGAAGAGGGGCGTTGGCCATCGTCACGAACGTTGGGGCAGGTTGCGGTGGACGCGGCAGCGTCGGGCGCGAGAGGTGTTCGCAGGGCGGGTCTTCCGTGAGCGGGCGCATCGCGCAGACGAACGGCGCTTAAACGCCTCGGTCGAAACTTCTTCCGGCAGCATGCGGGCCGGTTGGGGCGTATGGCGCGAGGAAGCTGCGGACGGCAAAACCGTGTGGTCCTGGCACCCGTTGCTGGTGTCAAGCCGATGGAGATTGTCGGGCCCGACCGGGCTTCGATCCATCGCCAATCCGTCGGCGACGGAGGCCAGAGGAATTCGGCTCCGGGGAGATCGCGGCATAAGCCGTAAAACCACTGCGCAGGGAAGGCCGGGTGTTCCGGCGCACCTGCGGTCCGCCGTGTGCATCTTGTGCGCACGACTGCGGGTGTCATGGGCACCCGGCTTTCCCTGCGCCCTCTGCTTTCGAGAGGGCATCGTAGATCGCATCACTTCGGGCGCCACCCGCGCCGCGAGATCGCAATGTCGTATCCAGCCGCCGGCCGCATCTATCGAAAACAACGATACGCGTATCGGAGCACCGGCATAACCCTGCCCTGTCAGCCCCTGCTTGCGACGCCGTACCGCTTTTCGCAGCGCGCGCGGACTGATAATCTGCCGTCATTTCATTATGGGTTTTATTTGATATGCGCTGGGATTTCGGCGGGAAAATCTGGAAAATCGCAGGCTTGGCGTCATGGCTGGCCCTCGCCCTCACAGCACCCGCCGCGGCCGAAAAGCGCGTCGCGCTGGTCATCGGCAACTCCGCCTATCAAAACGTGACCCGGCTCGATAATCCCCGCAACGATGCGGCGCTGATGGCCGAGACGCTCTCAGGTCTCGGCTTCACCCTGATCGGCGGCCGCGCCCAGCTCGATCTCGACAAGCCGGCGATGGATCTGGCCGTGCAGAATTTCGGCCGCCAGGTGCAGGGCGCCGACGTCGCGCTGTTCTATTATGCCGGCCACGGCGTGCAGGTTTCCGGCGCGAACTATCTGGTTCCGGTCAGCGCCAACCCGACGCGCGAGGCCGATGTCGATTTCCAGATGGTGGACGTCAACCTCGTGCTGCGCCAGATGCAGGGCTCGGGCACGCGGCTCAACATGGTGATCCTCGATGCCTGCCGGAACAACCCGTTCGGCGCCCGCGGATTGCGCGCCTCCGACGGCGGCCTGGCGCAAATGCGCGCGCCGGAGGGGACGCTGATCTCCTATGCGACGCAGCCCGGCAATGTCGCGCTCGACGGCACCGACGGCCACAGCCCCTATACCAGGGCGCTTGCCACGACCATCAAGCAGGCCGGGCTCGACATCTTCCAGACCTTCAACCAGGTCGGCCTCGCCGTGAAACGCCAGACCGGCGGATCGCAACAGCCCTGGGTGTCGTCCTCGCCGATCGACGGCAATTTCTATTTCGTGGCCCCTGCCCCGGCCGCTTCAACCCAACAGCTCGCGGTCGCGCCACAGCCTGACCCGCTGGCCTCGACGCTGCGTCCCGATCCCGACCGCATTCCGATCAAGGACCCTGTGCTGCTGCGCGAATTGAGCGACCGCCTGTTCGAGCTCAACTACGACCCGGAGCCGCTGGACAGCAAGAACGGCATGCGGCTGGCGGTCAGCAAGTTTCAGGAGAAGGTCAAGATGACGCCGAACGGTGAAGCCACCGAAGGCGTGCTGACGCGGCTGCGCAAGATGGACGATCTGAAACCGTGGGCCTCGATCGTCTACGGCCCGGACGGCGACAAATGGGGAATGTCCTGGAATCACAGCTTCGCGCCGGGCGGCGATCGACGACGCACGCAACAAGTGCGGCACGAACAAATGTCCGATGGAGTTGAGTTTCTACGGGTCGCGATGCGGCGCGTTCGCGATCTCGGACCAGTCGTGGTCGCTGATTCAGCGCGACACCGTTGCGCAGGCCAGGAAAGCGGCGCTTGACGAGTGCGGCAAGGCTGGCAAATCTTGCCGCATTATTGGCGCGGTCTGTGCCGACGGTTCGGGCCGCTGAAATTTTTGTTTGCGATATTGGAAGCACCTGCTCATGCGAAATGCCGTCCGACGTTCGATCCCGCTCCTTGCCCTGTTGATCCCGCTGGCGTGCGGCTCCGCCCTGCTCATGCGCAATCCGGCAGCGCGGGCGGCAGCATCGGCAACGATGAAAAATCGCTGTCCGGTTCACGCGCAGGCGAATCCTCAAAACCCGCGCGACGCAGCCAGCCCGAGGCCGACGAACCGCGCCGCGCCGGACGCAAGAGCGGCGGAGGTGGCGGCGGCAATTTCGATGGCGCCTGGATTGTGAGCTCCGTCGGTGTGACGTGTTCGGGCACGAGCAGCAACGCGGTCGTCGTCACCAGCGGCAAGATTATCGGTGAGACCGCCAGAGGCACCGTCAGTCCCGACGGGCGGGTGTACGGCACCTCCACCGGCAATGGCATCACGGTCATCACCACCGGCCGCCTGTCCGGTCGCAGCGGCGGCGGAACGTTCCGACAGTCTGACGGCTGCACTGGAAGATGGACGGCGGCAAAGCAATAGCGCGGGTGTTCACCGGAAGCGGGAAATATTGGAACAAGCCATTATGGAATACTCGGCCCAACATTCGATCAGAATTGGCCTCCTCTCGCTCTTGCTCTCGGTCGCCATATCAGGCGCGGCCGTGGCACAATCCGGCAGCGCCGGCGGCAGCATCGGCAACGACGAAAAATCGCTGTCCGGTTCACGCGAGAAGCCACGCGCGGTCGAATCCTCCAAGCCGGCGCGTCGCGCCAAACCTGAATCCGATGAGCCGCGCCGCGCGTCGCGCAGAAGCGATGGTGAAGGTGGCGGCGGTGGCGGTGGCAATTTCGATGGCTCATGGGTTTCCGTTGCCGTCGGCACGCCTTGCGGCAGCGCTACCGAGAGATTTGTCATCTCCGGCGGCAGGATTTCGGGCGAATTGAGTTCCGGGTCGGTCAGCCCAAATGGCTCCACGAGGAGCGGCGGATCGGTCCAGGGCTTGAGCTGGAACAGTACCGGCCGTTTCTCGGGCCGCACCGGCTCCGGTTCATTCGTGCGATCCGATGGCTGTACCGGACGCTGGACCGCCTCTAAACAGTAGAAAAATACCGGTTTTTCATGGCTGTAGCCCGCCTCCAATTAAGGCGGCCCGCCAGCCCCAATTATACCCCATCCGCTCCGAAATTGCGGCTCATTGCCACCCAAGTCTGTGACCAGATTGGGGGCGTCAAGAGTCGCGTTGCGTTGCGTCGCCGGGGTTGTGCATGTCGAATCGTTCCGTGAAATTCGCCCCGGCTCTCCTTGCCGGTGTGATGGCAGGAGCCTGTCTGACCACCATGACGGAGCTCCGGGCCCAAGTGTTAACAACGGCAGCGGAAGCCGCCACACCGGCAACCCAGGCCGCCGCGGACAGTTGCCTGTCCGCGCCGAAGGGCGCGACCCCCTCGGGCAGCCACTGGTACTATCGGATCGACCGCGTCACCAAACGTCAATGCTGGTATCTCCGGGAGGAGAGCGACTCGGCCGATGACAAGTTCGCACGCGCCGCGCCGCCAGCTTCGGCCCCGGCGCCGTCCTCGGCAGCAGCAGAACCGGCGCCGCCGCAGCAACGAACGATCACACGCAACGCGATCGCCGACGCACGCGCCGAATGGATCTCCCAGCAACCCCGCGCCGAGCCAAACTCGCCCGCCAAAGTCGAGCGGCGAACGGTTGCGGCAGCTCCCGCACCGGCCGTGCAGAATGGCCCGCGCGCAGACATGCCGAACGTGCTCGCACCAGCACCGCTGGCGTCGATGCGATGGAATGACACTCCCGTCATACGCGCTTCGGCCAATCCAACCGATCTCCAGCTCGCCGCCGCCAACCCACCCGCAGTCCAGCCGCCACAGGCCGAGGAAGTGCAGCTGACTGCGGCAAATCAGGCTGTGCCCATCGCTGCGGAGGCGGCGCCGGCAAAGCCGACCGCATCGCTGCAGAAGCTGCTTCTGGTGATGGCCGCCGCCCTCGCGCTGGCCGGCCTCACGGTAAGCGCGATCGTCAGGATCGGCCGGATGCGGGCGCGCCGCGCCATGCGCCGCAAGCGGCGCGCGATGTGGGATTCCGCAAAGACAAGGCGGCGTTCGCCGCAACCGATGTTCCACGACGAGGACGCCGGGCTGCGGCGCACCGGTGGCGTGCACAATCCGCGCGTGCCACAGGACCGGACACGCGTGCCGCAGGAGCGTACGCGCGTACCTCAAGAGCGCACGCGCGCACCCCAGGAGCGGACACGGGTTCCACAAGAGCGGCCACGCCCGCCCCAGGAACGGCGACACGTGCCCCAGGATCGCGTGCCCCAGGATCGGGAGCGGGAGCTGCAGGTTACGGAAATGCTGGCCCGGCTCGCCCGCAGCGCGCACACCTAACCGAACCGGAAGCGGCGATTATTTTTCCAACTGGCGCTGCAGCTTGCGAACGAACTCAGTCAGGCCGGTGCGGCGCTCGCGCTTGAGCCGCTCGGCCTTGAGGATCGACTGCACTTCGGCGAACGCGTCATCGACGTTGTGGTTGACGACGATATAGTCGTATTCCGCCCAGTGGCTGAGTTCATGGGTGGCGCGGCTCATGCGCCCGCGAATCACCTCGTCGGAATCCTGCGCACGCGTGTGCAGCCGTTTCTCCAGATCGGCGGCCGATGGCGGCAGGATGAACACCCGGACGACATCGACGCTCGCCTTCTGATGCAGCTGCTGGGTGCCTTGCCAGTCGATGTCGAACAAAACGTCCCGTCCCGCCGACAATGCCGCTTCGACCGGCGCGCGCGGCGTACCGTAGAGATTGTCGAATACAGTCGCCCATTCGAGCAGCTCGCCCTGCTGCACCATCATCTCGAACTTCGGCTTGTCGACGAAGAAATAGTCGTGTCCTTCGACCTCGCCCGGTCGCATCGAGCGCGTCGTCGCTGAAACTGACATCTTCAGGCCCGGCTCGCGCTCAAGCAACATGCGCGACAGCGTGGTCTTGCCCGCGCCCGAGGGCGACGACAGCACGAACATCAGCCCTCGCCGTTCAACTCCGTCGAAACCTCCAGCCGTCATCGGTTACTCCAGGTTCTGGACCTGCTCGCGGAACTGCTCGACCACGTTCTTCATCTCGAGCCCGGTCTGGGTCAATTCCAGATCGTTCGATTTGGAGCAGCAGGTGTTGACCTCGCGGTTGAATTCCTGGGAGAGGAAGTCGAGCCGCCGGCCGACCGGGCCACCCTTGCCGATCATCTCGCGGGCCTGCGCCACATGCGAGGCGATGCGGTCGAGCTCTTCGCGGATGTCGGCCTTGGTTGCGATCAGGATCGCTTCCTGATTGAGCCTGTCGGAATCGAAGCGTTCGGAAGTCTCCAGCAGCGCCGCCACCTGTTCGGCCAGGCGCGCCCTGATCGCCTCCGGCTTGCGGCCGGGCGCCGCCTCGGCCTTCCTGGCCAGTTTCTCGATTTCATCCATGCGCTGGATCAGAATTTGCCCGAGCGTCGTGCCCTCGCGGCGGCGCATCTCGACAAGCTGGGCGAGCCCCTGCTCGAAGGCGGCGGCCGCCGCATCCCTCGCCGCCTTGTCTTCCGCCTCGTCGCTTTCGGGTTCGACGACCTCGATGACGCCCTTGATGCCGAGCAGCCCGTCGATGCTCGGCGCCACGGCGTCGATCCTGCCGGCGAGTTCGCCGGCGACCTTCACGATCGAGGCCAGCACGTCTTCATTGATGCGTATGGTCGAGACCGCGTTGGCGCGCTTGACGCTGAGGTTGGCGTACACCGTGCCCCGCGACAGCACCTCGCCGGCGCGTTTCTTGGCAAAGGCCTCCAGCTCGTCCCAGCCCGGCGGCAGCCGCAAGCGCAGGTCAAAACCCTTGGCGTTGACGGACTTCAGCTCCCATTCGAACGTATAGGGACCGCTGGCGCCGTGGCTCCGGGCAAAACCGGTCATGCTCGATAGCGCCATCGCGTAAAACTCTCCGAAAGACTGTGATTTCGAGACTCGAAAGGAACGGCGCGACCTTAAGCCGATTTCCGCCAAAGTGGAATTGCGTTCCGGCCGTAGCCGGAACGACTAGTCAACCGGCGGGGCGTCAGCGCTGAACCACCGGCGGCGTCGTGGTCGTCTGCGCGGCGCCCTGGCGGGCTGGCGCCGCCGCAGGTGCCGCAGGACGGGCGGGCGGCTTTTTCGCCGGTCCCGCCGGCCGCGGCGTGGTTGCGGTTGGATTGGTATCGGCCGGTGCTCCGGCCGCCGTCGGCGGCGGCGCGT
>CAWBQP010000030.1:0-18464 GCA_963790735.1 uncultured Alphaproteobacteria bacterium | reverse complement strand
GGGGGTAACGGCATCCTGCCCCCCGAAATCTCACAAAATGACGTGCGCGGCCTCCCGCGCCAGGGAAACACAGAGGGCAGACATGATCAAGACGCGATTCACCGAACTCGTCGGCGTTGAGCACCCGATCGTCCAGGGCGGGATGCAATGGGTCGGACGCGCCGAACTGGTCGCGGCCGTCGCCAATGCCGGCGCGCTCGGCCTGATCACCGCGCTGACCCAGCCGACGCCGGAAGATCTCACGAAGGAAATCGCGCGCTGCCGCGACATGACCGACAAGCCGTTCGGCGTCAACCTCACCATCCTTCCCACGATCAAGCCGCCGCCCTACGCCGAATATCGCCAGGCCATCATCGAGGCCGGCATCAAGATCGTCGAGACCGCCGGCAACAAGCCGCAGGAACACGTCACCGAGTTCAAGAAGCACGGCATCAAGATCATCCACAAATGCACCAGCGTCCGCCACGGGCTGTCGGCGGAGCGGATGGGCGTCGACGCGCTCTCGATCGACGGCTTTGAATGCGCCGGCCATCCCGGCGAGGACGACACGCCCGGCCTGATCCTGATCCCGGCCGCCGCCGACAAGATCAAGATTCCGATGATCGCCTCCGGCGGTTTCGGCGACGGCCGCGGCCTCGTCGCAGCACTGGCGCTCGGCGCCGAGGGCATCAACATGGGCACGCGCTTCATGTGCACCAAGGAAAGCCCGATCCATCAGCTCGTGAAGGAGCGCATCGTCGCCAACGACGAGCGCGAGACCGAACTGATCTTCCGCACCATGCGCAACACCTCGCGCGTCGCCAAGAACGCGATCTCGACCAAGGTGGTCGCGATGGAAAAGGAAGGCGCGAAGTTCGAGGACGTCCGCGAACTCGTCGCCGGCGCCCGCGGCAAGATGGTCTATGCGACCGGCGATGCCGATGAAGGCATCTGGTCGGCCGGCCAGGTTCAGGGCCTGATCCACGATATCCCGACCTGCGCCGAACTGGTGTCGCGCATCATGCGCGACGCGGAAGCCATCATCCAGAGCCGGCTCGAAGGCATGATGTCGGGCGCCCGCCGTCAGGCGGCCGAATAGGCGGCTTGACCCAGCAAGAAGTCATGCATCGCCGAACAGGCGGGTCTATGCGTCGTCGAAGCGAGGTGCGGCCGCTCTCCGGCACGAAAATGCGCTGCGAGCAAGCCACCCTCCCCTGCAGGCGAGCAACAGAGCGAGCCAACAAGAGAAGAGCCCATGAAAGCCTATGTGTACGGCGCCAACGGCGCCGAAATCACCGACGTCGCAAAACCTTCGCCGAAAGGCACGCAGGTGCTGGTCAAGGTCCATGCCTGCGGCCTCAACCGCGCCGACCTCGGCATGACCAAGGGCCATGTGCATGGCGCGGCCGGCGGCGTCGGCACGGTGCTCGGCATGGAATGGGCAGGCGAAGTCGCCGAGCTTGGGCCCGATGCCAAGGGCGTCAAGGTCGGCGACAAGATCATGGGCTCGGGCGGCGCGGCGTTCGCCGAGTACACGCTGGCCGACCATGGCCGCCTGTTCCGCGCGCCCTCGAACATGAACTTCGAGGAAGCCGCCACCCTCCCCGTCGCGCTCGCCACCATGCACAACGCGGTCGTCACCAACGGCGCGCTGCAGAAAGGCCAGACGGTCCTGATCCAGGGCGCCAGTTCCGGCGTCGGCTTGATGGCGATGCAGATCGCAAAATTCAAGGGCGCCAAGCTCGTGATCGGCTCGTCCACGGACGCGATGCGCCGCGGCCGGCTGAAGGAATTCGGCGCCGATCTCGCGATCGAACTCCAGCGATCCCGGCTGGGTCGACCAGGTGCTGAAGGCGACGGGTGGCGAAGGCGTCGACCTGATCGTCGACCAGGTCTCCGGCAAGGTCGCGAACCAGAATCTCGCGGCAACCAAGGTCAAGGGCCGCATCGTCAATGTCGGCCGGCTCGGCGGCACCCATGCCGATTTCAATTTCGACCTGCACGCCGCCCGCCGCATCAACTATATCGGCGTCACCTTCCGCACCCGCACCATCGAGGAAGTCCGCGAGATCTTTGACGAGGTCCGCAAGGACATCTGGGGCGCGGTGGAATCGCGGAAACTGCAACTGCCGATCGACAAGGTCTATCCGTTCGCCGAGATCGGAGGCGTTCGAGCACATGGAAGCCAACAAGCACCTCGGCAAGATCGTGGTGACGGCTGTAGCCGATGAAACTGCGATGCGTACTCGATGGCGGACGCTATTTGAGGGGCCGCGGTGGCATGCGGGCCGGCTCTGGTTCGTCGACTGCATGGAACGGACGCTGCTCAGCCTCTCCCCAGTCCGGCGCGCGCGAGCAGCATGCGAAATTCGAGGCGACACGCCTTGCGGCACAGGCATCCTGCCGGACGGACGGCTTGTCGTCGCTGACGATAGCGCGCAAACGCCTGATGACCTATGCGCGACGGCAAGCTTTCGCTCTATGCCGACCTTTCAGGGATCGCGACCGGCACCGATCGACGACATGATCATCGACGGGCACGGGCGCGCCTATGTCGGCGATCTCGGTTTCGATATGCCGCCGCCGCCCGATCGCGGCGCGCGTGGCCGCATCATTCTGGTGATGCCGGACGGCGCGAGCACGCGTGGTCGCCGAAGGGCTGCGGTTTCCCAACGGCATCGCCGTCTCGGCCGATCAACAGCCGGCTCGTCGTGGCCGAAATGGATGGCGCATGCCTCGCCGATTATGACATCGAGGCTGACGGCGGTTTGAAGTTTCGCGGCCGCTTCGGAAGCATGAAGTCGCCCGATGGCATCTGCCTCGATCGGGAAGGCGCCGTATGGGTCGCAGCCTTCGAAGAAGACGCCTTCATTCGCCTCGACGCCGGCGGGCACGAGTTGCAGCGGATCGAAGTCCCCGGCCGCCGCGCCCTCGCCTGCGTCCTCGGCGGGCCCGAACGAAAGACGCTGTTCTGCCTGAGCGCGGCAACGTCCTACGACGAACTCCGGCAACGCAAATCGTCCTCGCGGATCGACGTCGCCGATGTTGGAAATCGCGGTGCCGGTTATCCCGATGATTTCCCGAAGCTGGGCTACGGAGAAATCAATTGTGATTGGCGAGACGGTCAAATTCACCGCGAGTGACGGCAAGTGTGCCATCGTAATTGAGGACGATGGACGGGTCGGATATGCGTACCTTCTGGATTCTCGGGGCGATATCTGCGGCGACGTGTGGCTTTACAACCGCTGTCCTGCTCCGGACGTGCCTGAGTGGCATGATCCAAGTGGTGCGCCCTTCGCAAATCCATCGGACTACGTCCGAAGCTCCCCGGAATTTCGATTTCCTAACTCCTCCGCTGACATCGATATAGATTGGTCTTGCGAAGATGGCGCGTGTTTGGCGCGCATATTTATACAGAAGAAATTGGTTGCCGTGATGAAGGATGGGGCCAAACCGGGCTGGGCCCTTTTGGCGAAGAAGGATGGACCTTTGGCTAAGTCTCTAAATGAAGCCGGGTTTAGCCACTAGGATGGATCAGCGCCTCGTCCGCCTAGCTCAAAGGCGCGAAGGCATAATACGCCTGCCGCCTTCGCTCTTGGCTGCGGCGGACAAGTCGGCCAATCCGCCCTGCGTCCCTGACCAATCAACGCTGTTGAAAAATAGACATTTCACCCGAGCACGGTAAGCTCGGGGTCAGTGATCTTCACTCTGGAGCAACGCATGGACGTGCAGCGGATCGCAGCCTTTTCACACGGAACGAACGGCGGCAATCCTGCCGGCGTCGTGCTCTGCGAAGCGCTCCCTCCTGCCGACCAGATGCTGACGATCGCGGCAGAGGTCGGATATTCAGAGACGGTGTTCGCCGCGCCGATCGAGGACGGCTGGCGGGTGCGCTACTTCGCACCGGAGATCGAGGTGCCGTTCTGCGGCCACGCGACGATCGCGCTCGGGGCAGCGCTCGCGCTTGCCCATGGCGACGGCACCTTCACGCTGCAACTGAACGACACCCGGATCACGGTAACCGGATGGCGGAAGAACCCGGCGCTGATGGCGGCGCTGCAATCACCGCGCACGCGCAGCGCGCAGGCGCCGCCGGAGCTGGTTGAGGCTGCGCTCGGCCTTTTCTCGTACACCGTTGCCGATCTCGACCCGCGCCTGCCTCCCGCGATCGCCGAGGCCGGTGCCCGGCATCTCGTCCTGGCGCTGACCAGCCGGCAAAAGCTGGCCGCGATGCACTATGACCTGGAGCACGGGCGGCGATTCATGACGGCGGCCGGGATCGTCACCATCAGCCTCGTCCACGCGGAAACCAACACGCGCTTCCACGCCCGTAATCCATTCGCAGCAGGCGGCGTCTACGAGGACCCCGCGACGGGAGCCGCGGCGGCGGCCCTCGCAGGATATCTGCGGGATCTTGGATGGCCTCATGGTGGTGCGATCGATATTCTTCAGGGCGAGGACATGGGTGTGCCGTCGCGGCTACGCGCCGAGATCACCTCTGAACCCGGTGCGAGCATTCGGGTGTCCGGGGCGGCCCGGCAGATGTAGCCGACGGGCCGGAGCGCGTGGGACGCGGGTGATTAGCGAGAGCGTAATCCGCCGTCTTGTTTGGATGCAGCGCGGATTACGCCTTGCGGCCAATCCGCCCTACGCGCTTCGACGATCATCGCGGCTCGCCGGAAAATCCCTGCCGCAGTGCCGACAGCCGGTCGAGCGCAGCTTGCGGCAGCGGGCCTTTTTCGGCCGCGGTGAGTGCGTCCTCGAATTGTTGCGGCGTCGCCATGCCGACCAGGATCGTGCCCATCGCCGGGTGAGACAGCGCAAACCGCGTGGCGGCTTCGGTCAGGCTGGCGGCGAACCCCTCCTCCACCAGCGGCATCAGGCGGCGCGCGCGATCGATATCGGCATCGTAGCTCATCGCCGACCCGATCGGCTCGGGCGCCGGCCCCGCAATCGGATGACGCGCGGGCGAGCCCGACAGCGCGCCGCCGGCCAGCACGCGGATGCCGACGACGCCGACGCCTGAGGCCTCGGTGTGCTCGAACAATCGTCCATAATCCTGCGCCGGATAGCGCGCCGGCAATGCGCAGGCCGCGGATGGATTGAGCATGTTGTAGACGACCTGCGCGCTGTCGAACACGCGCGCATCGATCACCTGATGCAGCGCGGCCGTATCGCCGAGCGCCGTCATTCCGAGGAAACGAATCTTGCCCTGCCGGCGCAGCCGCTCGAACGCCGGCACCACCTCGTCGAGCACCTGCCGGACGCTCAGCGCCGATCCGCCGCCGTTCCCGGTGATCGGATTGTGCAGATGAAGGATGTCGACCCGGTCAAGACGCAGCCGCGCCAGGCTGCCTTCGAGCGACGTCCTGACGGCATCATCAATGCGGCCGAACTCGCCGGGCGGCACCCGGACCTTGGTGCCGACGACGACGTCAGCCGGTTTCAGCTTTTTCAAAACGCGGCCAAGGTTCGTTTCCGATTCGCCGTCGCCATACTGCACCGCGGTGTCGAAGTAGTTGACGCCGGCCGCGATCGCGCGTGCGATGGTGCGCTCCTGGTCGGCCGCATCGCCGCGCACCATCAATCCGCCCACCGCGCCGCAGCCGAAGCCCAGCACCGAGAGCTGCATTCCCGTGCGCCCAAACACCCGCAATTGCATCGCCGTTCCTCCGGATGATCAGGAGATTATGCGATGTCGAATACCCGTTACTCAACCCTGATATTTGCCGCCGTGATGATCGGCCCCCACGCTTGATCCCGGTTTTCTGAAATGCGGCTGGCGTCCCAATCACCCGCCTCTGAACGGCTTCGAGACGCGCGCGATGCGGGTTCCATTTCGCACCCGCACGCGCTTTCCACATCGCAGTTCGATCATCACCGCAAATAGGTCTTGGCGGCGGCGTGAAAGCCAATACGCTGTGGGCTGGCAATGACGCCAGACGCACGCTTCAGTCGCAACAGCTTGTATCGGCTTTGCGGACAAGAGTGTGCGCGCGAAATCAGTTGAGGGGGCTGCGCGATGACCGATCTCTCCTTGAAAGCCGCACCACCTGCCACGGATGCCGAGCCGAGCCTGAACCGGGTCATGGGCCCGTGGCTGCTCCTGCTGTTCATCGTCGGCGACATTCTCGGCACCGGCATCTATGCGCTCACCGGCCAGGTCGCCAACCAGGTGGGCGGCGTCGTCTGGCTGCCGTTCCTGGTCGCCTTCGTCGTGGCGCTGATCACGGCGTTCAGCTATCTCGAACTCGTCACCAAATATCCGAAGGCCGCGGGCGCCGCGCTCTACACCCACAAGGCGTTCGGCATCCATTTCGTCACGTTCATCGTTGCGTTCGCGGTGATGTGCTCGGGGATTACCTCCGCTTCCACGGCCTCGCGCGCCTTCTCCGCGAACATGTCGAACGCGTTGGGCCTGGGCTTGTCGGGGTTCGGCATCACCATGACCGGTCTCGTCTTCATGGCGGTCGTCGCCGCGGTCAACTTCCGCGGCGTCGGCGAAAGCGTGAAGGCGAACGTCGTTCTGACCTGCGTCGAGCTGACCGGCCTCTTGATCATCATCGTCATCGGCCTGTGGGCGATCGGCCTCGGCCAGGGCGACGTCTCGCGTGTCATGCAGTTCAAGGCAGGCGATGCCGGCCTGTTCTGGCCGGTGATCGCCGCGACCACGCTCGCCTTCTTCGCCATGGTCGGCTTCGAGGATTCCGTCAACATGGCCGAGGAATGCAAGGACCCGACACGGCATTTTCCGAAAGTGCTGCTCGCCGGCCTGTTCATCACCGGCGCCATCTACGTGCTGGTCTCGATCTCGGCGATCACGCTGGTTTCGCCGGAGCAGCTCGGCGAAGGCGAGACGCCGCTGTTGAAAGTGGTGCAGGCCGGCGCGCCGAACTTTCCGCTCTGGATCTTCGGCTTCATCACCATGTTCGCGGTCGCCAACTCCGCGCTGATCAACATGCTGATGGCGAGCCGGCTCGTCTACGGCATGAGCCGCGAGCATGTGCTGCCGCCGGCGCTCGGCAAGGTGCATGCGAGCCGGCGCACGCCCTATATCGCGATCGGCTTCACCACGCTGCTGGCGTTCGCGCTGATCACCTTCGTCGGCGAAGTGCCGGCGCTCGGCGGAACGACCGCGCTGCTGCTGCTCTGCGTGTTCACGGTGGTCAATATCGCGGTGCTGGTGCTGCGCAAGGACAGCGTCGCGCACGAGCATTTTCGCACGCCGACGATCCTGCCGGTGCTGGGCGCGATCACCTGCGCGTTCCTGGCCGGGCCATGGACCGGACGGGCGATGGTTCAGTACAACGTCGCGGGCGTCCTGATCGCCATCGGCGTCGTGCTCTGGGTGATCACGATGCTGGTCAACCGCGCCCAGGGCGTCAAGCCCGAGGAGCCGGACATGGAGACGATCGGCGGCCGGGGACCTGTGAACTGAGCTGCAGCTCCGGCGGCGCGATGCTGCCCGACGCGGCGAGGTCGGCGTGGGACCAGGAGGCCACATTGGCCCCCTCGGGCCTCCCGAGAAGCCGCGACCGCTATCGCGATGGCGCGGCGGGATTTGACGCGGCTTCCTGAAAGTCCCGGCCCCTGATTTCCCGGAACGACACCAGGCGGCGCTGCGCCTCGTCCCACAACACAAGCCGTACACACTGAAAGCTCTGCAGCAGCGTGATGCGGCCGACGTCGCGCAGTTCGGGGTGGTCGCGCAGCACGCGCGGCAGCCGGTAATAGGGAATACGGCTGGAGAGGTGATGCACGTGGTGAATGCCGATATTGGCCGTGAACCAGCGCAGCAGCAGCGGCAGCTCGTAATGGGAGCTGCCGTGCAGCGCGGCTTGATGCAGGTTCCAGCTCTCGTTGTGCTCCCACGTCGTGTGCTCGAATTGATGCTGCACGTAGAACAGCCATACGCCGGTGGTGGCGGCGAGCAGCATGATCGGAAGGTGCACGAGCAGGACCGCCTTGATGCCGATGAACCAGGTGAGCACAGCGACGATGACGGCAATCCCGAGATTGGTTGCCATGGTGCTGGCCCAGGGCTGCCAGCCATTGCGCATCAGGCCGACCGGGAGCCTCTGTTGCAACAGAAACAGATAGGCCGGTCCGACCCCGAACATGATCAGCGGGTGGCGGTAAAGGCGGTATTTCAGACGGCCCCACCGGGAAAGGGCCCGGTATTCGCGCACGGTCAGCGTATCGAGATCGCCGATACCGCGGCGATCGAGGTTGCCGGTGGTGGCGTGATGAATCGCATGCGATGCGGCGCCAGCAATCGTAGGGCGTGAAGGTGAGCACGCCAAGGACGCGGCCGACCCAGTCATTCGCCAGACGGCCGGCAAAAAAGGTGCCATGGCCGCAGTCGTGCTGGATCATGAACAGGCGCACGAGAAAGCCGGCAGCCGGAATAGCGATCAGGAATGAAGCCCAGGCATGGCCGAGGGAAAACGCGTACCAGGCCGCGGTCCACAACACGATGAGCGGCAAAGCCGTGATCGCCAGTTCGGCAATGCTGCGCACCCGGTTTGGGGTGCTGTAATTGGCCAAAATGCGCTGCCAACGCCGGGCGTTGAGCACCTCATCGCCGCCATCAGGCGGTTGAATGGAGGCAGGCTGAACGGAGCCAGGGCCTTCTTGCGTGTTAGACCGCTGCACAGCATTCTTATGCACAGAGATATCCCCTTTTGACCGTGCGCGTGAGACCGAAGGATCGGCACCTTCGTCGGTTGATCGATGTCTGGAGAAAGGTCTGCGCGCCCGTCAGGGGCAAGGCAAAGCGGCCCAGCAATTCGGCCAAGTGTCGACTGCCCGACATATGGACACGAATTGAGGTGGCGTCAAGGACCACAACTCCACGTTACCGGTGCTCCCATTGGCTCGTTTTAGGTGTTCCCCTTGGCTCGTTTTTGGCCGTGAGCACGATGGCGGATGAAGCCCGCTTTGCCCCGGTCAACGGACACCCCCGGCGCGACTCTTCACTTCCGAACGCAATATCCAATCGTAAGGCGCGCTCCAGTGACCGCGCTTGGGTCGGCGGATTTAACTCGCCGGTGACCCAGCCGGCCGAGACCATATTCATCGGGTCCTTGGCGACAGTGTTTGTGAAACTGTGGTCGCATTCCTGCACTCAAGCGTGCGGAGCTCGAGGCCCTTCGGGCCGGGCACAATCCCAACCAGCATCGTGCGGCAAGTCGACGGGACTCCACTGTTCAATTTTGCTCATTCCCGGAAATTTGAAGTCGCTTGGCGCAGTCATTGGTCACAGACAGCAGCAAGCCAGCTTGTTCCTTTCGGGCAAACCCCGAGGTCGTCAGCGCGCAGGGCGAAGTAGCGCAGCGTCATCCGCCATCTTATTTGAGACGCAGCGGCGGATGACGCCTTCGTTAATCCGCGCCTTACGCGCTTTTTTGGGGATGGCGGCCCCACCGCGACCGGCGGTATTGTTGCGGCGGTGCCGGATGGTCGCGCGCCGCACCTGACGCCTGAGCCAAACGGTATCGCATGGACATCGACGAACTCGCCCGCCGGATCGCCGCGGGCAAGCCGATCACCTCCCTGAATGTCAGGGATGACCGCTGGCCGGAGGTCGATTGCGACGGGGCGGTCTTCACCGACTGCGTCTTCGAGGCCGTGCAGTTTTCCTACCCCTCCTTCGTGGACGCGCGGTTCTCCAATTGCCGGTTCGTCTCATGCCGCCTCTCGCATGCGGCGCTGAAAGACGCGGTGTTCGAGACCTGCCAGTTCACCGGTGACGGCGGCAAGGGATGCACTTTCATCTTCAGCGATCTGCAACGGGTCCGGTTTTCCGGAAGCGATCTTGCGCTGGCGACCTTCGAAAGAACTGAAATGTTCGCCGTCGAGATGCACGAATGCAATCTCACCGGGGCGCGCTTCAACAAGGTCGATTTCAGCCGGGCGCTGAGCCGCAAGCAAATCGAGACTCGCGCAAGCTTCCACAATTGCAAGATGGATTTGGCCGACCTGGCCGAGACGAAATTACCAACCTGCAGCCTCGCCGGCAGCCGGCTTCGTGAAGCCGACCTGTCCAGCGCCGACCTGACCGACGCCGACCTCACCAACTGCGATCTCTTCCAGACCAACCTCTACGGCGCGACCCTGACAGGTGCGGATCTCACCGGCGCCGAGGTCAGCGGACTGAACCTGCTGACGCTCGCCGATTTCAAGGGCGTGCGGGTCACCGACGAGCAGGTGTTCCGGCTGCTCGACGCCATGGGTGTCGACGTGCGAACGCGGCAACGCTGATGCGGCTTTCGGGGCGGGCGTTTCGCGGCCTCCGAGCCCGCCCGCAACGCGTAGGCGGATTAGCGAGAGCGCAATCCACCCTCCGCGCTAACCTTTCTTCGGCGACCAGCCATAGGCCTTGGCTGCAGGCCCCGCCCATCAGCATCGCCCGCTCGCTGTCGCTCAGGCGGCTGGTCTTGAGAAAGGGCTCGACGGCCTGCTCGTAATTGACGACGGCGAACGCCCGCGTCCAGTCCGTGCCCCACAGGCAGCGATCGAAACCCCAGGCATCGAACACGCGGGCGAGCGGGTCCCAGATATCCGGATACGGATACGGCTCGCGGGAAAGCGTGCAGGCGCCGCTGACCTTGATCACGCAATTCGGACGTTTGGCGAGTTCGAGCACTTTTGGAAGATTGGCCCAGGGCTGGGGCGGCGCCGGCGGCACGCGTGGCTGCAGGATGCCGAGATGGTCGATGATGAACCGCGTGTCGGGATGGCGGTCGATCAGCGCCGTCCCTGCGTCCAGATTGTCCCAGCACAGGATGTTGAGTGGAAAATCGTAACGAACGGCCGCGCGCGCAATCCGGTCGAGGCCGGGATCGTCAGTCGCGCGCTTCTCCTCCTTCCGCAGCATGACGCGGATTCCGACCGCGCCCGGCGTCTTCTTCCACTCCGCGACGACGTCGGCCACATCAGGGTCGTCCGGGTCGAGCGGCTTGACGATGGCGAGCCGCCCGGGATGGGCCCGCTGCACCTCCACGGCATAGCTGGAATCGTAGCGGTACAACGAAAAAGCCGAGATGAAGATCGCGCCGTCGACGCCGACCTTGTCCATCGCCGCCACCATCTCGTCACCCGTGACGTGATCGGGCCAGTTCGGCACACTGTGCCAGGGCCGCTTCGGACTGTTCGCCTCGTAGGCATGGACCTGGGAATCGATAATCGCCATCGGCGCCTCCGCTCTTTTCTTTTGCCAGCGATTTTGGACAAAACGGCCGGCCCGTGTCCAGATGGCAAGAACGCCGCGCTGCAATGCGCCCAGCGGCGTGCAAGCGCGCAAGGCGGACCAGCGCAGCGCAATCCGCCATCTCATTGAGATGCAGCGGCGGATTACGCCTTCGGTTAATCCGCCCTACACGCTATCGCAAGACAAGTCTTGCAAGGAGCGCCGCAAGCTCGCTCTGTCGGGACACACCAACTTTCGCAAACACCCGCTAAGGAAGACAGGTTGTCCTTCGATCGAAGGGGCTCAAATGGCGTCAACCGTTCCCGAACCCTCGACATGGGCGATGCTCGTCCTTGGCTTCGCTGGCGTTGGATACATGACGTATCGCCGCCGCAAGCATTCAACCGCGCCTGCCGCAGGCTGATCATCAGCCCCGATCAAAATGCGGGCGCACCGAACACGAAGCCCGCCGCAACAAATCAACTCGGCATCAAATCCGCTCGACCGCAACTGCTCGGCGCCGGCCGGCCCTCAAAGCGATCCATCATCCACGACACTACGGCATTCGCGGCATCGCGGCCGGCAAAACCGTGACCGACGCCCGGCAGCCACAGCATCTCGACTTTGCCGCCAGCCTTGCATTGCCGCTGCATATAGGCGCGGGTGACTTCAGGGCGTACCAGGGTGTCATTGGTGCCCTGTGCAAGGAACAGTGGGATGCGCGGCGGCAGCGTACCGGGCGTGTTGCGCGCGGCCAGGGTGCGCCACGGCTCGACCGTTGCGATGCTCGGCACCGACAGAAACGCCTGCTCCAGCGGCTTTTCGCTGCGACGCCGTTCGAGAATATCGAAGATCAATTCGATGCATTCATTGGCGAGCGCATCGACGGTCGGCATCGCCTCGGGCAGCACGACCTTGTCGATCGGTGCGCCATACACGCGCGACCACGACCACAGCGTCATTGCCGTGAGGTTCTTGCCGCCGACGCTCTTGAAGTCGTCGCCCATCAGCGTGACCAGCGACGTCGCGGGCGCCGCCGCGGCAACGCCGACCAGATTGAGTTCGGGCGCGTAGCTCTTTGCGAGAATGCCTGTATAGAGCGCGGCCTGGCCGCCCTGCGAATGGCCCCACACCGCGAACGTGTTGCCGCCGCCGCTGCCCGGCAGCGATCGCACCGCCCGCACGGAATCGAGCACGGCACGTCCTTCGCTGGCGCCGACCAGATAGGGATGCGGGCCCGCGGTGCCGAGACCGGGATAATCGGTCGCGACCACGACCGCGCCCTGCTCTACCAGTTGCCGCAGGCCCTGCATCTGCTGGAACACGAAGATCGCCAGCGACGGCGCGCAATGCGGCACAACGCCTGTGGTCGGATGTGCCCAGGCGACGATCGGCCGGCCGCCGGCCGGCGTCTCGCCCGGCGGAATCACGGCGACACCGGACACCGCGATCGGTTCGCCGCTCAGTCCCGTCGAGCGATACAGGATGCGATAGGCCTGCGCGCCGCCGGGCGCAAACAGCATCGGCTCGGAGCGGATCAGCGTGCCGGGCGGACCAGCCACCTCCCCTGGCTGCGGCGCATAGAACGCGGTTTGCGCGTTCGCTGGGGCGGCGGCGAAAGCAAGCGATGCAAAACCAGCAAGAGCGAAAAGGCCCCGCACCATCCGGTGAAACGAATTCTTGATCAAAGTAACCTTCACGTCAGCCTCCATAGATCAGCTTGAGCCGGCCGCCAGCCTGCAGGTTCACCTGAATGCGATCGGACAAGAGCTGGACATTGGCGATGCCCGCAGACGTCAACTTTCCTTCGCTGCGAAATCCGTCGCCGAGCGGACGCGTCAGCCGCGCATTGGCCGACGCAACGATCTGGTCGAATCCGGCCTGGAAGCTGACACTCAACTGCTCGCGCAGGGCTTGCAGCAGCGCGGGATCGAACGAGCCTTGCGCCGTTGTTGCATCGGCCGTGATTGCGGCCAGGCCAGGGAAGCGCAGTGATCCCGTGCTTGCATCGGCCTGCGGTGCCGCCGTCAGATAGGCCCACTCGCCCGATTGACCGATACGTGCGCCGATCACGAGGCTGCCCGACGATGGATAGACTTCGATGTCCTGCACCGAAAGGCTTCCTTCGGACTGCGCCGCCATGATGTCCTGCGCTTTCCGCTTGATGGCGTCGTAGTCGATCGCGATCGGGATGATGATATCGAACCGCCCGGGATCGGATACGTCACCGCTGAGCTGCGGCAGCGGCGTCGGCGCATTGGCCGCGGGCTCGCTGCCGATCGAGGTCGTCGTATTGCCTGCGATCTCCAACGATCCTTCCAGCACATCGCCTTCGGCGCGAAGGCCGGAAAAGGCGACGCTTTGCGGCGTGGTCTGCAACCAGATTTCCGGCCGATCGGAGATTTTCACATTGGCAAAGGCGTGCTGCCAGGCGGCCTCGGCCTTGCCCTTGATGCCGAGTGCGCGGACGCTGGCCTCGACATCGCCGCGTACCCGTGCGAGCTGCGCCTCGATCTTCGGCGTGACATAGCGCGCCATGTCGATATGGAAGCCGAGGATGTTCAGCACCGGCGGCTCCTGCCAGCGAAAGCCCTCCCTCATGTCGAGCGAGACCGACCAGTCGCGATCGAGCCGCGGCCGCGCGCTGGCATAGACTGTCATCTGGCCCTCGGCCGAACCATGCAGAAGGCGGGCAAACCGGCCGATGCCCTGGCCCGACACGGTGCCGAACAAAGGCGCCGCCGCGACGAGCTTTCCATGCTCGGCGCGCAGCGAGATCGGCGCGACGCGCTCGACGGAGCCGGAATAGGCGCAATCGATATCGACCTCTCGGCCGAGGATACGGCGATGCCAGCATTGCGAGCCGCGGTCCTCGATGGAAGCGAGGCGCCGGGGCACCTTGCGTTCCAGCGCGCGGTCGAGCGTGGCAAGGCTGAACTGAACCGTCGCCGACATTGTCGACGGCGCGGTCGCCGGGGCCGGCTGGTCCGGAATTCGATGCCGGCTTGTCGGCGGCAAATGCCGTCGTCGATACCGACGCCAGCAGCAGCAAGGTGGTCGCACGCAGCGATTGGCGAAATGCGGTCATGGTCCTGCTCCTTCTCAGCGTGTCCAGCCGGCGCGCGGGCGCGCCAGCGTCGCGGCGTGTTGCGTCGAGGCCTGCTGCGGCTCGAACATGACAGCGTGGCAGGCCTCGCTCAGGCGCGTTTCATTGTCTCGCAGGCAGGCGACGATCTGGCCGACGTCCGGAATATGGTTGGCGCAGAGGCGGAAGACGTCGCCCCGGCAGGCATCCTGTTGCGCCATGGTGCCCTGCGCGAGCGCCGTGCCGCCGAGGGCGGCCGAGAGCAGGATGACGGCAACAAGCTTGAACGAAGTGTGGTGCATGTCTTTTCTCCATGAATGGCCGCGGCATCTCGCCGAGCGGCAGGTTGTCGATGTCCCAATGTGCTTGTGCCGCACGCCCCGCAGCGTCTTAGATGACCTCACAGGCAAACAGCGTTGCCACGAGGGTGATGCCGACCAGACCACACAGGAAGATCAGGTCGGCCAGCCGTTCGAGACGAACGCTGCGCCCGCTCTGTTCCGCAACGCGGATGGACAGATAGGATGTCAGCGCACTCGCCAGGAACGTGATCGCCGCAATCGCCGCGAACTCATCAACATGCGACGACCCGTGCCTGGCCTGTGCGATCTTTGCGAGCCCGATCAGCGTCGCGCACACGCCGATCATCGTGCCCGAGACCGGCAAGATGTGCGAAGCGAGGCTGTCGCGTCGTGTGTGGAGGATCAGTCGGTTCGACATGGATTCGCTTGGATCGATTGCTTCAGCTAGTCTCGCGGCGGCATGCCGCCGCGAGACTTCCCCGGACCTCAAGTCCATTCGCCGTCAGGCAGGCGGCCATGGAAGGGCGTGTTGCGGCAATGGCCATACGGACCGCGCCAGAAACCGGGAGGGCAACCATTCCAGCCGCTCGGCCTGGCCTTCCAGCCGCCGTTCGGAAGCCGGCCGTAGTATGGGGTATCGCGGCAATGACCCCACGGCCCGCGCCACGCATTGGGACCGCAGCCACCGGCTGCCGGGATGATCAGGGATTGATCGACGCCGGTTTCGAGATGCTCGGCTTCGGCAGGCAATGAGCCTGACATGGCTAATGTGGCCGCAACGGCCAGCACAACGGGTTTCAGCACGGCAAATATCCTTTTGCTCTTGGTCAAATCGATTTTTGAGATGGCGCGGCACCCGGAAGCCAGCTTCGCGAGGGCCGCGGAAATGATCGGGAAAATCGCCCCCCGATCGGCGACGCGCGGACCAATGCTCCCGATGCGAAGCAAAAACAAATATGACTTCGATATGCAGGTATCGGCGGCCGATATAGGCTCAAGCAGCCGTGATGTCGCGTGAATGAACCGATGGGAAGAAATTGAGACTTAGTCGAGCCATTCCACGCCGACCAGGCCGGTATCGCGCAGGCGTACACGCAGGAATTCAATCAATATTTCACGAATGGCTTCGCCGGCATGCGTGAGCGGAAAGTCGCTCGAGGAGATCACCGAACAGGTAAGCCAAAGCGCCGGCTCGACCGGGATCGGCTCGGCGAATCCGCCAGCCCGCAAACATCGATCGATCGGCGACCGGCAGGATGCTGTTCGCTACGCCCGAGCGAACCGCGAGCAACTCGCTGGAGATTGTATCAGCTTCGGCTACCACGTTTGGCGTCAGCCCCCGGTCGGCGAAGATACGATTGATCAGTTCGCGCCGCCCGTTCGGAAGGCCCGGCAGAACCAGCGGCAGTTTTGCGATCTGCTCCAGGGAGGCGGAAGCCGCATCCTTCACGAAGAACGGCTGGCTGCCGACGAGATAGAGCCGCTGCCGAAAGATCGGGCGGCGTGCGGAGCTCGAGACAAACTCGTCTTCATAGACGACCGCCATGTCGAGATTGTTCGCACCGACGGCCGCCTCCAGCGAACCACTGTCGTCGTCGGAAAGTTTGAGGTTCACCTTCGGCAAGGTCGTCTTGACCCGCTCGAGCAGCGGACCGATCAGGATCGGCGCCATCGATGAGGCGAGCCCGACGCTGACCACGCCTGCCGCCTCGCCGCTGCCCGAACGGACTACCCCTGGAAGCTGATCGAGCTGGTGCAAAATCGAAGTCGCCTCACGCAGCAGCAACTCACCGGCGGCCGTCGGGCTCACGCCGCGGGCGCTGCGCTGAAGCAGCGTGACGCCAAGACGCTCCTCCAATTCGTGGATCTGCTGGCTCAGCGCCGGCTGCGCCACGTGAATCAGTGCGGCCGCGCGGGAAAAGCTGCCGGCTTCCACGATCTTCACGAAATAGCGGAGTTGTCGAAACTGCATGGTCAACGATACCCTGCAGGCGCCTCACGGGCCCGCGTCCTCAGAATAGCACATCCGCGCCCGCCAATGACATTCCCTCGCTCGCGTCGCGTTGCCGGCCACGTCAATCGATGACCTTTGCGCCGCGGCGCTTGCTTCTCCTGATGAATTCCTTGACCACCGGGATCAGCGAAGCGCGCACCGCCTCGGTCGCGGCACTGAGGGCGGCGTCGTTGCTGAAGATGGCGCAACAAGTCATCACCAGCGGCGGCTTGATCGGCACCGGAACGGCAAAGGATTCGAAACCGTCCGGAAGTTCGCCGACATTGAGGAGCGTGCTGCCGACGCCGGCGCGCACCGCCGACAACTCGCTCGACAGATTGTCGACTTCCGCCACGATGTTCGGAACGAGGTTGCGAGCGGCAAAAGCGCGATTGATCAGCTGGCGCCGGTTGCGCTGCCGACCCGGCGAGACCAGCGGAATGCCGATGAGCTCCTCGAGCGAGACATGCGGCTTTTTGATCTTGCCGGCATCCTTGCCGATCAGGAAAAGCTGCTGGGAAAAAATGGGCGTGCGGGAGTGCGACGGCACCAGCTCATCTTCGAACACCAGCGCAAGATCGAGGGCATGCGACTGAACGCGTGCTACCAGCGAGCCGCTGTCGCCGTCGGAACAGATCAGGTTGACCTGCGGCAACTCGGACTTGAAGTGCTCGACAATGACGCCGACCAGCGGGCCGGCGAGGCTCGCGACAATACCCAGCCGCACAGTGCCCTGAGTGTCCCCGATAGCCGATTTCAGCATGCCCGGAAGCTGATCCATCCGATGCAGGATCAGCGAAGCCTCGCGAAACAGGGTTTCGCCGGCTGGCGTGGGTTTGACACCGCGCGGCGTCCGCAGCAGCAGCTTCATGCCGATCCGCTCCTCGAGATCGGCGATCTGCTGGCTCAGCGCCGGCTGGGCGACATGCACGACACTTGCGGCACGCGAGATGCTGCCTGCTTCCACCACCGCCACAAAATAGCGCAACTGCCTAAACTGCAAGCTTCAAAGCCTTTCAATCAGGCCAGTTCGGGAACTACGGCTATGTAGGAAAACGCCGGCCCTCTTGCGTTATTTTGTACAACGGTGAAATCGGCAGGCAAGAACCTCCGAGACTTGCCTGCGTCTATTATATCCACTTTGGGCGGGAGGATCCGCCTCGGCCGCTTGGTTGCATAAAAGACTTGCCTTCTTTCAGTTTGATCATCGCGCGCATTTCACGGCGCAAATCAGCCGCTGCGCAAAAATCGATTTTCTGTAACGACTTCAACGTGATTTGCCTTGTCCAGCCCCCTCTGAAAAAATATTCCTATTTCCCTCCGACCCAAATCATCTCTACAACTCGCGCCATCCCGTCCCGAGAAGAGGGGCGTTGGCGATCGTCACGAACGTTGGGATGGGATGCGGTGGACGCGGCAGCGTCGGGCGCGCGGTCGAGTTCGCAGGGCGGGCTTCGGTCCGTGAGCGAACGACAGCGCGCAGGACGAACGGCGCTAGCCTGCGTACGGCAAAACCGTGTGGTCCTGGCACCCGTTGCTGGTGTCAAGCCGACGGAGGTTGCGAGCCCAACCGGGTTTCGGACAACCTCAATCCGCCGGCGACGGTGACAAGACGAATTCGTCGCCGGGGAGAGCACGGCATAAGCCGTAAAACCATTGCGCAGGAAATGCCGGTTGCTCCGGCTGACCTGTGTGCTCGTGTGCGTTTTTATGCGCACTTCGCACACGGGCCGCGGTGCCGCGTGCACCCGGCCTTCCCTGCACCCTCTACTTTGATGGGTGGGTCAATTTGCAGGATTCGGGCACGACGTGCCGCGAGATCGCGGATGCGTATTCCGTGGGGGCCACGTCATTGCGAGCGCAGCGAAGCAATCCATTGTCACCACGCATGCGGAAAGATGGATTGCTTCGCTT
>CAWBQP010000029.1:0-155134 GCA_963790735.1 uncultured Alphaproteobacteria bacterium | reverse complement strand
CACGGTGCTCCTCGACGATCCGAGAAGCGGGCCCGGACTGGGCGGCATCGGCCAGGAGCGGATCAGCGGGCAGTTCTGCGGCGGAACTCGCTCCATCGCCGCCCGGCGCCTACGCCGCCGCCGGCCGTGACCACACTCCGGTGTCGTCGCGCGAGCCGGTCCGGGCACGGAGGAGGCAGCGCCCTTGAGCGATGACACGACACGCTCGGTTATGATCGGGCGGATTTTCCGTCGGCGTCGCGGCTCTCGCCGTCCTCGCCATGGTGGGCGCGCTCGTCGGCGACGGCGCGCCTCGGCGCGTTCTCCCGCCGCGGTACACGACGTCGGCATCGGTCTCGCTGCCGGGGCAGTGGGAGGAGCGCGAGCTGCTGACCCAGGCGGACATCGCGACCAGTTCGGCCGTGGTCGACCGCGCGGCCGCCGCGCTCGACTGGCCGGGGCCAGCGGCAGCGAACTGCGGGAGCAGGTGAGCGCCAAGGCCGCCGACGGGAACATCGTCAGGATCTCGGGTACGGCCGACACCCCGGAGCGCGCACAGCAGCTCTCCGACCAGGTGGCCCGGCAGTTCGTCGCATTCGCCGCGCGGATAGCAGGCGGCAGCACCGACCCCGCAGCGGCCGCAGAGCCCGAGGAGCTGCGGCAGCAGGTGGAGGAGACCAACCGCCGCATCAGCGACCTGGCCGAGGCGGCCGATCCGGGGCAGAGCGTGGAGAGCGTGCAGACCCGCACCGCGCTCGAGAAGCTGCGCACCTCGCTGGAGGAGGCCATGACGAAGCTGGACCAGGCCGACCCGGCAGCCAACATGGCGGGCATGGTCGTCATGGGTCCGGCGGCCCGGCCGACCGGCGAGGCGCCGCCGACGAGGATGCAGCTCATCGTCGCCGGGGCACTGCTGTTCTTCCTGCTCGCGGTCGTCGGCCATCTCACCGCCGCACGGATGAACCGTCGGCTGCGCGGCGAACCGGAGATCGCCGCGGCGCTGGGTTCGGCGCTCCTCGGCACCGTCGACGTACCTGATGAACGGCGTGCGCACCGGCCGGAAACCCGTGGCCCACGGGCCTCGGATCCGCCGACTCCTCGGCATCGACACCCGGTGGGACGTGCCGACCCCGCAGAGGTCCGGCGACGAGGCCGGCAGGCGATCCGCTACCGGCGGGTGTGCGCTCGCCTCCGGGAACAACTGCCGGTCCCCCGGCGGCTGCTGGCCGTCGTACCGGACGGCGACGAGATCGCCCGCCGGGCCGCCGGGCAACTCGTCGCCGAGGCCGAGAGCGATCCGTTGCTGCGGGTGGTGGA
The DNA here is from genome assembly GCA_963790735.1 of uncultured Alphaproteobacteria bacterium. Taxonomy (GTDB): domain Bacteria; phylum Pseudomonadota; class Alphaproteobacteria; order Rhizobiales; family Xanthobacteraceae; genus Bradyrhizobium. Next base: position 153,838 of record CAWBQP010000029.1, on the reverse strand, counting down.
GGTTTCGGTGGACCGGCCGATGGTGCCGGACCGCGGCACCGAGTCCGGTGCCCTGGTCGTCCTCAGCGCGGGCAGCTGGACCAAGGAGGAGCTCGCCGGCATCGCCGAGGCGTGTGCGGACGGCGGGCACGAGGTCGTCGGCATCGTCGTCGCCGGCCCGGTCCGGGCCCGTCCGACACGGTCTGCCGACGCGTCCTCCGGACAGCGCCGCCCCGGCGCTCGCGGTTCGCGACCACGCGACGGGAGGTTCGGCGTGACGACGAGCACGACTTCGGAGTCGTCGGCAGCCACTCCGCTCTTCGACCTGCAGGCGCTGGTGGTGGCGGTGCGCAGGCGCCGCCGCCTCTGGGCTCCATGGCGCTCCTGGGGCTGCTGGCCGGCGCTGGCGGTGGCGGTCCTCTGCCGCCGCCGCCGGCCGCGGTGACCAAGGTCCTGGTCGCGCATGAGGAGGACCAGCCGAACGACACCGGAACGCTGATCCGCACCGACGTCGCCTGCTGGAGACCACGCGGATCGCCGACAAGGCCCTGCAGTCCCTCAAGTCCCCGGAAAAACCGGAGGACTTCATGCAGGACTACCGGGGCACCGGCCTGACCAACAACCTGCTGCAGATCGATGTGACGGGTGACAGCGACGCGGAAGCGGTGGCCCGGGCCAAGGCACTGGCCGACGCGTTCGTCGCGGACCATGTGAGGCGGATGCGGGAAACCGCGAACGCCGAGGCCAAGGCCCTGCTCGACCAGCGTGACCGCATGCGGGACGAACTCGCCCAGGTCAACAAGGAGATCGGAGACCGGTCGCCGGAGAGCGACCCGGAAGCGTCGGCGAGCATCGAGTCGCTCTTTGCCCGCCGGGCCGAACTCACCTCGCGGATCGCCGATTTCGACCAGCGCGCCGCGGAGGCGCGCACCGGCACGCCCAAGCTCATCGCCGGCACGCAGATCGTGGACGCCCCGCGCGCGGTGCGGCACTCCCTGCCCAAGGCCGCGGTCACCAACTCCGCGATCGGGCTCGTCCTCGGGCTCGTCCTCGGCCTCGCGCTTGCCGCGGTCGGCACGGTGGTGGCGGACCGCCCCGTGCTGCGCCGGGACATCGCGGCGAACCTGGGCGCCTCGGTCATCGCGGAGCTGCCCCGCCGGTCGGGCAGACTGTGGCAGCGCCGACGGACCCGGGCGGCACGCGAACGGCTCACCGCGACCCTTGCCCGCACCGTGCGCGGCTCCGCGGAACCGGTGTCGCTGCTGGAACTGGGCTGTGCGCGCAGCACGAGCGTGATCGCCCTGGACCTCGCCGGGGCACTGGCGGAGGAGGGGCCGGTGGTGATCATCGACGGTCTGCCAGGCCCACAGCTCGCGGCGCCGCCAGAAGCCAGGAGACCCGCACCGTGGTCAGCGGCGAGCTTGCCGCGGCCGTGTCGCATCAGGAGCGCCGGATCGGCGTCGGCTCGGTGGCGCCCGGCACGGCGTGGACCGACCTCCAGTACCTCGGCACCCGGACCGTGCTCGTCGTGCGTGCCGGGCACGGCAGCGCCGCATGGCTGCACACCGTGGCGCGGCAGCTCGCGGACCAGCGCATCGCGGTGATCGGCGTGGTGCTGATCGACCCGATCCGCGGACCGGACCGACGGCACGCTGTGGGACGGGCTGCACATCGCGCTGCGCGGCCGGAGCGAGCGGCCGGCCGGCAGAACGGGACGGGCCGGCGGCGGACGGAGCGGCAGCCGATGTGGGCCGCACGGGTCCCGGACAGACGACCAGGAGGCGCGGTAAGACATGTGTGGCATCGCAGGCGCTTACCATGGCCGGACGGAAAGGCCGTGACCGACCGGCTCACCGATATCCTCGCCCATCGCGGCCCGGACGGCTCGGCCGCTACGGCCACCCCGCTCGGGGACGGCGAAGTACAGCTCGGGCACCGCCGGCTGGCCATCATCGACCTGTCCGAGACCGGCGCCCAGCCGATGGTCCGGACGGCCTCGCCCTGACCTACAACGGCGAGCTGTACAACGCGCCCGAGCTGCGCGCCGAGCTCGCGGCCGCCGGGGTGCGCTTCCGCGGCACCTCCGACACCGAGGTGCTCCTGAGGCCTGGCGGCGCTGGACGGATTGCGCCGGCTGCGCGGGCGTTCGGCGGCCTCAATCGGTCTCCTGCTTGCAAAACTCTACCGCCGCTCGACGCGTGACGAGGCCTATGTCCGCACCGGCCTCGGCGGCCAGAAAGTCGTCCTCGACGGCGGTTCGATCGTGCTTCCGGTTTTCCACTCGACGGCTGCGGTCAACCTGAAGACGCTGCGGCTCGAGGTCACGCGCGGCGGCCCGGATTCGCTGATCACCAAGGATCGCATGCGCGTCGACATCGGCGCCGAATTCTACGTCCGCGTCAAACCCGATGCCTCGTCGATCGCGCTCGCCGCGCAGACGCTGGGCAGCCGCACCAACGATGCAGGCGAACTGCGCGAGCTGATCGAGGCCAAATTCGTCGACGGTCTGCGTTCGGTCGCCGCCACCATGAACCTCGAAGAGCTGCAGGAGCAGCGCGCGACCTTCGTCAAATCGGTGCAGGAAGCGGTCGGCGCCGACATCCAGAACAACGGCCTCGAGCTCGAATCGGTCTCGCTGACCCGGCTCGACCAGAGCGACATCAAGCATTTCAATCCGAGCAATTTCTTCGACGCCCACGGCCTGACGACCCTGACCAAGATCACCAGGGAACGCGAGCAGGAGCGCAACCAGATCGTCCGCACCACCGAGGTGAACATCGCCCAGCAGGACCTCGTCGCTCGCCAGACCACGCTGACGATCGAAGCACCAAGCGCGAGGCGGAACTGGCGCAGCAGCGCGACATCGCCAACAAGACCGCCGCGATGCGCGCGGAAACCGCGCAGGTCGAGCAGACCGCGGTGCAGAACGAGGCCGAGTACCGCATCCAGCAGGAACTGGCGGTCGCCAACAAGCAGACCGAAGCCAATCAGGCGCGCGACACCCGCAAGATCGAGGCCGATCTCGCGGTGAAACGCCGCAACACCGAAATGGAGCGCGATCTGCAGATCGTCGCCCAGGAAAGCGCGATCGCGGTCGCCACCAAGAGCAAGGAGCAATCCGAGGCGCAGACCGTCGCCGAGACCGCGCGCGCGCTGGCGATTGCGGCCGAGGAAAAGGTCACCACCGCCAAGGCCGTCGAAATCGCCGAACGCGACAAGATCATCAACGTGATCGCGGCGCGAAAAGCCGCCGAGACCGAGGCGATGCCGATCACCGTGATGGCGGAAGCCGAAAACCAGGCCGCCAACAACAAGGCGGAAGCCATCAGCGTGCTGGCCAAGGCCGACGCCGATGCCGCGATCACCCGCGCCACCGGCGTCAAATCGCTCGGCCAGGCCGAAGCCGAGGTGGCGGCGCTGAAGGCGGAAGCCCGCAACAAACTCTCCACGGACATGATCGACTACGATCTCAATCTCGCCCGCATCAACATCATCCCGAACGCGCTGGCCGAAGCGGTCAAGCCGATCGAGAAGATTTCCGACATCCGGATCTTCGACACCGGCGGCCTGCTCGGCCGCGGCGGCGGCAACGGCGCCATGAATGGCCATGGCAACGGTCTTGGCCTCGGCGACGGCCTCGCCGCGCAGTTGCTGTCGGTCTCGGCCTTCAAGCCGATCATCGACAAGATCCTCGCCGAGGGCGGCTTTGCCGCTGGTCCTGACGCGCTGACCAGCCTGACCAACGCGCTCGCCGCGCAGCAACTGGCAAGTCCCACTGAGCCGCCCGCCATGGAAGATGCAGACGAGGTGGTGAAGCCGCCCGCAACCATCTCCGGCACGGGCAAGGCCACGCTCGGCCCCAAGACGTAATCAAGCGGCCGGAACGCCGCTTAAATCGACTTCAAACGAGGCCTGCCGCTGACGCGGCGGGCCTTTTTTCCTGGCATTTCTCTCCTCCGCCTTGTCGGCAAACAGGTGGGTTTGCAGGTGGGCTTTGGCCCGTCGCGCTTCCTTATTGCAAATGCCTCTCATTAGTGACACTAATTGCAACTAATTCGCAATTGCAACTGAGGGGAGCAGCCGAATGCGCCAGTTCAAGTGGACTTGGGGAAACCAGGACAGAGACCACGACGATTTTCACTTCGGCGATTTTTTCGGCCATTCGCACCGGCCGCATGAGTCTCATGGCTCGCATGGCCATCACGGTTCGCCGTGCCAACCGGATCATCCGCAGCCGGCAAAAATCGAATACCGCAGCTTCGACGGCTCGCAGAACAATCAATCCGATGCCACCCTCAACGCTGCCGGCACCGAATTCGGACGCATCGGCGAGGCGCATTTTGCCGACGGCATCTCCGTCCCGCTCGGCGGCAACAATCCGCGCACCATCAGCAATCTTGTGGTCGGCGCCGGCGATCCGGATGTGGCGAACCCGGAAGGTGTCTCCGCCTTCATGTATGCCTGGGGCCAGTTCATCGATCACGACATGACGCTGACCCGGACCGATGGCGTCAGCGACATCAGCGTCGTGGTTCCCGCTGACGATCCCGTGCTTCCCGCCGGCACCATCATTCCGATCACCCGCGCCGTCATCGATCCCACGACCGGTGCGGGCACATCCAATCCAGCGATGGCGGTCAATTCCAATACCGCCTGGCTGGACGCCTCGATGGTCTATGGGTCGAGCGCCGCGACCGCCGCCAGCCTGCGCACCGCCGACGGCCACATGCTGACGTCGCAGGGCAACAACCTGCCGATCGTCAACGGCATGGTCGTGGCCGGCGACGTCCGCGCCGCAGAAAATCCGGCGCTCACCGCGCTGCAAACGCTGTTCGTGCGCGAACACAATTATCAGGTCGACAAACTGCACCTCGAGCATCCGAACTGGAGCGGCGACCAGCTCTACAATCACGCCCGCGCCATCGTGACGGCGGAAATCGCCAACATCACCTATTCGGAGTTCCTGCCAAACCTCGTCGGCAAGAACGCGCTCACGCCCTACGACGGCTATGACGCCAACGTCGATCCCCATTTGTCGCTGGAATTCGTCGCCGCGGCGTTCCGCTTCGGACATTCGATCGTGTCGGGCGAAACCGAAGGCCTTGCGGAAAACGGCGAAGTCATCGCCGGCTCCGAGGAAGACCTGAAGGACGTGTTCTTCCAGCCGGCGGCAAACTTCATCGACAATGGCGGCGCCGACGGACAATTGCGCCATTTGGCCGCCGATCCGTCACAGGCGCTCGATGCGCGCATCGTCGACGATCTGCGCAATTTTCTCTTCGATCCACCGGTGTCGCTGGATCTCGCCGCGATCAATATCCAGCGCGCGCGCGACCTTGGCCTCGGTACGCTCAACCAGACCCGTGAAGCGCTCGGCCTCGACCCCTACACGGATTTCAGCCAGATCACGAGCGACCCGGAGACGCTGGCCGGACTGAAAGCGGCTTACGGCAATGTCAACAATGTCGGCCTGTGGACCGGCGGCCTGTCGGAAAATCATGTCGCCTGGCGCGCTTGTCGGCGAAACCTTCCAGGCCATCCTTACGATGCAGTTCGAGGCGTTGCGCGATGGCGATCGGTTCTGGTTTGAGAATCAGGGCTTTGATTCCAAAACCTTGTCCGAGATCAAAGGCACGACGCTGGCAGATATCATTCTGCGCAATACCGACACCAAGCATATCCAGGACGATGTCTTCGTCACCTATGTGCGGCACACCGGCGTTGCCGGCGGCGTGGAGTCCGAAGATCCCGAAGCCCGCCAGATCGTCATCGGCTCCAATGGCAACGACACGCTGATCGGCGGTCCGCAGGGCGATTACCTGTTCGCCGGAACCGGCAAGCAGACGATGACGGGGAATGACGGCGCGGATCGCTTCGTGTTTGATTTCGGCTCCACCAAAGCCAGGATCACCGACTTCGATCCAGGCATCGACCTGCTGGTGTTCAAGAATGCCGGCCGCCTGGACTTTCGCGATGTGAAAATCTGGGGCGACCATGGGAACACGCTAGTCCAGGTCGGCGACGACCGGATCGAGCTGACCGGCGTGCGGCCTTATGAACTCACAAAGCACGATTTCCTGTTCGACATTTGATGCGAATTCCGTCAGCAGGAAGGACGTGCCGGATAAAGCCCGGCCATGACGGAAGGTGAAACGCCTCCACACGTTCGCGTGTGGAGGTTTTTGTTTGCAGGAAAGCTTGTCGGGAAACGGGTGGGTTGGATCGTCCTCAGGCCAGACAATGAGGTGACAAATCGAATCTCAGGGAATTTCGTCTCCATGTCCGCCGCCGACACGCCTCGCCTGCCCGCAACGTTCAACCGCCTGGCCTGGTCCAATCTCGCCGCACAGTCGGCCGAACAGATCGCGCTGGCCGCAGCGCCCATCGTCGCGGTGCTGCTGCTCGGCGTCGGCGAAGGCCAGACCGGCCTGCTGCAGACTGCGCTGACGCTGCCCTTCATCCTGTTCGCGATCCCCGCAGGTCTTCTCGCCGACCGCATCTCGCGGCGCTGGGTGATGGCGGGCTCCGAGGCGCTGCGCGCCGCGGCGTTGGCCGGCATTCTGCTGCTGATCTGGTTGGGCCAAATGACGTTGCCGCTGCTTTCACTGCTCGGCTTCATCGCGGTATGCGGAACGGTCGCCTACAGCGTCGCCGCGCCCGCGCTGGTGCCGTCGCTGGTGACGTCTGAACAATTACCTGCGGCGAACGCGCGGATCGAACTCGCGCGCACGATCGCGTTTGCCAGCGGTCCGGCGCTCGGCGGCGTGCTGGTCGGATGGGTTGGCGCCGCGCCCGCCTTCGGCTTTGCCGCCGCGTTGTCCGTCATCGCAGTGGTGCTGCTGTCGGGCATCTATGAACCGGCACGGACCGCTGCCCCGCGCCGCCAGCCGCTGCAGGAAATCAAGGAAGGCGCCGCGTTCGTGCTGCATCATCCGCTGCTGCGGCCGGTGTTCATCACTCAGTTCATCTTCAACACGGCGTCGTTCCTGCTGCTCGCGGTATTCGTTCCCTACGCCGTGCGCCATCTCGGCCTGTCCGCCACCGGCGTCGGGATGACACTCGGAATGTATGGCGTCGGCATGGTGGTCGGTGCGCTCGCGGCAACGCGAGTGATGCAGCGCCTCGCCTTCGGCACCGTGATCGGGCTCGGACCCGTCACCGGCTTCGTCGCCGCCGCCGTGATGGCACTGACCACAATCGTGCCGACGCCATGGCTCGCGGGCCTGAGCTTCTTCCTGCTCGGCGTCGGCCCGATCCTGTGGGTGATCTCGACCACCACCTTGCGGCAATCGGTGACGCCGCCGTCGCTGCTCGGGCGCGTATCGGCCATCAACATCATGAGCTATGGCGCCCGTCCGCTCGGCTCCGCGCTTGGCGCCATCGTCGGCGGGCTCTATGGCGCAGAAGCCTGCCTCTATCTCGCAGCCATTATCTTCGGCGCGCAGGCGATGGTGATCCTGCTGTCGCCCGCGGTCTCGCTGGCGCGCCAGCCGGACATGGTCGGAGAGCCGGCGGGCTGTTAGCGGACAGGTTCGTTTGCAAGAGCAATCCATTCTCCCGGCAGGGCGGTGGATTGCTTCGCTTTGCGCGCAATGACGGCATTTACGAGCAATTTATTGCAAAGCCGCTCCCACCCACTGGCGCTTTTCCAATCTATTTTATATTATGATCATAATTTAATGGAAAGCGGAACCGCCATGACCGACCAGATCGCCGCGATCGACGCAAGCCCCCGAACCGAGGCCTCCTCGACCGTCCTGCAGATCGCCGTTCTGGCAGGCCTTGCCGCGACCGGAACGCTCGCCACCAACATCCTGCTGCCGTCGCTGCCGCAGATGGCGGCGTCGCTGAACGTCACCAGCGCGGCGGTGACCTCGGCGATCACGATCTTCCTGGCGGTATTTGCTGTCGGTCAGCTCGCGGTCGGGCCGATCTCGGACCGTTACGGCCGCCGCTGGCCGGTGCTGATCGGATTCGCCGTCTTCTTTGCCGGCAGCGTCTGGTGCGCGCTGGCGACCGACCTGACCAGCCTCTTGATCGGCCGTGTCATCCAGGCGGCGGGCGCCTGCGCCACATCGGTGCTGTCCCGCGCGATCGCCCGCGACATGTTTTCCGGCGCCGCATTGGCGCGCGCGATGGCGCTGATCATGATCGCGATGGCGGCAGCGCCCGGTTTCTCGCCGCTGCTCGGCGGCGCGCTCGACCACGCGTTCGGCTGGCGTTCCGAGTTTGTCCTGGTCGCGGCCTTTGCGGCGTTCGGCGCCGTCGCCTACGCCACCGTGTTCGGCGAGACCCATCACGCCACGCGCACCCCGCTCGATCCGCTCGCCATCGCCAAAAACTATTTTGGCCTGATTACCGACCGCCGCTTCGTGGTGCCGGCTGCAACCGTCAGCCTGATCATGGGCGGGCTGTTCTCGATGTTCTCGGCCGCACCGCGCATCCTGATCGAGGCGATGCACCTGACGCCGATCCAGCTGGGCCTGTTCTTCGCAGGCACCGTATTGATCGTATTCGCCGCCGGCATGCTCGCGACCAGACTGGCCCCGCGCTACGGGCTCGACCGCTCGATCCGGGGCGGGCTGTTGGCCGCCGCCACCGGCAGCATCGCGATGCTGCTGGTCGCGCTGTACAGCCCCACCCTCCTTTCGTATCTGGGCGCCTTGAGCGTGTTCCTGCTCGGCATGGGCATCGTCAATCCGCTGGGGACGGCGCAGGCGCTCTCCCCGTTCGGCGAGAAAGCGGGCGCGGCATCCGCGCTGGTCGGCTTCTGGCAGATGATGACGGCCGCCATCGGCGTCTGGCTCGCCGCCACGATTTCGCATGAGGCGCTGTTTGCGCTCGGCGTGGTGCTGACGGTGTTCTCGCTTGTCGCGGTCGGGCTCTACACGCTGCGAGCCAAACGTAGCCCGCATAGGGCGTAGCGCAATTCGGGAACTCGATGAATGAGCCTCGGATTTCGTTGCGGACATCCGGGCCTCCAAGAAGCGCCTACCCCGCCAGATACCGCTCGTACTTCCCCGCCACGACTTCATCCGCGGCAATATCCGGATCGAGCGTGTAGAGATCCTGCGCGCGGCCGATGCCGCGCAGCGCGTAGCGGCCGGTGGACACCAGATAGTTTCGCCCCGCCGCATCGAGGCCGGCGCGGAACGCCGATGACATCAAAAATTCCCGGTCGACCGAGCGGCACATCGAGGCGATGCGGCTGACCTCGTTGACGGCCGGCCCCACCACGGTGAAGTCGAGCCGGTCGTCGCTGCCGATATTGCCGTAAAACACCTCGCCGACATGCAGGCCGACATGGGCCGTCGTCACCGGCCGGTTTTCGGCGGCGCGGCGGGCGGTGAGCGCCTTCATGTTGCGGCGGAAGCGATGTTCGGCGCGAAGTGCGGCGCGCTTGGCCGCCGTCCAGGTTCTCATGGGTGAACATCGCCAGCACGCCATCGCCGATCAGCTTCAGCACCTCGCCGCCGGCATCGTGGATGGCGTCGATCGAGGCCTGCGCATAATCGTTGAGGAACGGAATGATCTCGCCGGGATCGATGCTCTCGCTGATCGCGGTCGAGCCGCGCAGGTCGGAGAACCACAGCACGGTGTTGATGCGCTCGGTGACGCCGCGCGTGATTTGGCCGCGCAACACCTGCTCGGCAGCGTCGCGCCCGAGATAGACCCGGCCCAGCGTCTTGGCGATATCGGCTTGCGCTGCGGATTTGATCGCAAGGCCCAGCACCGGCACGAGATCGCGCAACGCCGCCAGCCCCTGCGCGCCAAAGCCCTCGTCGCGCCGGGTCACCCAATAGGAATAGACGCAGTCCATCTGCCCCATGGTGCCGGCCTCGCCGAACCGGTGCACATAGGCCACGACATGCTTGTGACCTTTCTCGGCGAGATCGCCCATGAATTTGAAATTGGGGGCCACGCCGTTGGCGAGATCGACCGGCAGTTCCTCGTGGCCGTTTTCGAGCATGTGATAGAAGATCGAACTGCGCCACGCCTCCGCGGCTTCGCCCTCGTTGGTCGAGCCATATTCGAAGACGTCGCTTTCGTTGGTCTCGGCATCGTTCCAGCGAAAGCCGCGGCCCTCGAAGATCGGGTGCAGCGTGTCGATGAAGACCATCCCGCGCGACACGGGGACGCCTTCGGCGCAGCAGCGTTCGCAGAAGCCGCGGATCAAGTCGTTTTCGGGCAGGCCGGTGAGGCCCTGGCTGACCAGCCAGTTCATCAGGCGCAGACGGGGCGTGAGTTCCATACGCCATTATGCCGCGCAATCGTGACGGGTGAAAGCCTCGCGCCCTTCAACCCTTCGCGCGCGTCACTGCCTCGCCGTCCTCCTTGACGAAGGACTGGACGGGGTTATCGAGCAGATCGAGCACCAGCTCCGACGGCCGGCACAGCCGCACGCCCTTCGGCGTCACCACGATCGGCCGGTTGATCAGGATCGGGTGGGCGAGCATGAAGTCGATCAGTTCGTCGTCGCTCCATTTGGGATCGGCGAGGCCAAGCTCGGCATACGGCGTGCCTTTTTCGCGCAGCAGATCGCGTGGCGAGATGCCGAGGGCTCCGATCAGTTCGACCAGCCGCGCGCGGCTCGGCGGGGTCTTCAGGTACTCGATCACCTCGGGCTCCTCGCCGCTCTGCCGGATCATCGCCAGCGTGTTGCGCGAGGTGCCGCAGGCGGGGTTGTGATAGATCGTGACGGTCATGGCTGGGCCTCCTTGGTCTTTGCCGCCTCGCCTGCCCCGCGCAGCAGCCAGTTCATGAAAATCAGCGCCACGACCGCGCCGCAGAGTTCGGCCGCGATAAAGCCGGGAAGATCGGCGGGGCGAATGCCCGAAAACGTATTGGTCATCGAGCGCGCGATCGCAACGGCCGGATTGGCAAACGAGGTCGAGGCCGTGAACCAGTAGGCCGCCGTGATGTAGAGGCCGACCAGCCAGGGCACCGCGGTGCGGTTGAACCGGATGCCGGCGAGGATGGTCGCCAGCAGGCCGAAGGCGGCGACGCCCTCGGCCAACCATTGCGCGCCGCCGGTCCGCATTTTCAGCGAGGCGTCGATCAGCGGCAGCGCGAACATCGCATGCGCCACCATGGTTCCGGCGATCCCGCCGGCCACTTGCGCAGCGACGTAACCCAGCGCATCGCGCGGCGTCAGTTCGCCTTTCAAGGCAAAGACCAGCGATACCGCGGGATTGAAATGCGCGCCCGAGATCGGCCCGAGAATGGTGATGAGAACCACCAGGATCGCGCCGGTCGGCAGCGTATTGCCGAGCAGCGCCAGCGCGACGTCCTTCGTCAAGGTCTCGGCCATGATGCCGGAGCCGACCACGGTCGCGACCAGCAGCGCGGTCCCGAGCGCTTCGGCGGCGAGCCGGCGCGGCAGATCGAATTCGGACATCAGCTGGCCTTCTCCTGGCCTGAGGTCGAACCATCGCTGCGGCCGATGTCGCGTAATCTGGCCCCGAGCGACAGTTGGTCAATGCTTTCCAATGGCAGGCTGGTGAAGGCGGCGATGCGATTCTTGAGATAGCGGAAGGCCGCGACGAAGGCCGCTTCCTTTTCGATGTCAGTCCCCTCTACTGCCGCCGGGTCTTCGATCCCCCAATGCGCCGTCATCGGCTGTCCCGGCCATATCGGACAGGATTCGCCCGCCGCGTTGTCGCAAACCGTGAAGACGAAATCCATCACGGGGGCATCAGCGCGAGCGAACTCCTCCCAACTCTTTGAGCGCAATCCGTCCGTAGGATAATCAAGACGGTCGAGAACCTTGATCGCGAACGGATTGACCGACCCCTTCGGCTGGCTGCCGGCGGAGAAAGCGCGAAAATTGCGGCGGCCGTCCTTGCGCAGGATCGATTCCGCCAGGATCGAACGGGCGGTGTTTCCGGTGCACAGGAAGAGAACGTTGTATATGCGATCAGACATGCGCTTTCCTCCTTGCCTTTGGCGGACAACACGGCGTGAGGTCTTCGATCAACGGCCCGCAGATTTCGGGGCGCCCGTCGCAGCAATCCCGCAGCATGAACAAGACCACGGCCTGAAAGGCCTTGAGATCGGCGCGATAGACGATCGAGCGGCTGAAGCGCTGCGCTGTCACGAGCCCAGCGCGAGATAAAATCGCCAGATGCGACGACATAGTGTTTTGCGGCACGGCGAGCGCCTTTGCGATGTCGCCGGCTGCGAGCCCCTCAGGTTCGTGCTTCGTCAACAGCCGGAACACATCGAGACGGGTCGATTGAGCAAGCGCCGCCAGCGCGAGAATGGCTTTTTCCGATTCCATATATCCAGACTTATCGATATGTTATCTCCTGTCAACCCGAACGCCGGGAGCTCCTGGCTATTTCGATATTTCTAGAAATACGGTTGACGAATCCGGTTTCGCATGAGAAGATGCCTCTATGAAAATCGACGACGCCGCCGCCCATCTCGAAGCGCTGGGCAATCCGACCCGGCTCAAAATCTACCGCGCGCTGATCCGCGCCGGTGGCGCCGGGCTTGCGGTCGGCCGCCTGCAGGAGAAACTGAAGATCGCGCCCTCCACCCTCTCCCACCACATCAAGGCGCTGGTGGTGGCCGGCCTTGTGACCCAGGTGCGCGATGCGACCACGCTGATCTGCCACGCCAACTACGAAGTGATGCGGGAACTGGTGGGGTTTCTGGTCGCGGAATGCTGCACTGAAAGCGCCGAAACCACGGATGCCAAGACCGCGGCATAGCAAGCCGCGTTTTTCGCCCAATATTTCGATATTTCTAGTTTTATGGGAGGACAACATGAGCGAAGCCAAAACCGTCGCGATCATCGGAGCCGGCCCGGTCGGCCTCGCCGCCGCCGCCCATGTGCTGGAGCGTGGCCTTGAGCCGATCGTGCTGGAAGCCGGCGACCATGTCGGCCACGCCATGCGGCAATGGGGCCACGTCCAACTGTTCTCGCCCTGGGAGTACAACATCGACAAGGCCGCGGCGCGTTTGCTGGCGACGACGGGCTGGAATTCTCCCGAACCCGGCCAGTACCCGACGGGCGCTGAAATGGTCGAGCGCTATCTCGAACCGCTCGCGGCCCACGCCGCGCTCGAGCCGCACATCCGCACCTCGAGCCGCGTCACCGGCATCAGCCGTATCGGCTTCGACAAGCTGAAAACAAAAGGCCGCGAGGCGGCGCCGTTCGAAATCCGCTACCAGAACGGGCAAGGTCCGAAGCTCGTCAAGGCAGATGCAATCATCGACGCATCCGGCACCTGGCATTCGCCGAACCCGGCGGGCGCCAATGGCCTTGCCGCCATCGGCGAGACAGAAGCCGCGGACCGGATCGCTTACGGCATGCCTGACGTGCTCGGCAACGACCGCGCGCGTTATGCCGGCAAGACCGTCGCGGTGCTGGGCACCAGGACATTCCGCGATCGGCACGCTGACCGATCTGGCAAAGCTCGCGCGAACGAAGCGCCGGAGACCCGGCCGGTCTGGCTGTTGCGCGGCAGCGATCCTGGCCAAGGCCTTTGGCGGCGGCGCGAACGACAAGCTGGTGGCCCGCGGCGAGCTCGGCGCGGCTTTCGCCGCGTTGGTGACCGCCGGCCGGATCAAGGTCGAAAGCGAATTCCGCGTTTCGCATCTCATCGCCGACGGCCCTCGCCTCGTCGTGGCCGCCCTCTCCGCCTGCTCGGCCCGCCGCGTCATCGTCGACGAACTCATCGTCGCGACAGGCTTCCGGCCGGACCTCGACTTCGCGCGCGAGCTGCGCATCCGGCTCGATCCGGCGATCGAATGCCCGGTCGCGCTGGCGCCGCTGATCGATCCCAACGAGCATAGCTGCGGCACCGTGCGGCCGCACGGCGCACGCGAACTGGCGCAGGATGAGCCCGGCTTCTATTTCGCGGGCATGAAATCCTATGGCCGCGCGCCGACCTTCCTGATGCTCACCGGATACGAACAGGTGCGCTCGATCGCAGCCGACATCGCCGGCGACCGCGCAGCCGCGGAGCGGGTCGAACTGGTGCTGCCGGAGACCGGCGTCTGCAGCCGCTCGCCCGCGCCAGATGCCAGCAATTGCTGCGGCGGCCCTGCATTATCGGATGTTGACGCGTGTTGCGTCGCGGATGAGAAAGCAAAGCAGCAAGGCAAGACGGGATGCGGTTGCGCATCCTGATCAATAGGGAGTGAGTGGAATCTCGCTGGAAGGCCGATCCGTCATTGTCGCGATGTGCTTGGGGCAGATTGGCAGCCTGCTCCCGCACGTCGTCGTGCCTTCGATTCTCGCGGCATTCCTGATTCCGGAATGGCATTTGAGCGGAGCGCAAGCCGGACTGCTGGCGGGCTCCGGCGCCGCCGGCTACATGCTGACCGTGCCGGTGCTGGCGACGCTGACCGACCGCATCGACGCGCGCAAAATCCTGATCGCAGGCTCGGCGCTCAGTGCGCTCGGCACCTTGCTGTTCGGCCTGTTCGCCACCGGCCTGTGGTCGGGCGCCCTCTTCAACGCAATCGCGGGCGTGGGCTTTGCCGGCGCCTATATGCCGGGCCTCAAGGCGCTGACGGATCGTCTTGCGCCGGGCGATTCATCCCGCGCCATCACGCTCTACACATCGAGCTTCTCGTTCGGCGTCGGCATGTCGTTTCTGGTTTCCCAGCTCGTCGCGGAAGCCTGGGGCTGGCGCAGCGCATTCTTTGTCACCGCCGCCGGGCCGCTGGTGATGCTCACCGTCTGCTGGCTGTTGCGGCCGGTCGAACCGAAGCCGGCGTCGGGACGCCTGCTGGATTTCGCGCCGGTGTTCCACAACCGCAAGGCCATGGGATTTGTTCTCGGCTACGGCGCGCATTGTTTCGAGCTGTACGGCATCAGAACCTGGATCGTGGCGTTCTGGACTTTTGTGGCGCTAAGAAATTCGGACGCTTCGATCCTGACGCCGATCGTGGTCAGCGTCGTGTTCTCGCTGCTCGCCATGCCCGCGAGCATTCTCGGCAATGAATTCGCGCTCAGGTTCGGCCGCCACCGCGCCATCTCGACCGTGATGTTCGCCTCCGCCGCGGTGGCCCTTTTGATCGGCCTGTTCGCCGACAAGTCGCCCTGGCTGCTGCTGCCCTTGATGCTGATCTATGCCATCACGGTTCCCGCCGATTCCGGCGCATTGACCTCGGGCATGTCGATGGCCGCCGATCCCAGTTACCGCGGCGCGACCATGGCGATGCATTCCACCGTCGGCTTCAGCCTGTCCGCGCTTGGCGCGTGGGCGGTGGGTGTTGCGCTGGACGCTGCGGGAGGACCGCAGAGTTCAGCGGCCTGGATGGCGGCATTTTCGGTGCTGGCGGCGGGCATCCTGCTTGGGCCGCTGGCGCTCTATTGGTCGAGAAGAGAGACGCCGCAGTGAACCGCAGCCAGTTTTCCATCATTGTCGCGCTCGGCACCACGCAGACGCTGGCCTGGGCTTCGAGCTATTACCTGCCCGCGATCCTCGCCGATCCGATCGCGCGCGATCTCGGCGTTTCCTCGAACTGGATCTTTGCCGCCTTCTCAGCGTCACTTGTCATCTCGGCCATACTCGGCCCGCGGATCGGCCGGCAGATCGATCTGGTCGGCGGCCGTTCCGTGCTGTCGATTTCCAACCTCGTACTGGCCGCAGGGCTCGCCCTGCTCGGCCTCACCTATTCGATACCTGTTCTGCTCGCCGCCTGGCTCCTGCTCGGCATCGGCATGGGCGCGGGCCTCTACGACGCCGCCTTCGGCGCACTCGGCCGCATCTACGGCGACGCGGCGCGGCGCTCGATCACCGGCATCACCCTGATCGCAGGCTTCGCCTCGACGGTGGGGTGGCCGCTGACCGCGTGGGGGCTGGAAACGATCGGCTGGCGCAACACCTGCTTTGCGTGGGCGGCGGCGCACATCCTGATCGGCCTGCCGATCAACTGGCTGATGCTGCCGCCGGTCGCGGGTGCAAAGGCGGCCGTTGCCGCCGCCGTCAAGCCGCACATTCCGCTCGACCGCACCATGATCCTGCTGGGGTTTGCCTTTGCCGCAGCCTGGAGCGTCACCGGCGCGATGGCCGCGCATCTGCCGCGCATTCTCGAAGCCGCCGGCGCGACCTCGCTGCAGGCGGTGGCCGCCGGCGCGCTGATCGGACCGTCGCAGGTGGCGGCGCGCATCTTCGAGGCAAGCTTTCTGTCGCGGTATCACCCGCTGGTGTCGGGCCGGCTGGCCTGCCTCACCCACCCGATCGGCGCGGCCATCATCGGACTATTAGGCGGCGGCGCGGCCAGCGTCTTCGCCGTCTTCCACGGCACCGGCAACGGCATCCTGACCATTGCGCGCGGCACGATGCCGCTCGCGATCTTCGGGCCGAAAAACTACGCCTATCGCCTCGGGATCATCGGCGCCCCGGCGCGGATCGCGCAGGCCGGCGCGCCGCTGGCGTTCAGCCTCTTGATCGACGTCATGGGCAGCCGCATCCTGATCGTGTCGTCGGCGCTCAGTCTCTCCGCGCTGCTGGCGCTGTGCTTGCTGCGGACGCCGCCGCCTCGAAGCGTGACGAAAGAGGAGGATGTCTGAATGATCACCCGCATCAATCCGCCCGAACTCGGAACGCCGCCCGGCTATTCCCAGATCGTCGAGGTGACCGCCGGGCGCATCATCTTCATCGCCGGTCAGACCGCGCTCGATCGCGACGGCAATGTGGTCGGCAGGAATGATTTCGCAGCCCAGGCGGAGCAGGTGTTTCGAAACCTCGCGATTGCGCTGGAGGCGAGCCAGTGCACGCCGGCCAATCTGGTAAAGCTCACGGTATTCCTCACCGACATGGATAATCTCGGACCCTATCGCGAAGCCCGAAACCGCTTCTTCGCCTCGGTGACGCCGCCGGCAGCGCCCGCGGTCACATTGGTCGAGGTGTCGAAGCTCTACGGTCCGGATTTCCTGATCGAGATCGAGGCCATCGCGGCGGCGTGAGCATCACGCATTCAAGGCTTCCTGACCTCCGACGTTGCGATCCAGATCCCGGCGAACACCGCGACAAGCCCGAGCACGAGATTCGGCGTGATCGGCTCTCCGACGAGTTGCGTGGCGAGCAGCCCCGCCGCGAGCGGATTGACGGTCATGGTATTGGCGACACGCGTCGGCGACGCCCGTTCCAGCGCCAGCACCCACAGGATGAACGCCAGCGCGCCGCCGGCAACGCCGAGATAAATGCCGGCGATCCATTGCGGCGTGCTGAACTGGCTCAATGCCGCGACGCTTCCCGTCAACGAGCCGACCAGGACCAGGGCTGCGGCGCCGGTCCCCATGCCGACGGTGAGGAAGCCAAGCGCGCTCGATCGCTGGATGAAGGGGCGAGACCAGACATTGTAGAACGCCATGCAGAGCACGGCGCCGGTCATGATCAGTTCGCCGCGCCAGGCTCCCGGCGGCGCGGCCGACAATCCCGTTGCAAGCGCGGCAGCGACACCGAGCACCGCAATGCAGACCCCGATCGATTTCCGTTTCGTCAGCGGCTCGATACCGAGTATTGCGCCGACCACCATGGTGTGCAGCGGCAATGTCGCCAGCGCGAGCGAGGCGCGCGCCGCGGTCGTGTAGGACATCGCGATGTTGTAGAGAACGAAGAACACGCCGAAGAAGCAAAAGCCGAGCGCGGCGACGGCGGGCCAGTCGCTGCGGCGCGGCCATCGCGCCTTCAACAACAGCGCCGCCGGCAGCACGCAACAAAAGCCGATCGCCCAGCGCAGGATCGCAAGCGTGATCGGATCGGTGTTGCCGGCGAGATAGCGCGTGATCGCCGCCGCAGTCCCGCCGAGGCAACTCGAGACCAGCGCGATCGCGACCCCAACCCATTCGCCCACGCCGTCCCCCATGCCTTGTTAACATGTCTTGCTTAGTCCGGTTGTGGCATCTTGCCGGTCAGCAAAGCCTCCGCAACTACCTGGCAGGTACTCATGGCGCATCCGCACGATTTCGCAGCAAGCCTCCGGTTGTGGCGGCGCAAAAGGGGCCTGTCGCAGCTTGAACTCGCCGGTCGGACCAACATCTCGCAGCGGCACCTGAGTTTCCTCGAACTCGGCCGCGCTTCGCCGAGCCGCGACATGGTGATACGGCTCGCCATCGCCCTCGACGTGCCATTGCGCCAGCACAATTCGCTGCTGATGGCGGCCGGCTTCGCGCCGGTGTGGCGGCAGACCAACCTCGCCGCCCCCGAATTCGCTCAAATTCGCACTGCGCTCGATTTCATGCTGACCCAGCAAGAACCGTTTCCTGCCGTCGCGGTCGACCGGCACTGGAATCTGCTGCAAAGCAATTCCGGCGCCGTCCGTTTGGTCGAATTCCTGGTCGGGCCATTGGCGCCGGACGCCGCGGTCAATCTGGCCGACGCGCTAGTCGCTCCGGACGTGCTGCGGCCGTACCTTGTAAACTGGGTCGAGGTGGTCGGCTATTTCGTCCGGAGCGTGGAAGCCGACGCTGCCGCCGACGGATCGGCGGAGACCGCGGCCCTTCTGAAGCGATTGCTGGCTTATGAAGGCGTCCAGGCGGCGGTCAATGCGCCGCCGGTCGAACTGGCGATCACACCAGTGCTGCCAATGCATTTTCGCAAAGGCACGACCGACCTGCGGCTGTTCACGACCATCGCGACGCTGGGCATTCCGCAGGACATTACGCTGCAGGAGCTTCGCATTGAGAGTTTCTTTCCAATGGATGAGGCGACCTCCCGCGTGCTGCGAGGATGGATCGAACAAGGCACGGCTGAGGCGCTATCAGTTCCTAGATGAGAGTCCGTCCGCTCGCTGGCGGCAAGTGTCAGCAGCAGGATCAGGCGAATGGATACGACGTTGCATCTTGCGTACACAACCATGCCGGGCATAGCCTGCCCCCGGGGAAATCGCAGCCTCCCCGTCAAATGGCGATCCCATTCAAGCGCTGCTCGCTTTTCTGTGGAGCGGGCACATGGATGGAACGACACTCGAACTGCCGCTGTTTCTTCTCGCAACTTTTGCCGGCGCGGTGGTCGCCGGCCTCACCGGCTTCGCCTTCGGCCTCATCGTCTCCGCGATCTGGCTCTACATCCTCACCCCGCTGCAAACGGCGACGCTGATCATCGCATTCGGGCTGCTCGTGCAGGGCTATTCGGTCTGGAAGCTGCGCGGCGCGCTGGACTGGCGGCAACTCTGGCCGTTCGTGGCCGGCGCCGCGCTCGGCGTTCCCGTCGGCGTCGGCATCCTGACCTGGGCGAACCCCGCCCATGTGCGCATGGGCGTCGGCGCCTTGCTGGTGCTCTACAGCCTCTACGCGCTGCTGCGGCCGGCGATTGCCGCGGTGAAAACCGGCGGCGCCGCGGCCGACGCCGGCATCGGCTTCCTCAACGGCGTGCTCGGCGGCATCACCGGGCTTGCCGGAATTCTGGTGACGATCTGGTGCGGCTTGCGCGGCTGGCCCAAGGACGCGCAGCGCGCGGTGTTTCAGCCGGTGGCGGTTGCGATCTTCGCCATGAGCACATTGTGGATCGGCGCCAGAGGCGCGATCACGCCTGAGGTAATCAAGCTGTTCCTGATCGGATTGCCGGCCTTGTTCGCCGGCACCTGGCTCGGGATGAAACTGTTCGGGCGGCTCAACGAGGCCACATTCCGGAAAATCGTGCTGGCGCTTCTTCTGGTGTCGGGGGCCCTGCTGATCGTCTAGAGCGTTTTCCAGCGAAGTGGGGACCGGTTCGCGTGAAGAAAACGCGTCAATCAAAAATCTAGAGCCCCGTTCCGATTCCATCGGAACGGGAAAGGCTCCAGACGGGCATTCGCAAGCAATATTGCAACGGATTGGCGCTGCCGCCGGTCGCATCAGCTAATTATCGCGTCAATCCATTCCTAAATTTCAATCAATTGCGTCGTTCCCGCATAGCAGGCCGTCAAGAAGTTTTTGTCATGAGGAAGGCACCGGAACCCGGGTTCCGGTGTTTCGAGGCTCCGGCAGGCTGGAGCCTCCAGGCTCTGGAAATGGCAATGCAAGAAGCGATCCGCTTACGTGAATTGGAAGCCGAGTGCCGTCAGCGCGCACTCAGCGAACCGGACAAGAAATGGTACTGGCTCGCGCAGGCCGCCAAATACCAGGTGCAGGCAAACCAGAAACTCGCCTTTCACTCGGAAGAGGCCAACGCGCCCGACTCTCCGGAGATCAAGCTGGCGCAATGGTCGCATGTACGGGATGAGCGACGATGATGGAGCCCCTCCCCGACGGACGGCGACCGCCCTGGTAGTCGCGCGCCTTGAAAAGCTCTAACGCCCCTGCTCCTCCGGCGGCTTGATATGGCGGAACGAGAACAACAGCGCGAGATCGTAGGCGATCTTCAGCGTGCCGCAGACCACCAGCGGTAGCCCCGTAAACGACGTCATCAAGAGCGCGCCCGCGATCGCCGGGCTGATCGCGGATGCGAGGCTGCGCGGCACGGCGGTGACGCTGGCAGCCGCCGGCCGCTCGGCCGGCGTCACCACCGCCATGACGTAGGAGGTGCGGGTCGGCACGTCCATCTGCGACAGCGCCGAGCGCAACAGCAGCAGCCCAAGCGCCAGATAGAGGTTCGGCGAGAACGCCGCCAGGATCAGGAAGATGCTGGAGGGAATATGCGTGAACACCATGGTGTTGACGAGGCCGATGCGCTTGGCGATCCAGGCGGCGACCGGATAGGAAAAGGCGCTGAGCGTGCTCGACCAGAAGAAAAACAATCCGGCCGCGGACAATGACAGGTCGAAACGCTCGAACAGCCAGAGCACCAGCAGGGACTGCGCGACGAAACCGCCGGCAAAGGCATCGATGCTGAACAGCGCCGCGAGCTTGTAGACGGTGCCGCGCGAGGGCCCGAGCGGCGCTTGCTGTGCCTTCTCCTCGCCGCGGGCATGCGGCACATAGCGATAGAGCGCCGCGCAGGCGATGCCGAGCGCGGCATAGGCATAGAACATCAGGCGGAACGCGGCGAGTTGCGTGCTGCCGCCCGCGACGAGGAGATCGGGCAGCGACGCCGCCAGCGATCCAACGGCGGTGCAGAGCGCGCCGATCAGGCTGTAACGCGCGAACACCTGGGTGCGGCGCGCATCCGTGGTGCTATGCGCCAGCACCGCATGCTCGAGCGGCACCAGCACGCCGAGATCGCCGCCGGATGGATTGATGGTGCCGACGAAGGCGACCAGCGCGATCAGCACAAAATGCTCGACGCCGGGAAAGGCGACGCCGGTGGCCGCCATCAGGCACGCGCCCGCGATCAGCAGTGGCCGCAGGTCATGACGCGGCGCGATCCAGCCCGTGATCAGCGTCAGCAGCGCCGTTCCCATTAGCGAGGCCGTCGCGACGATGCCGACCGCGATCGCGTCGTAACCGAGCGCGGTCATGTAGGCCGGCAGGATGATGACGGCAAAACCGTCGCCGAAGCCGCGCAAGCCTCGCGCGACATAGAGCAACCTGATCAGCGCGTTTGCGGTGGAGGGTTTTGGTTCAGTCGCGGTATCGGTCTCGCTTGCGTCCATGCGCCATCCTCGACACGATCGAGAGTGCGCAGAGCTTGGACGGCGGACCGTCTGACGGGGAGCCTGCTTCGTCCCCGATCAGAACAAGCTAGGACCGAAGTCGGTGTGGCGCAAGCGCTCACGTAGGATGGGTGGAGCGAAGCGATACCCATCGATACCGGTTATAACGAAATGATGGGTTTCGCTGTGCTCTACCCATCCTACGGACTACACATCCTACGGGTCTAACCGGTTGACAGCCGGGCGGTTGCGCGGTTAATTCAGCCCATGGGGGTTTTGCGATCCCCCCACGAGGCGACATGCCCAAGTATCGCGTCCCGTTTTTACGAGGGCGCAGCCATGTCATCCTACACCACGATATCCCCAGACAAGCTTTCCCGATTGATCGGCACGGCGCACATGCCTGCCCTGATCGACGTTCGCACCGACGAGGATTTCGCCGCCGACCCGCGGCTGATTCCCGGCGCGATCAGACGCAGTCATCAGGATGCCGGCGACTGGAGCGGCAAATTTTCCGGCCACCCCGCCATCGTCGTCTGCATGCGCGGGGCAAAACTCGCGCAGGGCACCGCCGCCTGGCTGCGGCATGCCAGTGTCGCCGCGGAGACGCTTGAAGGCGGCTTCGAAGGCTGGAAAGCGGCAAAGCTTCCGCTGGTGAACGCATCGAAACTGCCCCCGCGCGACGCGCAGGGCCGCACAGTCTGGGTGACCAGGGCACGGCCCAAGGTCGATCGCATCGCCTGCCCGTGGCTGATCCGCCGCTTCGTCGATCCGAACGCGGTGTTCCTGTTCGTGGCGCCTTCCGAAGTTGTCGCCGTCGGCGAGCGTTTCAACGCCGCCCCCTTCGACGTCGAAAACGTGTTCTGGAGCCACCGCGGCGAACTCTGCACCTTCGACGTGATGATCGAGGAGTTCGGCCTGGCGACGCCGCCCTTGCTGCGGCTGGCGGCGATGGTGCGCGGCGCCGATACCGGGCGGCTCGATCTGTCGCCGGAAGCACCCGGGCTGCTCGCCGCCTCGCTCGGCCTGTCGCGGATGTTCGATGACGATCTCGAACAGCTGGAGGCCGGCATGACGCTGTACGACGCGTTCTATCGCTGGTGCCGCGACGCCTCGGGCGAGACGCACAACTGGCCCACCAACAAGGCGAAACCGTAATGGATGCCACCATGGGCAAGACGACCGGGGCCGGCGCAAGCCGGGACCTCGGTCACGGCATCAGTTTTGGTGAAGCCTTCCGGGTCTGGCTGCGGGTCGCCGTGCTCAGTTTCGGCGGCCCGGCCGGGCAGATCGCGGTGATGCACCGCATCCTGGTCGAGGAAAAGAACTGGATCTCCGAGAGCCGGTTCCTGCATGCGCTGAACTACTGCATGCTGTTGCCGGGCCCGGAGGCGCAGCAGCTTGCGACCTATATCGGCTGGCTGTTGCATCGGACCGCCGGCGGCATCATGGCCGGCGGCCTGTTCATCCTGCCCGGCGTCATCGCCATCATGGGGTTGAGCTACGTCTACGCGGCCTATGGCAATGTCGGCTTCGTCGAGGCGGTATTCTTCGGGTTGAAGGCCGCGGTGCTCGCGATCGTCGTCCATGCCGTGGTCCGCGTAGGAAAACGCGCGTTGCGCAACCGGGTGATGATCGCGCTGGCGGCGATCGCCTTTGTCGCGATCTTCTTTTTCAACGTGCCCTTCCCGGTCATCATCATCGCGGCGGGCGTGATCGGCTATTTCGGCGCAAAGAGCGGCCGGCCGGAATTCGCCGCCATCGAGCATGGCGGCGGCGGCAAGAAAACCGCCGCGGTCGACGGCCTGCTCGGCGAGGAATTGCCCGAGCATGTCCGCCCGAGCGTCGGCCGCGCGCTGCGCGTCAGCTCGGTGTGGCTGTTGCTGTGGGTGGTTCCGGTGGCCGCACTCCTGATCGGGCTCGGGCAGGCCAACGTGTTCAGCCAGATCGCGCTGTTCTTTTCCAAGATGGCGATGGTGACGTTCGGCGGCGCCTATGCGGTGCTGGCCTATGTCGCGCAGCAGGCGGTCGAGCATTATCACTGGCTGCAGCCGCGCGAGATGCTCGACGGCCTCGGCATGGCCGAGACCACGCCGGGCCCGCTGATCATGGTGCTGCAGTTCGTCGGCTTCATGGCCGCCTACCGCGATCCCGGCGCGTTGTCGCCGATGCTCGCCGCCACGCTTGGCGGATTGCTGGCGACCTGGGTCACCTTCATCCCCTGCTTCCTCTGGATCTTCCTCGGCGCGCCCTATATCGAGACGCTGCGCGGCAACAAGGGGCTCGCAGGCGCGCTGTCTGCGATCACCGCTGCGGTCGTCGGCGTGATCCTGAACCTCTCGATCTGGTTCGGATTGCACACGCTGTTCCGGCAGACCATCCCGGTTCGCTCGTTCGGGCTGTCGTTCGACATGCCGGTGTGGGGAAGCCTCGATATCGCGGCCTTCGTGCTGGCGGCGGCCGCGGCGACGGCGATCTTCCGTCTCAACATCGGGATGCTGTGGGTGCTGGCGGGGTCGTGCGCGGCGGGGGTGGCGATGCGGTTTGCGGGGGTCCTCTAAGCGAAGATCTCGTAGGATGGGTGGAGCGAAGCGATACCCATCATTACCGGTTATGACGGTGATGGGTATCGCTTCGCTCCACCCATCCTACGGCACTACACCCGCTCCGCCGGCGCCAGCTTGCAGACTTCGGCGGCGGCTTCGATCTGCAGCGTGGCGTGGTGGATGTTGAAGCGGTGCGAGAGTTCCTCGCAGACCCCGTGCAGGAAGGCGTCGTCGCTGCCGCCGGGCCGCACCAGATGCGCGGTCAGCGCGGTCTCGTTGGTGCTCATCGCCCAGATGTGGAGGTCATGCACTTCGGTGACACCCTCCAGCCCGGCGAGATAGTCCCGCACTTTCACAAGCTCGATGCCGCGCGGCACGCCGTCGAGCGCGAGATTGACGCTGTCGCGCGCCAGCCCCCAGCCGCTCCAGAACACCACGGCGGCGATCACGAGGCTGATCGCGGGATCGAGCCACAGCCATCCCGTCAGCATGATGATGCAGCGCCGCAACCACCACGCCGAGCGAAACGCCCGCGTCCGCCGCCATGTGCAGATAGGCGCCGCGAATATTGAGGTCGCCGTGGCGGCCGCGCATGAACAACAGCGCGGTGCCGCCGTTGATGGCGACGCCAAGCGCCGCGACCAGAATGACGGTCAGCCCCGCGACCGGCGCAGGCTCCGCCAGGCGATTGACCGCCTCGACGACGATGCCGCCGACCGCGACCAGCAACAGCCCGGCATTGAACAGCGCCGCCAGGATCGAAGCCCGGCGATAGCCGTAGGTGTGCCGCTGCGTCGGCTGCTTCTGCGAAAGCCACGCCGCGCCCCACGCCAGCAGCAGCGCAATCACGTCGGAGAGATTGTGAATGGCGTCCGAAATCAGCGCCAGCGAGTTGGCGGCGTAGCCGAAGATCAGTTCCGCAATGACGAACGCGGTATTGAGCGCGGCGCCGATGGCGAACGCCCAGCCGAAACTATCCGGCGCGTGGCTGTGGCCGGCGTGACCATGGGAATGATCATGCCCGTGGGAATGATTGTGATGAGCGTGATCGTGCGCCATTCCGCCTCGATGAACTTCAATGGCGACTTATATAGCGCGACGGATTTCGAATACTATTACAGGTGGGATCGTAGGGTGGGCAAAGCGAAGCGTACCCACCATTCGCGATGAACACGCCGATAGATGGTGGGCACAGCGCTGGCGCGCCTTTGCCCACCCTACAATTCCCGTCCTACTCCACGCCGCGCAAGAACTTGTTCGACTTCGGCAGGCCGCCCGCGAGGCGGCCGGCGTCGGCGCGGTTGCCGCGCCAGTCGGACAATTCCTTGGCGCTCATGCTCTGCTCGCGGCCGGCGGAATCCTTCCAGGTCAGCCCCGCCTTGAGCTCGAACACGGCGACATCGGACAGCTTGGCGCTGGAATATTTCTGCAACCGCACGCCGCGGCCGCGCGCCATTTCCGGCACCTGGTCGAGCGGGAACAGCACCATCTTGTGGTTGGTGCCGATCACGGCGACGGTGTCGCCCGCCACGGTCGCAATCGCGCAGGCTTCGTTCGGCATGGTGACGTTGAGCACCTGCTTGCCCTTGCGGGTGTTGCCGACGCAATCCTCTTCCTTGACGACAAAACCCTGCCCTTCGCTGCTCGCGATCAGGAATTTGCGTTCGCCCTTGTTGACGAACAGCGACACGATCGCGGCGTCCTGCTCCATGTCGATGAACATGCGGATCGGCTCGCCATGGCCGCGGCCGCCCGGCAGTTTTGCGACATCGAGCGAATAGAATTTGCCGTTGGTGGCGAACAGCAGCAGCTTTGACGTGGTCTCGGCGAAGAACGCATGGTCGAGCTTGTCGTCGGTCTTGAAGGCGAGCGCCGAGATATCCTCGACATGGCCCTTCAGCGTGCGCACCCAGCCCTTCTCGGAGATCACCACCGTGCACGGCTCGCGCTCGACAAAGGCTTCCTCGATCGCGGCGAGATCGTGCTCGGGCGCGTCGGCGAACATCGTGCGGCGCTTGCCGAGCGGCGTCTTCGGCCCAAAGATGTCGCGGACCTTGCGGACCTGCTCGCCGACCTTGGACCATTGCTCGGTCTCGGAACCGAGCAGCGACTTGATGCCCTTCAACTCGCCGCGGAGGTTCTTGTCCTCGGTGCGGATTTCGAATTCCTCGAGCTTGCGCAAGGAGCGCAGCCGCATGTTGAGGATGGCGTCGGCCTGGACTTCCGTCAGCTTGAACGCCTTGATCAGCGCCGGCTTCGGCTCATCCTCGGTGCGGATGATCTTGATCACCTTGTCGATGTTCAGATAGGCGATCAGGTAACCGCCGAGCACTTCGAGCCGGTTCTCGATCTGGGTCTTGCGGAAGTTGGAGCGGCGCACCAGCACGTCGCGCAGATGGTCGAGCCATTCGCGCAAACATTCCGCAAGGCCCACCACCTTGGGGATCTTGCCCTTGATCAGCACGTTGAGGTTCAGCGAAATCTTGCTCTCGAGCTCGGTGAGCCGGAACAGCGATTCCATCATCAGCGCCGGATCGACCGCGCGGGATTTCGGCTCGATCACGAGGCGAACGTCTTCGGCCGATTCGTCCCTGACGTCGCCGACCAGCGGCAGCTTCTTCTCGTTCAGCAGCTCGGCGATCTTCTCGACCAGCCGGGATTTCTGCACCAGCCACGGGATCTCGGTGATGACGACGACCCAGGTGCCGCGCGCGCCCTCTTCCTGGGTCCATTTGGCGCGGGTGCGGAACGAGCCGCGCCCGGTCATGTAGGCTTCGGCGATGCTTTCCTTGGAATCGACCACGATGCCGCCGGTCGGGAAATCCGGACCCTTGACCCATTTCAGCAGCGACTTCGACTTGGCGTCGGGCTTGTCGATCAGATGCAGCGCGGCGTCGCACAGCTCGGCCGCGTTGTGCGGCGGGATCGAGGTCGCCATGCCGACCGCGATGCCCTGCGCGCCGTTGGCGAGCAGGTTCGGGAAGCCGCCGGGCATCACGACCGGCTCTTTGCGTCTGGCCGTCGTAATTGGGGCGGAATTCGACGCCGTCCTCGTCGATGCCCTCGAGCAGCAGCCGCGCGACCTCGGTCATGCGCGCTTCGGTGTAGCGGTAGGCGGCGGGATTATCGCCGTCGATATTGCCAAAATTGCCCTGGCCGTCGACCAGCGGATAGCGCGAGGCGAAATCCTGCGCCAGACGCACCATGGCGTCGTAGATCGCCTGGTCGCCATGCGGATGGAACGAGCCCATCACGTCGCCGACGATCTTTGCGGATTTCTTGAACGGCGTGCCGGGGTCGAGCCGCAGCAGGCGCATGCCGTAGAGGATGCGCCGGTGCACCGGCTTCAGCCCGTCGCGGGCGTCCGGCAAGGCGCGGTGCATGATGGTCGAGAGCGCATAGGCGAGATAGCGCTCTTCCAGCGCATCGCGCAGCATCACCTCGTGGATTTCGGCCGGCTCTTCCGGCGGTAGCTGTCGTTTTCCCATGGGGAGGCGTTAAACTTTTCGGCTGAATCGGGCAAGATGCGAATGGGGCAACATCCGTCGTCCCTGCGAACGCAAGAACCCATAACCACAGGTGTTTGTGGCGAAAAATGGCTGGGGCCGCCGCGCCAATTGATGGGCCGCAGCGTATGGGTCCCTGCGTTCGCAGGGACGACCGGATTGAGGGAGGCGCGTCAACCCGCGGAACTGATTTGCGCCTGGTGCCGCGTCACCGCGTTGATGAACCCGTCCCTCGCGTCGGAATGGCCCTGCCCGCGCGGCTCCAGCACGTGGCGGAGCAGGAACAGCCCGGTCAGGCGAAAACCGTCCTGCAGGTCCTGGTCCGACCAGCCGTTCGCGCCGCCCTCGCCTTCGCGCAGGAACGGCCGGCAGCCGCAGCAGGCGGTCGCGGTAGGGCTCGCCGGCCCGCCGCGACACCGCGCCGCCGGATTTTGGCGAGACGTAGATCAGGTCCGCGGTCTCGCCGGTGGCGGCGCAGTTTTCCAGATCGAGGCCGAAGCCGAGTTCGGCCAGCATCGCGAGCTCGAACCGGATGAGATGGGCCGCCGCGCCGCCGGCATCGTCAAAGTCGTCGAGCGTGCGGTCGAGCATCTCGTAGATGTCCTCGTGCGGATCGCGCTCCGGCAACAGCCGCACCAGCGAAGCCAGATGGGTGACGCCATAGATCGCGTGCGCCGACGCCAGCAGGGTCGCCGCGCGCAAGCGCGTGCCCTCAACGGCGTAATAGCCGAGATGCTCGTCGAGCCGCGCCCGCCACACCGTGGTGACGCTGTTGCCCGGCTGCAGCAACGGCCGCATCCGCTTGCCCGCGCCGCCGCGCACCAGGCCGAGATGGCGGCCATGCCCGCGCGTCAGCAGCTCGACGATGGCGGAGGATTTGCCATGCCGCCGCACGCCCAGCACGATGCCTTCGTCGGTCCATTCCATGAGGGGAGTTTACAGGATTTCGAGCATGTAGGGTGGGCAAAGCGCAGCGTGCCCACCAACGATCAACAAACTGTGTCGCGCCCGGTGGTGGGCACGGCGCGAAGCGCGCCTTTGCCCACCCTACGATCACGACGATCACGCGTTGAACCAGCCCACCGCGTCGCCGGTGAAGGAGAAGTACAGCCCCACCGCCGTCAGCGCGCAGGAGACCACCTCGATGCCACTGTCGAATTGCACGCCGTTCTCGCCGATCACCTGCACCAGCGAAATCACCGACAGCACCAGCGCTGCGGCCAGCACCCAGCGCGGCCAGTTCTTGCGGCGTTGCGCGGCGAGCCAGACGAAATAGACCAGCAGCAGGATCAGGCCGGCCGCCATCACGGTCTCGACATCGATCATCTGCTCGGTCATGTCGGCCTTCGGCGTGCGGTCCTGGAACGCCACCGACACCGCATCCAGCGTCAGCGACACATACAGCAGAACCTCAAACCACAGCACGTTCCTGGGTACGTTCATCGGGCTTGTTCTTCTATTGCGCTGGATCTGGCTCGTCGATTCATCTGCATTAGATGATCATTCCCTGGGGAATTCCAGCCCCATTTCCCTGTAGCGGTCGGGGTCGTCGCCCCAGTTCTCGCGCACCTTGACGAACAGGAACAGGTGCACGGGCACGCCGACGATCTCGGCGATCTCCTTGCGCGAATCCGCGCCGATCGACTTGATGGTGGCGCCGCCCTTGCCGAGCACGATCTTGCGCTGGCTCTCGCGCTCGACAAAGATCGTCTGCTCGATGCGCACCGACTTGTCCTTGCGCTCGGTCCAGCTGTCGGTCTCGACGGTGGATTGATACGGCAGTTCCTGGTGCAGCTGGCGATAGATCTTTTCGCGGGTGATTTCGGCCGCCAGATGCCGCAGCGGCGCATCCGACATCTGGTCCTCGGGATAATGAAACGGCCCCGGCGGCACCATCTTCGCCAGCGTCTTGCGCAGATCGTCGACGCCGTCGCCCGACAGCGCCGAGATCATGAAGGTGCTTTCGAACTTCATGCGCTCGTTGGCGGCCTGCGCCAGCGCCAGAAGCTTCTCGCGCGGGATCAGGTCGATCTTGTTCAGCACCAGGATTTTCGGGTGCTGGACCGTGGCGAGCTTGTTCAGGATCGCGTCGGCCTCCTCGTCGATGCCAGCTTTCGCATCGAGCAGCACGCAGACGAGATCGGCGTCATGCGCGCCGCTCCAGGCGGTCGAGACCATGGCGCGGTCGAGCCTTCGTTTGGGCGAGAAGATGCCGGGCGTATCGACCAGGATGATCTGGGCGTTGTCCTCGATCACGATGCCGCGGATCAGGGCGCGCGTCGTCTGCACCTTGCGCGAGACGATGGTGACCTTGGAGCCGACCAGCGCATTGACGAGCGTGGACTTGCCGACATTGGGCGCGCCGATCAGCGCGACGAAGCCGCAGCGGTCTCGCCGGATGCCGCGGGGCGTGACGATTCAACTGTCATTGCTGCCGCCGCCGACGCCTTCGCGTTCGATCATCACGGAGGCCGCGACCTTCTCGGCGGCGCGCTTGGAGCCGCCGACACCTTCGGCGGGCACCAGCCCCGGCAAGTCGACGGCGACGCGGAACTGCGGATCGTGATGCGGCCCGGTGCGCTCGATCTCGCGATAGACCGGCGTCGGCAAGCCCTTGCTCTGGGCCCATTCCTGCAGCACCGTCTTGGGATCGCGCAGCGGCCGGCGCGGCTTGCGCATCCGCTCCAGCCAGTTGCGCTCGACGAATTGCGACGCCGCCGCATAGCCGCCGTCGAGATAGATCGCCCCGATCACGGCCTCGCAGATGTCGCCGAGCACGGATTTGCGCAGGCGCGCGCCCGCCCCCGCGCCGACCGCGCCGAGCTTGATGTCGTCGAGCAGCCCGAGCGATTTTGCGACGTCGGCGCAGCTTTCCTTGCGCACGAGATCGGCGAGGCGTTTCGACAGTTCGCCCTCGTCGGCCCGCGGATAGGCGCGATACAGCATGTCGGAGATGATCAAGCCCGAGCACGTGATCGCCGAGAAATTCGAGGCGCTGATAGCTGTCGCGCGCGATGGCGCGTCGCGGGCTTCAGCGCCGAGACATGGGTGAAGGCGGTCGTCAGCAGCGCGCGGATCGGAAAATTTGTAGCCGATGCGCCCCTCGATCGCGGCAGCGGCCGCCTTGGCCCCGGCCTTGCCGCGCTTCTTTTTCGGCGCAGCCTCGCCGGCGGCTTCGGCCTGCTGGCCCGGCTCGCCCGAGGTCGATGCGTCAGGAATGGTCGCTGTTTCGTCGTTCATCGCACGATTGTGAATAGGCGATTCCAGCGCACGGCGGTCGGCCAGCGCCAGAACATCCAGGCATGTTCGCCTTCGGCAATGGAGAAGAAGATCATCTGCGCCCGGCCGACGATGTTCTCGAACGGCACATAGCCCACCGCCGACAGCACGCGGCTGTCGGTCGAGTTGTCGCGGTTGTCGCCCATCATGAAGAAGTGGCCGGCCGGCACGGTGTAGACGTTGGTGTTGTCGTAGAAGCCGTTGTCGACGCAATCGAGCGATTCATAGCTGACGCCGTTCGGCAGCGTTTCCTTCCAGCGCTTGACGCGCGCGGTGGCGTCGGAGCCGCAAGGGTCCTCGCCGATGAAATCGGAAAGCCGCTCGCGCTTGACCGGCTTGTCGTTGATGTAGAGCAGGCCTTCCCGCATCTGGATGCGGTCGCCCGGCAGGCCGATCACGCGCTTGATGTAATCGGTGGAGTTGTCCTTCGGCAGGCGGAACACCACGATGTCGCCGCGGTTCGGCTCCGAGCCGAAGATGCGGCCCGAGAACAGCGGCGGCGACAACGGAATCGAATAGTGGCTGTAGCCGTAGGAATATTTCGAGACGAACAGGTAATCGCCGACCAGCAGCGTCGCCTTCATCGATCCCGAGGGGATGTTGAACGGCTGGAACAGGAAGGTGCGGATCACGAGCGCGATCAGGAGAGCGTGGATGACGACGCGGATGGTTTCACCCAAGCCGCTTTCAGATTTTGTGCCGGAGGTCACGCTCATCGCTTTCCCAATTCCCGCAGGCCTTTGCCCGCACGGTGGCAGAACGTTTTCCGCACGCGAATCGCCTGTCCGTTCGCGTCAGGAAAATGGTCTCAATACTGATGTTGAAGGCCAATTCCGGCGCTAACCTGAATCGGCCCTGGCTCGAACACGTCGCTCGCGGCGTTTTAGACGGTTGTTCGTGGGCGCGCAATCAAGCGCCTCGTAAAAACTTGCCAATCCATTGATAAATCAATGATTTTTAGTTTTGTCCCGCTTCCCCGGCGCAAACGCCTGCGCGGCTCAAGGTTTGCCGGGAACGACCGCCGAAATTATGACGAAGGCCTGCGCCAGCGGCCAGTCGTCGGTGATCGACAGATCGATCCGCGCCTCGAACCCCTCCGGCGTCAGCGCCTCCAGCCGGGCCAGCGCGCCGCCGGTGAGTTTCATGGTCGGACGGCCGCCCGGCAGGTTCACCACCCCCATGTCCCGCCACCAGACGCCGCGCCGGATCCCGGTGCCGAGCGCCTTGGAGCAGGCCTCCTTGGCGGCGAATCGCTTGGCGTAGGTCGCGACCACCATCTTTTCGCTGTTGGCGCGGCGCGCCGCCCTGGCGCGCTCGGCGTCGGTGAAGATGCGGTCGAGGAAGCGGTCGCCATGGCGCTCGATCACCTTGGCGACCCGGGTGATGTCGATCAGGTCGGAGCCGATGCCGATGATCATGACCGGCCCGCGATCTTCTGGCGGCCGCGGTCCATCGCGGCGCGCATCTGCCGCACGGTCTCGCCAAGGCCTACGAACAGCGCCTCGCCCATCATGAAATAGCCGATGTTGAGTTCGGCGATCTCGGGCAGCGCGGAAATCGTCTCGGCGGTCTGGTAGTCGAGGCCGTGGCCGGCATGAACCTCCAGCCCCGCCGCGCGCGCCAGTGCGGCGCCCTCCGACGATTCGCTGCCATTCCGCCTCGGCCTTTGCGGTGTGGCCGTCGACCACGGCGTCGCACCAGCCGCCGGTATGGATCTCGATCACCGGCGCGCGCAACCTTGCCGCCATCTCGATCTGTGCGGGATCGGCCGAGATGAACAGCGACACCCGGATGCCGGCATCGTTGAGCCGCGCGATGAAGGGCGCCAGCGCATTGTGCTGGCCGACCACGTCCAGCCCGCCCTCGGTGGTGAGCTCTTCGCGGCGCTCCGGCACCAGGCACACGGCGTGGGGTTTTGTGGCGAGCGAGATCCGCAGCATGTCCTCGGTCGCCGCCATCTCGAAATTCAGCGGCTTCGATATCTCGGCCTTCAGCCGGGCCATGTCGCTGTCGCGGATGTGGCGGCGGTCCTCGCGCAGATGCGCGGTGATGCCGTCGGCGCCGGCCTCGATCGCGAGCCAGCGCGGCGCGCACCGGATCCGGCCGCTCGCCGCCCCGCGCATTGCGCAAGGTGGCGACGTGATCGACATTGACGCCGAGGCGCAGCGGAGGAACGGGCATTGCGGATCTCTCAGGCAATCTGACGGGACATCGTTGGCACAATGTGCCACGCGCGGGCGTGACCCGCGCATCCATCTAATTGAGAAGGATGGATTGCCGGGTCAAGCCCGACATGAAGATACCGCCTATCCATTGACGCGCTCAACCTTGGCGACGACGGCCTTGGCGCGCAATTGGGCGATAATTGCACTGAGATGCTTGAGGTCATAGACCTCGAGATCGATCGTCAGCTCGGTGAAATCGGGCGAGCGGCGCGACATGCTGATATTGTCGATATTGCCGTCATGCTCGGCGATCACGGTGGCGACCTGGGCGAGGCTGCCGGGCTCGTTGACGTTGTGGACCAGGATCCGCGCCGGGAAACGCTGCGGCATGGTCTCGTCGATATCCCAGCGCACGTCGAGCCAGCGCTCCGGCTCTTCCTCAAAATCCTTCAGCGCCGGCGACTGGATCGGATAGATCGTGATCCCCTCGCCCGGCGTGACGATGCCGACGATGCGGTCGCCCGGCACCGCGCCGCCGTTCGGCGCGAACTTGACCGGCAGATCGGAATTGATGCCGCGCACCGGGATGACGGAGGCGCTGCGCGCCGGATGCGGCGGCTCCGATTTCAGCTTCAGTTTGACCGCGAGGCTCTTCTTGGCCCCGTAGCGCACCATCCGCTCTTCCTTGTAGTCCGGATACATGGCGCGGGCGACGTCGGAGGCCTTCAGTTCGCCGCGCCCGACGGAAGCCATCACGTCCTCGATCGAGGCGCGCGCCAGCCGCGGAAGCGCGCCCTTCAGCTTGTCGTCGGCGTATTCGATCTTGGCGCGGGCAAACAGGCGATCGATGATGCGGCGGCCGAGGCCGGCATATTGATCGCGCACCGCGGTGCGGGTCGCGCGCCGGATCGCGGCGCGGGCCTTGCCGGTGACCGCAAGCGATTCCCAGGCCGAGGGCGGCGCCGACTGCGCGACCGAGGTCAAAACCTCGACCTCGTCGCCGTTCTGCAGTTCCGACGACAGCGGCGCGAACTTGCCGTTGATCTTGCAGCCGACCGCCGAGTTGCCGACATCGGTATGCACGGCATAGGCGAAGTCGATCACATTGGCCTGACGCGGCAGCGCGATCAGCTTGCCCTTCGGCGTGAAGCAGAACACCTGGTCGTGGAACAGCTCGAGCTTGGTGTGCTCCAGAAACTCTTCCGGATTGGCGCTTTCGGACAGGATGCCGACGGTGTGGCGCAGCCAGGCAAAGGCGTTGGATTCGTGCTTGAGCCGCTCGGTCGGCGAGCCCATGCCTTCCTTGTAGAACGCGTGGGCGGCGATGCCGAATTCCGCGATCTGGTTCATTTCCTCGGTGCGGATCTGCAGTTCGACGCGCTGGTTGCCGGGACCGATCACGGTGGTGTGGATCGAACGGTAGTCGTTCTGCTTCGGCGTCGAGATGTAGTCCTTGAACCGGCCGGGCACCACCGGCCAGGTGGTGTGCACGACGCCGAGCGCGCGGTAGCAGGCTTCGACATCCGGCATCACGACGCGGAAGCCGAAGATGTCGGACAGCTGCTCGAAGCCGACCGATTTGCGCTCCATCTTGGTCCAGATCGAAAACGGCTGCTTGCGGCGGCCATAGACCCGCGCGGCAATGCCGTTCTTCTGCAGCTTCTTGGAGAGCTGGCTTTCGATCTCGCCGATCAGATTGCGGTTGCGCTCGGCGAGCGCATCCAGCCGCTGCATCACCACCGCATAGGCTTCCGGATCGAGCGTATGGAACGAGAGGTCCTCGAGCTCCTCGCGCATCTCCTGCATGCCCATGCGGCCGGCGAGCGGCGCATAGATGTCCAGCGTCTCCTCGGCGATGCGGCGGCGCGAGGCGTGCGGCACGAATTCCAGCGTGCGCATGTTGTGCAGGCGGTCGGCGAGCTTGATCAGCAGCACGCGGACGTCGTCGGCGATCGCGAGCAACAGCTTGCGCAGGTTCTCGGCCTGCTTGGCCTCGCGCGAGACCAGCTCCAGCCGTTTCAGCTTGGTGAGCCCCTCGACCAGCGCGCCGATCTCGTGGCCGAACATATTGTCGATCTCGGCGCGCGTCGCCTCGGTATCCTCGATGGTGTCGTGCAGCAGGGCAGCTACGATGGTGGCGTCGTCGAGCTTGAGGTTGGTCAGGATCGCCGCGACTTCGAGCGGATGCGAGAAATAGGGATCGCCGGAGGCGCGCGTCTGCGTGCCGTGCGCCTTCATGGCGTAGACATAGGCGCGGTTGAGCAGGTCTTCGTTGGTATCGGGATTATACGAGCGGACGCGCTCGACCAGATCGTATTGCCGCATCATGCGCGAGCGCGGCGATTTGGGCTTTTCCGCCACAGGCGACGTCGGCGCGACCGCGACCTGGTCGGTCGCGGCCTGCATTTGCCGGGAGCTGCGGCGCCAATACGCCATCACATCACTGCCTTCTTCCACCAGACCCGGACGGGTCCCGCCGTTTACGTATCTAATGCGCTTTCGAACGGCGATGCACGCCGCTCGGGCCGCGAAACGGTTCAATTTCGCTTGGCCGGCGGCCATCCAACGCCCACCCCGGTGACCCGCCGGCCAGGCGAGTCAGCCGGTTTCGGCCGCGCCGGCCAAGGACGCATTGTAACCGCAAAAATGTCAACAAAAGCAAAGGCCCGGACAGATGTCCGGGCCTTTGACAGATCGGGGAGTTCGGAACGGTCCGGATGACCCGGATTATTCGTCCTCTTCGGGCTGCTCTTCCGGCGGCGCCAGGCCTTCCAGGCCCTTCAGGAGCTCTTCCTCGGTCATGCGCTCGACCGCGACCTCGGTGTCGTCGGCATCGACGCTGGCGCCGGCCGAGCCGATCAAAGGCACGGTATCGGGCTCTGGCTCGTCGACCTCGACGAATTTCTGCAGGGAATGAACCAGTTCCTCGCGCAGGTCTTCCGGGGAAATAGTGGAATCGGCAATTTCCCGCAGCGAAACGACCGGGTTCTTGTCGTTATCCCGATCAACCGTGAGTTGTGAACCGGACGAGATCATACGGGCGCGATGTGCAGCCAGCAACACCAGGTCGAACCGGTTGTCGACCTTGTCAATGCAATCTTCCACGGTGACGCGCGCCATAGACTGTCGCTCCGTTATTTGGGGCCAAATATGTCGGTATTGGGGGGTAGTTATAGCGGCGGAGGCCATTTCGCAAGACTAAATTTGTGATTTGCCTTCCTAATGGGCTCTGCTAACCCCGGCTTCGGGGCCAGAATGGGCCGGAGCGTCCAGACGCGGCAGGGTTGCCGTACAGGACAAGTAAATCTCTTCATTGCACTGTCAAAAGTATAGGTTTTTCGCCCTCGCCTCACCATAATTGCAGTGGTGACTGTCGTGGGGCACGATTCACCGAACTTTAGGCAACAGAACTGGAAAGTGCGCGCGGTCGATGGCCGCTGCGCTAGAAAAGCTAACAACAACGTGAGAACCATTTGATGTCACCCGCTTCCAACAAGATTGCGCTATTCATCGACGGCGCCAACCTCTACGCAACGGCCAAGACGCTCGGCTTCGACATCGATTACAAGCGCCTTCTCAAGGAATTTCAGAGCCGAGGGACGCTGTTGCGTGCGTTCTACTACACGGCGATCATCGAGGATCAGGAATACTCCTCGATCCGTCCGCTGATCGATTGGCTCGACTACAACGGCTACACCGTCGTCACCAAGGCGACCAAGGAATTCATCGACGCTTCCGGCCGACGCAAGGTGAAGGGCAACATGGACATCGAACTCGCCGTCGATGCCATGGAACTCGCCGAGCATGTCGACCAGATCGTGCTGTTCTCGGGCGACGGCGATTTCCGCTCGCTGGTCGAAGCGGTGCAGCGCCGCGGCGTTCGCGTCACGGTCGTTTCGACCATTTCGAGCCAGCCGCCGATGATCGCCGACGAACTGCGCCGCCAGGCCGACGTCTTCACCGACCTCGTCGAGCTGCAATCCAAACTCGGCCGCGATCCTTCCGAGCGTCCTGCCCCGCGTGAACCGCGTCATCACGCTCCGCAATTCCTGCAGCGCGCGACCACCATGGCGCCGCGGACCGCCGGCGACGACGAATTCGACGATTGAGAATGAGCCAGTACGCTGCTAGAGCCTCGGTTCTGATTGAAACAGAACCGGGGCTTTTTGTTTTGGCGCGCTTTCTTGACGCGACCCGGTATCGATCCCGGATCCAGGTCCGTGGCTGGCTTTCGCTCGAAAACGCTTTGGACACATGGCTAGCCTCCCCGCCCCTGCTTCTTTCGAACCCGGTCGCGATTGCCCGCTCTGCCCGAGGCTCGCCGAATTTCGCGCGCAGGCGCGCGCGAAAGAGCCGGATTGGCACAATGCGCCGGTCGCTTCGTTCGGCGATGCCAACGCGCAGCTGTTGATTGTCGGGCTCGCGCCGGGCATGCAGGGCGCCAACCGCACCGGACGCCCGTTCACCGGCGACTACGCCGGCGACTTGCTGTATGCGACCCTGCTCGAATACGGCTTTGCCAAAGGCGTCTATCAGGCACGTCCCGACGACGGGCTGAAGCTGGTCGATTGCCGGATCAGCAACGCGGTGCGCTGCGTGCCGCCGCAGAACAAGCCGTTGCCTGTCGAGATCAACACCTGCCGGCAATTCCTGGTGACGACGATTGCGACCATGCCGAAGCTTCGCGCGATCGTGGCGCTCGGGCGGATCGCCCATGACTCGACATTGAAGGCGCTCGGCCTGCGCAATGCCGCCGCCCCCTTTGGGCACGGCGCCGTGCATGGCGCGGGCGCCGTCAAGCTTTACGACAGCTATCACTGCTCGCGCTACAACACGAATACGCGGGTGCTGACGCCGGAGATGTTTCGCAACGTGTTTGCGAAGGTGCGGAAGGATCTGGATTTGTAGATTCGTAGGGTGGGCAAAGCGCAGCGTGCCCACCATTGACGCCAACGATTTCGGAGAGGTGGTGGGCACGCTGCGCTTTGCCCACCCTACAAGACTACAAGCACATTCAAGCCGGATTTTCCCTCAGCCACGCCAGCACGTCGGCGGCGTTTCGGTCCGGCGGAAACACCGGATAGAAGACGTGCGTGATACGGCCGCCATCGACGATCAGCGCCAGCCGCTTGATCAGCGTCAGTCCGGCCACCTGCATGGTCGGCAGCTTCAGGGCGCGGGTCAGCAAAAGCTTTTCGTCCGACAGCACCGGGAACGGCAGATGCAGCCGTGACGCCATCTCGGTCTGGTAGACGTTGTCCTGCGTCGAGAGGCCGAACACGTGGTTCGCGCCGGCGGCCTTCAGCTCCGCAAACAGGTCGCGGAACGAGCAGGTTTGCGGCGTGCAGCCGCGTGCGCCGGGAATCATGTCCCAGTCGTCGACGAGGCTGATCTTGCCGGGCTCGCCGGTGCGGGGATAGGCGAATACGACGGTGCGGCCGGCAAGCGCGGACAGCGTCACCGAACTGTCGTCGGTGGCGAGCAGCGTGACCGGCGGGATCATCATGCCGGCCAGATGCGCCGCCGCGCCGTCGTCCGTCCGGCGCCGGGATCTTGCTCCAGTCGACTTCGAGCAGGTTCTTCTGGTTCATCGCATGCCCCATTACACTCCGTGCCGTAGGATGGGTGGAGCGAAGCGATACCCATCAACCAAAAGCACCGATTGCCACGATGGGTTTCGCTGCGCTCTACCCATCCTACGATAGCTCATCCCCGCGCCCGCATCAGGCGGCCTTTTTCCCGGCCCCAATCGCGTTTCTTTTCGGTCTCGCGCTTGTCGTGCAGCTTCTTGCCCTTCGCGATCGCCAGCAGCAGCTTGGCGCGGCCGCGTTCGTTGAAATAGAGCTTTAGCGGAATCAGCGTCATGCCTTCGCGATCGACCGCGCCCATCAGCTTGTTGATCTGCTTTCGGTGCAGCAGCAGCTTGCGTGGCCGTTTCGGCTCATGGTTGAAGCGGTTGGCCTGCAGATATTCCGGAATATTGGCGTTGATCAGCCAGATCTCGCCGTCCTTGGTATCCGCATAGGACTCCGCAATCGTCGTCTTGCCGTTGCGGATCGACTTCACTTCGGTGCCGGTCAGCGCAATGCCGGCCTCGACCGTATCCTCGATCGCGTAGTTGAACCGGGCCTTGCGGTTTTCGGCGACAACCTTGATCGGGCGCTCGTTCTTCTCGGCCACGTTAGCCCTTCTTGAGGAGATCGCGGATCTCGGTCAGCAGTTCCACCTCGGGCGTCGGCTTCGGCGGCGCCGCGGGTGCCGCCTCGTCCTTGCGCTTCAGCTGGTTCATGGCGCGAATGACCATGAACAGCACGAAAGCGATGATGAGGAAGTTCAGTGTCAGCGTCAGGAAACTGCCCCAAGCCAGTACGGCGCCCTGCTTTTTGGCGTCGGCCAGGTTGCTCGCCGTCACCGACTTCGACAAGCCCGTGAAATAATTGGAGAAATCGAGGCCGCCGGTGATCGCGCCGATGATCGGCATGATGATGTCGCCGACCAGCGAGGTCACGATGCCGCCGAAGGCCGCACCGATGATGACGCCGACGGCGAGGTCGACGACGTTACCCTTCATCGCGAATTCGCGGAATTCCTTCAGCATCCTGGCTTCCCCTCTTCGTTCGTTCAGGCGAAGTCGAGTCGCCGGCCTTAGTTGATCAGGCCGGCATGCACCATGGCGCTGCGCACGGCGACCCGCGGTCGGCTCGGACACCGGCACCATCGGCAGCCGCAGCTTCTCGTCGATCTTGCCGAGCAGCGAGAGCGCGTATTTGCACCGGCGCCGGATTGCTCTCGATGAAGAGGTTGTTGTGCAGCGGCATCAGCTTGTCATGCAGCTTGAGCGCGGTGGCGTGATCGCCCTTCTGCCATGCCGTCTGGAATTCCGAACACAGCCGCGGCGCGATGTTTGACGTCGACCGAAATGCAGCCATGGCCGCCATGCGCCATGTAGCCGAGGATGGTGGCGTCCTCGCCCGACAACTGGTTGAAGTCCTCGCCCATCGCCGCGCGCTGCTGCGACACCCGCACCATGCTGGCGGTCGCATCCTTGACGCCGGCGATGTTCTTCAGTTCGAACAGCCGCGTCATGGTCTCGACCGACATGTCGATCACCGAACGGCCGCGGGATGTTGTAGATGATGATCGGAATCCCGATCGCATCGTTGATCGCCTTGAAGTGCTGGTACATGCCTTCCTGGGTCGGCTTGTTGTAATAGGGCGTCACCACCAGCACGGCATTCGGCGCCCGCCTTCTCCGCGTGCTCGGCGAGTTCGACCGCTTCCTTGGTCGAGTTGGAGCCCGCGCCGGCGATCACAGGCACGCTTGCCCTTGGCCTCCTCGATGCACCATTCGACGACGCGCTTGTGCTCGTCATGGCTCAGCGTCGGGCTTTCGCCGGTCGTGCCGACGGGCACCAGGCCGTGGGTGCCCTCGGCGATCTGCCAGCCCACCAGGCCGCGGAAGGCCGCCTCGTCGAGCGAGCCGTTCTTGAATGGCGTGACCAAGGCGGTGAACGATCCCCGGAATTTTGTCTTGGCTGCCATGGACTTCCTCCAACGCTTAAGAAACGGCACAACCGAAACTGGATTTCACTTCATATCGGGTCTGGCGATCATGCGAAAGGGCTGTACGGTATGGCGCTAGCGCTTTGTTTCGACGCCCTTTCTTGGGCTTGGCCGAGCCGCCCTCCTCGACGACAAGGCGATAGCCGCGATTTTGCCGCGGTGATGGCGCAAACAGGTCCGGCCGCGACGTTTTAGCATTTTGTCCACATATTCAATCAAATAGATCTAAGGCTGGAGCGATTGAATGATTCGCCGCCGCAGAGGAACGCCGTGATCCCTTCCGCCCGCGCCGCCGCCTTGCGATCGACCGCACTGGCCACGAGCCTGGCGCTGGCCGTCGGACTGGCTGCGTTCCCCCTGGATGCCTGGGCCAAGCCAAAAGTTCCCCTGCCGAAGCCGCGGCCGATCGCCCGCAACGTCGTTCCAAAGTCCACCGCACAGACCAGCGCGCCCGCCGCTGCCCATACCCCGCGGCGGCGGCCCCGGCGGCGTCGGCCGCACCCGCCCCTGCGTCGCCAGTTCTCGCGCCCGCAACGCGCCAGCACGCCGCCTTGCCGTCCCCGCGCAAGCAAGTGGCGCCGGCAGCGGTGGCCGCGACGTCCTCGACGTCGCAGGCCGACAAGGACGCGCTGGAAAACGTCATCGAGCTGGTGCGCAAGCAGAAGCCTGGGGACGCCACCCAGGCCCAGGCCGCGATATCGGATCCGGTCGCCCGCAAGCTGGCGGAATGGCTGATCCTGCGCAGCGACAACAATGGCGCCTCCGTCGAGCGCTATCGCGCCTTTGTCTCGGCCAATCCGAGCTGGCCGTCGCAGACCTTCCTGCGCCGGCGCATCGAAGCCGCCCTGTGGGACGACCGCCGCGACGACGCCACGGTGTGGTCGTGGTTCGCAAACGAATCGCCGATTTCGGCCAAGGGCAAGTTCGCGCTGGCGAAGGCCATGCTCGCGCGCGGCGATCGCACCAATGCCGAACGGCTGGTGCGCGAGGCCTGGCGCCATGATGGCATGTCGGAAGACACCGAGAGCAACGCGCTCGATATGTTCGGCGCGTTGCTGACGGCGGGCGACCACAAGGCGCGGATGGACTCGCTGCTTTACGGCACCGAGCAGGAAGCCGGCGGCATGCGCGCCGCCAAGCGGCTCGGTTCAGGCCATGTCGCGCTGGCCAAGGCGCGCATTGCGGCCAACAAGAAATCCTCCAACCTCAAGACGCTGCTCGAGGCGGTGCCGCGGGAGCTGCACAGCGACCCCGGCTACATGTTCGCCAGGATCCAGTGGCTGCGCCGCGAAGAGAAGTTCAACGAGGCCGCACAGCTCATGCTGGCGGTGCCGAAAGATCCGAACCGCCTGCACAATCTCAACGAATGGTGGATCGAGCGGCGCCTGCTGGCGCGCAAGATGCTGGACGTCGGCGAACACCGCACCGCCTATCTGATTGCGCGGGACGCCGCACTTCCCTCGCGCGACATCTACAAGACCGAGCAGGAATTCACCGCGGGCTGGATTGCGCTGCGGTTCCTGAAAGATCCGGCGGTCGCCGCCCAGCACTTCGCGCGCATCGGTGTCGGCAGCGTCGAACCCGACCGCACTGGCGCGCGCCGGCTATTGGCAGGGCCGCGCGGCGGAAGCCGCGGGCCGCACGCAGGAAGCGCGCGCCGCCTATGGCCGGGCCGCCGAGCAATCGACCAGCTATTACGGTCAGCTGGCGCGCGCCAAGCTCGGCCTGCCGCAGCTCGAACTGAACGGCGTCCCCGCGTCGGGCGCGGATCGGAGCGGCTGGAGATCGTCCGCGCCGTGCAATTGCTCTATGAGCTCGACGAGCGCGAGCTTGCGATCCCGATTTTCGGCGACATGGGCGAGAATGGCGATCCCGATGCGCTGGCCGGCCTCGGCGAACTCACCTCGCGCCATAGCGACGCCCGCGGCATGCTGCTGCTCGGCAAGGCCGCGCTCAACCGCGGCCTGCCGTTCGACCATTACGCCTATCCCGTCACCGGCATCCCGTCGTTCAAGCAGATCGGACCCGAGGTCGAGCCCAGCATCGTCTATTCGATCGCGCGGCAGGAAAGCGCCTTCAACCCGGCCGTGGTCTCGCCGGCGCAGGCCTATGGGCTGATGCAGGTGACGCCGGACGCCGGACGCTATGTCTGTAAACGGGCCGGCGTCAGCTTCGACCTCAACCGGATGAAGACCGACTCGGTCTACAACGCCATGCTTGGCG
This sequence comes from uncultured Alphaproteobacteria bacterium, assembly GCA_963790735.1. Lineage (GTDB taxonomy): Bacteria > Pseudomonadota > Alphaproteobacteria > Rhizobiales > Xanthobacteraceae > Bradyrhizobium. The sequence continues at coordinate 111,100 of CAWBQP010000029.1, read as the reverse complement.
CCGCCGAGCTCGGCGGCCTGCTCGAGGACTATCGCGGCTCCTACATCCTGACCTTTGCCGGCTACAATGCCGGCCGCGGCAGCGTCAAGAAATGGATCGAGCGTTACGGCGATCCGCGCGATCCCAAGGTCGACGCGGTCGATTGGGTCGAGCAGATCCCGTTCTCCGAGACGCGCAACTACGTGCAGCGGATCATGGAGAACCTGCAGGTCTATCGCGCGCGGTTCGGCGGCGGGACCAGGCTCCAGATCGAAGCCGACCTGCATCGCGGCGCCAGCATCCAATAGCGGAACGGCGCACTGCGACGTGGTCGCGGCCGCTTCGGCAGCCCCGACAGCTATCCCGTCTCGCCGGCACTCAGCATTCCTGAGTTGTGGCCGTCGCGCCGACGGCGCGCATGCAAGACCACGCGTGCCGGAAATGCACTCAGCACGCACCAAAGAAAAACCCCCGGCAGTTGCCTGCCGGGGGTTCTCCGAGTGTTTCAAGTCTTTCGGGATCAGAAGTTACGCTGAGCGCGAACGTTCAGTGATACAGTGTTCTGGTCCTTGTACTCGTAGACGGCGGTCGGCTTGGGAGCCGCGAGCTGCCAGAACGGCAGCGCCCGTGAACTTCTGGTCGAGGTGGAACGCACGCGACTTCGGCCGAGAACGTCAGGTTCTTGACGGGAGTCCAGCGGGTGACAAGACCAACCTGCGAGAGTTGAAGTCCGGGTTGCAGCTATAGTCTGCAGACACGGCCTTGCCAGCGGTGTAGCTGGCGCACGCACTGGCGCCCTTGGCCGAGGTGTGTCGAGAGCGTTGCCATCATAGCGCACCGCAGCGTAGCCGCCGCAGAGGCTGGTCGACCAGTATGGATCCCAGTTGTGGTTGAACGCACCACGGAAACCCCAAGCCTTCGTCAGCTGGAGCGTGCCGTGCACCGCCGAGGACCGGAAGGTAGACGCCGTCAGTCGTCGCGCCGAAGCCGATGCTCTGGTAAGCGCCACCGACGCCGCTGCCGCCGAACATCGCGAAGGCCGGCGAAGCCACCGCTGGTGGCGATCACGTTCTTGGTGTCACCCTTGGCCCAGCTGACGATCGATCTTGATGTCGTCGCCGGCACCGGTCGGGATGTTCTTGATCTGCAACGCAGCCATCACCGAACCGCCCCACTTGGTCTCGGGGTGGCCGGAGATTTCCGACAGGCCGTTCGGCTGCACCGCCGGCGCCGAGATGTTGTAGGAAGCGTTAACTTCATGCAGCGCGCCGAAATCTGGAACAGACCCCAAGCCTGGTCGACGCGGATGTTGCCGACGATGTCGGGAGCATGCACGCCCGCATAGGCGTTCGAGCCGGTGCCGTAGCCGCGAGCGACGACGCCGGCAGCCGAGTCGCGGCAGGTTGAAGCACGGAGGTGCGGTTGAACACGAGCGGATCGTCGAGACCGATGGTGCCCGACACGCCGTTGCCGAACTGCGCGGTGTACTGGATGTTGTTGACGCCGGTAACGGTGTCATGCCGCCCATCAAGAACGAGTTGTTGTTGCCCGGATAACCATTCCAAGGCGTCGCATAGGCCGAAGCCGACTTACCGAAGGTGAAACCAGCGAACTGGATGAACACCATTTCAACCGCGACGTAGCCGCCGCCAGCGCCGTTGAGCGCTCGAGTTGAAGGCCGGCATCGAGCGCCGGATTCTGCCGCTCGGCGTTGGTCGAATTGTCGAACTGGAAGTCGCGCTGACCGAAGGTGCGGACAACGCCGTATTCGGTGGCGGTGCGGGTATCGACCGTCAGCGCCATACGGGAGCGGGAGACGAAGTAATCGCGATAGCGATTGCCCTGACCCAGATCGCCGGCCAGGCCGGTGCACCGTAGGTGGTGCCGTTGAACGTGGTGTCGACGCGCAGATAACCACCCAGCTTGATGCAGGTGTCGGTGCCCGGGATATAGAAGAAACCCGCGCCGTACAGGGAGCAGATCCTCACGTACTCGACCGCTTTGGCCTTGACGGGAAGATCGGCCGCCTGAGCTCCGCTCATGGCGATCAGACCCGCCGCTGAGCCGAGAATAAGGCTCTTAACCATCTTCATGTTAAACCTCCAAGTTGCTCTGTAGGGAAGGTTCCGGATCCGCTGGGTGTAAACACCCTAAGGTTGGTTCCCTTGTCCCCTGAAACCCGCTTAGTCGCTTCGCGCCTTCGGACACTCCCGCATGAACGCGAGGGACTTAAGCGAACCACCTAAAAACGGGACGACCTCGGGATGCCCCCCTCCGTCGCCTGATCACAATTACCGAGGACTTCTGCACACGCAACAAAGGAACCGCTTCGAGCGGTCCTACTCCGCCCCTTTTCCAAAGGGTGTTGCACAAATAACACGCGTTTGTGATCGACACTTTCGCCATAAGGCATTGTTTCTATTTAGTATTTTCGAATAGCCCCAACTGCCGCCCGATCACGGTGTGGGCATCGCAGCAAGTGGCTCGTGCCCCGCCGACGGCGCTCGCTCGCATCGAATCGAAGGCGAGGTCACGCAGAATCCGCAGCGGGCGATTACGCCCTATTATAGAAGTCTAATGGACGAGGCTCATCGCGTGCGAGCGCAGGCCGCGACGGGCGTTCACGGCCGACGAACGTCCAATCAGGACAAAAAACCGGCGAAAGATGATGGGAAGCCCAATATTCTCGGGATCGGCCCCTTATGGCGTGCGGCGAAAGCCGGCGCTTGCGCGCCGCGATCCGGAATCGGGGTTTGCGTGGATCGAATCGCCCGCCGGCGACATCAAATCAATTTCACGCGATTTCGACGCGGCGCGTGAGGCGAACAGACAGCGAAACTCCCGGCAAGGGTCAGGTCTCGCGTCGCGCACGCCGTGCCGATTGCCGAGCCATCTGCGTGTCACCAAGGACCACAGAGCCCGGAAACATGCGCCCAAACGCGCGATACCGGATATCGGCCGTTCGTGAGCAATGCGCGCGAAGCGCCGGAGCCTCCAAATGGCCTCGGCGTAATCTGAATTGCCGCTTGCGGCAGGCCCTCGCGTCAGGCATATCCGCGTTGATGGAGCTGTGGCCGAGTGGCTGAAGGCGGCGGTTTGCTAAACCGTTATAGGGTTGTAAAGCCCTATCGAGGGTTCGAATCCCTCCGGCTCCGCCAGATTGACGAAAATTCCCGGGATTTTTGCCTCCCGAGCACGCTTCAACTGAGTTAAATCATGCTCGTCGATCAGAGCATGAGCTCCGCGCAAACGCGTTCCGCTGATGTCGCGAGGGAAAACCGGTGTCCACTTTTCCGGATCATGCGCGTCGATTTTTACCCCGACATTTAGACCCACCCGCGCAGCGGTTCCTGGAGGGCGTCTCCATGGAATTCGCGGCGGCAGCGTCCTGGATCCAAACCAGCAATCGCTGTCGAGAACGGGAGTTCGCTTGAGTTCAGCAATGTGAGCGGGGTGGTCCTGGACGAAAAGCCCAGGGTTTGCTCGATCGCGAGATAGTTCGAGCGAGGGATTGAACCTTCGGGTGGCGCCTCTCCTTCCTTCTTTGCCATAGCCATTGCGCCATTTGCGGCGATGCTGGATCGTCTCCTGCGGTTGGAAGACATCCGGTCGGCATCGGCCTTGCAACACGCCGCGGAGCCCGGCATGAAAAAGGAAGAACCCGAAGCGATCCTTGGCGACGGCGAGAACACGCCTGATCTCGGTCCGATCGAAGACTACCTTCATGCCGTCGCGACGGAGCCAAAGCTGCCGGACTTCGCCGTCGGAATGTGCACACTGAGAATTGAGGAAGCCGCGCCGAAATTGCGCGCCGTTCTGCTGCGGGCCGCGGATGGCAAGGAATTGTCGGACGATGAAGGCCTGCTGCTGTTCCGCGGCCTTCACATCCTGGGCGGCGCGCGTGACCGGGAAGCGTGCCAGCCGCTCCTGCGTCTGCTGCGCCGCCCCTTCGATGAGGTCGACGCCCTGCTCGGCGATACCGTCACTGAAAGCTTGGCCAAAATTGTCACTGGCGTGTTCGATGACGATAGCGATGCGCTATTCGCCTTGATCATCGATAGCTCGATCGACGGGTTCATCCGTGAAGCGTTGTTCGGCGCGGCGACTTTTCTCGCATGGGAACGCCGCATCGAGCGCGATCGGTTTCGGGAATTTCTTGTTCGGTTCTATGAACAGCGGCCGGCCGAAGACGGCGATCAGGCCTGGGCGGGCTGGCTGCAAGCGATCACCCTGCTGGGCCTGCGCGACCTGGTGCCGCTTGTCGACAATGCCTTTCGCGAAGACCGCATACCCGAGGAATGGATTGATCGTCCTCAGTTCGATGACGACCTTGCCGAGGCCGAATGCGCGCCCGACGACATCGACCGGTTCACGCAAAACAACCTCGGTTACATCGAGGACGTGCTCGTGTCGCTGGATTGGACGCGCGGCACCGAAGACGTCTTCGACGAGGACGGCGAGGAAGCCCCGTGGACCGATTTCGCGTACCCGAACGAGCCGGTCAGGAATCCCTGGCGTCACGTCGGACGTAACGATCCATGCCCCTGCGGGAGCGGCAAGAAGGCCAAGAAATGCTGCCTTGCCAAAGGCGAGCCGCCGGCGTGACGCCGGCCGCCCGAAATCTCAATGCGCCGTCATCCAGGCACGCGCTTCGCGCTGTGCGGTGGCGATTTCGGCATCCGACATCATCGCGGCGACCTCGCGGCGCATGGAGATGGCATCCGCGCGTCCCTTCAGGGCGGCGAGATTGAACCATTTGTGGGCCGCGACGAGGTTCACCACGCCGGAACGGCCGCTCGCCCAGTAAAGGCCGCGCTCGAACAGCACGTCCGGGATCGCCGTCGCCTCCACCGCAATGGCCGTGTCGAGATCAATCTGCCCCTGAAACATCCGTAGCTCCCCTTTTTATCGTTGCCGCCCTCCCCGAGCGCGGCCCCTGTCCACTGTAAACTTCCCTGTTATTCCAACGCCGTTTTCCGGTCTGTTGTTGGGATGATCATGACCGATCAAATTTGAAGGGCAGTTTAAGGTTCGCGATGAACGGGATGTAATACGCGCGCATCGTGCCGTCGAACGCGAAATCGCAGAAATGCCTGCGGCACAGGGAGAAGTTGCCAATCGTGAAGTTCGGTTTACCCTGCGGTTTCGCAGAACGATAACCATTGCCGCAAGGTCGGTGTCATCATCGTTCGTCAACCGGGCAGGCCGCAACACGCCGCGCAATGACGGGTTCCAGCAGGTGATCTGGACGTCGCGCAGCTTCTGCGGCCATTCGGGAGTTCACGGCGAGCCGGAACCCGAATTCGCGAGCGATGACGCACCTGGAGCAACAGGCGGAAGCGAAACAGCCGACGCCTGCGAACGATCAATATGAATGGGGGGAAGATTTCAGCGCCGCACGCCTGATGCGTGGGCTATCGGAGCGCTCCGGCAAAGGCGGGCGTTCCGGGAAAAAGACGTTCCAGGGAACGAGGCGTTCCGGGGAACGAGGGCGTCGGCGAACACGTCAGGACCAGATTTCATGCCGGGCTTTGGGCCCGGTGAAATTGCGGGTAGTTAAGGATACCCGCACCGAACGAAGAAAAACTTGTTTCTTCTGCCGGACCGGTCTTTGAAGGAGCGGGCTTCTTTTGAAAGAACGCTCTTTCGAAATACGATCCAGCCGTTTGACCTGATGTCTCGCCGACACCCTCTTTCGTCGACCAGAGCCTTCAGAGTTTTCATCCGGGGCTCGTGTGACGTGCCGGCATCAAGCCGCCGGCAATTCTTGGAGAAGCGAAGTTACTTCTTCTTCTTGGCGACCTTGCGGGTCTTCTTCGCAGTCTTCTTCACTGCGCTCTTCGCCTTCTTTGCCTTCTTAGCTTTCTTGGCCATGTTGCCCTCCTAATGTAAGTGAGATGGCTTAATCGCTGCGTGCACTCGGGAATCGAGATGCACTACATCCCGAATACACCAACGCATTCAAAAAAACAGCGTCCCGCTTAAGGAAGTGTTGACGCAGCAATGTGAGCGCGCGCGAAGCACTTCATTCGACGGCACAACGACAAGCGCGCGCGTCGATGCAAAAAGTGCCGCAACGACCGACATCGGCGCTTGTCAATAGTGAAGGAAGCGCCTGTGCCGCAGCACTTTCTTGAATTCACGCAACTGACGATCAGTGCGCGATCGACGTCATCGCAACTCAGCAATGACGTCAAAAAGCCGTGTGCACGAACTCTGAGTCGCAAATTTTGGCAATAAAAAAATTTTCGCGGTCACGGCGCTCGCGTCTCATCGACGCTCGCCAAAACCGGATTTCCGGGCGAATCGCCAACCACCGATTCGGACGCACGCTTTTAGTCGCGATGGTGAATTTGGGATCGCGATGAACGATCGATGCGCGCTCGCACGCATCTCTCACGGCGTCATCGACGACGAGAGTCGTCCCGTTACGGGACAGATTCAGATGCCGAGCTTCGCCTTCAGCAGATCGTTCACCGCCTGCGGATTGGCCTTGCCGCCGGATTGCTTCATCACCTGGCCGACGAACCAGCCGGCGAGTTGCGGCTTGGCTTTCGCCTGCGCGACCTTGTCCGGATTGGCTGCGATGATGTCGTCGACGACCTTTTCGATCGCGCCCAAATCCGTGACCTGCTTCATGCCGCGCGCTTCGACCAGCTCGCGCGGGTCGCCGCCTTCGGTCCAGACGATCTCGAACAGATCCTTTGCGATCTTGCCTGAGATCGTGCCCTCGCCGATCAGGTCGACGATCGCAGCCAACTGCGCCGCCGACACCGGCGAGCCCGTGATATCGCGGCCTTCCTTGTTGAGACGCCCGAACAGCTCGTTGATCACCCAGTTGGCCGCGAGCTTGCCGTCGCGCGCCTTGTCGGCAAGACCGGCCAGCACGGTTTCGTAGAACACCGCGCTCTCGCGCTCGGCCACCAGCACGCCGGCATCGTAAGGCGACAGGCCGAGGCTCTCGATGAAGCGCGCCTTCTTCTGGTCCGGCAATTCCGGCAGCTCCGACTTGAGCTCGTCGACATAGCTTTGCGTGAACTCGAGCGGCAGCAGGTCCGGATCCGGGAAATAGCGATAGTCATGCGCTTCTTCCTTGGAGCGCATCGAGCGCGTCTCGCCCTTGTTGGGGTCGAACAGCCGCGTCTCCTGGTCGATCGTGCCGCCATCCTCGATGATCTCGATCTGGCGCCGCGCCTCGTACTCGATCGCCTGGCCGATGAAGTTGATCGAGTTCATGTTCTTGATTTCGCAGCGGGTGCCGAGCGGCCCGCCCGGCTTGCGCACGGAAACGTTCACATCGGCGCGCAAGCGAGCCCTTCTCCATGTCGCCGTCGCAGGTGCCGAGATAGCGCAGGATCGAGCGCAGTTTCGTTACATAGGCCTTGGCCTGCTCGGCGTCGCGGATGTCCGGTTTTGAGACGATCTCCATCAGCGCCACGCCGCACCGGTTGAGGTCGACATAGGACATGGTCGGCGACTGGTCGTGCAGCAACTTGCCGGCGTCCTGCTCCAGATGCAGCCGCTCGATCCCGATCGTGGCGGTCTTGCCGCCGTCCAGTTCGACCACGACCTCGCCCTCGCCCACGATCGGCGACTTGTACTGGCTGATCTGGTAGCCCTGCGGCGAGTCCGCATAGAAATAGTTCTTGCGGTCGAACACCGAGCGCAGATTGATCTGCGCATTGAGGCCTAGACCGGTCGTGACAGCCTGCCTGACGCATTCCTCGTTGATGACAGGCAGCATGCCCGGCATCGCGGCATCGACCAGCGAGACATGGCTGTTCGGCTCGCCGCCGAATTCGGTCGAGGCGCCGGAGAACAGCTTTGACTTCGAGGTGACCTGGGCGTGCACCTCCAGCCCGATCACGACTTCCCAGTCGCCGGTCTGGCCCTTGATCAGTTTTCCCGGTTTGACTGACGCGTTCATGCTTTTCCACTCCCGAGCAGCGCGGACACGATCCGCTCCCATTCGGCTTCCAGAGAATCCTTCGCCACCGGCTGGCCGGCCTGGCGGTACCAGTAGCCGGCATTGCCGAGATCGCCTTCCACCCGGTGCAGATAGGCATGCACCCAGGCCGAATTCGCGTCGCTCTCGTCCTGCACGATCTTGTGCGCCTGGTCCCATTCGCCCTTGGCGGCCCACCACAACGCAGCCAGCGGCGGTTCCAGACCCGGCGCCGGGGCTGCATCCGTCAGGCTGGCGCGGAAATCCGCCATGTCACCACCAGCGCGGCGGCGTGAAGCGGCCGGCCGCCTGCTCCAAGACTTCGCCGAGCGAGAACAGCGTCTCTTCGTCGAACGGACGGCCGATCAGTTGCAGGCCAAGCGGCAGGCCCTGCGCGTCCTTGCCGGCCGGCACGGCGATGCCCGGCAGTCCCGCCATGTTCACCGTCACCGTGAAAATGTCGTTGAGATACATCTCGACCGGATCGGCGCCGCCCTTTTCGCCGACGCCGAACGCCGCCGACGGCGTCGCCGGCGTCAGGATCGCGTTGACGCCTTTTGCAAAACAGTCCTCAAAATCCTTCTTGATCAGGGTGCGGACTTTTTGCGCGCGCAGATAATAGGCGTCGTAATAGCCGGCGGAGAGCACATAGGTGCCGATCATGACGCGGCGGCGCACTTCGTCGCCAAAGCCTTCGGCGCGGGTGTTCTCATACAATTCGCCGATCGAACGGCCCGGCACGCGCAGGCCGTAGCGCACGCCGTCATAGCGCGCGAGGTTGGACGAGGCTTCCGCCGGCGCCACGATGTAATAGGCCGGCAGCGCGTATTTGGTGTGCGGCAGCGACACGTCGACGAGTTCGGCGCCGGCCGCCTTCAGCCATGCCGCGCCTTCGGCTCCAGAGCTTTTCGATTTCCGCCGGCATGCCGTCGAGGCGGTACTCCTTCGGGATGCCGATCTTCATGCCCTTGACGGATTTTCCGATCGCGGCCTCGTAGTCCGGCACCGCGCGATATCGACGGAGGTCGTGTCCTTGGGATCGTGCCCTGCCATCGAGCGCATCAGGATCGCGGCATCGCGCGTGGTGCGCGCGATCGGCCCCGCCTGGTCCAGCGAAGACGCGAACGCCACGATGCCCCAGCGCGAACAGCGGCCATAGGTCGGCTTGACGCCGACGGTCGCGGTGAAGGCTGCGGGCTGGCGGATCGAACCGCCGGTATCGGTCGCGGTCGCGCCCATGCAGAGCAGCGCCGCCACGGCGGACGCCGATCCGCCGGACGAGCCGCCCGGCACCAGCGTGGTGTTGGAACCTTCGCGCCGCCACGGATTGACCACCGGGCCGAAGCACGAGGTCTCGTTCGACGAGCCCATCGCGAACTCGTCGTTGTTGAGCTTGCCGAGCATCACGGCGCCATCGCGCCAGAGCTGCGAGGTCACGGTCGATTCGTAAGGCGGCACGAAATTGCCGAGGATTTTCGAGCACGCGGTGGTGCGCACGTCCTTGGTCGCGAACAGGTCCTTGATCCCGAGCGGAATGCCCGCCAGCGGACCGCCCTCGCCTTTGGCGATCTTCGCGTCGATCGCGCGCGCCATGGCGCGGGCCTGATCCGGCGTCTCCAGGATGAAGGCATTGAGCGAACGCGCCGCTTCGATGGCGGCGAGATGCGCATCCGTCAGTTCAAGCGAGGTGAAAGACTTGTTCGCGAGGCCGGCTTTGGCCTCGGCGATCGTCATCGATGTCAGGTCGGTCATTTATTGATCGGGCTGCAGAAGAACGGAGAAAGCGTCTTGTCGCTGGCGGGGTCGTTCGGTTTGGGCCGCGTCCTTTCATTGGCCTCGAGCTGATCGAGGACAGCGTCCATCGCCTTGTCGGGATCGGCGGCCTTGCCCTGCCGCTCCATCGCGTCGAGGTAGTTCATATAGGCCTGATAGGCCTTTTCATCGTCGCAGAGCAGACACATCGGGCTTCCGATCTCTAGAAAGAATTACTCGACCACCTTCGGCACCAGGAAGAAATGGTTTTGCGTCTCCGGCGCATTCCTGACGATGTCGTCGGCGATCTCGCCGTCATTGACCACGTCGGGACGCTTCTTCATTTCCATCGGGGTCACCGAGGTCATCGGTTCGACGCCGTCGACGTTCACTTCCGAAAGCTGCTCCACGAAAGCCAGCATGGCGTTCAGCTCGCCCTGCAGATGGGGAACCTCGGCCTCGGTGACCGCAATTCGCGCGAGCTGCGCGATGCGGCGGACGGTGGCGGCATCAACGGACATAAATATAGGCCTCGAATGGAGAATTCGCATCCGCCGTATAGCAGAGGCCGCTTTTGCGCCGCAACCGCGGGGCTGGCCGCGACGCCCGAATATCAGCTTTCGGGGTCGAAAGAAGCCACGCGCCGGGGCGAGCCGCCTCACGAGATTTTGTGTCCAAAGCACGGAATTCGCGCGCAGAACCCCTGATGAAACCATTTTTGCTCCCCACGTAGTCGTCCTGAAACAGTCGAGGGATGTAGTGCGGCCAGGAAATTGGAGGCCGTGTCATGTCATCCACCGAAAACGGCAGCGCCAGATCGGAAAGCTGGGATCCCGCCCTCTGGTCAATCGGGACCGTACTCGGCGCCGCGATCGTTTACCTCGCCTGCCTAACCTGACAGACAAACGTGAGTGAAAGCCATGTCCCAGGCCCAGGCTAAAATTCTCCGGGAAAAGGCCGAAATGTTCGAACAGCGCGCCGAGAGCGCGACCGATCCGATCTCCAGGCAGCACTACAAGGAGATGGCCGCGCATTATCGGTCACTGGCCGCCGAACATCTGGACGTCAGGCGCGACGAACCGGCGCACTAGAACGGCCGGTTCGGCCGGAGCGAGAGCCGCTCATCAGCGCAGTCCAAGCCGCAGCCAGCGGCCGTACTCCCCGCGTGGCCAACAAGCCGCCAAAACCCAACATGGCCTCCTGCTCCCGGAGCTTCCTGCTCCCGGACCTCAAGAATTTGAGTTTCATATCGTCTCGGGTATCGTGGACCTCTCAGATTTCGAGGCTGACGGGCCATTCGCTCGCCGTGACAAACAAGAAGATCAAAAAAAAGAACCCGGGGGGCGCAGGATGGATTTCATTGAAGCCAATGGCGCAGGCCTGCGCTGCGAGCTGAGCGGCGGCGGCGACCGCACGCTGGTGCTGGTTCACGAAATGGGCGGCTCGCTCGAAAGCTGGGACGATGTCGCGCCACGGTTCGCGAAATCGCGCCGCGTGCTGCGCTACGACACCCGCGGTGCTGGAATGTCGCAGAAGGTGCGCGGCGAGCTTACCCTCGATACGATGGCCGACGACATCGCCGCCCTGCTCGATCATTTTGCGATCGCCGGCAAGGTCGCGCTTGCGGGGATCGCCGTCGGGGGTGCGATCGCCCTGCACTTCGCGGCCCGATATCCGGAGCGCACCAGCGCCGTTGCGGTCGGCAGCCCGGCCACGGGCATCGCGGCGGAGCGCCGCGCGGCGGCGCTGGAGCGCCTCGCGCGGATCGAAGCCGCCGGCATGACGGTCGCGGTCGAGGACTCGATGTTGAACGGCTATGCCCCGGAGCTTCGCGGCGACATCGCCCGGTTTGAGCGCTTCCGGACGCGATGGCTCGGCAACGATCCCTCAAGCTATGCGACGATCTGGCGAATGCTGGCAGCGGCCGACATGCAGGATGAACTCGCCAGGCTTACTTGTCCGGTCCTCGTCATCGGCGGCAGCCTGGATCGCGTGCGCCCGCCAGCGCTGGCGCAAGGCGTGGCCAAAGCCATTCCCGGCGCCCGCTACGTCGAAATCCGCACCGGGCACTATATGTCGGTGCAAACGCCCGACCTGATCTTCGATTGCATCGACGAGTTCCTGAGATCGGTCGACGCCTGATCGAACCTGACTATTCCCCCCAACAGCCCCAAGGTCTTCCCATATGAATCCGCAACCCTCGCACCAGATTCCCGGCGTCTATCATCGCAAGATCGGCGATATCGTCGTCACCACCATCAGCGACGGCTATCTCGACGGCACCCTCGAGGTGATGCGCAATGTCGATCTCGACAAGGCCCGTCAAATCCTGACCGACGCGTTCCGCCCCGCGCGGCGAACCAGCGTCAACACCTTCCTGATCCACTCAAGAGGACGCATCGCGATCGTCGACACCGGATCGGGCAACTATTTGCAGCCCACCGCCGGCTTCGTTCAGCGCAACCTCGCATCGGCCGGTATCGATCCGAAGTCGATCGATACGGTCTTGCTGACCCACATGCATCCGGATCATTCCGCCGGCCTGACCGACATGTCGAACGGGCAGCTTCTGTTTCCGAACGCGGAACTTGTGATGCACGAGAACGAACTGGCGCACTGGTTCGACGACGGCGCGATGGCGAAGGTCGATGAGCGATCGGCACAACTTTATTTTCTGGCCGGCCGCGAACAGGTCGCGCCCTACAAGAGCCGGACCCGGTTGTTCAGGGAGGGCGAGGTGTTTCCCGGCGTGACCGCCGTCCCGAGCCTCGGGCATACGCCGGGCCACACCGCGTATCTGATCGCGTCCGGCAAGGATCAGTTGATGATCTGGGGCGATACGGTGCACGTGCCGGAAGTGCAAACCGCCTTTCCCGAAGCCGGCATGGCCTTCGACACCGATCTCGCCGCCGCCGCGGCCGCGCGAAAACGCATGTTCGACCGCGTCTCCGCCGACGGCATTCTCATTGCCGGGATGCACCTGCATTTCCCGGCGTTCTCGCGGCTGGCACGGCGCGGTGACGCCTACGCGCTTTATCCCGAGGCCTGGGTCCACACGCTATAGCGAGTTGGCCCTGGCGAGCGGCGAACGGCCGACCCTACCCGCCCAGCGCACCCAGCCGCGCCAGCGCGGCGCCCGCGAGCGCACGCGTCAGCTCCGCCGCCGGCATCTCGCGGCCCATCCGCACCGCCTGCCCGGCCCAGAGATTGGTGAAATCGACCTTGCCAAGCTTTTCGGCCGCCGCCTTCAGCGGGCCGAGCGCGGTGGCGGCGTGCGGGAACGCCGGGGCATCCGGCGAAATCGGCCCGACCTCGCGCATGACGCGGTTGGCGACGCCGCGCGCGGGACGGCCGGTCATGACATTGGTGATGACGGTGGAATCGTCATGCGCCTGGGCCAACGCAGTGCGCACCGGCGCGATGACCTTGGATTCCGGGCAGCGCAGATAGGCGCTGCCGATCTGCACGCCGGACGCGCCGAGCGCAAACGCCGCCGCGATGCCGCGCCCGTCGGCGATACCGCCGGCCGCGATCACCGGCACCCTCACCGCATCGACCACCTGCGGCACCAGCGCAAACGTGCCGGGCTGCTGGGCGATATTGTCGGTCAGGAACATGCCGCGATGGCCGCCCGCCTCGGCGCCCTGCGCGATGATGACGTCGGCGCCGTTTTCCTCCAGCCAGATCGCTTCCTTCACGATGGTCGCCGACGACATCACGATGCAGCCCGCCGCCTTGACGCGCTTGACCAGCGCCGGATCCGGCAGGCCGAAATGGAAGCTCACCACTTCCGGCTTCAGTTCTTCCACCACCGCGCACATCGCCTCATCGAACGGCGCGCGGTTGGCGGCGTTGACGGGCGCGGCGGGATCGATCCCCAATTCCTTGTAGTAAGAGCCAAGCCTGGCCTTCCAGCCGGCCTCGCGCGCGGGATCGGCATCGACCGGCGTGTGGCAGAAGAAGTTCATGTTGACGGGCGCCGAGACGCGCTGGCGGATGATGTTGACCTGCTCGCGCGCCTTCTCGGCCGTGATCATCGCGCATGGCAGCGAGCCCAGCGCCCCGCCCTGCGCCGCCGCGATCACCAGTTCGGCGTCCATGATGCCGGCCATCGGCGCCAGCACGATCGGAAATTCGGTCTTGAAGAGGTCGATGATCCGGCGGTCTGGCCACATGGTTCTGCTCGCTTGATTTGAAGATGGATGCGCTCAGGCGGCGACGGAGTTACGCCGTCCGCCCAATATCTGCTCTGCCTCGGTGACGATCCTGTCAACGATTTCGGCCGCCGGCGGGATATCATGGATCAGTCCGACGGACTCGCCGGCAATGACGGCGGCGATATCGAAATTCCCGGCCGCTCTCGCCGCCGCATATTCGGCGGCGACCGCTTTGACATTTTGCAACAGCTCGACCTCGCGGCCCATCCAGCGGCGCGCGTGATCGTTGATCAGGCAACGGCCGGTAAACGGCGCCGGCCAGACATTGTTGCGCGAGAGATCGAAGATGATGCCGCGGACGCTATTGCCGCTGGTCGCCGCGCAGATGCGCCGTTTCGCTTCCTCTGGGCCATCGCATTCCTGACTGGCATAGAAGCGGGTGCCGAGCAGCACGCCGGAAGCGCCCAGCATCATCATCGCCGCCAGCCCGCGGCCATCGCCGATGCCGCCGGCGGCCGCGACCGGCACCCGACCTGCTGCGAGATCGACGATCGCAGGCACGATATCGATGGTGGTGCGCGACGCGCCATGGCCGCCGGCCTCCGTTCCCTGCGCGATCAGAATGTCGGCGCCGGCATCGAGCGCCTGCCGCGCCATCGCCTCGTCCTGCACCTGGCAGATCAGCAGCGCGCCCGACGACTTGATCCGCGGTGCGAAGGGCGTGGGATCGCCGAACGAAAGCATGATCGCGCGCGGACCGGCTTCAAGCGCGATGTCCAGCAGCGCCGGCTGCTTCGCAAGGCTCCAGGTGATGAAGCCGATGCCGAAGGGATCGGAGACATCAGCAAGCTTGGCCGTCTCCTGCTCGAGCCACGCTCTGTCACCGTAGCCGCCGCCAAGAATGCCGAGCCCACCGGCGGCGCTGACGGCTGCGGTGAGGCGCGCCCCCGCGATGACGTCCATTGGCGCCGACAGGATCGGATGCTGGATGCCCAAACGGGCGGTCAACGGCGTGGAGATTGGCATGTCCATTCCCTGAAATCTGGACAGCGACATTAGATCGAACTATCATTCTCTAAAAATGAATACTAGAGAATTCTAACATCTCTAGAATGAAACGGAACGCCCCATGGAGCTGACCGACCTCCTGACCTTTTCGACCGTCGCCCGGCTGGGCGGCATCACCCGCGCCGCCGACGAACTCAACACCGTGCAGTCCAACGTCACCCAACGGGTGAAGGCGCTGGAAGCCGAGATCGGCACCGCGCTGTTCGAGCGGCACAGCCGCGGCATGACGCTGACCGGCGCCGGCCGCCGGCTGCTGCCCTATGCGCAGCGGATGGCCGCGCTGTCGCGCGAGGCGCTGCTGGCGGCGCGCGACGATGGCGAACCGAAGGGTCCGCTCGCGATCGGATCGATGGAAACCACGGCCGCCGTTCGCCTGCCTTCATTGCTCGCCGAATTCCATCTCCGCTTCCCGGCGGTGCGGCTGAGCCTGCGGACCTCGACAACGGCCGAGTTGGTGGCCGGCGTGCTCAATGGCACGTTCGACGGCGCATTCGTCGCGGGTCCGATCGAGCATGCCGAACTCGATGCGACAGTCGCCTTCCGCGAAGAACTGGTGCTGGTCACCGCGCGGCGATGGGCGAACCTCGCCGCCCTGCGTGCGGGCACGCCGGAGTCCGGGCCGACCGCGCTGGTTTTCCGCACCGGCTGCACCTACCGGCAACGGCTCGAGCAGATCTTCTCGGAATTCGGCTGGCCTTCTTCCGCGCGGTTCGAACTCGGCACGCTCGACGGCATGATCGGCTGCGTCGCCGCCGACATGGGCGTGACGCTGCTGCCGCGCGCCGTGGTCGGGCGGAACGACACCGTCAGCATCCACACGCTGAGTCCGGCGCAGTCCAGGGTCGAAACGCTCTTCATTACCCGCCGCGCTGCTCATCAATACAGCGCACTGCAAGGTTTTGCTGCCTGTCTGAACAAGAATGGCGAGGTCATCGCCGCCTGACATACCAGCGCCGCAACGCGACGCCTGCCCAGATCGCCTCGACCAGCCCGAACGGCCAGGCGCCCTGCAGGAATCCGTAGACCGATCCGAGCGCGCACGCGCCGGCGAAGGCGAGAATGTACCAGTGGCTGCGATCCTCCAGCGCGTATGCCACGAGCATCGCGGTCACCGCGAACAGACCGAACAGACTAAGCGTATCCATTGAAGCCTCGTGCGCGTTCCGCTGCGCGAAATTGCGTGCGCCATATTTTTGCAACAACCCAAACGCGCGCCTTCCATCGCACCGCAGCAGCACCTGCCTGAAAAATTTCTGGCCGCCGCGCTCTACTACGTTAGTATGAGCCGCTAGCTACCAAAAACCATAACGTCAACTCTGGGAGGGACTGCGATGCGCACAGCGTTCGTATTGTGCTGTTCTGTTGCCTTGTTGGGTACGGTCGGAACGGCAAGCGCTCAAGACTGGACAAAATCGAAATGGGGGCCGAACGACGAGATCGGCGCCGCCAACTACATGACGCCCGAACTGGTCGTAAAGGCCGCGGGCCTGATCAAGACCGGCAAGACCTATGCGCTCGGTTTCCCGGTCGACTCCAAGATGCCCGCCTACCCGCCCCGCGCCTTCAAGATCACCGTGGTGCAGCCCGGCCAGGCGGGCATTCCCGGCCTCGGACCAAGCAAGACCACCTATAATGACGACATCATCGAGGGCTGGGTTGGCGTCGGCAGCCAGCTCGACGGCCTCGGCCACATCGGCGTCGAGCACGTCTATTACAACGGCAACAAGTTGCTCGAATTCGCGGATCCCACCGGCCTGAAGAAGCTCGGTGTCGAAAAGATCCCGCCGATGGTCACACGTGGCGTGCTGCTCGACATGGCCGCCTATTTCGGCACCGACGTGGTCAAGGAAGGCACCGCCTTCAACGTCAAGGAAATCGAGGAAGCCGCCAAGAAGCAGGGCATCGAAATCCGCCAAGGTGACGTCGTCCTCTTCCACACCGGCTGGGCCAGCCTGATCGGCAAGGACGACAAGCGCTTCAACTCGGGCGAGCCCGGGCTTGGCGTTGAAGGCGCGAAATACCTCACCGGCAAGGGCGTCGTCGCCATCGGCGCCGACACCTGGGGCCTTGAGGTGATTCCGTTCGAGAGCAAGAACGTCTTCGAGGTGCACCAGATCCTGCTGCCGATGAACGGCACCTACATCATGGAAGTGTTGGATACGTCCGGCCTCGCCGCCGACAAGGCCTATGAGTTCCTGTTCGTGCTCGGCCAGCCGCGCTTTCAAGGGCGGCGTGCAGAGCATGATCAACCCGGTCGCGATCAGGTAAGACCGTATCGGCAGATGGCGTGGCGTTC
Source organism: uncultured Alphaproteobacteria bacterium (assembly GCA_963790735.1). Taxonomy (GTDB): domain Bacteria; phylum Pseudomonadota; class Alphaproteobacteria; order Rhizobiales; family Xanthobacteraceae; genus Bradyrhizobium. Next base: position 93,903 of record CAWBQP010000029.1, on the reverse strand, counting down.
CCGCATGGACGCCACGCCATGATCGGCTTTGCGCCTGCGCCGCGCCGGTGTTATGCGGGGCCATGCCCGCTCCCATCCTTCCCCTGATCGACGCCGTGACGCACTGGCCGGAGCGTGGCGCCCTCGTCGGCCTCGACCTCGGCACCAAGACCATCGGCGTCGCCGTCTCCGATCCCGATCGCCGGCTGGCGACCGGCGTCGAAACGCTCCACCGCAAGGCCTTCAAGGCCGACGCGGCGCGGCTGCTGGCGATATCGGGCGAGCGTAACGCGGTCGGCTTCGTGCTGGGACTTCCTATCAACATGGACGGCAGCGAAGGTCCGCGCGCGCAATCGACCCGCGCCTTTGCCCGCAATTTCTCCAACCTCACCGGCCTTGCCATCGCGCTGTGGGACGAGCGGCTCTCGACCGCGGCCGTCGAGCGCGAATTGATCGGCATGGACGTCTCCCGCGCCCGCCGCGCCGAGGTGATCGACGAGCATGCCGCCATGTTCATCCTGCAGGGCGCGCTGGACCGGCTGACGAAGTTGCGCGGGGACGCCTGAGGGATGGCGGTCGTCATTGCGGCACTGCTGCCGGTGTTTTTGCTGATCGTGCTCGGCTTCATCCTGAAGCGGACGCTGATACGGCCCGAGACGCAATGGCACGGGCTGGAACGGCTGACCTACTACGTGCTGCTCCCGGTCTTTCTTATACAGACGCTGGTCAAGGCCGATCTGAGCACCGTGCCGGTTGGCGGTGTCGGAGGCGCCCTGCTGTTATCGGCGCTCGCGATGTCACTGCTGTGCCTTGCGCTGCGCCCCCTGCTCGCCCGCGCCGCCGTTGACGGTCCCGCCTTTAGCTCGATGTTCCAGGGCGCGACACGCTGGCAGACCTATGTCGCGCTCGCCGTCTCCGGCAGCCTGTTCGGCAATCTCGGGCTGGCGCTCGCATCCGTCGCGATGATCGCCATCGTCCCGCTGGTCAACGTACTCAGTGTTGCGGTGCTTGCCCATTACGCCTCGCCGGAAAAGCGCTCGGCCGCTTCAATCGTCGTGACGGTGGTGAGCAATCCCCTGATCTGGGCCTGCGCGATCGGGCTGGCGCTCAACGTCACCCACATTCCGCTGCCCAGGCTCTGGCACGAGGTGGCGGACGCGCTCGGCCGTTCCTCCCTCGCCATCGGCCTCCTGGTGACCGGCGCCGGCCTGCATCTCGAAGGCCTGTTCAGGCCCAGCCTCGCCGCCAGCGTCGCGGTGTTCCTCAAGCTGGTTGTCGATGCCGGCGATCGCCGTCGCACTGGCGTTGCAATTTGGAATAGCCGGTTCCAACCTCGCCGTCGTGACGATTTGTTCAGCGGTGCCCACGGCATCGAGCGCCTATGTACTGGCGCGGCAAATGGGCGGCGACGCGCCGCTATTGGCGCAGATCATCACGCTGCAGACCATTCTGGCGGCGGTGACGATGCCGGTCGCGATTGCGCTCGCTGCGATGTGCTAGCCGGAGCCGGCCAGCCAGAACGTTTGAATGGTCGCGGCCAGATTGTTGATGCCGTGCAGCACGATCGTCAGCCAGGTCGAGTTGGTGCGATAACGCAGATATCCCAGCAACAGGCCGATCGAAAACACCTCGCCGAAAAAGAACCAGTCGTACTGCAGATGCAGCGAGGTCCATGCCAGCGAGGACAGGAAGATGGCGCCGGCGACGCCGAGCCTTGATTCCGACCAGCCGCGGTAGAGAAACCCGCGCGAGAATATCTCTTCCCACATCGGCGCGGCGACGCAGAACGCGATCACCAGCAGCCACAGCGCGCCGTCGGCCTGCGCGGATTTCAGCACGTCGCCCATGAAGCCCGGCGTCACCTCGCGCCCGAGCGCCCGCGACAGCAGGTCCCAGCCGCCGACAAGGATGGCCAGCGCCGCGACGCCGACGAAGAAATTGCGCCATGAGGTCCAGCGCAGCGCCAGATAATCGGTAAAGGACATCCGCGTCGGACGGATCGCGACCCATGTCGCCAGCAGCACGGCGGGCAATCCCAGGATGACCGAGAGCGAGATGGTCAGACCGCCGCCGACGACACGGATCGCTTCGGCGACGTCGAACGATCCGCCCTGCCGCAGCACAAAGTAGGCGATGACCGCGACCTGACCGAGGAACATCGCAGCGAAGATGAACAGGCCCCACAGCGTCGTGCCCCAGAATTTCCAGACGCGTGGCGGCTGGTCGGGAATCGCGGGCGGAACTGTGATCGGGCTTGCGGGAGTGAGGGAGTCCATCAATCGACTTTCTCGGGTTCGTCATGCCCGGCCTTGTCCCGGGCATCCACGTCTTCGCACGGAGACAAAGACGTGGATGGCCGGGCATAGGCGAGCGGCAGCGACGCCGTCCTTCGGACGGCTATGCGCGGCCATGACGGATAGTACAAATTCATGGCAGCGCGCGGTCCAGCAGGCCGCTTATATCGTCATTGGCCAGATCCACCGCGCCGTACATGCCGGCGTGATTCCCCGCAAGGCGCGTGGCGGCGAACAACTGCGCATGCTGCGGCGACACCGCATTGAGCGCGGCAGAAGCCGCCAGCAGCGCCAGCTTTTCGACCGCCAGCCGCGCCACACGCTCGCCGTCCGGCCGGCGGAACGCCTTGCCGAGGAAGGTGATTGCCTCACCCGCGCCCGGCAATCCGAGCGTCTCGCCGGTCAGTTCATGCACGATGCTGGACGCCACTTCCGGCTCGCGCGACAGCGCACGGAGGACGTCGAGGCACATCACATTGCCGGAGCCTTCCCAGATCGCATTGACCGGCGCCTCCCGGTAATGCCGCGCCAGAATGCCCTCCTCCACGTAACCATTGCCGCCGAGGCACTCCATCGCCTCATAGAGAAAGCCCGGCGCGCTCTTGCAGACCCAGTATTTGATGGCGGGCGTCAGCAGCCGCATATAGGCGGCTTCCTTGGCGTCAACGGGCGCGCGGTCGAACGACCGGCACAGCCGCATCACCAGCGCGACCGTGGCCTCGACATGCAGCGCCATGTCCGACAGCACCGCCTGCATCAGCGGCTGATCGGCGAGATGTTTCTGGAACACGCTGCGATGCCGCGCGTGATGCAGCGCATGCGCGAGACCCGATCGCATCAGGCCGGCGGAAGCAATCGCGCAATCCTGCCGCGTCAACTGCACCATCTGGATGATGGTGCGGATGCCCTTGCCCTCGGCGCCGACGCGCTCGGCATAGGCGCCGTGAAACTCGACTTCGGACGAGGCGTTGGAGCGGTTGCCGAGCTTGTCCTTCAGCCGCTGGAACCGGATCGCGTTGATCGAACCATCGGGCGCAAAGCGCGGCATCAGGAAGCAGCTCAGTCCCTCCTCGGCCTGCGCCAGCACCAGGAAGGCGTCGCACATCGGCGCCGACATGAACCATTTGTGCCCGGTGATGCGGTAGGCGTTCCCGTCACGCTCCGCCCGCGTCATGTTGGAGCGCACGTCGGTGCCGCCCTGCTTCTCGGTCATGCCCATGCCGAGCGTCATGCCGCGCTTGGTCCACCACGGCGCAAACGCCGGATCGTAGGATCGCGTGCCGAGCACCGGCATCACCTTGGCCAGCAGATCCGGCTGCTCCGCCAGCGCCGCGACCGAGGCCCGCGTCATGGTGATCGGGCAGAGATGCCCGGTCTCGACCTGCGCGGCCATGTAGAATTTCGCCGCGCGTATCACCTCGGACGCGCCGCCGGCCGGCTTGCCGTCAGCGTTCCAGGTCGAATTGTGCACGCCGGCATGCGCACTGTGCGCCATCAGTTCGTGATAGGCGGGATGAAACTCGACCTCGTCGCGGCGGTTGCCGCGGGAATCGAAGGTGCGCAGTTTCGGCGTGTTCTCGTTGGCAACGCGGCCGCGTTCCGCCATCGCCGCCGAGCCCCAATGCTTGCCGAACTCCGACAGCTCGCTTTGTGCCGAAGCGCCGCCATTGGCGGCGACCGCCTCGACCAGCGGCCGGTCGACCGCATAGAGATCGATATCTTCGAACGGCGGCGACTGGTTGAAGACCTCGTGGGTCGCGAATGTTGCCTGGCTCATGGCTGGTCCTGGAACCGTGAATCACTTCCGCGGTGTGATCGGGAAATCATAGGCCTGCCCGCCCGCCCCCGGCAGCGAAAAGTGCCACCACTCCTTCGAATAGTTTACAAATCCTCGCCGCGCCATCACCAGAACCAGCTTCTCCCGCCAGCGGCGCTGGGCCGCCGTGATGGATTTCGCCGCCGTGTGCGACTTGACGTCGGAACAGTCGTAGCCGGTGCCCATGTCGACGCTGCCGTCCGGCGCGCGCAGGTTCACATTGGCGGTGCAGTCGCCATAGTCCTTGGCGGGATCGAACATGGCCGAATTGTCGGCTTTCAGATCGACCAGGGTGAGGTCGAGCGCGGCGCCGGTGGAATGACCGGAACGTTCGGCGATGTAGCCGAGCCGAAACAGGTCGGCCTTGCTGAACGACGGATTGTAGCGCTTCTGCGCCGGCGTTTCCTTGCCGTCGCGCGACCACGCCACCATGTCGGCAACCGCGCGCGTCGGCCGGTAGCAGTCGAACATCTTCAGCGACAGGTTCTGCAGCGCGAGTTCTTCCTGAACGCTCTTCAGCAGCGCGCCGACCTCGCGCTTCACCACGCATTCGGCGGCCTGATATCCCTTGAGCGGACGGCCGACAAAATTGTTCGGCGCCGGCGTAACGGATGTCCTGGATGATGGTCGGATCGATGTCGCGCAGATAGACGAAGCCGGCCGGCAGTCTTGGCGCCTGCGCGGCGGCGCCCGCCAGGCCACCCGCCGCGAATATCGCCGCGAGGGCCATCCACCTTACCGCACCTCAGCCGAGATCGCCAATGCCCGCAACATGATCCGGACGGATTGAATGAAATGCCGCACGTTCTTCATGGCCTGATGCATCGCGGCCACCCTAGCGGAAACCAGCGCCACGGAACACCGGCAGGCGCCGTTTACCCTGCCGCCGAAGCGCTAGTGGATAAGTCCGAACGCCGGATTTGACGCTTGCCCCGCGTGACATCTCTCGCCTATAGCTCTGGCTTTAATGACCCCTGCATCGAAATCGACCTTCGTCCTCGGTCACCGGCATCTGCTGGGAATCGAGGGCCTTTCCGCTGCCGATATTACCGGCCTGCTCGACCTTTCCGAGGAATATGTCGAGCTCAACCGCCAGGTCGACAAAAAGCGCACCTCGTCTGCGCGGCCGCACCCAGGTCAACCTGTTCTTCGAGGCCTCGACCCGCACCCAATCCTCGTTCGAACTGGCGGGAAAACGGCTCGGCGCCGACGTCATGAACATGTCGGTGTCCTCGTCCTCGATCCGCAAGGGCGAGACGCTGATGGACACCGCGGTGACGCTCAACGCCATGCACCCGGATATCCTGGTGGTGCGGCACCACGCCTCCGGCGCGGTGGAACTGCTGGCGCGCAAGGTTGACGGTTCCGTGATCAATGCCGGCGACGGCGCCCACGAGCATCCGACCCAGGCGCTGCTGGACGCGCTGACCATCCGCCGCAACAAGGGCCGGCTCGAAGGGCTCGTGATCGCGATCTGCGGCGACGTGATGCATTCCCGCGTGGCGCGCTCCAATATCCTGCTGCTCAACACCATGGGCGCCCGCGTCCGCGTGGTGGCGCCCTCCACGCTGTTGCCGCGCGGCATCGAGCGGATGGGCGTCGAGGTCGCGCGCGACATGCGCGAGGGCCTCAATGGCGCCGACATCGTGATGATGCTGCGGCTGCAGCGCGAGCGCATGAACGGCTCGTTCGTGCCGTCGAGCCAGGAATATTTCCACTATTTCGGGCTCGACCAGAAGAAGCTCGCTTATGCCAAGCCGGATGCGCTGGTGATGCATCCGGGGCCGATGAACCGCGGCGTCGAAATCGACTCGATCGTGGCGGACGGCGCGCAATCGCTGATCCGCGAACAGGTGGAAATGGGAGTGGCGGTGCGGATGGCGGTGCTCGAAGCGCTCGCCCGCAACCTGCCGAACGCGTGAGATCATGCTGACCGACCGCCGCCCGATCCTGCTCGCCAATGCCCGCGTCGTCGATCCCTCCCGGGATTTCGACGGCCCCGGCGACGTCCTGATTGCCGACGGCACGATCCGCGACTCCAAGCGCGGCATCGGCGCCGCCGGCGTGCCCGAAGGCACCGACATCATCAATTGCGCCGGCAAGATCGTCGCCCCCGGCCTGATCGACATGCGCGCCTTTGTCGGCGAGCCCGGCGCCAGCCACCGCGAAACCTTTGCCTCCGCCAGCCAGGCGGCGGCCGCCGGCGGCATCACCACCATCATCTGCCAGCCGGATACCTCGCCCGTGATCGACAATTCGGCGACGGTCGACTTCGTGCTGCGCCGCGCCCGCGACACCGCGATCGTCAACATCCATCCGATGGCGGCGCTGACAAAAGGCATGCGCGGCGAGGAAATGACCGAGATCGGCCTGCTGAAGGCCGCCGGCGCGGTGGCCTTCACCGATGGCGACAGGAGCGTCACCAACGCGCAGGTGATGCGCCGGGCGCTGACCTATGCCCGCGATTTCGACGCGCTGATCGTGCATCACACCGAAGACCCCGATCTGGTCGGCGAAGGCGTGATGAACGAGGGCGAGTTCGCCGCGCGGCTCGGCCTGGTCGGCATTCCCAACGCCGCCGAAGCCGTCATGCTGGAGCGCGACATGCGGCTCGTGGCGCTGACCGGCGGGCGCTATCACGCGGCCTCGCTGACCTCGATCGAGTCGCTGGAAATCCTCAAGCGCGCCCGCGACGCCGGGCTCGACGTCAGCGCCTCGGTCTCGATCAACCATGTCACGCTGAACGAAAACGATATCGGCCCCTACCGCACCTTCCTGAAACTGTCGCCGCCGCTGCGCACCGAGGAGGACCGCCTCGCGCTGGTCGCGGCCGTCGCCTCCGGCCTGATCGACGTCGTGATGTCCGATCACAATCCGCAGGACGTCGAGGTCAAGCGGCTGCCGTTCGCGGAAGCCGCCGCCGGCGCGGTCGGGCTGCAGACCATGCTGCCGGCGGCGCTGCGGCTGATCCACAATGGCGAGATGGATTTCAAGACGCTGATCCGGGCGATGTCGACGCGGCCGGCGGAACTGCTCGGCCTGCCCGGCGGCTCGCTGCGCGCGGGTTCGCCCGGCCGACGTCGATCGTGATCGATCCCGATATGCCCTGGGTGCTCGATCCCGCCGATCTCAAATCGCAGTGCAAGAACACGCCGTTCGACGAAGCCCGCTTCTCCGGCCGCGTCGTGCGTACTATCGTGGGCGGACGGACGGTCTATGAACATGTCTGACGCGTTGTCCGAGACCGATCGCGTGAAACGCGTCAGGGAGCACGCGATGCAATGCCTGAAGTATTCCTGCCTGCGTCGCCTTCGCTGCTCGGCTATCTCTTCGGCTCGATCCCGTTCGGCGTGGTGCTGACCAAGCTCGCCGGCACGCAGGATCTGCGCTCGATCGGCTCCGGCAATATCGGCGCCACCAACGTGCTGCGCACCGGCCGCAAGGGCCTCGCCGCGGCGACGCTGATCGGCGACATGCTCAAGGGCACGGTCGCGGTCATCATCGCCGGCTATTTCGGCGGCCCCAATGCGGCGATGCTGGCCGCGCTCGGCGCGTTCCTCGGCCACCTCTTCCCGGTCTGGCTCAAATTCAACGGCGGCAAGGGCGTCGCGACCTATATCGGCGTGCTGATCGGGCTGTTCTGGCCGGCGGCCTTGATGTTCTGCCTGATCTGGCTCGCGACCGCCGTCACCACACGCTATTCGTCGCTGTCGGCGCTGGTCGCCGCCTTCGTCACGCCGCTGTTCCTGTGGTGGTTCGGCCACCCCGCGCTGGCCTCGCTGTTCGTCGTGCTGACGCTGCTGTTGTTCTGGAAGCACAGCGAAAACATCAAGCGGCTGCAGGCCGGGCACCGAAGGGCGGATCGGGCGAGCTGACCCGGTCGCCCCCGGGCTCTACTCAGCCGGGCTCGGCATGAGCTCCCGCTCTTCGCGCAGCGGCTCGATCGCCATCCGGTAGCCGCAGAGCTTCGCCAGCGGCGCCACCATTGCGAAGATGAATTTCTGCAGAAAGATCGGCGGCCCGGCGAGATAAAGGTGGTCGCGATAGGTGTGCAGCGCCAGCGCGATCATGAGAAACTTCGGATCGCCCTTGCTGGAAAACCATTCGGTCCGATGCGCGGCAAGGGTGGCGAAATTCGCAAAGAAGCGAAGCTGCTGCTGCGCCGGCCTGAATTCGATCTCCAGCTCGGCTGCACCGTCGCCGGCGTTGGCAAAGAAGTGCGGCTTGCCACGCGGCACGACCGCGCTTTCGCCGCTCTCGACAATCTGCTCCCTGCCCTCGACGACAACTTTGATGCGGCCCGATCTCACCGCAAAATGCTCGTCCGCGCCGGGATGGACGTGAAGCAGCGCGTTGCCGCCGCCCGAACCACCCTCTTCCAGGATGACCTCGAAGCGGGCCACCGCCGGGTCATCGACGGGGCCTGAAAACACGAACGTCTCCTTGTTGAAGGCGTTGCGGAGCTTCGCTCCGCGCCTGATCTCGGTCAGCATCATCCATCTCCTCATCTCTTGCCGTCCGCCGGCCCCGGAGATGCGCTGCCTAACGAGCTAGGTCATGAATGTATTGTAAAAATCCGACGCTGCGAGTTCGGCGTTCCAGCCGCGATATTCCGCGGCCGTCGTGCCGCGAAAGAACGTGTCTGGCGGCGCGCCGGCCAACGACCTGAAATCGTTGATCAGATGCGCCTGGTCGTTGTAGCCGGTCGCATAGGCGATTTCGGCCCAATCGCTGCCCTTGAGTTGCGCGGCGACGACCTTTTCCATCCGCGCGACACGGGCGAACTGCTTCGGGCTGACGCCGGTCAGCGTCTTGAAGCGGCGCTGCAGGCTGCGTTCGCCGACGTCGAGACGCGAGGCGAGCTCTTTCATCGAGACCGCAGGATCCTGCTTGAGTGCGCGGATCGCGCGATGGACGACAGGATCGGACCGGTTGGCGGCGACCCGGTCGCGCAGGAACTGCCGCATTCGCGCCACGCGCGCTTCCGCATTCTCCGCTTCCGCGAGCATTTCTTCCAGCAAGGATGCCTCGCGGTCGCCAAAAATGTCTGACAGTTCCACGCTGGCATCGGCCATATCGGCCAGATCGCAGCCGAGCACACGGCAAGCCTCCTCGGCCTTCAGGCGGACCAGCACGACGCCGAGCGGACCACTGGGACGCAGAGTCATCGCCCTGGTTTGCAGCCCATTGGCGGTGCGCTTGTAGCGGGGCCGGTGCGCCGCCGTCATCGCCGCACGATAGTGCACGATCAGGACGGGCGACGTCGTCGGCAAGACCTTGATCGTGAGCGCGCGGGCCGAGCGCGCATCGTCGAAATCGGCATCCCAGATCGCTTCGGCGAAGTCGCTGAGCGCCTCGCCTGCCGGAAAGAAGTGAGATTGAGGCATGCCTGATTGTCGTTCCTGCCGAAAAACCGTCCTTGTGACCTCTGTTTGTCGGCGCTCGCCCGGTCAGGTTGCGTCGTTCCGCTCAAATAAATTTGGATTGACTTCCCGAAATCGACGGACCGCGCCCGGCGGTCTCATTGCCGCATGAGCGCGTTCTCGACGAAGCGCGCCGCCTCAAGCGCCCGGGCGTCGGCGCCAAACGGGGCGATCACCTGCACGCCGACCGGCAATCCGCCGTCCGCGATGTGCGCGGGAACATTGACGCAGGGCACGCCCATCAGCGTCCATAGCCGGTTGTAACGGGCGTCGCCGGTCGAGCCCAAACCCTGCGGCGCAGCGCCGGGCGCCGACAAGGTCAGCAGCACATCGACATCATCGAATATTTTGGCGAGCGCATGCCGCGCGTGGCTCGCAACGCCCATTGCCTCGTCATAGGCGACCGGTGTCGTCCCCTTGCTTTCGTCGAGCCGTGCGCGCAGCAGCGGCGCCATCGCGTCGTAATTTTCGCGGTACTCCCAGGCCAGCGCCTGATGCGCCTCGAATTCCTGGACCACCGGATGGGCTTGCCACGCCTCCGCAATGACCTCAGGCAAATCAAGCGTCCGCACCGAAGCTCCGGCGCGTTCGGCAGCCTTGGTCGCGATCCGCAGCGCCTCCCCGCCCGACGCCTCCGGCGCGCCGGCGAAATCCTGCGTCACGATGCCGATGCGCGGGGTCGGGATGCTTGATGGCAGCAGCAATTCGGGCCGGCCCGTCATCGCGGCAAGCCCGCGCGCCACGTCGTCGACGCCGGCCGCGAACAGGCCGACGGTATCGAGTGTCCACGAATAGCACTTGACGCCGACGGTCGGCAGCAAGCGGTAGGACGGCTTGATCGCAGCCACGCCGCAGAACGAGGCCGGCCGGATCACCGAACCGCCGGTCTGCGTTCCCAGCGCGAGCGGGATCATGCCGGCCGCCACCGCTGCCGCCGAGCCCGACGACGATCCGCCGGGCGTATGGCCGTGGTTATGCGGATTGAGCGTCGGCGTCGGATCCACGCGAGGCGAATGCCGTGGTCGTGGTCTTGCCGACGATGGTCGCGCCCGCCTGTTTCAGCAGCATCACCACGGCCGCATCGCCGCGCGACCGAAATCCCCGGTAGATCGGCGAGCCCATCTCGGTCGGGAAATCCGCCGTATCCATGATGTCCTTGATGCCGACCGCAATGCCGCGCAGCGGCCCGGTGTTTTGGGCGCGGACGTTTGGATCACGGCAGACGAACGCGCCGATGGACTTTTCATGCGCACGGATTGCTTCGTGCGACTGTGCGATCGCGGCGTCTGCGGAAAGGTCGCCGGCATCGATGCGGCGCTGAAGTTCGGCAAGCGAGATCATGAAGGCCTTCCTGTGATGAGGACACAAGGTTACGGAGGGCCGTGGCATGGAGCAAGCGTAACCCCCATCACAATCAAACAGGTTGATCACAATCTCAGGTTGGGCAATGCTGCCACCGCATGCATGACCGGACACAACTCACGCCCCACCTCTCCGAGACCGACCGGATCGACCGGCTGCGGCTGATCCGCAGCGACAATGTCGGCCCACGCACCTTCAACTCGCTCATCGCCCATTTCGGCAATGCGCGCGCGGCGCTGGAGCGGTTGCCCGATCTGGCGCGCCGTGGCGGCGCCGCGCGTTCAGGGCGGATCTGCAGCGAGGAGGAAGCGCGGGCTGAGATCGCTGCGGCGAAAAGGATCGGCGTCACGCTGGTCGCGCCGGGCGAAGCCGCCTATCCGCCGCGGCTGGCGACGCTTGAGGATGCGCCGCCTTTGCTCGGCGTGCGCGTACGCGCTACGCCCGAGGTCCTGATACGGCCGATGATCGCGATCGTCGGCTCGCGCAACGCTTCCGGCGCGGGGCTGAAATTCGCCGGCCAACTGGCGCGCGATCTCGGCGACGCCGGCTTCGTCGTCATCTCGGGCCTGGCGCGCGGCATCGATCAGGCCGCGCATCGCGCGACGGTCGAAAGCGGCACGGTCGCGGTGCTGGCCGGCGGCCACGACCGGATCTATCCGCCCGAGCATGAGAGACCTGCTCGCCGCCCTGCTCGATCAAGGCGGCGCGATTTCCGAAATGCCGCTCGGCCATGTGCCGCGCGCCCACGATTTTCCCCGGCGCAATCGCCTGATCTCCGGCGCGTCGCTCGGCGTCGTCGTGATCGAGGCCGCGCACCGCTCGGGATCGCTGATCACGGCGCGGATGGCGGCCGAACAGGGCCGCGAAGTGTTTGCGGTGCCGGGCTCGCCGCTCGATCCGCGCGCCGCCGGCACCAATGATCTGATCAAGCAGGGCGCGGCGCTGGTCACCGAAGCCAGCGACGTCATCAACGCCATTCAGCCGATCCTGGAGCGGCCGATCGTGCTCGAGGCGCGTGAAGGCGATGACGAGCCGCTCGACTTCGACATCGATCCGGGCGTACGCGAACGCATCGTCACGCTGCTCGGACCGAGCCCGGTCAGCCTCGACGATCTGATCCGGATGTCAGGCCTCTCGCCCGCCATCGTTCGCACCGTGCTGCTCGAACTCGAACTGGCCGGACGGCTGGAGCGCCATGGCGGCGGCCTGGTGTCGCTGCTTTAACTCTTCTCATTGCGCGGCGTCGAAACTCGTCCGCGCGCCCTCGATCGCCGGCAGGTGCTCGAACGCCCATTTGCCGAGCGCCTGCACCGGCTGCGCCAGCCCGCGGCCGAGATCAGTGAGTTCGTAGTCGACCCGCGGCGGGATGGTCGGAAAATCGTGCGCGTCACCAGCCCGTCGCGCTCCAGCCCGCGCAAGGTGAGCGTCAGCATCCGCTGCGAGATGCCGCCGATCTTGCGCTTGAGCTCGTTGAAGCGCATCGGCCCGTCGATCAGCATCATGATCACCAACACGCTCCATTTGTCGCCGACGCGGGCCAGCACGGAAGCCACCGCACGGCAACTGCCCTCGGCGTGCGGGCCCGGAGGCATGGCAGGCACTTTCTTGTGCTCGGGTCTCATGGATGTGCTCGGGTGTGAAAAATGTGCGTTCTTGCGGGGTTTTGCCACGGTCACTCATATAGCGCCAGTTACAAATCTATACCAAAGGGTGACATCAACCATGAAACTTCTGCACATCGACTCCAGCGTTCTCGGCCCCCACTCCGTCAGCCGGCAGGTTTCCGCCGCCATCGTCGAACGGCTGCGCCAATCCACGCCCGGCCTCGAAGTCAGCTATCGCGATCTCACGCTGACGCCGCTAGCGCATCTCACCGGTTCGCACCTCGCCGCCGGCCAGGGCGCCACCCGGACGCGTCGCTGCGCGAGGATATCGCCGCCGGTCAGGCCGTGCTGGAAGAGTTTCTGGCCGCCGACATCATCGTGCTCGGCGCGCCCATGTACAACTTTACGATTCCGAGCCAGCTCAAGGCCTGGATCGACCGCATCCTGGTCGCGGGCAAGACGTTCAAATACTCAGCGCAAGGCGTCGAAGGCCTGGCCGGCAACAAGCGCGTCATCGTCGCGATCTCGCGCGGCGGCTTTTATGGCCCGGGCACGCCGGCCGCTGTCGGCGAGCATCTCGAAACCTATTTGCGCTGGGTGTTCGGCTTCATCGGCATCAGGAATCCGGAATTCATTTCCGCCGACGGCATCCAGGTCGGTCCCGGAGCATCGCGAAAAAGCCGTGGCCGGCGCGCTGAAAGCCGCAGGCGATCTGAACGCCGCCTGAGTTGAGGCGACAGCGGCTGCCGCGCCCGACGGCAGCCGCTTGCGCATGATCGCGAACAGGCAGATCAGAAAATACCGTTCATGCGGCAGAGAACGATGACGAGGGAAACCAACAGACCGACGCCGGAGAACAGTGCAATTGAAACGAACTGAGCGGTGTCCGAATCTCTGCAAGGCGGATGAAGAGACGTCGACCCTTTTCGGCATGACTGCTCTCCAGTTCTCTTTGGTCAAAAAGCTCCCATGCTTCGAATGTCCGGCAATGACGACTGACGTTCAATGCGCCCTTCCGGCTCAGCGCCAATCCGCCGCAGGGCGGCGGGCCGGCCGGGCGTCAATGACGGGGGTCTGCCTCACCCCCGATAGATCGGCGCACCGCTCGGAGAGGCCGTGGCGCCGCCGTCGACGAACAGTTCCTGGCCCTGCACGTGCGCGGCATCGTCCGAGGCGAGGAACAGCACCGTCTTCGAGATATGATCGGGTTCGCCGATGCGGCCGAGCGGCGTCGAGAGCGCGATCCGCTTCTCGAAGGCCTTTTCGGCTTCCGGGGTGGCGATCGCCGCGCCCCAGATCGGGGTACGGATCGCGCCGGGCGCCACGACATTGACGCGGATTCCGCGCGGCGACAATTCCGACGCCATGATCCGCGCCATTGCCCGCACGCCGGCCTTGGCTGCGCCATAGGCCGAATAGCCGGGGATGCCGAGCACGGAGATGACCGAGCCGTTGAGAATGATCGAGGCGTTGTCGTTGAGATGCGGCAACGCGGATTGCACGGTGAAGAACACGCCGGTGAGGTTGGTGCTGATGACCTTCTCGAACGCCTCGATCTCGGTCGCGCCCAGCGGCGTGCCGCCGGCGATGCCGGCATTGGCGAACAGGATGTCGTACTTGCCGAATTTTTCGGCCCCCTTCCCGATCGCGGCTTCGGTGGCGGCGATGTCGGTGGCGTCAGCCACGACCGCGAACGCGTTCGGGCCCAACTCCTTGGCGGCGGCATCGAGCGTCGCCTGATTTCGTCCTGTGATGACGACCTTGGCGCCCTCGGCCACGAACAGTCTTGCGGTCGCAAGCCCGATGCCGCTGTTGCCCCCTGTAATCAACGCCGTCTTGTTCGCGAGCCTCATGACCGTCTCCGATGGTTGCATTATTAAACTAGATTGCCTAGCTAGGGCATCTGGTTTAATATTGCAACCACACAAGGCCGTGATCGGCCCGCAGCGCTTTTCCGGATCCGGGGCGGGGACCGGTTCGCGAAAAGACGCGTCAAACAAGTTCGACGGAGCCCGATGGTGAAACGGACCAGCTTTGAGCACGACGACTGCCCGGTCGCGCGCTCGCTGGATGCGATCGGCGACTGGTGGTCGATGCTGATCATTCGCGAGGCGCTGTTCGGGGTCAGCCGCTTCGGCGAATTCCAGAAGAAGCTGGGGCTTGCCAAGAACATCCTGACGGTGCGGCTGCGCGCGCTGGTCGATCAGGGCATCCTGAAGACCGCGCCCGCCTCCGACGGCAGCGCGTATCAGGAATATCTGCTGACGCCGAAGGGCCGCGGCGTATTCCCGATCCTGGTCGCGCTGCGGCAATGGAGCGAGGAATTCGACGAGCGCCCGGAAGAGATCGCCACCATTCTCGTCGACAGGGAAAAGGGCCAGCCGGTTCGCAAGCTCGAACTCTATTCGCAGGACGGGCGGCTGTTGAGTGCGGCGGATACCGACGCTGAAGCCGCGGCCGGCGGGGAAGCAGGGCAAGCGCGTTACGGCGTAACGAAGCCGCGCGGCTCACGACAGCTTGTGCTTGCTCCGGGTGCGCAGCCGTTCTTCCGCCTCGAGCTGCGCCATGCCGAGCAAATGGCTGAGCACCTCCAGCCGATGGCGCTCCGCCAGCTTGACCAGTTCGGCAACGGTCTCCGCAATGAAGGCCACGGCCTCGTCGGGGCCGCCCTCCTCGCCTCGTTCATCGGTACGTTCATCGGTTGGCGAGTTCCGACTCTTGCCTGAAGCTTTCCGCTTCCGGCCGCCCGCAGCCTTGCTCAAAAAATTTGCATCCCAATCATCATACAATATCGCCCAGAAATAACCCCTTTGGTGGCGCAACTCTAGGGCGTATTTCGCAACTCGTTAGATATAAAGTCGACCCCAAAGGTTCCCTGACGGCATCTGCCGATTTGACAGGGGCCGCCTCACCACCCATGTTCGGGTCGAAACGGTGGGCCGCGAGTCTCGCGGAACCCGCCTTTATCTTTTCCCGTAAGCCATTGGAATGACATGAATATCGTCATCGTGGAGTTGCCGGCGAAAGCCAAGACGATCAACAAGTATTTGGGCGCCTCCTACGAGGTTCTGGCCTCGTTCGGCCATGTCCGCGACCTCCCCGCCAAGAATGGTTCCGTCGATCCGGACGCCAATTTTCAGATGATCTGGGAAGTCGACCCCAAGGCGGCTGGCCGACTCAACGACATCGCCAAGGCGCTGAAGGGCGCCGACCGGCTGATTCTCGCAACCGACCCTGATCGCGAGGGCGAAGCGATCTCCTGGCACGTGCTGGAGGTGATGAAAGAGAAGCGCGCGCTGAAAGATCATAAGATCGAGCGCGTGGTGTTCAACGCCATCACCAAGCAGGCGGTGACCGACGCGATGAAGGCGCCGCGCCAGATCGATGGCGCGCTGGTCGACGCCTATATGGCGCGCCGCGCGCTGGACTATCTGGTCGGCTTCACGCTCTCGCCGGTGCTGTGGCGCAAACTGCCGGGCGCGCGCTCGGCGGGCCGCGTGCAGTCGGTCGCGCTGCGGCTGGTCTGCGACCGCGAACTCGAGATCGAAAAATTCGTTCCCCGCGAATACTGGTCGCTGGTCGCGACGCTGACGACGCCGCGCGGCGACACTTTCGAGGCGCGCCTCGTCGGCGCCGACGGCAAGAAGATCCAGCGGCTCGACATCGGCTCCGGCGCGGAAGCCGAAGACCTCAAGAAGGCGATCGAGGCCGCGAACTTCACGGTTACGACCGTCGAAGCAAAGCCCGCGCGCCGCAATCCGCAGGCGCCCTTCACCACCTCGACGCTGCAGCAGGAAGCCAGCCGCAAGCTCGGCTTTGCGCCGGCGCACACCATGCGGATCGCGCAGCGGCTCTATGAAGGTATCGATATCGGCGGCGAGACCACCGGCCTCATCACCTATATGCGAACCGACGGCGTGCAGATCGACGGCTCCGCGATCACGCAGGCCCGCAAGGTGATCGGCGAGGATTACGGCAACGCCTATGTGCCGGACGCGCCGCGCCAGTACCAGACCAAGGCCAAGAACGCGCAGGAAGCGCATGAAGCGATCCGCCCGACCGACCTGTCGCGACGGCCCGCCGAGATGCGCCGCCGCCTCGATATCGATCAGGCCAAGCTCTATGAGCTGATCTGGATCCGCACCATCGCGAGCCAGATGGAATTCGGCCGAACTCGAACGCACCACCGTCGATATCGCGGCGAAGGCCGGCTCCCGCATGCTGGATCTGCGCGCCTCGGGCCAGGTCATCAAGTTCGACGGCTTCCTCGCGCTCTATCAGGAAGGCAAGGACGACGACGGCGACGACGAGGATTCGCGCCGCCTCCCCGCCATGAGCGCAGGCGAAGCGCTGAAGCGGCAGGATCTCGCCGTCACCCAGCATTTCACCGAACCGCCGCCGCGCTTTTCCGAAGCCTCGCTGGTCAAGCGGATGGAAGAGCTCGGCATCGGCCGTCCCTCGACCTACGCCTCGATCCTGCAGGTCCTGAAGGACCGCGGCTACGTCAAGCTCGAGAAGAAGCGGCTGCATGGCGAGGACAAGGGCCGCGTCGTGGTCGCGTTCCTGGAGAACTTCTTCGCGCGCTATGTGGAGTACGACTTCACCGCCGCGCTGGAAGAACAGCTCGACCGCATCTCCAACAACGAGATTTCCTGGCAGCAGGTGCTGAAGGAATTCTGGGTCGGCTTCGCCGGCGCGGTCAACGACATCAAGGATCTGCGCGTCTCCGAGGTGCTGGATGCGCTCGACGACATGCTGGGGCCGCACATCTATCCGCCGCGCGCCGATGGCGGCGACGTCAGGCAGTGCCCGACCTGCGGCACCGGCAAGCTCAATCTGAAGGCCGGAAAGTTCGGCGCCTTCGTCGGCTGCTCGAACTATCCGGAATGCCGCCACACCCGCCCGCTGGCCGCCGATAGCGAGGCCAGCGCCGACCGCGTCCTCGGCAAGGACCCGGAGACCGATCTCGACGTCACGGTGAAGGCCGGACGCTTCGGCCCCTACATCCAGCTCGGCGAGCAGAAGGATTATGCCGAGGGCGAAAAGCCCCGGCGCGCCGGCATCCCGAAAAACATGTCGCCCGGCGACATGGAGCTTGAGCTGGCGCTAAAGCTGCTGTCGCTGCCGCGCGAAATCGGAAAACATCCGGAGACCGGCGAGCCGATCACCGCCGGCATCGGCCGCTTCGGCCCGTTCGTGCGCCACGAAAAGACCTATGCGAGCCTCGAAGCCGGCGATGAGGTGTTCGACATCGGCCTCAATCGCGCGGTGACGCTGATTGCGGAAAAGATCGCAAAGGGCCCGAGCGGCCGCCGCTTCGGCGCCGATCCCGGCAAGCCGCTCGGCGAGCATCCGAGCCTCGGCGGCGTCGCTGTCAAGAACGGCCGCTATGGCGCCTATGTCACGGCCGGCGGCGTCAACGCCACGATCCCGAGCGACAAGACGCCGGAGACGATCACGCTCGCCGAGGCCATCGCGCTGATCGACGAGCGCGCCGCCAAGGGCGGCGGCAAGCCGAAGCGCGGCGCCAAGAAAAGGCCGCGCCGAAGAAGGCCGCCGCCGAAGGCTGCTGACAAGGCTGCCGATCCCGACGCGCCAAAGCCCGCCAAGAAGGCGGCAGCGAAGAAAGCCGCGGCGAAGCCGAAATCGGAAGCCGTCAGCAAGGCGCGCGCGCCGGTCGCCTCCGCCGCCAAGACATCGGCGGCGAAGCCCGCCACTGCACCCAAAACGCCTGCGAAGAAGAGCGCGGGCAAGGCCCGGGGATAAGTGAAGAGAAAACACGACAATGGTTTTCCAAGCCGGGACGCCATCGTCGCCTTCATCCGTGCGAATCCAGGCAAGATCGGCACGCGGGAAATCGCCCGCGAGTTCGGCCTGAAGAATGCCGACCGCGTCGAGCTGAAGCGCATCCTGCGCGAACTCGCCGACGAAGGCACCGTCGCCAAACGCGGCCGGAAAATCCACGAGCCCGCCACCCTGCCCCCGACCGTGGTCGCCGACATCACCGGCCGCGACACCGACGGCGAATTGCTCGCCACCCCCACCGAATGGGACACGGAAGAAAGCGGCCCCGCGCCAAAAATCCGCATTCACGTGCCGCGCCGCCCGCAGCCGGGCACGGCAGCCGGCGTCGGCGACCGCGCGCTGATGCGCGTCGAGAAGCTGGATGAGGGCGACGGCGCGCTCTATCGCGGCCGCGTCATCAAGGTGATCGATCACGCCCGAACGCGCCTGCTCGGCATCTTCCGGCAAGCCCCCGGCGGCGGCGGCCGGCTCGTTCCCGTCGACAAGAAACAGGCCGGGCGCGAACTGAACATCGCACCGTCGGATACCGGCGGCGCCGAGGATGGCGATCTCGTCAGCGTCGATCTGGTGCGCACGCGCGGCTATGGCCTCGCCTCCGGCAAGGTGAAGGAGCGGCTGGGATCGCTGGCGACCGAGAAGGCGATCAGCCTGATCGCGATCCACGCCCACGAAATCCCGCAGGCCTTTTCGCCGAGCGCGGTGCGCGAAGCCGAGGAAGCGCAGCCTGCAATCCTGAAAGGCCGCGAGGACTGGCGCGAGCTGCCGCTCGTCACCATCGATCCGCCCGACGCCAAGGATCATGACGACGCGGTGCATGCCGCGCCCGATCCCGATCCGAACAACAAGGGCGGCTACATCGTCCATGTCGCCATCGCCGACGTCGCCTTCTATGTGCGGCCGGGCTCGGCGCTGGACCGTGACGCGCTGACGCGCGGCAACTCGGTCTATTTCCCCGACCGCGTGGTGCCGATGCTGCCCGAGCGCATCTCCAACGATCTCTGCTCGCTGGTGCCGGGCGAGCCGCGCGGCGCGCTCGCGGTGCGGATGGTGATCGGCCCCGACGGCCGCAAGCGCTCGCACAGCTTTCATCGCGTGCTGATGCGCTCGGCCGCCAAGCTGAATTACGCGCAGGCGCAGGCCGCGATCGACGGACGGCCCGACGACACCACCGGCCCGCTGCTCGAGCCGATCCTGAAGCCGCTCTATACGGCCTATGCGCTGGTAAAACTCGCGCGCGACGAGCGCGATCCGCTCGATCTCGATCTGCCCGAGCGAAAAATCCTGCTCAAACCCGACGGCTCAGTCGATCGCGTCATCGTGCCCGAGCGGCTCGACGCGCACCGCTTGATCGAGGAATTCATGATCCTCGCCAACGTCGCCGCGGCCGAAATGCTTGAAAAGAAGGCGTTGCCGCTTATCTATCGGGTGCACGACGAGCCGTCCCAGGAGAAGGTTCATAACCTCCAGGAATTCCTGAAGACGCTCGATCTGCCGTTTGCGAAGACCGGCGCGTTGCGCCCTGCCCTGTTCAATCGCGTGCTGGGCCAGGTCCGCGGCGAGGATTACGAGCCGCTGGTCAACGAGGTGGTGCTGCGCTCGCAGGCGCAGGCGGAATATTCGGCGGAGAATTACGGCCATTTCGGCCTCAACCTGCGCCGCTACGCGCATTTCACTTCGCCGATCAGGCGATACGCCGACCTGATCGTGCATCGCGCGCTGATCCGCGCGCTCGGCCTCGGCGAAGGCGCGTTGCCGGAAACCGAGACGCTGGAAACGCTCAGCGAAGTCGCGGCGCAGATTTCCGTGACCGAGCGCCGCGCCATGAAAGCGGAACGCGAGACCGCCGACCGGCTGATCGCGCATTTCCTCGCCGACCGCATCGGCGCAACGTTTTCAGGGCCGGATTTCCGGCGTGACCCGCGCCGGCCTGTTTGTGAAGCTTTCGGATACCGGCGCCGACGGGCTGATCCCGATCCGCACGCTCGGCACCGAATACTTCAATTACGACGAGACGCGCCACGCGCTCGTCGGCTCACGCAGCGGTGCCATGCACCGGCTGGGTGACGTTGTCGACGTGCGTCTGGTAGAAGCAGCACCAGTGGCTGGCGCGTTGCGGTTCGAGCTGTTGTCGGAAGGCCAGGTCATTCCGCGCGGCAGAAAACGCGACGGCGGACGCGAAGGTTCGAGAGCGCAGGCCACACCGTCGAAGGCGCATCCGGGCCGCAGCCCGCGCAAGAAGGATCGCAAGCCGGGCAAACCAAAACCCGGCAAATCGAAGAAAGGCAAGTCATGGAAACGGTGAGCACCGCGACGACCGTCTGGACCCGGAATTCCGCGCACGCCGAAAAGCGCGACGTCTGGACCGCGATGAAGCGCGGCTTTCGCGGCCGCTGCCCGCGCTGCGGCGAAGGCAAGCTGTTTCGCGCCTTCCTGAAGGTCGACGACCATTGCTCGGTCTGCGGTCTCGATTACACGCCGCACCGCGCCGACGATCTGCCCGCCTATCTCGTGATCGTCATCGTCGGCCACATCGTGGTACCGGTGGCGCTGTGGATCGAAACCAATTATTCGCCGGCGGTGTGGCTGCAGCTGGCGATCTATCTGCCGCTGACGTTCATCCTGTCGCTGCTGCTGTTGCAACCGGTCAAGGGCGCCGTGGTCGGCTTCCAATGGGCGCTGCGCATGCATGGCTTTGACGAAAATGCCCCTAGCGACATTCCGCCGGTCTAGAGCATCGGTTCTGATTAATCAGAACCGATGCTCTAAATTCTTGTTTTGACGCGTTTTCTTCACGCGAACCGGTATCCACTTCGCTCGAAAACGCTATAGCTAAACCGGGAGTAACAAGAGCACTCAAATGGGGATGGAATGACCGAAGCCGCGACCGCCGTACAAGAAGGAAAAGAAGCCGATCACCATCCCTATTTCCGGCCCAAGGATGCGGCGACGCTGATCCTGATCGACCGCTCCGGCGACAAGCCGAAGGTGCTGGTCGGCAAGCGCCACGACAAGGTGGTGTTCATGCCGGGCAAATATGTTTTCCCCGGCGGCCGCGTCGACAAGTCCGACAACCGCATTCCCGTCGCCGCGCCCATTTCCGCCGAGCTCGAGGCCAACCTGCTCAAGGGCAGCCCGAAGATCGCGTCGTCGCGCGCCCGTGCGCTGGCGGTTGCCGCGATCCGCGAGGCCTGCGAGGAAACCGGGCTCTGCCTCGGCCGCAAGGTCGAAAAACCAGTGAAGCTCGAAGGCGCCTGGAAGCCGTTCACGGAAGCGGGCCTGCTGCCCGATCCGTCCAGCCTGTTCCTGATCGCGCGCGCGATCACCCCGCCCGGCCGCGTCCGCCGCTTCGACACCCGCTTCTTCACCGCGGACGCTTCCGCCATCGCCCACCGCGTCGAAGGCGTGATCCATGCCGATGCCGAACTGGTCGAACTGGTCTGGGTCGAGATCGGCTCAAAGCCGCTCGCCGACGCGCATGCCATGACCAAGAACGTGCTCGCCGAACTCGACCGCCGCCTCGCCACCGGCCCGCTGCGCCACGACGCGCCGGTGCCGTTCTTCCATTTCTACGGCGGCAAGATGCAGAAGGACGTGCTGGGGGCGTAGCCCCCGCTCTCTCCGTCATTGCCTGCGACAAACGCAAAGCGTCATTGCGCAAGGGAGCGAAGCGACGAAGCAATCCATCTCGACGCTTGCGGCGCTATGGATTGCTTCGCTGCGCTCGCAATGACGGTATTGATGCACGTCGAATATCCTCCCCCAATCCCTTAAATTGCAAAATTCTTCTCGCTGCCGCCCGATGGCGCTGCCCTGATCGCCTCCCTATCTCTTCCCCAACAATAACAGCGACGGAACGGGGCAATGGCACAGCGGCAACTCAAGCTCGGCGCGTTCATGCGGCCGGTCTCCATCCACACCGGCGCGTGGCGCTATCCCGGCGCCTGGCCCGACGCCAATTTCAATTTCGCGCACATCAAGCAGCTGATCCAGAAGCTGGAGGCCGGCAAGTTCGACGCCTTCTTCATGGCCGATCATCTCGCCGTGCTGAACATGCCGGTCAATGCGCTCAAGCGCAGCCACACCGTGACCTCGTTCGAGCCGTTCACGCTGCTGTCGGCGCTGGCCGGCGCCACCGAACATATCGGCCTGATCGCGACGGGATCGACCACGTTCGACGAGCCCTATCATGTCGCCCGCCGCTTCGCCTCGCTCGACCACATCTCGGGCGGGCGCGCGGGCTGGAATATCGTCACCACCTCCAATCCGGATGCCGCGCTGAATTTCGGGCTCGACGACCACATGGAGCACGCCGAGCGCTACAAGCGGGCGCGCGAATTCTATGACGTCGTCACCGGCCTGTGGGATTCCTTCGCCGACGACGCCTTCGTGCGCGACGTCGAGGCCGGGCTCTATTTCGATCCTGCGAAAATGCACGTGCTCAACCACAAGGGAAAATATCTGTCCGTGCGCGGGCCGCTCAACATCGCCCGCCCCGTGCAGGGCTGGCCGCTGATCGTGCAGGCCGGCGCGTCCGAGGACGGCAGGCAGCTCGCGGCCGAGACGGCGGAAGCCGTGTTCACCGGCGGCGGCCCCCTCGCCGACGCGCAGAAGCTCTACGCCGACATCAAGGGCCGCATGGAGAAGATCGGCCGCAACCCCGAGCACCTGAAGATCCTGCCCGGCGCCTTCGTCGTGGTCGGCGACAGCGTCGAGGAAGCCAAAGAGAAGCGCGCAAAGCTCGACAGCATGGTGCATTACGACAGCGCCATCGCCTCGCTCTCGGTGCAGCTCGGCACCGACGCCTCCGGCTTCGATCCCGACGGGCAATTGCCGCCGATCCCCGAAACCAACGCCAGCAAGAGCGGCCGCCAGCGCCTGGTCGATGTCGCCGCGCGCGACAAGCTCACCGTGCGCCAGCTCGCCCAGCGCGTCGGCGGCTATGGCGGGCTGTCGTTCGTCGGCACGCCCGCAGACCATCGCCGACCAGATGGAGGAATGGCTGACGAGCCGCGGCAGCGACGGCTTCAACATCATGTTCCCGTTCCTGCCCGCCGGCCTCGACGATTTCGTCGACAAGGTGGTGCCGGAACTGCAGAAGCGCGGGATTTTCCGGAAAGAGTATGAGGGCACAGACGCTGCGGGAGAATTTGGGGCTGCCGAGGCCGAAAAACCGGTTCTTTGAGGGTTAATCACCTCGAATTCAGGCCGGTTTTTGCCCCGAAAACCTTGACTTTGGGCGATCAGAAGCTAGGTTGCGCGGCAAATGCAGGCCGATTTGGCCGGCGCCCGATATCCCCTATTTGAGGTTCTGAACATGGCCAAAGCGGTCACCATCAAGGTCAAGCTCGTTTCCACGGCGGATACCGGCTTCTATTACGTCGCCAAGAAGAACTCGCGCACCATGACCGACAAGCTGGTCAAGAAGAAGTACGACCCGGTCGCGCGCAAGCACGTCGAGTTCAAGGAATCGAAGATCAAGTAAGTTCGTAAGCGCATCGCTGACGGATTTGAACGGGGCCCTTTCGGGCCCCGTTTTGATTCAGCGGCTACGCCGTCTGCATCTGCGGCGGCCCGCTCGGCCGGATCAGCGCGAACGCGACCTGGATGATGCCGCCGGCCAGGCCCAGCGCGACGCCGATCCGCCACGCCATGGTGTAGGAGCCGAGCGCGTCGTACATCAGCCCGCCGCCGTAGGCGCCGAGGAAGCTGCCGAGCTGGTGGCTCATGAAGGCGAGGCCCTGGATCATCGCCTGCCATTTCAGGCCGAACATTTCGGCGACCGCGCCCGCGACCAGCGGGCCGACGCCCATCCAGAGGAAGCCCATGATCGCGCCGAACAGCAGCGTGGTCGCCGGCGTCGCCGGCAGCGTGAAATACCAGGCCAGCGCGATCGAGCGGAAGATGTAGATGCCGCCGAGCAGCGCCAGCTTGTTCCAGCGCTGGCCGGCCCAGCCGAAGAACAGGCTGCCGAGCACGTTGAAGCCGCCGATCATGCCGAGCGTCTGCGCGCTCAGCATCGGATCCAGGCCGCAGATCGCCAGATAGGACGGCAGATGCGTGGTGAGGAACACGAGCTGCATGCCGCAGACGAAATAGGCGCAGGTCATCACCACGAACGAGGCGTTGCCGAACGCGATCCTGGTCGCGACGCTGGCCGAAGCGTTGCCGATTTCGTCATCCGCGGGCTTGGCGGCAGCGGGATCTTGTCCACCCTGCCCGCGTACCAGGCCGCCGGCAATCATCAGCAGCGACAGCATCACAAAGCCTGCGAGCCCCGACGCGCCAGCCATAACCTTCGTTGAGCATCTGCCCGATCGGCGCCGACACCAGCGCGCCGAGCGATCCCGCCGCCGACACCATGCCCATCACGGTCGGCGCACCGTCGCCGGCACCGCGCGCGCCGCCACCGACATCGCGATCGCGCTGCCGCGGTGCAGGCCAGCGACATGCCGATCAACACGCCGCCGCCGATCATGACGCTGAGATCATCCCGTGCGCGGTCGCCATCAAGGCAAGGCCGGCGACATACAGCAGCGCGCCCACCATCATGATGGCCGAAAGCCGTAGCGCACCGTCAGCGCGCCGGCGAACGGCTGCAGAAATCCCCAGGCGAGATTTTGCACCGCCAGCGCCAGCGTGAAATCCGACACCGAAATCCCGATGTCCTGCGTCAGCGGCTGCATGAAAATGCCGAAGCGTCTGCCGCAGGCCCATGCTCAGCGTCAGCATCAGCGAGGCGCCGATCAGGATGGGAAGCGTGGGCCGCAGGATTTGCAGCAGGGCCATTGTTTTTATTCTCCCTAGCGGCCGCGATTCGAACGCCGCGTCCTGCAATCGATATCTGAAATAGGTACACAGACCTGTGTAACTAGGCTATAAGGGGGCTCCGCTGTCAAGCCAACGTGACCCGCGCATTCGCATGGCACCCCTGCCCGCCAAACCTGACATGAAGGACCGGATTCTCGAAACCGCGGATAGGCTGTTCTATCTGCAGGGAATTCGCGCGGTCGGCGTCGACACCATCGCGGCCGAAATCGGCATCAGCAAGCGCACGCTCTACAATCATTTCCCGTCCAAGGATGCGCTGATCGCGGCCTATCTGGCGCGGCGCTTCGTGGCGCCGCGGCCGTCCGACAAATCGCCGGTCGAGCAGATCCTCGGCACCTTCGATTCGCTGGAGCGGCGCTTTTCGGCGAAGGATTTTCGCGGCTGCCCGTTCGTCAATGCGGTTGCCGAACTCGGCGAAGACCGGTCGGTCCGAAAGATCGCCATCGCCTTCAAGGAAAGCCGCCGCCTCTGGTTTCGCGACCTGCTGGTGCAGCTCGGCGTCGCCGACGCGGAAGCGCTGGCGACGCAGCTTGCCCTGCTGGTCGACGGCTCGATCGCGCAGGATCTGGTCCGCAACGATCCGGCGATGGCGCGGGCGGCAAAGGAAGCGGCGACGGTGCTGCTGAGGAATGCGGGGGTGAAGGTGGGTGGGAGTGCTGCAGCGCAGAACGTGCCGCAAGAAGAAGCAGTCAGATCCGCCTCTTGAGGCCCTCTCCGCCGTCGTCCCTGCGAACGCAGGGACCCATACGCCGTGGCCTTTCAGTAAGGCGATGTGGTAGTTACCTTTCGCAACAAACAGCATCGGTGGTTATGGGTCCCTGCGTTCGCAGGGACGACGACAGACAGCCGCGCAAGACATGACGGCAAAGGGAGCGACAATGGAAGACCTGAAAGTCACCGCCAACGGTTACGACTTCAAACCGGCGCAGGCGGCCATGCAGCGCTATGTCGACAACAATCTGCTGTCCGGCATTTCCTGGGCGGTCATGGTCGGCCGCGACCTCGTCGACGTGAATTGCGTCGGCTGGGCCGACAAGGAAGCGCAGACGCCGCTGCGCACCGACCACATCTTCCGCGTCTTTTCCAACACCAAGCTGATCACCTCCTGCGCGGCGCTGCTGCTGTTCGAGGAAGGCAAACTCGGGCTCGATGACCCGATCGAAAAATTTATTCCGCAGCTCGGAAATCGAAAGGTGCTGCGCCCGGGCGCAACCTCGCTTGATGACACCGAGCCGGCGAAGAGCTCGATCACCATCCGTCAGCTGCTGAGCCACAGTTCCGGCCTGAGCTACGGCTTTTTCGATCCCGGCACCGCCATCTTCAAGGCCCTCAACGAGCGCGGCGTGCACAATCCCGATGACGACGCTGGCCCAGATGGTGGACGTGCTGGCCGACCTGCCGCTGATCTATCAGCCGGGCACGTCCTGGGAATATTCGCTCGCCATCGACGTGGTGGCGCGGCTGGTCGAAGTCATCAGCGGCCAGAGCTTCGATAAATTCATCCAGGCGCGCATCCTCGATCCGCTCGGCATGGTCGATACCGGTTTCGTCGTGCCGGAAAAGGATCAGGGCCGGCTCGTCGCCTATTACGCCGGCGCCGACCTGATGGAGCCGATGAAGCCGGGCCTGACCCGAACCGACAATGCGCCCTTCCCCGGCGCCTATCTGCGCCCGATCGCACGGCTCAATGGCGGCGGCGGCCTGGTTTCGACGCTGCCCGACATGGTGGCGCTGATCCGAAGCCTGCTGCCCGGCGGCAAAACCCTGCTCAAGCCGGAGACGATTGCGCAGATGATGACCAACCAGTTGCCCGAGGGCCAGTGGATCCGCTTTGCCCTGATGGGCGAACAGCCCGGCAAGGCGCACGGGCTTGCCGGCGGCCTGATCCTGAAGCCCTCGCCGTTCGATCATCCCGATGCTGCGGGCGAATTCTATTGGGGCGGCGTGGCGGGCACGCAATGGTGGATCTCGCCGAAGCACAACATGGCCGGCGTGATGATGGCGCAGCGCCAGATGGCGTTCGTCCATCCGTTCTCGTTCGAGTTCAAGCGGCTGGCGTATGAGGCGGTGAAGCAGAACGCCGAGGGATGCGCGTGTCGGCGTAAGCTGCACATAACGCTGTCATCACCCGCGAAGGCGGGTGACCCAGTATTCCAGAGACGTTAGTCGTCGATTGAGAGGCCGCGGCGTACTGGATCGCCCGCTTTCGCGGGTGATGACGGCACGATGGCAGTGACGGCGCTCACGCCGCCGTCGAAACCACCCGGTTGCGCCCGTCGTGCTTGGCGCGATACAGCGCCATGTCGGCGCGCTTGAGCACGTCGGCGACCGGCTCGCCCTTGTGGTCCAGCGTCGCCAGCCCGATCGAGATCGTGACGTCGATGCGCTTGGTGCCCTTGTTGACCGCAAAGGTTTCGCCGGCGATCGAGCGGCGCAGGCGCTCGGCGACCATGCCGGCGACGTGCAGATCGGTTTCCGGCATCACGATGACGAATTCCTCGCCGCCATAGCGGCAGGCGAGATCGATGCCGCGGATCGACTTGCGGATGCGCACCGCGAATTCGCGCAGCACGTCGTCGCCGGCGTCATGGCCGTAAGTGTCGTTGATGGACTTGAAGAAGTCGATGTCGAGGATCATCAGCGCGAGCGGCTTGCCGCGGCTCGAGGCCTGCTCGGCCAGCGTCGAGAGATGGCTTTCCATGTAGCGGCGGTTATGCAGGCCGGTCAGCGCGTCGGTGATCGCCATTTCGATCGAGTTCTGCACGTTGTCGCGCAGATGATCGGTATAGCGCCGCTTGCGGATCTGGGTGCGCGCCCGCGCCAGCAATTCGTTCTTGTCGACGGGACGCAGCAGATAATCGTTGACGCCGATTTCGAGCCCGCGCAGCAGCCGCGCATTGTTGTCGGCATCGGAGATCGCGAGGATCGGCAACTGGCGGGTGCGCTCCAGCGAGCGCGCCTGGCTGCACAGCCGCAAGCCGTCGTAATTTTCCAGGCTGAGCGAAACGATCAGCAGATCGTAATTGCCCTCGGCGGCGTGAAACAGCGCTTCCGCCGGATTGGTTTCGACGTCGACGGTGTGCTCGGCGGAAAGGATCGGCGCCAGCCGCTCGTAGGATGACGGCCGGTCGTCGACCAGCAGGATCCGCCCGCCGACGCCCTTGTCGGCGATCGCGCTGCGTTCGGGCGCCTCCATGCCGATCTCGAGCGAGGTGATGGCGCGCATCCGCAGCTCATCGGTCATCATCTTCAGCCGCGTCAGCGAGCGGACGCGCGCGATCAGGACGATGTCGGACACCGGCTTGGTGAGGAAATCGTCGGCGCCGGCTTCCAGCCCGCGGACGCGATCGGACGGGCTGTCCAGCGCGGTGACGATCACGACGGGAATGAAATGGGTGGCCGGGTTGGACTTCAGCCGGCGGCAGACCTCGAAACCGTCCATGTCGGGCATCATGACGTCGAGCAGGATGATGTCGCATTCGGAGCGCGAACAGAGGTCGAGCGCCTCGGCGCCGTTGGAAGCCGTCAGCACGTCGAAATATTCGGCCGACAGACGGGCTTCCAGCAGCTTGACGTTGGCTGGAACGTCATCGACGACAAGGATACGCGCAGACATCGAAACTCACTCCTACCCGATAAAACGCCGCACGGTTTCGATAAACTTGCCGACGGAAATTGGTTTGGACAGATACGCCTCGCAGCCGCCCTCGCGGATGCGCTCTTCGTCGCCCTTCATCGCGAAGGCGGTGACGGCAACCACCGGAATGGCGCGCAACTCCGGATCGTCCTTGATCCAGCGCGTCACTTCGAGGCCGGACACCTGCGGAAGCTGGATATCCATCAGGATCAGATCGGGGCGCAGCTTGCGGACGAGATCGAGCGCCTCGAAACCATTGCTGGTGCCCGAGGTCTGATAGCCATGCGCTTCCAACAGGTCGCGAAAGAGCTTCATGTTGAGCTCGTTGTCCTCCACGATCAGGACGGTTTTTGCCATCCCGTCCCTCCCCTCATCTGCAGGAAACAGGCCCGGCCTTTCAGTACGATCCTGTACCGCCGCCGGGCTGTCGAAAAGTGAATTCAAACTAGCGTCAGATTTCGCTCTAAGCCGTTAAATCGATGCGCCATCTTTTGCGGAGTGGTTTCCACTTGCTTGAACACACTCCGCAGACTCGGGCATGATGGTTCCAAACTAGACACCATAAGTTAACGGAAAGGCAAACCCATCTGTTGAAAAAGCCTGTTCACAACCCCCGCGAAGTAGCTGAAATCGTTGCAGTTCAGGCGCTGAGTTTTATTGCCGGCGATCCTGAAAGGCTGGGCCTGTTCCTGGCCGAAAGCGGCATCGGCCCGGAGACGCTGCGCACCGCCGCGGCCGACCCGCAATTTCTGGCCTCGGTGCTCGATTTCGTGATGCGCGATGACGCAACCGTGAAGGCGTTTGCGAGCGCCTCGCAACTGCACCCGACCAATATCGCCGCCGCCCGCCAGGTGCTGGGCGACCCGCACTGGGAGCGCGACGTGCCGTGAGCGCGCCCGCGGCAGCCTTTGACGGTCCGCGCGCGTTCTGCCGGGATTGCCTCGGCGACCTCGATATCAAGGCCAGGCGGTGCGGCGAATGCGGTTCCCCCCGCCTCGTCCGCCACCACGCCCTGCCCTCGCTGACGCTGGCGCATATCGATTGCGACGCGTTCTACGCCACCGTCGAGAAGCGCGACAATCCGGAGCTTGCCGACAGGCCCGTGATCATCGGCGGCGGCAAGCGCGGCGTGGTGTCGGCCGCCTGCTACGTCTCGCGCACCTATGGCGTGCGCTCGGCGATGCCGATGTTCAAGGCGCTGGCGCTCTGCCCGCAGGCTGCCGTGATCCCGCCCGACATGGCGAAATATGTCCGCGTCGGCCGCGAGGTGCGGCACGCCATGCAGACGCTGACGCCGCTGGTCGAACCGCTGTCGATCGACGAGGCGTTTCTCGATCTTGCCGGCACGCAACGCGTTCACGGCATGATCCCGGCAAAAGTGCTGGCGCGCTTTGCCCGCGACGTCGAGCGCGACATCGGCATCACGGTGTCGGTCGGCCTGTCCTGCAACAAGTTCCTGGCCAAGATCGCCTCCGATCTCGACAAGCCGCGCGGCTTTGCCGCCCTCGACCAGATCGAGGCCCGCGAGATGCTGGCGGACAAGCCGGTCGGCTTCATCTATGGCGTCGGCCCCGCGACCCAGGAAAAGCTGGTGCAGCGGGGTTTTCGCACCATCGCGGACCTGCAGCGCGCCGACGAGGTCGAACTGATGAAGCAGTTCGGCGGCGAAGGCCGCAGGCTGTGGCGGCTGGCGCGCGGCATCGACGACCGCAGCGTGGTGGCCGACCGCGGCGCCAAGACCATTTCCAACGAGACCACCTTCGAGAACGACATCAAGGATTTCGCCACGCTGGAAAAGGTGCTGTGGCGGCTGTCCGAAAAAGTGTCGTCGCGGCTGAAGAGCGGCGATCTGTCAGGCCTCACCATCACCCTGAAGCTGAAGACCGCGGATTTCAGGCAGCGCACCCGCTCGCAATCGATCCAGGCGCCGACGCAGCTCGCCGCGAAGATTTTTGCGGTGTCGCGCGAAATGCTGGCGAAGGAGATCGACGGCACCGCCTTCCGCCTGATCGGCACCGGCGTCAGCGCGCTGCGCGAGGGATCGCTGGCCGACGACACCGACATGCTCGACCGCCGCTCGGCCCATGCCGAGCGCGCGATGGATGATTTGCGGAAAAAGTTCGGCAATGCCGCCGTGATCAGGGGCATTGCGTACAAGGGGCCGGCGAAGGAAGAGGATGAGGAGGAGTAGACCCGGCGCCTCTCCTCACGTCATTGCGAGCGAAGCGAAGCAATCCATTGCTCCGCATGCGGACGCCATGGATTGCTTCGTCGCTTCGCTCCCTTGCGCAAACGCTTCGCGTTTGTCGCAGGCAATGACGGAGCGAGCAGCTACACCAGAGACGTCAATCGACGACGGCCACGGCCTCAATCTCGATCAGCCATTCAGGGGCCGCGAGCGCCGTTACACCGACGAGCGTGCTCGCCGGCGGCTCCATGCCTTCAAAGAACGCCGAACGCGCCTTGCCGATGATGGGACGGAGCTCCGGCCTGTAGCCGACGACGAAGGTGGTGATCTTGACGATATTGGAATAGCTCGCACCGGCGGCTTTCAGCGCCAGGCCGATATTGTGCATCACCTGTGTCGTCTGCGCGGCCAGATCACCCTCGCCGACCACCCGTCCCTCATCGTCGGTGGACACCTGTCCCGCGATATAGATCGTGCGCGCCCCCGAAGCGACGACGACGTGGGAGTAAGCCGGATTGTGGTGAAGTCCGCTTGGCCTGATATGTTCGAGCTTGCTCATGTTTGTGCCTCCCTGACGTGCATGATTGGGCCGAAGCGTATCCGGGTCCGGCGCTCTCGGCCAGACTGGTCATCGCAGGATGCAGCGAAGATCCGCTGAACCGCTGTCATTCCGGGATGGTCCGAAGCACCAGCCCGGAATTCGATCGCAGAGTGCTTGCGCATTCGGGTTGCGCTAATGCGCGCTCCGGGATGACGCGATGCGCATCGTGCGGCTTCGCCGTCACTTACACGGCTTGGAATCCCTGACGTCGAACCGGCCCATCGCGCCCGAAATCACGAAATCGTTGTAATCGAGCACCAGCGCGCGGGAGACGCCGTTCTCGAACAGCTCGAACGACATCGCATAAACCGGCGTCTGCTCGCCTTCCTTGGCCTTGGCGTCGCGGTCGTAATAGCTCACGGTCACGGGCCAGCGGGTCAGCGTCTTCATCTGGTCGTTGGCGGTCGAGGGATCGGGCGATGCGATGCTGCGGGTGCCCGGGATCGGCTGCCCGATCACCGACAGCGTATTGTAGACCTTCTCGCCATTGTCGGAGCCGTCATAGACCATCAGTTCCAGCACCGATTTGCCCGTCGCGGGCGGCGGCGATGATGTGCTGGATCTGCTCGGTCGGGAACACGGTCTTGCCGTCGAGTTCGAACGTCTTCGCAACAGGCGCTTTCAGCTTGACCGTGATGCGGTCGCCGACCCGCTCCGCCATGCCGTCGATCGGGGCGGAATCGGCATCGTTCATCCGGGTATCGATCTTGAAGCGGTAGCTCTTGCCGGCGGCGTCTTCCCAGGAATGCGAGCGCAGATCGCTCAGCGTCAGCTTGCCCTCGCCGCTGTCGAGTTCCGACACCTGGCGAAATTCGGACGTGTAGCCCTCGCAGGCGCTGCCCGAAAAATTGTAGAGGATGCGCCCGCGCGCCCCTGATATCGCGTTGCACCCGCGCGACTTGACCAGCTTCAGTTCATACAGCGCCTGATGGGCAAGAAACGGCCCGCCGGCGGCAGCCAGCGCCGGTTCGTTTGCGAAGCCGGATATCAGGGCCGCGGCAGCCGAGAACACCAAAGCACGGACCGGAATCGGGAACGAGCTAGCCATGTCCAGTTTTTTCCTCGAGGGAGATTTGGTTACATTAGTGATGGCTCCATTGCGTCGCAACTAGGGCGGCTTCACGAAAACGCAGGAATTTGACGCCGAAGCGCCGTGTTTTCCGGCATTTTCGGCAGGATCCGCCTCGATCGCGGCGCGGGACGCGGATCCAGCGTCCCTTGCAAGAGAAAGCGCGATGCGCGAAACAATGCGCGCCTGATCGATGGTCAGGCACGGTCACATCAATCGGGGACGGAAAACATGGCGGGTACGGTCGAACAGAAGCTGGCGGCGCAAGGCATCGTCCTGACCGAGCCGCGCACCCCGATGGCGAATTACGTCGGCTTCGTGCGAACCGGCAATCTGCTGTTCGTCTCCGGCCAGGTTTGCGCCAATGCGGAAGGCAAGCTGATCGCCAAGGGCAAGCTCGGCGCCGGCGTCACCATCGAACAGGGCTACGCCGCGGCGCAGGGCTGTGGCGTCAACCTGCTGGCCCAGGTCAAGGCAGCGCTCGGCGATCTCGACAAGGTGGTCCGCGTGGTCCGGCTCGGCGGCTTCATCAATTCCGCGCCTGATTTCCTCGACGGACCCAAGGTGCTCAACGGCGCTTCCGACCTGATGGTCGCAGCCTTCGGCGACAAGGGCCGGCACGCCCGCACCACCGTCGGCGTCGCCTCGCTGCCCTCGGATGCCGCCGTCGAGGTCGACGCCATCTTCGAGGTGTCCTGAGCGGAGCACCCTTCGATGCGCGCTCCGGACTGGCTGACGGCGCGGCCGGTCGCCCATCGCGGCCTGCATGATATTGCGCGCGGCATCGTCGAGAACATGCCGGCCGCTGCCCAGGCCGCCATCGATGGCAACTTCGCCATCGAATGCGACATCCAGCTTTCGTCCGACGGCGAGGCGATGGTGCATCATGACGACGCGCTCGGCCGCCTCACCGAGGGTTCCGGCGCGTTGCTCGGCAAGACCGCGGCCGAACTCAAGGCTGTCACGTTCAAGAATACGCCCGAGCGGATGATGACGCTCGGCGATCTCTGTTCGCTCGTCGCCGGCCGCGTGCCGCTGGTGATCGAGGTCAAAAGCCATTTCGATGGCGACCGCCGGCTGGTGAAACGGATGGCGGAGGTGCTTGGCACCTATTCCGGCCCTGCCGTCGGCATGTCCTTTGATCCGGACCAGGTGGTGGCGCTGCGCGAACTGATCCCCGGACGCGCGCGCGGCATCGTGGCGGAGCGCGAATATACCGCCGACGAGTGGCCGGAAGCCTCGCCCGAACAGCGCCACGGCATGACGCATCTGCGCCACGCCTTCCGCACCCGGCCGCATTTCGTCGCCTATTGGGTGGATGAGCTGCCGGCCGCCGCCCCCTGGATCGCCCGCAACATTTTTGGGCTGCCGCTGCTGAGCTGGACCGTGCGCACGCCCGAGCAGCGCGCCCGCGCCGCGCGCAACGCCGACCAGATGATCTTCGAGGGGTTCCTGCCGGGAACCTGATGCGCAGCCGCCCACCTTGAACTCGCCCGCCCGATGCACGATCTTTGAAGCGTTGGCCACCCTGCGCGATGGCTGATCGCACGATGGGACCGGTCCGAATTTCTAGATGGCGTCATCCGAAATCACCCTCGAAGCCGTCCCCTCCGTCAGCGACATCAAGGCTGCGGATTGGGACGCCTGCGCCAATCCGAAGCCTGATCCGAACAGCCTCGAAAATCTCGACACGCTGGCCGCAAGCGGATCTCAAAGCGATTCCTGCAAGGGTGCCTATAACCCCTTCGTTTCCCACGCATTTTTTGCCGCTGCCGAAGCTTCCGGCTCGGCCTGCGCCCGCACCGGCTGGGGGCCGCGGCATCTCCTGGCACGGCTCGACGGCGAGATCGCCGGCATCGTGCCCTGCTATCTGAAATCGCATTCGCAAGGCGAATACGTCTTCGACCGCGGCTGGGCCGATGCCTATGAGCGCGCCGGCGGGCGCTATTATCCAAAGCTGCAGGCCTCGGTGCCGTTCACGCCCGCCACCGGCCCGCGGCTGTTGATCCGCGACGGCGTCGATCGCGAGCGGATCGGAACCGCGCTGGCGAGCGGGCTGATGGCGCTGTGCAACGCGACCAACGCCTCCTCCGTGCATGTAACCTTCGCCCGCGGAGGCGGAAGCGAAGTTTTTGGGCGGCGCACGGCTTCCTGCAGCGCAACGACCAGCAGTTTCACTGGCACAATGAAGGCTACGGGACGTTTGACGATTTTCTCACCTCGCTGAACTCGCGCCACCGCAAGGCGATCAAGCGCGAACGGCGCGAGGCCACCGCCGCCGGGATCACCATCCACCACCTGACCGGCAGTGATATCACCGAGGACGCGTGGGACGCGTTCTTCGCGTTCTACATGGAGACCGGCTCGCGCAAATGGGGCCGGCCTTATCTGACCCGAAAATTCTTCTCGCTGATCGGCGAGAGCATGAGCCGCGACGTGCTGCTGGTGATGGCCAAGCGCAACGGCCGCTGGATCGCCGGCGCCATCAATTTCATCGGCTCGGACACGCTGTTCGGCCGCAACTGGGGCGCGGTCGAGCATCACCCGTTCCTGCATTTCGAGGTCTGCTACTATCAGGCGATCGATTTCGCGATCCAGCGCGGCCTCAGGATCGTGGAAGCCGGCGCGCAGGGCGAGCACAAGCTGGCGCGCGGCTACCTGCCGCAAACCACCTATTCCGCGCACTTCATCGCCGATCCCGACCTGCGCCGCGCGATCGCCGACTATCTGAAGCGCGAGCGCGCCTATGTGGCGGAGGCCGGACGCGAACTGACCGAGGCCGGCCCGTTCCGCAAGGCGGCCGACGAGGCTTGACCTGTTCGGCGAGCGACGTGAAATTGAGATCAAACCCCGAGGGAAGAAGCCATGCCCGCCTATGACACCAACAACCCCTTCGCAAAAATCCTGCGCGGCGAGTTTCCCTGCCACAAGGTCTACGAGGACGACCACGTGCTGGCGTTCCTCGACATCATGCCGCGTTCGCCGGGCCATACGCTGGTGATCCCGAAAGCCCCTGCCCGCAACATCCTCGACATCACGCCCGACGATTACGCCCACGTCGCGCGCGCCGCCCACAAGATCGCCGCCGCCGCCATGAAGGCCTTCAATGCCGACGGCATCACCGTGCAGCAATTCAACGAGCCCGCCGGCGGGCAAGTCGTGTTCCATCTGCACATGCACGTGATGCCGCGCCACGACGGCGTCGCGCTGCTGCCGCCCGCCAGCCGCAAGGAAGATGTGAAGGTGCTGGAGGATAACGCGACCAAGCTGGCCGCGGCGCTGGGGTAGACTTCGTAGCCCGGATGGAGCGAAGCGCAATCCGGCGATTGTATGGCGACGTTTGCGAGCACCGTTCCCGGATTACGCTTCGTCGCTACGCTCCTCGCAATGACGCGCGTAACCTACTCCGTCTCGAAATCGCCTGCCTGCGGCGGCGCCAGCGGCGTGAACTCGCAGCGGTCGGGCTTGATGTCGAGCAGCGGCGTTTCGTCGAGGCAGTCGAGGCCACGCACCAGAACCACATTGCCTTCGATCGCGACGAACTTCACGATCGAGGTGCCGATCGGATTGGGCCGCACCGGCGAGCGCAGCGAGAACGTGCCGCGGGTTTTCTGGTTGTTCTTCGGGCTTTGCAGCACCAGGTCGCGGCGCGACTGGTGCAGCCAGTAGATCACTTCGAGATTTTCATAGAAGTCGACGCCCTTGATCGCGGGCACCCAGGGCTCGAAAATCTCGAGCCGGCAGACCGGGCCGTCCTGGCGGCCCTGCCGCGGCGTATCCAGCCGCGATTTCCAGGGCGTGCGGATGCGGCCGATAAACACCAGCCCGGCGTCGCGGGCCGGCGGCATGTCGACGGTGATTTCGCCCTCGCGGACTTCGCTTTCCCGAACCATGTCCTAATCCAGATGTCCTAATCCAGTGAGATGTTGAGGGCCTTTATCACGCCCGCCCACCGCGCGCGATCGGTCGCGACGAACTTTTCGATCTCGGCCTGGCTCTTGGGCTGCAGCGGCGGAAAGCCGACCTTGTCGAGCGAGGCGCGGAACACGTCGTCGCTCAATGCCTTGTTCAAACTGGCGGTGAGTTTCTGCGCGATGTCGTCAGGCAATTTAGCCGGCGCGGAGACGCCGTACCAGACGCTGACGCCGTACTCCGGATAGCCGCTCTCGGCCATGGTCGGAACATCGGGCAGATCGGGGATGCGTTTCGCCGAAGAGACCGCCAGCGGCCGCAGCAATCCGCCCTTCACCGGCGGCAGCGCGGTGCCGAGCGTGTCGAACATCAACTGGATGTTGCCCGACAGCAGATCGGTCAGCGCCGGGCCTGCGCCCTTGTAGGCGACATGGACCATGTCGACGCCGGCCATCTGCTTGAACATCTCGCCGGCGAGATGAATGGTGCCGCCGGTGCCGGCCGATCCGAAATTGAGTTTTCCCGGGTTCTGCTTGGCGTAGGCCACGAACTCCGCGACCGTCTTGGCGGGCACGGAGGGATGAACCTCCATCACGACAGGCAGATCCGTGACCAGCGCCAGCATGCGGAAATCCCGCGCGGGATCATAGGGCAGCTTCTTGTAGAGCAGCGGATTGAGCACGAAGATCGACGCCGCCGTGAAGAACAGCGTGTAGCCGTCGGGCTCGGAGCGCGCCGCGGCTTCGGCGCCGATCGCGCCCTGCGCACCGGCCTTGTTCTCGACCACGACGGCCTGCTTCAGGTCGCGGCTGAGATATTCGCCGACCATGCGGCCGAGCACGTCGGTCGGGCCGCCCGCGGCATAGGGCACGATCAGCTTGATCGGACGCACCGGATATTCCGCCGCATGGGCCAGCGGCGCGGCCCAGACGAGAGCGCCTACCAGCGCCGATAATTTCAGCCAGTTCATGTTGTTTCCTCGGCGTTTCTTATGCGGCGGAGAGTACCGGAATATCCGCCGCCTGCAATCAACCGAGCCACCATTTCCCGGCCAGCAGCACGATCTCGCCGCAGACCACGCCGGCAAAGATCGAGCGTCGCGTCAGCATGAAGATCGCAAAGCCGGCGGCGACCGCGCCGTAGCGCAGCCAGTCCGGCACATCAGCCAGCGCGCCCGGCGGCTGCACCAGGATTTGCGCGATGACGCCGGCGAGGATCGCGGTCGCCACCGCCCTCACCCACACCAGAATTTCCGACCCCTCGTCGACGCCGGCGCCGAACCAGAGCCCGGCCATGCGCCAGACCTCGTTGGGCAGGAAGCCTGCGAGCACCAGAACCATCAGCGCGTGGGGACTGCCGAAGAACTCGCTCATGCGCGCGCCCTCTCCCGCCACCAGTGCACGCCATAGGCGATGGTGCCGGCGGTGACGCCGCTGATCAGGATATCGACGCCGGTGTGCAGCATCGACACCAGCGGAAACAGCGCGATCCCGAGCACCAGCGCCAGCATGTCCGATATCTGCCGGCAGTTGCGCGCGGTCGAAAGCAAAAACGCCAGCGGCGTCAGCAGCAGGATCGCCGCGGCAAACAGCGGCGGCAGATTGGCGGCAAGGCCATAGCCGAGCGTGGTGGCGGCCATGCAAACGGTGAGAAGCCCGCAGCCGAGCCCATGCGTGAACGCAATCCGCCGCTCGCGCGGCACTTTTGGCAGCAGCCGGTAGCATTCGACCCACAGGGTGACGGCGATGAAATGCGTCGCCAGCACGAGGTGGCGGCGTTTTGTCTGCGGCGTCCGCATCAGCGGCAACACCGACACCACCATCGGAAACAGCCGGATCGCACTCACCGTCACCGCAATCGCCGCCTGCACCGCCGTCGCGCCGGAGCCCAGCGTCGAGATCAGGATGATCTGCGCCGGGCCCGCCCAGACCAGCAGCGTGCTGCCGAGCACCCAGCCCAGGCTGAAATGGCTGTCATGGGCCAGCGCGCCGATGCCGAGATAGGTGGCAAACAGCACCAGCGTGAGCACGGTGGAAGCGACCGAGCTCACACCCCATGCGAACGCGCGAAAGGGGCTTTTCCATTGGGGGGAGTCGGACGGCGGAAGCGGCACGGGTGACCGGATAAGGTTTGAGTCGTCGCGGGGCATAGGGCTGGCCAAAGCGGCCCGCGTCAAGCTGACCAGCGGGCAGATCAGCTATCCCGTTCGTCTCGGGAGATGCAGCATTCCGGTGCGCCCCACCTTGCTAGACTGCGGCGTCAAATCCCGGCGCGGCCACACCAGACAGAAATGACGCGAGAAACATCTTGCCGAGGATGTGTTTGGTTTCGGCTGCACCGGCCTTCAGCCGGCCCGCCTTGATTGCCCGTTGAAAATCGACCGCGGAAGGAACCGAGAGATCGGTCTCTTCCTTGACCCATGAGGCCGCAGCGGATGCGCTGAGAAAAACGCCCGCGTAATAGAGTCGGGTAAGCGCGCGGACAACATCGAGGCGCACGCGAATGGATTCATCGGGCTCGCGACCGAGCCAGGCGCCCAGCAAAACCTCCTCCATCTCAGGGCAACGCGCGACACCGTCGAGCATGATCGCCACATCGACCAGAGGATCATTGCAATAGGCAAACTCCCAGTCGATCAACCAAAGGCGCCGGCCGTCGAAAAGAATATTGTTCGGTACAGCATCATTGTGGCTGGACACCAGCCTGCTCGGGCTCGCTCGATACGCTTCGCGGAGCAACTCCAGTCGCTCCACATGTTGATCGAGCACGCCGCCGGCAAAAAGCCCGGTTCGGCGCACATGCGCAAACAGCCGGGCGACGATATCGGGATATTCGACGAAGTAAGGAAAGACCTCTGTCGCCTGAACGCGCGCGAGCAATTCGCCCAGCGATCGCACCAGTGCGGGTGGACCGCCTGGATAGGTTTCCAACGTCACCTGCTCGATGAAATCGGTCACCACAATGCCGGCCGTTTCGTCCACATACAGGATTTTGGGCGCAATCCCCGCCTCTGCGGCAATGCGCATGGACACATATTGGTGCGGATTGCGAAGCGGACTGGGCTGTCCTTCGATCCGCAACAAATACCGCCGCTCGCCAACCTCTATCCGATAGACCGAGGCCGTCGTCGCGCCACCGGTGAGCGGCACGATCGGGCCGATCCGGGCCCGGCCAAACGCGGCAGCGAGAGCTGAGCGCGCGCCGTCAGAGTGTGCGACTGCGAGCGAGGCGAAGGGGTCAACATTCATGAGCCTTCATACTATGCGCCTCGACGTCTGGTCACCCCGGCACGCCCCTGTTTTTCAGCACAAAGCACGCCCCGCCCGCCTTGCGGATGCGGTTGCAGAGATCGTCGGCGGCGGGCCGCGTGTCGGCGCCGATCCGCACCTGGTAGAAGGCGCGCGTGCCGCGGCTGCGCATGACCGAAGAGAGCAGGCTCGGGTCCTGATCGCCGATCACGGCGCTGAGCCGTTTCATGGCGCGAGAATACATCGCGAGCGCCTTGTCGCGGCTGAAGCCGGCCGCGAGCTGCACGCCCCACAGCTTGGCGGCACCGAGCGTGATGCGCTGTTCGAGCCCGGCGACGAACGGATTGGGCGCGCGTTTCAGCAAGGCCATCAGTTCGCGGCAACTCGACGTCGGCGCAGGCTCCGGCATCTTGCCGCCTCGTCCCGCCGCGGCCCACTCCTCCACCGTCGAGCCGGTGATGGCGATGACGTAGCTGCGGGTTTCCTGCGGCATCCCACCGGTGCCGGCCAGCCACTCCTGCACCCGCCGCGGGCCGGCATTATAGGCTGCGGCCGCGAGCCCGAGATTGCCGAATTGCTGGCGCAACTCGTCGAGAAACTCGGCCGACTTCGGCAGCGCCTGCACGGGATTGAAAGGATCCAGCAGGCCGCGTTCGTTCGCCGTTCCCGGCATGAACTGGGCAATCCCCTGCGCGCGGTCGCCGCTGCGCGTCACCGGCCCCACCGCATCGGGCTGAAAACGGCTCTCCTGCCAGATCACGCGCGCGAAGAACTCAAGCGGCAGGTTCGAGGCCCGGGCGGCCAACTCGATCATCAGGCACATCGCCTCGCGCGCGTCGCTCTCGCGCGCTTGACCGTCCGTCTTTTGGATCTCCGTCGCGCCCAACCGGGTGGCCTCACCCGCGTCCTCGGCGAAGGCGTTCGCAACGGAAACCAAGAGCGAGACCGTGCACCATAGGACATGAAGGAACCGGCCTCTTT
Source organism: uncultured Alphaproteobacteria bacterium (assembly GCA_963790735.1). Lineage (GTDB taxonomy): Bacteria > Pseudomonadota > Alphaproteobacteria > Rhizobiales > Xanthobacteraceae > Bradyrhizobium. The sequence goes on along the minus strand of CAWBQP010000029.1, from coordinate 53,156 downwards.
GCATGGCAGCCTGCAATCCGGGAGCGCATTGCGATGAAAGCGCTAGTCAAACGATCACGGCCGGCCGGTGGATCCGCGGTTCCACCGCCTTTTGCGCTGCAATTGTCCCGAAATCCGCGCCATCGGAACCGCCGTTAATTTACGTTAATGCCGCATTTTGCGGCGGCCGGTCTTTTACGGGGAACAAAGCAGGGTAAAAGTCTCCCTCTTTGTTGGGAGACATTCAATGCTGGACCGGCGCGAGAGCGTGCGCGACAAGGTGATGTATGGCGGCGTCGCCGAGATCGGCGAACGCGGCGCGACGCGCGAATGCATCGTCCGCAATATTTCCGATCACGGCGCGACCATCGAATTCAGCAATGACATCCAGTTGCCGAAAGAGCAGCTCTCGCTGCGCATCGCGCGCAAGGGCCGCTCCTTCCTTGCCAAGGTGGTCTGGTGGCGCGACAATTTCGTCGGCGTCGCATTCAGGGCGGAAAGCCCGGCCGAGCCGGTCTCCGATCTCGGGGAGCGGCTGCGCAGAAGCGAGATCAAGAAGCGCCAGCTGCAGCGACAGATCGACGAACTGCTCGGCGAGCGCTAGAGGCCCGTTGGCAGGCTACTCCGCCGCGAGCTTCGCCGCCGGTGGCGGCGACCATGCCACGGTGCGATTACGGCCCTCCGCCTTGGCCTGGTACAGGGCACTGTCGGCGGCATGCAGCAGGGCTTCGAATCCTGGCATGCTCACGGTCGCGGCCGCAAAACCGACACTGGCCGTCACGTTGAAGTGAACCCCGTGCGCATTCAACGCGCTGGCGGCAACACTCTGGCGAACCCGCTCGGCCACGATTCTCGCCTGATCGAGATCGGTTTCCGGCAGCAGCATCGCAAATTCCTCGCCCCCGAGCCGGCCGACGACGTCGGAGCTGCGCTTGCCTTCCCGGCAGGCATTGGCAACGGCGACCAGCGCTTCGTCGCCGACCGCATGTCCGTAACGGTCGTTGACCGCCTTGAAATGATCGACGTCGATCATCAGCACCGATAGCGGCCGGTAGTAGCGCTGAAACCGGCTCCATTCCGCCGCGGCCAGCGTCCAGAAATGCCGCCTGTTGTACAGGCCCGTCATCGAATCGATGGTCGCCAGTTCTTCCATCTGCTGCGCGTTGCGAACGAGATCGGTGACGTCGCAATAGGTGAGCATCCGGCCGCCGTTCTTGAGAAGCGCGCAATGCGCCCGGATGTTGCGGCCATCGGTGGTCCGCAGATCCCGCAACGGCTCGCTGCCGTCGCGCACGGCAGCAACCCGGCTGGCGTAGAACGCGTCCAGTTGGTCCGGAGTCATTCCGCGATCGTTTGAATGCGGCGAATTCCTTATCAAGGACTCATAGGACGGACGCCGGGCGGCCTGCTCCTCGGTAACGCCCCAGAAGGTTCGCATCTTCTTGTTCAGGAACTGGGCGTGGAGATCGCCGTCCAGCATGACGACGCCCTCGGAGACGTTGTCGAGCGCACTGCGCAGCACCTCCAGTTCGTCGGCGTGGCGGACGATGTCGGTCACGTAGGTATAGCTGATCATCCTGCCGCCATTCGGCAGGTTCGCGCACTGCATCCGGATCACCTCGCCATTGGTCCGGCGCAGATCGAGCGGATTGGTGTCGCCTGCCCGCACCAGACGGACGCGCTCGGCGACATAGGCGTCGATATTTCTGGCCTCGATCTCGTAGGCCTTGGTGTCACGGCCATGATACATCAGCGCGACGAATGCCGGATTTCGATCGGCGACAGCATCCGGCAAGGCCCACATGCGACGGAACGCGCGGTTGATGAATTGCGATTTCATGTCGGCATCGAGCAGCAGCACGCCGACATCGATGACATCGAGCGCCGCGCGCAACGCCAGCAACTGACCCCGTACGATCTGTTCGCCGCTCTTCGCCTCCCCGGCGCCGTTCCGGGCGGCTTCCTCTTTGGCCGCCTCCGCCGCCTCAAACACCAGACCGACCTGCTTATCGGATTGCCAGGCCCGTCTGCACGGCTGCGGCTGGCCTTCGCCCGGGATCAGCAAATGGAAATGCTCGGGAATGCCGAGCACGTTTTCAATCTCGATGGTGGCGCCGACGTCGGACATCCGGCGGACGATGCAGTCGATCGATGATTGGCCGTAGTTGGAAATGACCTTACCGGCCAGGAACGTACGACCGCGGGATATGGATTTCTGTTCGCTCATGGCGGCGATTCCGGTTGGGTTTCGCTCGAAATATCCAACCGGGTGATCTAAACCGGCTTAACCGGGATGATCCAACCGGGCTTCCACGGTCCCAGTTTTGTCCACGTTGCTAACAGCACGTTAACGCGCTGCCGCGTTGAAACGCCCTGCACCACCCGGCAAAAAGCCGGCGGTCTTGCGACACGCCGGCTCTTCGTTTTGGATTGAGGCCGCTTACGCCTTGACCAGCGGGCCTCGCGAGGCCGGCCCCTTCGAGCCGCCGCCCCCATTGGGGCCGCCCGGTTTCGGCTTGCGCTTGCGGGCGCCAGGCAGCTTCTCCGGCTTCGGCGTGACCGGTCCCTCGACGAACTCGAAGCCGATCTTGTCCTTGCCGTCCGCGCTCGCCTCGTCCTTGACCAGCACGACGCGGACATGGCCGCCGCCCTTCAGGTGACCGAACAGCACTTCATCCGCCAGCGGCTTCTTGATGTGCTCCTGGATCACGCGCGCCATCGGCCGCGCGCCCATCTGCTCGTCGTAACCATGTTCGATCAGCCAGGCCTTGGCGGGCTCCGACAGTTCGATGGTGACGTCGCGGTCGGCGAGCTGCGCCTCGAGCTGGAGGACGAACTTCTCCACCACCATGCCGATGACGTCGGCATTGAGATGGGCGAACGAGACGATCGCATCCAGCCGGTTGCGGAATTCCGGCGCGAACTGACGGTTGATCGCCTCGTGGTCGTCGCCTTCCCGCCTGTTGCGCGTGAAGCCGAAGGCCTGACGCGCCAGGTCGGCGGCGCCCGCGTTCGTGGTCATGATCAGGATCACGTTGCGGAAATTGACCTGCTTGCCGTTGTGGTCGGTCAGCCGGCCGTGATCCATGATCTGCAGCAGCACGTTGTAGAGATCCGGATGCGCCTTCTCGATTTCGTCGAGCAGCACCACGCAATGCGGATGCTGGTCCACGCCATCGGTCAACAGGCCGCCCTGGTCGAAGCCGACATAGCCGGGAGGCGCGCCGATCAGGCGCGACACCGTGTGCCGCTCCATATATTCGGACATGTCGAAGCGAAGCAGCTCGACGCCGAGCGAGGCCGCAAGCTGTTTGGCGACTTCGGTCTTGCCGACGCCGGTCGGACCCGAGAACAGGTAGGAACCGATCGGCTTCTCCGGCTCGCGCAGGCCGGCGCGCGCCAGCTTGATCGACGCCGACAGCGACTCGATCGCCTTGTCCTGGCCGAACACCACGCGCTTCAGCGTCTGCTCGAGATGCTTGAGCACCTCGGCATCGTCCTTTGACACGCTCTTGGGCGGAATCCGCGCCATGGTCGCGATCGTGGTCTCGATCTCCTTGATGCCGATGGTCTTCTTGCGCCGGTTCTCGGCGACCAGCATCTGCGCCGCGCCCGACTCGTCGATCACGTCGATCGCCTTGTCCGGCAGCTTGCGGTCGTGGATGTAGCGCGACGACAATTGCACCGCCGCCTCGATCGCCTCGTTGGTGTATTTCAGCCGGTGGTAATCCTCGAAATAGGGTTTGAGCCCCTTGAGGATCGCGATCGCGTCTTCCACCGTCGGTTCGTTGACGTCGATCTTCTGGAACCGGCGCACCAGCGCGCGGTCCTTCTCGAAGTGCTGGCGGTATTCCTTGTAGGTCGTCGAACCCATGCAGCGGATCGTGCCGGAGGCCAGCGCCGGCTTGAGCAGATTGGACGCGTCCATCGCGCCGCCGGAGGTGGCGCCGGCGCCGATCACGGTGTGGATTTCATCGATGAACAGGATGGCGTTCGGATGCGCCTCCAGCTCCTTCAGCACCTGCTTCAGGCGCTCCTCGAAATCGCCGCGATAGCGCGTGCCCGCGAGCAGCGTGCCCATGTCGAGCGAGAATACGGTGGCGGCGGCCAGCACTTCCGGCACTTCGGAATCGACGATGCGCTTGGCGAGCCCTTCCGCGATCGCGGTCTTGCCGACGCCGGCCTCGCCCACGAACAGCGGATTGTTCTTCTGCCGGCGGCACAGCACCTGGATCGCGCGGTTGATCTCGGAATTGCGTCCGATCACCGGATCGATCTTGCCGTCACGCGCCTTCTTGTTGAGGTTGACGCAATAGGTCTCGAGCGCCTCCCCCTTCTTCTTGGCGTCCTCGGTGCCCTTGGTCTCGGTCTCCTCGTCGACGCCGCGCACGGGGCGCGCTTCGGAGACGCCCGGCCGCTTGGCGATGCCGTGGCTGATATAGTTGACCGCGTCGTACCGCGTCATGTCCTGCTCCTGCAGGAAATAGGCGGCGTGACTTTCGCGCTCCGCGAAGATCGCGATCAGCACGTTGGCGCCGGTAACTTCTTCGCGCCCCGAAGACTGGACGTGAATCACCGCGCGCTGGATCACGCGCTGGAAGCCCGCGGTCGGCTTGGCGTCGTCGGCGCCGTCAGTCACCAGATTTTCGAATTCGGTTTCGAGATAATTGACGAGGCTCGTGCGCAGCTTGTCGAGATCGACGCTGCAGGCGCGCATCACCGCCGCCGCATCCGAGTCATCGATCAGCGACAGCAGAAGATGTTCGAGCGTCGCGTATTGATGATGACGCTCGTTTGCAATCGCCAGTGCACGATGCAGGGATTGTTCAAGGCTTTGGGAAAAAGTTGGCATTCTCGTCCTCTGTGGCCCCCGGTCATCATGATCGCCATTACCCGGTCAGGCAACAACAACCTTCGTCTTCCCCTGTCATATAGTTACCTACGATCGTGGCGAAAGACCGGTTCCGCAAACGTGGTTTTCCTCTAAATTCGCGGCACCACGCCTCACGGCACGCAACCCTCCCCCGAAAAACTACCGGGAATACGATCGGCTTTCATCAACGCAATTGATGCAAGACCCGTTCCCTCTCTCCGGCCGGGTCGAGAGCCATGCGCGGCTATTTCTTTTCCATCACGCATTGCAGGGGATGCTGGTGCTTGCGCGCAAAATCCATCACCTGCGTGACCTTGGTCTCGGCAATCTCGTAGGTGAACACGCCGCACTCGCCGATCCCGTGGTGATGCACATGGAGCATGATCTTGGTGGCCGCTTCGGCGTCCTTCTGGAAGAATTTCTCCAGCACATGAACGACGAACTCCATCGGCGTGTAGTCGTCGTTCAGAATCAGGACGCGATACAGGTTCGGACGCTTGGTCTTCGGCTTGACCTTGGTGATGACCGACGTCGACGGCCCACCGGTTCCGGTATTGCGGTTCTCGTCATTGCTCATTCGGGGAGCAGAAGCAGATGACTTTGCCGGCACGGACGAACAAGCTTTGAAGGTTGGCTGCAACATGGCTCAGGCGTTCGAATTCCAAAAGGAGTGACCGGAGAGCGCACCCTGGCCCACTCGCGACAGGCTCTGGCGTGAGCCACCGCGAAGCACCCAGCAACGCTTTTTTCCAGATCGCCGCTCCCGGTCCGACCCGTTGACCGGATCGGCACCTGGAATATGGGTCCGCCGCCGGACCGCCGCAAGCGCATTGACGCTGGCTGACACGATCCCGGAACGGCCCGATTCCCGGCTCGGCTATCCGAACCAAGGTTAATCGTTTCTACCGGATTTGACAAAGGACAGCGACCGCCCGTTTAGGCGCCGTTGACAATACAAGGCGCTTTTGGCGGCCGGCTCGGCGATGCGCACGCTTTAACCCGTTTTTGGCGGAACCGGTTTACCGCCTGTTTAGCCGCCCGGGCGGAAATGCCCCTAGAAATCACATTTGCGGTGAGGGCCATGCTCGATACAGTCATTTTCCGTCGCCTTCGCACGGCCGCCGGCCGGTTCGCCGGCGCCAACGAGGGCAACATCGCAATCCTGTTCGGGATCGCGGTAATACCGATCATCGGCTTCGTCGGAGCGGCGGTCGACTACACCCGCGCCAACAGCGCCCGCTCCTCGATGCAGGCCGCCCTCAACTCGACCGCCCTGATGCTGGCGAAAGACCTCACCGCGGGCACCATCACGACCTCGGAAATCAGTGCGAAGGCAGACGCCTATTTCAAGGCCCTCTATACCAACCCGGAAGCCAAGTCCGTCATGATCACGGCGAGCTATACGCAGAACTCCGGCAGCGGTTCGACGATCCTGGTCAACGGCTCGGGCGCCATAAATACGACTTTCATGCGGGTCGCCGGCTTCCCAACCATGGATTTCAAGACCGGTTCCACTTCTGCCTGGGGCAACGTGCGCATGCGGGTCGCGATGGCGCTCGACGTGACGGGATCGATGAAAAACGACGGCAAGATGCCGGCGATGCAGGACGCCGCCAAGAGCCTGGTCGATCAATTGAGCAAGCTTGAGAAGGATAAAGGCGACATCTACATCTCGATTGTTCCCTTCGCCAAGGACGTCAACCTTGGCACCAGCTTTATCAACGAGAGCTGGATCAATTGGGACGAATGGGAAGACGCCAACAAGAACGAGGGTACGTGCAGCAACACGAGCTACACAAAAAGGAGAACCTGCAAGGATAACGGTCACACTTGGACACCGGATCACAGCAAGTGGACCGGTTGCGTCACCGACCGCGATAAGGACTACGATACCAAGAACACGCCGCCGACCTCGTCCAATGCTCCCACGATGGTCGTTGCCGAGGATTATATCGACGGTGACGAAAATTACTGCAAATCAGGCAACAACCCCTACCTGGGAAAGATCGTGCCGCTCTCCTACGACTGGGCCATGCTCAAGGAGCAAATCGGCAAATTGCAGCCCACCGGTAATACCAACCAGGGCATCGGTATGGCGTGGGCCTGGCTGACGCTCGGTGTAGGCGTGGTGCCGTTCAATGCCCCGGCCAAGGACACGGCGAACTATGAGTATCAGGATGCCATCGTCCTGCTGTCGGACGGCCTCAACACGCAAAACCGCTTCACCAGCGACACCTCGCAGATCGATGCGCGCCAAAAGATCCTGTGCGCAACCGCCAAGGGGGCGCCGTATGGCGTCACGATCTACACCGTCCAGGTCAATACCGGCGGGGATGCGGAGTCTGCCGTGCTCAAGGGCTGCGCCAGCAGTGAGGACAAGTTCTATCACATCAAGTCCTCCGGCGAGACCGCGTCGGTGTTCAATTCGATCGGCCAGTCGCTGGCCAAGCTGCGCGTCGCGAAATAACCGCGCGCCATCGCAGGCTTCCCAAGAAAAAAGCCCGGCCGTAACGGCCGGGCTTTTTTTATTCGAACCAGGTCGGCTGTTAGTGCGCGGCCGGGTTGAACTTCGCGACCAGGCCTTCGTAGGGCTTGAAGGTCTGCTTGGCGAGATCGGTGTAGAGACCGGCGATCTTCTGCGATTCCGCGACGAAGGTCTCGTAGGAAGAGCGCGCGAATTCGGTCTGCGCTTCGATCGCCTTGTCCACCGACTTCACGCCGGAGAGCTTTTCAACGAACGATTTGGTGTCTTCGAATGACTTCTTGGCGTAATCGCCATAGGCGCTCGCGATCGCCTGAACGCCGCTCTGCAGGTTGCTCGCGGAAGCGGCAACCGATTCGAGATGCTCTTTGCCGTAGCTCTGAATGTCTTCAACCTTGACCATCATGGAGTCCTTTCCCAGACTGCAGGTGTAAACTGATTGCCGGGAGGTCCCGGCCCCCTGACCACCATCCTTATATGTGCACCGCACAATAAAGTCAAGAAATATTGTGCGACGCACAAATGCGGCGATTTAGCGGAAAAAACCGGGGTCTTACGCAACGGTTAATTAATCTTTTGGAAACTCGCTCGGCCTAACCTGATTCCTGAACGTGTTCGTCTTCCGACAGGCAGCATGAAAGCTGTTTGTGAACAGCATCTTAGCTAGAACAGCGACCTGATCGGCCAACCCAGCCGCGCTTAATGGCCGGATCGGCACTTCGAACGGGGAAATATCAGCGGCTGTTGGGCACAATTTTGCCTCACGCGCCGGTGATCAAGACAGAAATTGGGACGGGGAAGTAAATGCTTCGTACAACCTTGGCTTCCTCGCGCGCGTTGCGAGTGTGCGCCCTCGGACTCATTACCTTTACAACCGCGATCCTGATCAGCAGCGAGAGCGCCGAGGCCCGCCGCTACAAGCACCGCCGACACCACGTCGTACGGGAAAGCTATAGCCCGCAGTTCTCCTCCATCATCGTCGACGGTAATTCCGGCGCGGTGCTCACTTCCAACAATCCCGATGGTATCCGGCGCCCGGCGTCGCTAACCAAGATCATGACGCTTTATCTGCTGTTCGAGCGCCTCGACGCCGGCAAGATGAAGCTGGACACCGAGATGGAAGTCTCCGAGTTCGCCTCCGAACAGGCGCCGACCAAGCTCGGTCTGAAGCCGGGCCAGACGCTCAAAGTCGAGGATGCCATCAAGGGCCTGGTGACGCGTTCCGCCAACGACGCCGCCGTCGTGATCGCGGAAGCCATTGCCGGCGATGAAGCCGAATTCGCCAAGCTGATGACGCGCAAGGCGCGCGCGCTCGGCATGAGCAAGACCACCTACCGCAACGCATCGGGCCTGCCCAACGACGAGCAGCTGACCACGGCGCGCGATCAGGCTACCCTCGGCCGCGCGATCCAGGATCGCTATCCGCGCTACTACCGTTATTTCGCGACCTCGGTGTTCAATTATCGCGGCCAGTCGATTCGCAACCACAATCGCCTGCTCGGCAATGTCGAAGGCGTCGATGGCATCAAGACCGGCTACACCCGCGCCTCCGGCTTCAACCTCGTGAGCTCGATGCGCCGCGGCAACCGCCACCTCATCGGCGTGGTGCTGGGCGGCCGCAGCGGCGGTTCGCGTGACGCCACCATGCGCAACCTGCTGGCCGAGAACCTGGAGAAAGGCGCGACCAAGCGTACCGTCGCCGCGATCACCGAGCGCAATCCCGCCGACGGCACCGTCGATGTGGCCGAAGCCGAGACCGCTTCGCGCCCGGCCGAAACGGCTCAGTCCGGCAACGGCCTCTCCGCCGCCGAACCGGGGCTCGCAGCCATGCCCATGACCCGTTCGATCGCGCCGGCAAAGCCGTCGCTGATGGCGGCCGCCGCCGCTGCCCTGCCCCCGCCGCCCGCCAAGGTCGAGCAGAACAAGTTCGAGCCGCAAGCCAAGTCCGAACCCGCGCCGTTTACCAGCGGCGTCATCCAGACCCAGGCGATATCGGCGATCCCGGGCTCGGCTGAGCCGATGAAGCCGGTCAAGGTCAAGACGGTTCAGGTCAAGGCCGGGCCGATGAAACTGGCCTCTGCCGGCCCCTCGCAGCCGGCAGCACCGCCGAGCACCAACGCCATCCCTGCCCGCCCCGAAGTCGCGGAGACCTCCAGCGCCGTTGTCGCAAACGCCGCCGAGGCCAAGGCCGAAGCCGCCAGGGACGCCCTCAGGGCAGCCATGCCGCAGCAGCCGGCCGGGCACGGCACCGGTAACGGCGTGCTCGGCGTGCTGCCTGCTTCCAGCCTGGCACAGGCGCAAGCCTCGCACGCGCAGACGCTGGCCTATGCCGATCCGGCGCCGCGTGCCCAGCCGCAGCAGGCCGTGCAACAGAACGACGCCGTCAAGCCGGCCGCGCCGGCAGTGGTCCGCACCGGCTGGATCGTCCAGGTCGGCGCGCTCGAAAGCGAAAGCGAAGCCAAGCAGCGGATCGATCTTGCCCGCACCAAGGCCAGCGCGCTCCTCAGCAAGGCCGACCCCTTTACTGAAACGGTCATGTCCAAGGACAACCGCACGCTATACCGCGCCCGCTTCGCCGGTCTCGATCGCGATTCCGCCGAAGCGGTATGCAAGACCCTGAAGCGCGCCGACATTTCCTGCATGACCGTTCGCAACTGATCCGAAACTTCCCGTTGCAGTTCACAAAGCCGGCGCCGCAAGCGCCGGCTTTGTTGTTTTCCAAACACAGTCGCTGCGGGTCTCGCTCAATCACGCCCAATGCGGCCTGCGAAAACTTCTCGTCAAGAATTTGCGGTTAGGTTTACCGGCAATGAACGATCGACCACGCCGGACAACGGCGGGCGATATGGGGCGTCAGTCAGAGAACAGAAGCAACTCTCGGTTTGTAGCGTCAGTGGCGTGAGCCGGAGTTAGCTAGAGATGCGTGCGAAGAAGGGTATCCTTGGCCTCGTTTACTCGGGCAGCGAGGTACGTCGAGCCCCCCTGGTCGGGATGCAGTTTCTTCATCAGGGCGCGGTGCGCCCGGCTGATGTCGTCGCGCCCCGCCCCCGGCTGCAGGCCAAGGATCTGATAGGCCTCCTCGTCCGTCATTTTTCCACTCGCCGCCGCGCGGCGCTGCCCCCCTGCCGTGTCGCCTTGCGCGTTCTGACGCCAAGCGGGAAACCGGCGGTCAAGATAGCTTTCAAGTAAGGCGACGCTCTCGGCGTCGAAGGCCGGGATCATTGCGATCAACTGCGGCAGGTCGAACGCATCGAGCGAGCGCCCGGCATTCGGTCCGTCCACGATCTGCCCCGACAGTTCGCCGCTGTCGTGATCGAGGCGCATGTCGAGAAACTGCGAACGCACGCGCGAGGCCTGTCCCGCCGAGCGCTGCGCCCCGCCGAAGAGCCCTCCGAAGATCCCTCCGATATTACTGAAGCTACCCGGCCCGAACGGCGACCAGCCGAGCAGGCCCGCGCCGAAGATGCCGAGCGGGATTGCAACGGCGAGTTCGCCGCGCAGGCCGGTGAAGGCCGCGACCGCCAGCGCCACGACGCCGCCCACGATCTTGATGACGCGTGCGAGCACGACCGGATTGGCCGCACGAAACATCTGCAGCAGCAAGTAGAGAAGGACAACGGCGACGACGCCGGCGATCAGGGTTGGCATGGCTCTAATATAGCGCCATCGGCGCCGAAAAGCATGGCGCACGACCTGCGGCAACCAAAGTCGTAATCACTTCATCTGACCGATCAGCGCGGCCGCGCCGCTTGCGGTTTTCGACAGCGCCAGCAGCGCTTCTCGCCCGCCGGCGGCATAGGCTGCGGCGGCGCGCAGGAGCTCGCGCAACTGCGCCGCGGCGCCGGGATCGAACCTGCACCATGCGCCGCCGGTGAGCCGCGCAATCTCCCGGAAGGCCTGTTCGGCTGTGGCGTCGTGGCCTTCCTGAAACATGAACACCGGCACCTTGAGCAGGCCGAGCTCGCCGGCCTTGGCGCAGAGATCGTCGACCGCCTCCTCCATGGCGTCGCCGACGAACACCATGGCGCGCACCCCGGACGCCACCGCCTCGCGGCGCGCCTCCGACAGCACCTTGCCGATCTGGGTGTTGCCGCCCTGGCAATCGATCTTGCCCATCAACCTTGCCAGTTGCGCGGAATCGGAGATCCAGCCCGTGGCGCGGCATTCGTTGAAGCCGCGGTAATAGACCAGCCTGATATCGAGGCTGCCGAGCGAAGCCGCCTCGCGAAACATGTCGGCCTGCAGCGCGCAGGCCATGTCCCAGGTCGGCTGCCGGCTCATGGTGGCGTCGAGCGCAAACACCAGCCTGCCCCTGGCACCTGGTCGGTGCGGCGACATCGCGCGCGCTTTCGCCACGAAGGCTGCGATGTCGTCCGACGCCGACGGCTTGCTCTGCGGCAACGGACCGCCTTTAGCCGCCTCGGCCTTTGCCGACGCAACATCGCCTGTCGATTTCGGTTTGGTGGGTTCGCCGGCCATGAGCGCTCGCTTGTAAGCAGCAAGCTCTATGTGGGACGAAGCCCTTCGCCGGTCAATGCGCCGGATGGCGACGCAGCCGCAAACGCAGGATGACCGCCGGCCGCCTAGTTCGTAACGGCCTTGTTCGGCGTCGGATTGCTGGCCAACGGGACGGACAGCGGCACCGGTCCCGGGCTGGCGGTCAGAAGGTCGGGCACCTTGGTCGGCACGGGCTTCAACGCGCCGCTCTTGTCGGACTCCTCGAGGAACTTGTCGAGCATCGACTCGATCGAGGATTTGGCAGCGTCAGGCCCGGTGTCCCGCATGTCGTTATGCTGGAAGCCGGTGTTCACGACCGTAATCCCGGACTGCTCGCACTGCTCGTCGTCAGGCACCACGCCGGGGTCCGGCTTGAAATGGGTATCCTTGGAACGGAACGACAGGATCTTGAACTTGCCGTCGGTCAGGAACGGCACGCGCAGATTGTCCAGCGTCACGACCTTCTTGATCTCGTCGGGATACTCCTTGGCGAAATACATCGTGATGTCGCCGCCCATCGAATGGCCGACCATCGTCACCTTCTCATAGTCGGCGTTGGGCTGGGCCTTCTTCATTTCGTGGATGGCGAAATGGATGTTGGCAACGCCGCGCTGAATTTGCGGCAGACGGCCGACATAGAGCTCGCCGACCTTGGTCACCATCGGCGGATCGGTCGGCAGATCGTGCTGCGGGCTGATCGCGAGATAGCCGCGCCAGGCGAAGACGTTTGCGAGGAACGAGTACTCGGTGTGCTTGACGGTGTTGCCGTGATTGAGGATCGCAACAGGAAGTTTGATCAAGCCGGCGTTAGCCTGCATTTCCTTGTCGCGGCGAACAGCGACGTTGACCGCCACCAGCCGGTTGTCGCGGTCAGGATCATGAAACGCGATCGTCTCATGCCGGATCGCCCACTTGCTCGCGGTGAAATACGCGACAGTGACCAGCACGGAGAGTGAAAGCAGAACGAGAATTCCACGTTTCATATTCGTCCTCGCGCCCCGTTAGGGGCCATCCCTGTTTTTGAGACTCTGACGGTCCCTTCTCGATGATATATGTCACGATGGCGTGACATAAAGGCCAAATGTTGTGTGTTGACCGCCTGATCATTGTGCGATGCACCTATCCATTGTGCAGCCGCTCAGTCCCACAAATTCAACCCCGGTTTTCCTTACGACGCCTCCTATCAAGCTTCGGTTCGTACGTTAGGTAAAAGTCTAAGGAAAACGGGATGCTGCCGGCTTGGTTCCCGGGAACCGGCGACCTACAGGTGCGGCAATACCGCAAGTCCGCGAAATTTAGACTGTCGTGTAAATCACGAGCTTCAATGCCGGGTCGTCGTTGGCCTGGAAGCTCGCATACTCCAACTTGAGCCGGCCCTTTTTGGGGTGGGTCAGGGATTTGCTTCCTGCCGCAACGCCGCTGACGTCATGGGCCTCCCACCAGCCTGCAAATTCGGGACATCCTTCCCGCAGACGCGCCAGCAGGTCGTGGAAGGCCGGATCGCCAGCCCACAGGTCATGTGTCGCACGGAACTGGGCGACGATGCGTCGGGCCTCCTCCGCCCATGACGCGCCGAACAACCGCCGCGTCGCGGGATTGGTCAGCACCGACAGCAGGCTGTTGCGATCGGCTTCCGCGAGCCGGCTGAACGCAAAGATTTCTTCGGCAGCCGCATTCCAGGCGAGAATGTCCCAGCGCCGTCCAGTGACATAGGCCGGCAGGTTGAGCTGTTCGACCGTGCGCCGGACCGCTGGCGGAACGGTCTCGCGGACGAAGGGGCGCCGGTCGGTATTTTGCGTCAGCTCCGCCAGATGCCGGTGTTCGGCCTTGGTCAACCGCAACGCGCGCGCCAATGCCTCGATCGTCGCAGCCGAAGGGCTGACGGATCGTCCCTGCTCGAGGCGGATGTACCAGTCGACGCCGATGCCGGCGAGTTCGGCCACCTCCTCCCGCCGCAGGCCAGGCGTGCGCCGCCGCCGGCCCACCGGCAAGCCGACCGCCTTCGGCGTCAGCTTCTGCCGCCGCGACCGCAGGAAGTCGCCAAGTTCGCTTTGCCTCGAATTCGTGCCTGATGCCGCCATGCGCGCCGTGCCTCAGAAGGGGTCTGACAGTCCTAGGATAATACCAGGTCTTGTTGGCACCATGAAGCCTCGCGAAAATGCGGCTTCATCGAAACGAGGAGACCCCATGAAGGCTGCCGTCCTGAATGCATTCGGATCGCCGCTTGCGATCGAGACCGTCCCCGACCCGCTTCTTGGCACCGGCGAGGTCATTGTCGACGTCGCGGCGAGCCGTGTGCTGGCCTACGCCAACGAGGTGCTCAGCGGGGAGCGACAATATCTCCTGGAACTGCCTGTGGTGCCCGGCCCCGGCGCGATCGGCCGTATCCGCGCCACCGGCCCCGATGCGACCCGGCTTCGTCCCGGCGATTGGGTCTACTGCGATCCGACCGTGCGCTCACGCGACAACGCGCTATCGCCCGACATCGCCCTGCAGGGCCTCACCGCCGGCAGCGAGGGAGGCCTGCGCCTGCAACGGTATTTCCACGACGGGGCCTGGGCCGAACAGATGCGGCTGCCGACGGAGAATGCGGTTCCGATCGGCGACATCGACGAGAAGGACGCAGGCCGCTGGTGCGCGCTCGGCACACTGCTCGTGCCCTATGGCGGGTTCCTCGCCGCGAACCTGCAGGCCGGAGAGATCGCGCTGGTCAATGGCGCCACCGGCAGTTTCGGCAGCGCCGCCGTCGCCGTCGCATTGGGGATGGGGGCACAATGCGTCGTCGCGACCGGGCGGAACGAGCAGGCGCTGCGTGAATTGACGCGGCGGTTCGGCGCCCGCGTCCGGACCGTGCCGATGCGCGGCCACGAGGCTGACGATCGCGCGCGCATCCTGCAGGCGGCGCCCGGCCCGATCGACTGCGTACTCGACATCCTCCCGCCCGCGGCCGATGCCGTGCAGGCACGGACCGCCATCCTGGCAGTGCGGCCGCATGGGCGGGTGGTGCTGATGGGCGGCGTCGGCATGCAAGGCGGCGCCGGCCTCGACCTGCCCTACCCGTGGATGATGCGGAACTGCATCACCCTGCGCGGGCAATGGATGTACCCGCCGCATGCGGCCACCCTGATGGCCGGCCTGATCCGCTCAGGTCTGGTCGACCTCGATCATTTCGAGATCACGGCCTTCGGTCTCGACCGCGCCAACGAGGCGGTCGCGCATGCCGCCGGCCAACAGCGGCCCCTTCAGAATGACGGTGATCCAGCCGCGGTAAGGCCGGCAAGTCGGCAGCCTGTTGGAGGTCAGGCGCTAATGATGTCGCCGATGATGTCGTGGACTTCGAGCGGCTTGTCGACCTGGGTGAACCATTCGGCACGGTTGGCGGCGCGGCGGCGGCCGCGCTCGTCGAGCGGCAGCTTTAGCTGGCGCAACAGGCTGGTCACTTCCTCGCGCGCCGTGACATGGCCCATGCTCGGCCGTGTGCCGAGCGTGGCCTCGTCGAGGTCGTCCAGCGCCGTCAGTCCGCGCGGGAAGAATTCGCGGTAAACCACCCGCTCGGCAAATCCGTCGATCGAACGGAAGCCGAGCCGCAGCGAAAGGTCCTTCAGGCTGTCGGCGACGAGCTGCTTGTTGCGCGAGCCGATCATCGACAGGCGGTTGCGCACCACGATCCAGTCGGTGGTGGCGCCGTCGATCTGGCGGCGCTTGCGCCGGACGTCGCGCACCATCTCCGCGTAATGGCTCTCGCCGGTCACGGAATAGGTCGCGGGGTCGACGGTGCCGAGCACGTCGAAATCGAGGAAGCTGTCGTTGATCGGCGTCACCAGCGTGTCGGCCATCGAATGCGCCAGACGCATCAGATAGGAGTTGGAACCCGGCGTATCGATGACGATGAAATCGAAGGCGCGCTCGATTGCGCTCACCGCCTCCATGAACTGCTGGAACTCGGAATTTTCATTGTCGGCGATCTGCATCGTCTCGCCGAGCTTGACGCAGAAGTGCACGGGAATTTCGAGATCGAGACCGGTGCGGCGCGCCCACGCGCTCCGGTTGGCGATGTAGCGGGTAAAACTCTGCTGGCGGCAGTCGAGATCGATGGTGGCGACACGCTGTCCGGCCTTCATCAGGGCAACGGCGATATGCAGCGCAGAGGTGGATTTTCCCGACCCGCCCTTCTCGTTGCCCAGCACGACGACGTGCGCCGAACCGAATTGACCCTGACTCGCCTGAACCAACATGATTCAACCCCCGCACGATATCTTCAAATCACGCGCGGCTGCGCGTCAAGTGAAATGCGCGACGACGCATTCAATTCGCTCGCAGCGTGTCTTTAATGATGAATCCCGGTGGTGCGAATCTCGTTCCGTTGCCGCGATCAGCCCGCGAACTATTCAACCAGCGGGGCGCGCGCGTCTGCTTTCGCGTTGAGCTGCCACAGCCTTGCCACTCCCGAGTAACCTTGGCGGCAATGCTCTGGCCTTATAAGGTCGGCGCGCCCGCCGAAAGGTTCGGGGCCGCCAACCCCCTCACCCCGTCAGAAGCTGCAAGAGATCGAGGCCAGATGTCGCGAAGTCCCATGGTCGTCCGTACCGTTCCCGCCTTGCGCCGCGCCGTCGAGGCCTTGCGCGCCCGAAAGGCCGCCGTCGCACTGGTGCCGACCATGGGAGCGCTCCATGACGGACATGTGTCGCTGGTGCGGCTCGCCAGACGCCGCGCACAGAAAGTGGTCGTCTCGATCTTCGTCAACCCGGCGCAGTTCGCGCCGACGGAGGATTTCGGTTCGTACCCGCGTACCTGGAAAGCCGACGTCGCCAAACTCGCCGCCGAGAAGGTCGACCTGATCTGGAATCCGGACGTCAAGGCGATGTACCCGGACGGCTTCGCCACCCGTATCGTGCCGGAAGGTCCGGCCACCGCCGGCCTCGAGGATCGTTTCCGGCCGCATTTCTTCGGCGGCGTCGCCACCGTGGTCGGCAAGCTGTTCACGCAAGTCCGGCCGGACGTGGCGATCTTCGGCGAGAAGGATTTTCAGCAATTGCGGGTGGTGACGCGGATGGCCGCCGATCTCGACCTCGGCGTCAAGGTGATCGGCTCGCGCACCGTGCGGGAACGCGACGGGCTGGCGATGTCCTCGCGCAACGTCTACCTCTCGCCGGAGGAACGCCAGACGGCGCCGACGCTCTATCGCGCCATGAAGGAAAGCGCCAAGCGGCTGAAGGCCGGCGACGATTTCGAGGCCGCGATGGCCGCCGGCCGGGAACTGATCACCGGCGCCGGCTTCGTGCTGGATTATTTCGAGGCCCGGCACGCCGAGACGCTGGCGCCGATCACCTCGATGAAGGACGGGCCGGTGCGGATCCTGGTCGCCGCTAAACTCGGCAAGACGCGCCTGATCGATAATATCGGCGTGTAAGTCGCCGGGAACCGCCTTGCACCATGCAAGCACAGGATTGAATATCCCGCGACGAGGGATTTGTCCGTGATTTGCCGGTTGTTGCAGGGGGCGGCCATGTCGCTACGTGCTGCTATCTTCGGAGGGCTGATTGGCTTGGTCGCGGCCGGCTGCGCGCAGGCGCAGGACCCGCACCGGCCGGCAGTCGGCGGCATCGGTTCGCCGGTCGACGCCATGATCTTCTATGTCGCGCACGGTGCGGACGGCTCCGAATGGATCGCCGCCGAAGGCACCGTTCAATGGGACACCCACAAGCGGCTGATCGCGATCCTCGACCGCCAGGCCGGACGCAAGCTTCCCGTGATCATCCATGCCTGGGGCGATTCCAATCTCAATGTCGCGGCCAGCCTTGGGCGTATTCTGCGCGACCACGGCATCGACACGACCGCGGGGACGACCGAGGTCGAGGCCTGCCATGAAAAAAGCGAGGCGGAATGTTTCGCGCTCAAGCGTCCGGGCGGGCCCCTCGATGCCAAGGTGACCTTGACGGACACGCGCTGCGATCTCGCCTGCGTGCTGACGCTGGTCGGCGGCGTGCACCGAACCCTGCCCGCCGGCACAAAGGTGATCCTGGGCGGCATGTCGATCCGCAACCGGCTGGCGCCCAATGTCTCGGAAGAACGGCGTCAGGGCCTGACAGTGCAATATGGCGAAGCGTTGCGCCGCTATCTGCGGGACATGGGCGTTGAACCGGAACTCGTCGACATCGCCGACCGGAATTCGGAAACAAGGCGCCCGACCGAAATGCCGCCATCCGAGTGGGCCAGGCTGCACGTCGTGACACCAGCGTCGCCGTAGCGCGCGTCTCCGGTATAGCGTTTTCGAGCGAAGCGGGTACCGGTTCGCATGGCAATCAGGTTTAAGCAGATTGCGTAGACTTATCCGCGGAGAAAACGCGTCAAAACAAGAATCTAGAGCAGCCCCAGATCGCGCAATTCGCGCCGCATCGGTTCCGGCATCGCCGCCACGCTGGCGGCTGAGGATTTGGTGAGATCCGGCGGGGCGGCATCCTCGGCGAGGTAGCGCCAGCCCTGGAACGGGCGCATCGGCCGCGGCGAGACGGCGAACACCTTGGGCTGCATCACCAGCCGGCACCGGCCGATGCCGTCCTTGTCGCGAAACGGCTCGATCGCGATGATCTTTTCGCGCGCGGCGATTTCGCCCTTGATCACCCAGTAGAGCGAGCCGCCGGCCAGCAGCTCGCCATCGCGCTTTGGCGTCATCCGCGTGACGTGGACGTGCCGAAGCGGCAGGCCCTTTTTCTTGGCGGTTGCCATGCGTTCGGCAACCCAGCCCTTGAGTTCCTTGACTGACTCGCAGCCGACGGCAAGCTTGATGAGATGAAGCGGCATGATCCCGCCGATGTAGCGGCCTGCGCGCGCTTTGAAAAGATCACTCGTTGTTATCAGCTGTGGGCGCCGAACCCGACGGCGCGAGCTGGACCGGCGCTCCGTTGGACGGCCGCTTCGGCGCCGGCGGCGGCTTCTTGGCGGCAGCCTGCGCCGACGGCGATCCCGGCGGGGTCGCCGCGGCCGGACGCGGCGCGGCTGGCGATCCCGGCGCAGCCGCGGCTGACGACGGCTTCGGTGCGGCGCCGAGCGGCGGCTCGGGCGTCATGATGTTGACCGGCGGGGTGGAGGCCGAGGTCGGGAATTCGGCATTGGTGGGCTTGCCCGTGGGGAACGACGGCGGCAGCGCCGCGATCATGCCTGCCGCGGCCTGCGGCGCGTTCCACGACGCCGCGTAGCGCATGACCAGGCTTTCATAGACGCGATCTTCCATGTTGGCCGCAATCTGGCGCGTCTCGGTCAGCGAGCGGAACGCGCGGCAATTCGATGCCGTGCAGCGGTCCCGCACCGTCAGCACATAAGCCATCAACCCGTAACGGTCGCGCTCGACGGCGCGGCGCAACGCCAGCAAGTCGGAGCCGGCTCCCTTGTTCGCGGTGGCGACATCTCCGAGCGAGGTCAGCAGCGTGATCTGCGAGGCGGCGTAGGCCACCGCCGCAGCCACCGCCTCGGCCGAACCGAACAGCGCCTTCTCGCACGCGACCAGAACGGCATCGCCGGCCAGCTCGTCAATACAGGAAAGCTGCGGCAACGGCGCGGTTGCCGTCTGAACCGCACGCGGCGCCTCCGTCGACTGAACCACGTTTGCCGCGCCGAAGCCGCGGAAGGTCACGGCCCCGGCGACCCCGATCGCGAGCAGCGTGATGAGCGCAAGCACGCCGTTGGCCACGGATCTCTCCGAGCGCAGCAGCGTGATCAGAACGATGATCCCGACAAATCCGGCCGTGGCCAGCGTCAGGTACAATGGAAGGTTCGGCGAGCGCCAGATCTGATCCAGCGAAGCAGCCCAGGCCCAGTTCATGCGCGGTGTCCCTTAACGCAGCATCAAACGCGATCGAAAGACGAATGCGTCTTTGTCGCATTCGCTTTTCGGCAGAATGGTTCTGCGAACGGGGCCTTTTGACGGCGATCGGAGTGGAACCCCGTCAGCCGGCCGCTTGCACACAACTGTTTCAGGAAATCGCGAGCTGGCTTTCCTTGGCGACCCGTTCGAAAGCTTCGGTCGAGCTTTTGATCCGATACTGACAATCGTCGCCATCTGTCGGAAGCAGCCGGATCACCTCATAGGTGCCGCTGGCGGCCGGTCGGGCAACATTGCTGGCAGTAAAATAGACAGTCTCTCCAACGGAGTACTTATGCTTCAACGCCCTCTCCATCACGCAAGAACGCCGGCCGCGCTCACGGTCCCGCTAGCTTTCGGCCGACTTGAGAACCCTGCGGCAACCTAGCACAGCCGGCCCCCCAAAAGCCAGCAACATCGAGGCATGGCAAACACGCAAATTCTGCATGTTTTTCAGGGCGATAGGCGGCAATTCTTGCGGTTCCCGGGAATCCGCATGCCCAGCATGGAGGCAGATTTTCCCAAAATCGGACAGCCGGTTATAATTTATCCAATGTTGCGGGGCGGCCCTCGCGCCCCGCCCCGACCGCCGGGCCCCGTACCCCAAATCAGACCGTCTCGAACCGTTCGATGACAAGCGTTTCGGCAAGGCCGGCGCGGGTCCATTCCTGGAATGCCGGCAACGACAACATCGCATCGAAATAGTGCCGCGCCTCGCCCTTCACCTCGATCGCATAGGTGCGGAAGCGATGCACCACCGGCGCGAACATCGCGTCCGCGCCGCCGAACGCACCGAACAGGAACGGACCTTCCTTGCCGTAACGGCTGTGGCAATCAGCCCAGATCTCCTGAATGCGCGCCACATTGGCGCGTGCGTCCTCCGACAGATCGATCGCGCCGACCGGACGGTGCAGGTTCATGCCGCATTCGTTGCGCAGCGGCATGAAGCCCGAATGCATTTCCGCCGAAATCGAGCGCGCATGCGCCCGGCGGGCCCGGTCTTCCGGCCACAGTTTCGCTTGCGGATATTTCTCGGCGAGATACTCGATGATCGAAAGCGAATCCGACACCGTGACGTCGCCATCGATCAGCGCCGGCACCTTGCCCGCGCGGGAAAAGCTCAGGATCCGGTCCTTGTCCGCCTTGTTATCGGTGTAGAGCGGGATGAACACCTCCTCGAACGGAATGTCATTGGCGCGCAGCGCCAGCCATGGCCGCATCGACCATGACGAATAGTTCTTGTTACCGATGACCAGTTTCAACATTTGCGGGGGAAATCCTGTTGCCACCGGCATCTTGCCATAGTGCGCCGTACGCGTTCAACCCGTACATCACGCTGCCACAGCCGCCACCGGGGATCTCGCCACACGCCTGAATTCCTGATGAGCAAAATTTCATGGAACCGGCAGAAGGCAGCTTGTTCGACGTAAGGTAGTGGCTGTAAAACCCGGCGCGCGGACTGGAGAAGACTGTGGAAATTTTCATTTTCGGCCATCGGCGCCGTACTTCTGTGCATCGCGGGCCGCGCGATCCTGCGGCATTATTTTCCGCCAGGCACATAGTCCAGAAGCCCACATGGAAATGACCAAATGACCAGACAGAAGACCAGGCCAGGTCACAACTTCGGACCGTCCTGCTTGCTGCTGGCGCAATCCTCTCGATTTATTTCCCGACCGCCTACCTGATCCGGTCGCCTCTAGCCAATCCTCCGGCGCCGAATGCACTCCTGATTTCAAGAATCACGCAGTTTGGCGCGGACAAGAGCGCTCATATGTTTTTATTTGACAGTGCGTGTCTTCGACAGTGGGAGGATGACGATGCAAAAAATCAACGCTCGCCCGTTGTCGTCTACGAAAATGACAAGCCGCTAGGACCCGCTCACAGCCCTCATCACGAGATCGAAGAAATTGGTTTGGGCCGGTACGCGCATTGGAAGGGCTTTGGCATCATGTTTTCGTCAAGCGACAATTCCAATCCGTTATACAATGGACGCAATTACTGGGCCGTTACGCCCACCAAATGTGGCCGCGAAGGTTGACGTACACGCCGCGGAGCTTGACGTACATAATTGTGAGCGTCATGAGACGTTAGTGTGCGTTCATGCTCGTGCTATGTTGCGGTGACGGCAGGCTGCAGGTGCACATGCTGTAGCCGTCATGGGGATGCCGCCACATGGGCGCCTATTGGGTCGATATCGCCGCCGTCGCATTCTTCGTCGTGGAGTGGCTGGCGTACGGCTTCACGCTCGAGCACACGGCCTATGGCCGCGACAGCCTGTCGGCGCGCATGAACCGCTATCGCGAGGTCTGGGTACGGAACATGCTCGACCGCGAGGCGCGCATGGTCGACATGCAGATCATGGCCTCGCTGCAGAACGGCACCGCCTTCTTCGCTTCCACCAGCCTGATCGCGATCGGCGGCGCGCTGGCGCTGCTGCGCGCGACCAACGATGCGCTGGCCGTGCTGCGTGAACTGCCGGTCGACCTTACCCCCTCGCCTGCGCTGTGGGAAATCAAATGCGTCGGCCTGATCCTGATCTTCATCTACGCCTTCTTCAAATTCGCCTGGTCGTACCGCCTGTTCAACTATGTCGCGATCCTGCTCGGCGCGATGCCGCCGTCGTCACAGCGCGACACCGCGGAAGCCGAAGCCCATGTGATGCGCACGACGCGCCTGTTCGAAGCGGCTGGGCGGCATTTCAACCGCGGCCAGCGCGGGTTCTTCTTCGCGCTCGGCTATCTCGGCTGGTTCGTCAGCCCCTGGGTATTGCTGGCGACAACCGCGCTCGTCGTCATCGTGACCTGGCGGCGGCAGTTCGCCTCGAACGCGTGGCGGGCGATGGGGCACTAGGCCGGCCTGGTGCGCAGTCGGCCCTCGTAATCGCGCTTGCCGAGCGGCACGCCCCGCGTGCGCAGGATGTCGTAGGCGGTGACGGCGTGGAAATGGAAGTTGGGCAGCGAGAAGGAGAGGAAGAAAGTCTCCGGCGTGAAGGCGAGTTTCCGAGGCCCGATCTGGAAGTCCAGGTTCTTGTCCGACCAACCGTTGACCTCATCGGGAGTGAGCGCCTTTAGCGCCGCTTCCGCCTGGGCGATCATGGCCCGCAGGTCGGCGAACGGGATCGATCCGACCAGGGCGGGCGGGGCGAAGGCGCCGTTCTTCACGGCCTCCAGCCCCCACACGGAATGGTGCGCCACGCATTCGATCTGGAAGTGGAACGGCGCCATGTCGTCGAAGAGGCGCGCGTCCACGAAGTCGTCGGGGTCAGCGCCCGTCTCCGCGCAATGCCTGGCCGCACGATCGAGGAAGCCTGCGACAGCGCTCACGGTCTGCAGGAAGGTCGGCACGCTGAGGTCGTAGAGTGATGTCGCCATCGACTTTCCCTTGCTTGAATTGGCCTCCGTTGGTGTGGGCGGAACCCTGCGCTGCGCGGAGGACAAAGCACCAATACAAGCTCGCCAGGAACTTCCTCGTAACCGTCCTGCTCGCTTATAAGTCCACGACCTAGCGCGTCCTCGAGCGACGCCGGTCACCCTCTCGCCGCGGCCTCCAATCCCGCAATGTCGAGCTTCACCATCTTGAGCATGGCCTCGGCGACACGCTTGACCTTATCACCGTCGGGATCACGCATCAGCTCGCCGAGCCGTTTGGGCGCAATCTGCCAGCAGAGGCCCCAACGGTCCCGCACCCAGCCGCATTGCTCGATCTGTCCGCCCTCCTTCAACGCGTCCCACAGGCGATCGATCTCGGCCTGGGTGTCGCATTCGACCATGATCGAAAAGCTGTGGTTGAACGGGTCGAGGGGACCCGCCTCGATCGCCATGTAGTGCTGGTCGCCCAGGGTGAAGGCGGCGATCTTGACGCTGCCCGCGGGGCCACTCGGGGTATCGGCCGGCAGGGCCGAAATCCAATCGACCGACGAACCGCGGACGAGCGAGGTGTAGAAGCCGATCGCGGCTTCCATTTCCTTCTCGAACCACAGATGCTGTGTAACCTTCATCGCGATGTTCCTTTCGTCGGTCAAATGGGCCGAGCAGGCCGCGCGTACGCGCCACTCCTGTTCAAGGACGAACGACGGGGCCGGTCTCCGACAGGGCCGATAAAAATTTTCGCAAGGGTTTCGCGCCGAACGACCGAAGCGCGTCAAGAAATCAGGACGCCGAAAAATCCTGCGGCGTGAAGTTGAGATCGAGCACTTTCCATTCGCCGTAGCGGTCCGCTGGCAGCATGGCGTAGGGCTGACAGGCCGAAAGCGCGCGGATGGCGCTCTGCATCAGCAAGGGTCCCTTCATGGAGGCGCTGGCCTCGATCAGGATCGGTTCGGCGGCGAGCCTGCCGTCCGGTGTCATCAATACGCGCAGCTTGACCTTGACGTCGTCGGCGCCTGACAGCGAGGCCGGCAGTTTCGAGCAGGTCTTGAGGTGCCGCCGGAATTCCGCGATGAGCGTGCTCGCGACATCGGCAGCCTCGGTGGCCGGTGCGTCAAAATTGTCGTCGCCCTTGCGGGCTTGCGCGGGAGCCGGCGGCAGCGGCGAGAGGTCGGGCGGCAGGCCGAGCAACACCTGATACTTGATCGAGACATCCGGCTCGGGCGGCTTGTAGGCCGGGGCCGCCGGTTGCGATGGCGGTGGCGTCACCGGCGGCGGCTGGGGCGCTTGCGGCGTCGCGAGCGCAGCCTGCTTCTGCGGCCGCGCGGCAGGTGCAGACGGCGCGGCCGGCGGGGTTGCCGTGGCAGCGGCAGGCTTGTCGAGCAGGGAGAAATCGGGCTGTGGCGACGGCGCCGGTTCCGGCTTGTTTTCGGCAGGCGGCTCGTCGGGAGGCGCCTGCATCTCGGCAAGCTCTTGCGGCGTGACGATCTCGACCGGGATCTGCTCGGCGGTCACTGCGCCGAACGGATGCACATCGGAAAACAGCAGCACCAGCGTCAACAGCGACACATGTGCGACTGCAGACGCCGTGATGTCAGTGGGTATGATCCGCCGCAGCTCCATCGCATCGCATCGATGTTCGATATTCCTCTGGCCCGCCAGCATAGCGCCCGGTAGCGCAAATCCTCAATCCCATTTCGGCGCCAAGCCGAAATCCGTCAGCCGGCCGCCGGCGCTGCCCATGGCGGAAATCTGCTGCATGTCCTCTTCCGACAGCTCGAAATCGAAGATCTCGATGTTCTCCGAGAGCCGCTCGAGTTTCGACGTTCGCGGGATAGCCGCCACGCCCTGCTGCACCAGCCAGCGCAGGCAGATTTGCGCTGCCGTCTTGCGATAGCGGTCGCCGATCCGCTGCAGCGCGCGGTCGCTCTTGATGCGACCCTTCGCGACCGGGCTATAGGCCACCAGCGCCATGCCGTGGCGCACGCAGGCCTCCCTCACCTTGCTCTGGTCGAGATAGGGATGGTACTCGACCTGGTCGCACACCAGCGGTTCCGAACATGAAGCCACCGCCTCCTCGATCAGGGCCACGGTGAAATTGGACACGCCGATATGGCGGGCGAGCCCCTGCTGCCTGACCCGCGCCAGCGCGCCGAGCGTCTCCACCAGCGGCACCTGCGAGTTCGGCCAGTGCAGCAGCAGCAGGTCGACCTCGGTCAGGCGCAGTCGCACCAGGCTTTCCTTGGCCGAACGCTCCAGATCGTGGGGCGAGAAATGCGAGGGCCAGATCTTGGTGGTGAGGAAGACCTGATCGCGCTTCACGCCCGAGGCACGCAGCCCCTCACCGACCTCGCGTTCGTTCTCGTACATCTGCGCGGTGTCGATGTGGCGATAGCCGAGCCGCAACGCCTGCTCGACGATGCGCGCGCAGGTGCGTCCGCGCAGCTCCCAGGTGCCCAGCCCGATCGCCGGGATTTTTGCGCCATTGGCTTCGACAAACAGCATCGGTTGTATCCGCGGACCGGCCCCATTATGGGCTGTGGAAACAGCCATGCCAACAGATAGCCTTTTCGAGCGAGATCCTGCGGCGGATTTGGTCCGGAATAGATGCGGTTTGCGGCAAGAAAACGCGTCAAACCGCGAACTAGACGGGCTCCGGTTCCGTGGCAAGCGCTGCGAAAACGGTTTCCGGCGAATGGGCGATCACGGCGAGCAGCGCCCGCGCCGGCCCGCGGGGCACACGCTTGCCCTGCTCCCAATTCCGGATGGTTTCGACGGGCACGCCGAGCCGTGCCGCGAATTCGATCTGCGTCAGCTGCGCGCGGCGGCGAAGGTCGCGCACGGCCGGCAACGCGCCGGTTTCGCCCGGCGTTGCATCAGGCAAGGCTGAAGGCGTCGCGAACGCGGGCTCGCCGGCGCGAGCCCGGGCATCTCCGGCGCGAGCGGGAACTCCTGCCCGTCCCGCAGTTCGACGATCCGTCCGTCCGCTTTCAGCCGCAAGCGCTGCATGTTGACCTCGTGAGCCAACATCATCGGCCAAGCGCGTTAAGGCCCGATTAACGATAAAAAGGGCAGCAAGGCGCAGCTACTTCAGCCCGAACCACAGCGTGGCGATGCCGAGGAACGAGAAGAAGCCGACCACGTCGGTGATGGTCGTGACGAAGGTCCCCGACGCCACCGCGGGGTCTGCCCGCACCCGGTCCAGCACCATCGGGATCAGGATTCCGCCGAGCGCGCCGGCCACCAGGTTGCAGATGATGGCAAGCCCGATCACGATGCCGAGCCCCGGGATCTTGAACCACGCCACCGCGGCGACGCCGGTGATCACGGCAAAGGCGAGCCCGTTGACGAGGCCGACCATCGCCTCGCGCATCACCACGCGGAACGCATTTTTGGAGCCGAGTTCGCGGGTCGCCAGCGCCCGCACCGCCACCGTCATGGTCTGCGTCGCGGCGTTGCCGCCCTGGCTCGCCACGATCGGCGCCAGCACCGCGAGCGCCACCATCTGCTCGAGCTGGCCCTCGAACAGGCCGAGCACGGAGGACGCCAGAAACGCGGTCGCCAGATTGACCAGCAGCCAGTTGAAGCGGGCGCGCGCAATGGTCCAGACACTGTCGGACAATTCTTCGTCGCTGGTGACGCCGCCGAGCGCCTTCAGATCCTCGTCGGCCTCCTCCTCGATGACGTCGACCACGTCGTCGATGGTGATGACGCCGACCAGCCGGTTGGTGGTGTCGACCACGGGGGCCGCGACCAGATTGTACTTGCCGAACATCCGCGCGACCTCTTCCTGGTCGTCCAGCACGGAGACGCGGCGGCGGTCCTCGTCGATCAGATCGGCGATCGGCACCGGCCGGCGCGCCCGCAGCAGCGTGTCGAGCGAGACCGCGCCCTGCCAGTGCTTTTCGGAATCCACCGCGTAGATCTCGTAAAACCGGTCCGGCAGATCGGGGGTGTCGCGCATGTAGTCGATCGCCTGGCCTACGGTCCAGTCCGGCGGCACCGCGATGAACTCGGATTGCATCCGCCGGCCGGCGGAATTCTCCGGATAAAGCAGGCTCCGCTCCAGCGCGATGCGCTCGGACGGCGGCAGCTTTTCGAGGATCTCCTCCTGGTCCTCCTGGTCGAGGCCTTCGAGCAACTGGACGGCGTCGTCGGATTCCAGCTCGCGAACGCCCTCCGCGACCGTCTCCGGTTCGAGTTCCTCGAGGATTTCCTCGCGGACGGAATCGTCGACCTCGTTCAGCGCCGAGAAGTCGAAATCGGTGCCGGTCAGTTCGACCAGCGTGACGCGGTCGTCGGGTTCGAGGGCCCCGATCAAATCGCCGAGATCGGCCTCGTGAAGTTCCGCCACCACCTCGCACAATAGCGGCCGGTCCGCGGCGTGGATGGCGCGCGTGATTTCTTCGACAAACTCGTGGCGGAGCTGCCCCTCCTCGTCCCGCATCAGCAGATGGTCGAGTACCGAACCCTGGACGGACAGAGCTTCGGCGGCTTGGGCAACGTCGATCTTCTCGGCCATGCCGCGCCTCGCCGGTTTGACAGAATGAGAGAACTCGTCTGAGCTATAGCTGCACGCATTACCCAATCGGCTGCGCCATGCGCAATGCCCAAATATGTCCAACGGCAAATGACCCGAAATTTCAGCGCGGCGCTGTGCTCGGCGGTCGCGGCATGGATGACCTTCGTTGCGGCGGCGCCGGCCGCCGAATGCAGCCGCAAGGATGCGCTCGGCACCTCACGCGTTCTCGCGGTGGACCCCGCCACCACCCCGCGCGTCGGCCTCAAGAGCTTTCCACAGACGCTTCCGCTTGATGACCACGAGGTGGTGCTGACCTTCGACGACGGGCCATGGCCTCCGACGGACCGGAAGATACTGGCGGCGCTGGCGCATGAATGCGTGCGCGCCACCTTCTTCCTGATCGGAAAGCCGGCCTCCGAACATCCCGAACTGGTGCGGAGAATAGCGGCGCAGGGCCATACCATCGCGCATCACACCTGGACCCACCACAATCTGAAATACATGAAGCCGGAGGCAGCCATCGGCGAGATCGACAAGGGCATCGCGGCAGTCGAAACGGCGCTGCACGGAAAGGCCACCACGACCCCGAGCACGCCGTTCTTTCGCTTTCCCTTTTTTGAAATGACGCCCGCGACGCTGGACGCGCTTGCAGAAGCGCGGCATCGCCGTGTTCGGCGCCGACCTCTGGGCCAGCGACTGGAATCCGATGACGCCGGCACAGCAGTTGAAGCTGCTCACCGAGCGGCTGCAAGCTGCCCGCAAGGGCATCATCCTGCTGCACGATCCCAAGGCGCAGACCGCGGCCATGCTGCCGGCCTTCCTGCGCTACCTCCGCGACAACCGTTATCGCGTGGTCCACCTGGTCCCGGCAGGTGCCAAAACCGTGTCCGACAAAGCACATTAGATCACGATCTCTTCGGCTGCCGCGGTTCTGTGGCTTGGATCACGCCCCGAAGCGAAATTAGGTGTAGAAATCAGGTGATTAAGGCGGCATTCATGACGCCAGATGTAAGCCGTTGCGTGCTCTTGGAATGAAGCCGGGGTTCAATGATCGCTAGCGTATTTGGGGGGCTTCGGCGGCGGCCTTGGACCGCCTTGTGCGTGGGCCTGCTGACCTCAGTTGCCGCGCAGGCTGCGTCGGCCGCGAATTGCCCAGGTCATCCCGACGCCATCGGCACGTCGCGCACGATAGTGGTCGACCCGCGCGCCCATCCCATCATCGGCACCATGCAATATGCCAAGACGCTGCCGCTTGCAGATCGTGAGGTCGTGCTGACCTTCGATGACGGTCCGCTGCCGAAATACAGCAACCAGATCCTCGACATTCTCGCCGCCCATTGCGTCAAGGCGACCTTCTTCCTGGTCGGACGTCAGGCCAGCGCCAATCCCGAAGGCGTGCGCAAGGTGCGCGATGCCGGCCACACGGTGGCCACCCACAGCCAGAACCATCCAGTCGGCATGGATCGCCTGCCGCTCGACCGCTCCAAGCAGGAGATCGAACAGGGCATCGCGTCGGTGACCGCGGCGCTCGGCGACGGCACCGCGCCGGCGCCGTTCCTGCGCATTCCCGGTCTGCGCGTCAACGACGGGATCGAGGCATTTGCCGCTTCCAAGGGGCTTCAGCTCTGGAGCGCCGATTTCCCGGCCGACGACTGGCGCGATGTCTCTGCCAATCGCGTCTATGAGCTTGCGATGCAGCGGCTGGAGCGAAAGGGCAAAGGCATCCTGCTGCTGCACGACATTCAGCCGCGCACGGTTGCGGCGCTGCCGAGAATTCTGCACGAGTTGAAAGTGCGCGGCTATCGCATCGTCCATGTGGTGCCGGCGACGCCCGATCGGCCGGCAACGCCGACCGAGCCGCAGCAATGGCTGTTGCATCCGCCGTCGGAGATGGTGGCGATATCGCGCTGGCCGAAGGTTCCGAAATTCGCATTTGCCGGCCCTGCGGCACTCTCCGTCCCGGCGTTGTCCGATCTCGATTGGCACACGACCGATCTTGGCGTACGCGCGCCGCGGCGTGGACGCGGCGTCCCCTTGCCCCCCGCAGCCCTGTGGCCACGGCAAACGACGTTACCGCCGGCCGGCACGCTGGCTGCGCTGCCGGTTCCAGCGGCGAGCCTTTTCAAACTCCCGGAATCGGCGCGCCTGACCATGCTGGCCTCGTCCGCGCGCCGCGCGCCATCGACTGCGCAGGCGCGTTCCACGGAAGTCTCCTCCGCAAAGCTCGCCGGCAAATCTCGCCGCCACGGCCGCGCGGCCGCGGCCCAGCCACCGGCGTCCGCCGGACAGACCGAGCAGACGCCGCAAAGCGCTGGCGCGACCGCCCCCAAGCCGGCGGCGCAAGCCAAACGGAATGGGCGATCGGTTCGGGTCGCCGGGTTGAAGAAGCGCTGATCGCCCGGTTCTGATCGAATGGATCAGGACCATCAGCTAATCATTTGTTTTGATGTGTTTTCCCCAGCCCGCGATCGGGACACCTCAGTTCGCCACGATCTTGGCGACGCAGAGCAGGATGACGATGGCGAGGAACAAGAGGTCGATATAGGCCTTGATCTCGCCGGCATGGCGGAGCGCGCCGACGTCGGTGATAACCTGCTTGCGGGTAGACGTCGAATTCGGCCCCTCGCCCAGCGCCGCTACCAGACGACGCGCCTCCAGCTCCAGCCGCTCGATGCGCTGGAAGAAGTGAAACGACCGCAGCGCCGACGCCGCATGCATGCCGGTATAGACCAGCACGAGAACCGCGACGACCACGCGGTGCTGGTACTTTTCGAGGAAATTCAGAGCGAAATAGACCAGGGCCAGGAACACGAAGTTGGAGAGGAATCGATAGGCGTAGCTCAGAAACAGCATGAAGATGCTCCGGGTGGTCTTGGTAGATGTCGAACTTCCTGGAAGCGCCGAACGGCGGCGGAGCCGGCAGGAATCAACAGCCGGCCAGCCCGTCCAGTTTACGCGAACGGTGCGACAGTAGGGGCAACAACCAGCACGCCGCCACAAAGGATTTGCGCGCCGTGGCA
The DNA here is from genome assembly GCA_963790735.1 of uncultured Alphaproteobacteria bacterium. Lineage (GTDB taxonomy): Bacteria > Pseudomonadota > Alphaproteobacteria > Rhizobiales > Xanthobacteraceae > Bradyrhizobium. The sequence goes on along the minus strand of CAWBQP010000029.1, from coordinate 22,560 downwards.
TTGCGGACACGCGAATACCGCGCAGAACCGATTGTATTAGGCCCAACCTGCAACATTGCGTTGCGCTCGCAAGCGTATCGGATCACCCAAATATACGAGGCTGTTACAAACAGGTGCGGACCTGCCTGATCAGCCCACTGCGGCCACCACAGCGCCGCCGTGAGCTATTCCGACTGTCGGATACTGCAAAGAAGACCCGCCATTTGCGGCGGGTAAGTCTAGGGAGGAGACTACAAACTAAGCTGATTCGCGGCACCGGCATGTACCGCAATTCACACACACTATTCGAAAAAACACGGCATCCCGTCGGGACGGCAAACCTGGTCGATGCTCCGGATATCTCACGGCGGCTATACCTTGCCTTCGATCATCTTGAGTTTGACGGTCTCGCAGGTCTTGCGAACGTGCTCGGTAAAGATCGCGCATTCTTCGATGCGCTTGAAGATCTTTTTGGCTTCCTCACGATACGAGGCCGCGGTGTCGCGCATGAAGGCAATGGCATTATGCACTTCGGCGGTCATCGCCTCGCATTTCTTCGCCGCGTTGATCAGCTCCGCTCCCATGGCTTCGATTTCCCTGGCGGCGGCTTCATAGTCACGGACCACGGCCTCGGCCGTGAGCGCGCCGACGCGCGTAACGCCCTCTTCATGCTCGACGTAGTCCGGCATCGGCCCCGATGGGGCCGCCCTGATCGCGGGAAGGCTCCCTACGACATCTTCTTCAAGCCTGGCCAAATCCAGCGGCGCAGTTCTGTGAAGTCGTTCGATACTCGCCATAGGCCATTCTCCATCACTCGATGAACAACCCCCAGCGCGCAAGCATAGCGACCGATTTGTGGCGAAATCCTGAGTCGAAGAAAGCAACGAGAAGGCGAACGTGTGAATGCAAGCCCCATGGGGAGGCGCCGAGGCGCTTCTATTCACTCGAAGCTGCACAAACCCACGCATTAACCATGCTGGCGCATCAGCGCTGCGCGCGGCCTACGCTTAATGCGCGTTTAACAGTTTTGCATCATTGATTGACGTTCCAGCGCAACATCCTTCAAGCCGCAAGAATTGCGGGCCGCACTCAACCTCTTTCAGGAGGATCGATTGAGGACGTTTCTTATTTGCGCGCTGGCTACGACCCTGGTCGGTTGCAGTAGCCAACAATCAACACAGCCATCATGCGTTGGCCTGAACCTGTTGGCCTGCCTGACCGCGGTTCATGTGCCGATTGAACCTGAACTCATATGACAGCGATTCTGCCACAACGAAACCCGTGTCCACCGTCGCCTGGCGCGGCGACAGCCCGCCCCGGTCTCACGCGCACCACGCCGTCCGTCGAACACCCAGGCCGATCAAGGTCGCGGCGAAAGCCGCCGCCATTCCCCTACCGCTTCCTTCTCCGCAAGCGAACCAGCAGACGACGGGCAATGCCGTTGCTTCCGAAGCGGCTCGCGCTTCCGAAGCGGCTCGCGCAAGCGCCACCGATCCGCATTCAACGACCGAGATTCCGCAGACCCGAACGACCGAGGAGCAGGTGGCGGCCGCCTCCGCGGTCGCGGAGCGAATGTCGATCCCGACGTTGGATGCGTCGCTGGACGCTCTCGTGGCCGTCCTCGTGGCGGGTCCCGACGTCAAGTCGGTCGCCGACCTGGCCGGCAAGACCATCGCGATCGACGATCGATACTCCGAGTCGTCGATCAGCCGCGTCAGGACCGCGATGGCGGCGGCGGGCGCGCTCGAAGTCCAGCTGAGCAAAGGTCAAACCACCGCGATCAATCGGCTGGTTGCCAAAGAAGTTCCGGCCGCGGTCGTCGGGTTAGTCTCTGCCAGCGCCGCGAATAGCTTTCCTGAGATCGCACGATACAGGACCTTTCAAGTCCCGCTCGCATCTCGTTCCCCGAACAAGCAACCGTAAGCGGTGCCGGGGGTCGCGGGCCCAATAACAACGGGCGTAGAGCCAAAAACCCAATAAAAACAAAGCTGATTTTCTGAGGTGGCGCGCTCGGAGGGCTCGCCCCCACGATGTTGCTCGCTGCCACCTCAAGACAGCGCGTCTGCCAATCCGCCGACCGGGCGGGCATGGAGCCGGGATCGGATGGCGCTTGTCGGATCGCGCAAGGCCGTCGCTATTCTTGCGATATTCCAAAGCCTCGCATCAGAATTGAGCCATGTTTTTTAAATGATATTGCAGAATCAAACGATACTGCAGAACGCAGCTCTCATCGTTTTCCTCGAACGCGACCGACGCCGGTTCTGGTTGAAGTCGAGCGATTGGTCGGGCAGCTATGATCCGCAGGCGCTACAAGGAGCCGATTGAGCCTTCCGAATTGCAAGAAAATGCTTTCATCAAACCCTGATGTCACCGATGCCAGGATCGGTCTTCAACCCAGAATGCATGCATGTTTGATTTCCTCAAATCGGTCATCGGCATAGGCAAACCGGCGGGAATTCCTGCCACAGAGGCCGACAACGCCACGGTCAGAGAAATCGTAACTGACCTCAAGCGGCTGGAGACGGTCAGCCTGCAGCTCGCGCAGCGCGCCATCGCCTACGTCCTGACCGGCGAAGGCAGCTCCGTGTTGCTTCAGCTCGAGCAGCAAGCAAACGCCGTTCAAAATGCCCTCGGCCACTATCACTATATGACCCCTACGACGGCGGCTCAGACAGCGGCGCAGACGGCGATCAAGGCGCGCAACAATGTTCTTGGGCGTCGATATGGACCTGAAGCGACGTGGATACGTCGCTATTTCGAGGTGCTCACGCTACCTCACAAGGGGGGGCGCTGGGGTATGTTCTCCCACCAGGGACCGAGCCCATCGTGGCTTCGTGGCTTTTTTGCCCAAGGGGAGCTCGGCCTGCAAACGACGCTGGCAACCGATCTCAACACGATCCTGAGCTGGCGTGATGCTGGCGATAGTGCGACGGTTTTCGCGTTGGACCTGCTCGTTCTGGAGAAGGTCAACCAGTACTACTTTCGTGGCCACGACATCGGATCGAAGTTTGATTTCAAGGCCGGCCTGCTGGCGGAGAAGCAGGCGGTCATCGAGGCCTTTGCGAAATATGACCGCCCGGGCCAGGCCATTTTCATTCACATCCTGAAGCAATTCGACCTGGTCAAGGACGAGTATTTCCACTTCATCTACCAGCAATACCTCCTGACCACCAGCAAGGCGGTTCGCGAGGCGGCCCAGAACGCGCTGCTCGCCTCGCCGCCCGAAACGTTGGCCGCCAGCGCCACCCAGACCCTGGCCGACGGCAATCCGACGGCGCGCGCGCAAGCCGCGCAGATCCTGCCGCTCGTCATGGGCGAACAGGCCCGGCCGCTGCTCGAAAACCATCTTGCCAACGAGACGTCAAAGACCGTCCGCAAGGTCATCGAGCTCGGGCTGGGATCGGGGTTTGTCAGCGATGACGCAGCGAAGACCGCGCGCACCTTGAAGGGCGATGGCGCCGAAGGCTATTTTGCCGCTGACGGTACGGAAGTGCTTTCGCCGCCGCTTGCGGCATTACCGGGACCGACGCCGCTGACCGACAGCGTCAAGGCCGGTTATTTCGGTCTGCTCGACCAGGCTAACGCCCGGCAGGTGAAGTACTACGAACAACAAAAGGCACGCTACGAGCAAGCCACCGCCGATCAACGGAAAGCCTGGTGGAAGTCGACCGCGCCAACACCGCCCACGCCATTCGACCGCTCCATTGCCGACCGGTACTGCGCGTTGCTGGCTTCGGACCTTCCGATCAGTGAGGCCGCGGTCAACAAGGTTGGCAACGTCTCCCTGTTCAACTCATACCAAAGCGAGGTCGCGGCCGATCCGCCGTTCAACAATCCGGACCTGACGCTATGGCACCTCTGCCGCGCGCGTGCTGCTGAAGAATGCGTGAGCAACAACCCGCACTGGTTCTTGGGGAATCTGCTGAATGGCCATGGGGCCATCCCCGCCGCCATTCATGCGCGACTTGTCAACGGCGCCGATCTGCGCACCGTGACGGCGTTGATGCAGAAGAGCCTGGACCCCAAGAAACTGGCGATGCACGCGCTGAACGCCGGCATCTCCGAAGACCTTTCTGCGGCGGCGATCTGGCCCGCTCTCGCAGCTCAATTCGAGGTGCTTGACCAGGCGCTCGGACAGGTGGCGGCAACGGATTTTCGCGACCCGCCGATCCTGAACGCGTTGAACCTGCTTCGGCTGTTTCCGAAATTGCCGGCGCGCTATTTCAACACTGTTCTGATCCATGCGCTGTCGTCCAAGAAATCCGTCAACAAGCCGGCCCGCGCGTTGCTGCTCGGGATCGACGGAATCGAGCAGCGGCTGCTGCCGTTCCTTTCGGACAGCAAGCAGGATGTCCGCTCGGGCGTCGCCGAGATGCTCGGCGCCATCGGTGCCGAGGGCGCCATCGAACCGCTGAAGACGGCGCTCGGCAAGGAGAAGTCCGAACTGGTGCGGGCAGCGGCGCTCGGCGCGTTGCGCGGCTCCGGTCGATGTCTCCAGCTACGTCTCGCCGGAAATCCTGCTCAAGGAAGCCACCAACGGGCTGAAAGGCAAGAAGGCCAAGGATATCGGCTGGTTTCCGCTCGATACCCTCCCCGCCCTCAACTGGGCGAGCGGCGGCGCTGTACCGTCAGACGTTCCACGCTGGTGGATCGCACTCGCAGGAAAGCTCGCGCAACCCGGCGGCAACGCCCTGTTCGCGCTATGGCTCGATCAGCTCGCACCCGAAAGTGCCGAAGCGCTCGGCCGTCACATCCTCGGCAGTTTCCTGCGTTACGATGCAACGCACTGCTCCGAAGACGAAGCAAATGCCTACGCCAAGGCCAATGCCCAGCAGCGCTACGAGACGTATCAGGATTATGCGAAGCGCTGGGACAACGAGTTTTACCGCGCCTATACCTATGAGAAGGCGTTTGCCGATCTCCGCGCCGAGCGATTTGCCATTTATCTGAACAATGCCCAGGCCGATCGCGGCATCCTCGGGCTCGCAACGCGCGCGGAGGGCACCTTCGCGGTTCAGATGGTCCGCACCTATATGCGCGATCACTACAAGAGGACCGCGCAGGTCAAGGCGCTCACGGAATATCTCAGCGGCAACACGTCTTCGGCCGCGCTGCAGTTGCTGCTGTCGATCGCCCGCCGCCATCGCACCAATGCGGTCCAGGTGCTGGCGCAAGCGCTGGTCGAACGCCTTGCCGACGAACGGGACTGGACCACCGACGAGCTGGCCGACCGCACCGTCCCGACCGCGGGGCTCGATGAGCGCGGCATTCTCGACCTCGAGATCGGCAGCCGCGTCTATCAGGCGAGGCTCGACGCCGAAGACGTGCTCACGCTCTACAATCCTGACGGCAAGGTGGTGAAGAGCCTGCCCCAGGTCAGCGAAGGACCTGACAAGGAGAGTGCCGCGGAAGCCAAGAAGGCGCTCTCGAACGCCAAGAAGGAATTGAAGCAGGTTCACGAATTTCAGGCCAAGCGGCTGTACGAAGCGCTTTGTGTCGGCCGGCGCTGGCAGTTTGCCGACTGGCGGCGCTTCTTGCTCGAGCACCCGATCGTCGGACGGCTGGTGCAGCGCCTGGTGTGGCTCGGCCTGGACGCGCAAGGCGAAATTGTCGCCTCGTTCCGGCCGCTTGAGGATCTGTCCCTGACCGATAGCAGCGACAACGCCGTCGATCCCGCCTCTTTTGCCACCGTCCAGCTGGCGCACCGGTCTCTGTTCACGGCCGAACAAAGCGAAGCCTGGAAGCAACATCTCGCCGACTACAAGGTCGAACCGCTGTTCAACCAGCTGGACCGCCCGGTGCTGACAAGCAGCGTCGGAAACTCCATCGACGACCGGGCCGGCCACATCATCGAGGCCTTCAAGCTGCGCAGCGCGGCGCAAAAGCTGGGCTATGAGCGGGCGCAGGCCGAGGATGGCGGCTGGTTTACGCAATACATCAAGCCCTTCGCCGGCGTCGCGATCAACGCCGTGATCGAGTTCACGGGATCGCCGCTGCCTGAAGAAAATCGTGCGGTAGCCCTGGTCGCGGCCAAATTCGTGCGCGCGCGCAAGGGTCAGCGGTCGAGCTACGGCCTGCAGCTTGCCCTCAATGAAGTGCCGCCGGTGCTGCTGAGCGAGGTCTGGAATGACCTTCATCAGATCGCGGCGGCCGGCAGCGGATTTGCCGCCGACTGGCGCAACAAGGTGGGCTGGTAATGGAACAACGAAATGCTTTGCAGCTGCGCCCCAGCGCCGAAACCCGGTTCGCCGACGAACTCGCGGCGCTGAAGGCCGCCGATCAGGGGAGACGACCGCCGGGATGGACGCTCTCCGCACGGGCCGTCCGCAGTTTCATCCTCGGCGACAGCAAGCTCTCCGTTCGCCGCAAATTCTATGGCGACGATGCGCTGGTCGAACGTGCCCTGGTCGCCTTGATGAGCGAGCAAGGCCTGATGCTGGTGGGCGAACCGGGCACCGCCAAATCGATGCTGTCGGAATTGCTGGCTGCGGCGATCAGCGGCTCCTCGATGCTGGTGGTGCAGGGATCGACCGGCGTCACCGAAGACCATGTCCGCTACGGCTGGAATTATGCGCTGCTGATCGCCGAGGGGCCGAGCCTGCGCGCGCTCGTACCCTCCCCGGTGATGGAAGCGATGCGGCTTGGCCGTGTCGTGCGCGTCGAGGAACTGACGCGATGCCCGCCGGAGATTCAGGATGTCCTGATCTCCGTGCTGTCGGAAAAGGTGATGGCGGTCCCCGAACTCGGCGAGAGCGCCAGCGTCTACGCCGCGCCGGGCTTCTCGGTGATCGGCACGGCCAATCTCCGCGACCGCGGCGTGCATGAAATGTCGAGCGCGCTCAAACGCCGTTTCAACTTTGAAACCGTGCTTCCGCTGAGTGATCCGGCCCTCGAAATGGAGCTGATCCGCCAGGAAGTCGATAAGCGGCTCGTCCAGGCGGACATCTCCGTGAACTTCCCTGACGAGGTTACCGATCTTCTCGTCACGACGTTCCAGGATTTGCGCCGCGGCCAGACCAAAGACCAGGTGCCGCTGTCAAAACCGTCAGCCGTGATGTCGACGGCGGAGGCCGTGAACGTCGCGCATGCGGCGGCGCTGGAGGCCGCGTTCCTCGGCAATGGTGATGTCGGCGGCGCCCATATCGGGCGCCAGTTGCGGGGCGTCATCGTCAAGGACAATGCGGAGGATGTGAAGAAGGTCCGCGCCTATGTCGATCACATCGTCAAGGAGCGCGCCCGCCGCAGCAAAGTGTGGGCGGATTTTCACGGCGCAGTGAAGGCGATGAAAGACGAGAGCTGAGGCTCACCGCATGAGCGTACTCGATCCCGCCGCAACCGCCATCCGCCTGTTTGACAGCAAACGCAACCTTCACTTCTTCCCGATCCGTCATCACTCGCCCGCCTGCGCGCTGCATCTGCGCGAGGCGCTGCGCGCCATCCGTCCCGCCGCCGTCCTGATCGAGGGACCGGTCGATTTCGAACCTCTCATCGGCGAGTTGCTCGCGCCAGGCGTCGTGCCGCCGGTGGCGATGGTGGCGCTGCCCGATGGCGAAGCGCGCGCCGAGAAAGGCCGTACCGGCACCACCTATTATCCAATTTGCCGACATTCGCCCGAATATATCGCGATCCAGCAGGCCAAGGAGCTCGGGGCCACCATCCGCTTCATCGACCTGCCCTCCCGCCACCCCGCGATGCTGGCGGACGGTCGAGACAAGCAGGACCAGCCGCTGCTGCCGATGCGGGAGACCATGTTCGATCGCGGAAGCTATGTAGAGGCGATGTGCGCGCGAACCGGTTTTCGCGATGGTTTGGCGTTATGGGACGGGCTGTTCGAGGCGCGCGCCCGCAGCACCGACTGGCGCGGCTTCTTTGCCAGCGTCGGCGCCTATTGCTCGGCATTGCGGGCCGCATCGGACCCGGACGAATTGCACTCCGACGGGACGCTGGCGCGCGAAACCATGATGCGTTCCTGTATCCATGACGCGCTTGCAGCTGCCTCCGGACCGATCGCCGTCGTGACCGGCGGTTTTCACACGCCCGCGTTGATCGATGAGCAACCGGAAGCGCCACGCGCAGCCGCCGGCGCCACCACCCGCTCGAATGCCTGGCTCATTCGCTACGACTTCCGCGCACTCGACCGCCTGAACGGCTACGGCGCCGGTCTGCCGCTGCCGGGCTTCTACGAGCGGGTGTGGGAGCGCCTGATCGGCGGAAACGGCGATACCGAAAGCTCGCTGGCCGAAGAGATCCTCGTCGGATTTCGCGCGCATCTGGCCGCAAGCGAGCCGGCCCTGACGTTCTCATTCCCGACCCTTCGCTCCATGGTGGAGGCGGCAAGACTGCTTGCCGATCTGCGCGGCCTCTCCGAGCCCGGACGAAGCGAGCTGTTCGACGCGCTGCGCTCCTCAGCCATCAAGGAAGAGATCGAACTCGGCACTCATCCGCTGCTGGCGGCGTTCACCGCATTTCTTCAGGGCGACCGGCTCGGCGACCTGCCGCCCGGCAGCCGGCTTCCTCCGCTGATCGAGCGAGCCCGGCGCGAGGCCAGAGCCCACGGCCTGTCGCTCGAAGACGCCGTGCCCAAGACCCGTGAGCTCGATATCTACCGCAAGCCCCGCCATCGTCAGACCAGCCAGTTTCTGCACGCCATGCGGCTGGTGGCGCCGCCGTTTGGCCAGCGCGATAAGGGGCCGGACAGGGTGCATGGCTTTCGCGCCGATGTCCTGCTGGAGACCTGGACCTATGCCTGGTCCCCCGCCGTCGAGGCCGCGCTGATCGAGCGTTCGGCGGATGGCGAAACCGTGAGAGATGCTGCTGCCACGATCCTGATACGGCGCCTCGATGAGCTCGAGAAAGATGGCCAGCGCAATAACGCCGAGGCGGCATTCAACCTCCTGAGCGTCGCCTTCGATGCCGGGATCGGCAGCGCCGCCGACGTGCTGGTCGCGGCCGTCGGCGTCGCGGTGCGTGCGGACAGCAATCTGCTGCGATTGACGAATGCCTTGATTATCGGTCAGGCCCTCGAGAGCCGGGCCAAGGGGATGCAGTCCGAAAGCGCGGTCCGGGCTTTCGCCGCGCTGCTGCCTGCCCTGCTCGATCAGTTGGCGCGGCGCATCGCCGAACTGCTGCGCGACCTTGCTGCCGTCGGCGCCGACAATGTCGGCGAAGCGGTTCGTTGCCTGGCGGCGCTCGCGGAAGCAATGGCCGATCCCGATCCGTCATTCCCGACGCAACCGCTCCGCGATGCCTTGCAGGACTTGATGACAGCACAGCTCGATCCCGAGCTTAACGGCGCCGTCATCGCGCTTGCCGCCTTGATCGGCCTGATCGATGACGCCGAAGCAGGAACGCGTTTGTCATCTGCCTTGGCCGGGGCGTTCGAGCGACCCGGCGAGGCCATCCGCACGCTTTCGGGCGTGATGGCGCTGGCGCCGCAGCTCTTCATCAATGACAGCAGCGTCATCGCAGCGATCGACGATCTGTTCGGCTCCGTGGACGACCAGGGATTCCTCGCGCTGCTGCCGCAGCTGCGCATGGCATTCGCCGAGTTGAGCCCGCAGGAGACCGATCGGGTTGCCGCAGTTGTCGCGGCAGCGCATGGCGCCGGCGAAGACGACATCGCCATTCTGCAGCAAGTCCCGGATGCGCGCGTCCTGTCGGACCATTTGGCTCTCAGTGAAAGGCTGCGCAGCCAATGGCTCCAGGATGGCTTGGCTGCGTGGCTGGAGTCCCCGCCATGACGGCAACGGATGACAAGGCCAGGCCGCCATTGTCTGCGGAGCAAACGCGCCGCCTCTTGCGCTGGCGCATGGCATTGGGACGCTATGCGGACAATCGGCTCAGCGGTTCGGGCCTCTCGGCGGAAGAGCTGCGCCGCGATCAATTGCTCGAACGCATCTACGCGGAGCGCGGACGCCAACGCGGGCTGCGCCTGGGCAGCGGTCGCAAGGGCTCGCTCGATCCGAGCCAGATCACCATTCCCGACTGGCTCAACGAAAGCCGCCGGCTGTTTCCGGACTCGGTCTTCGAAACCATTCAGGGCCATGCGCTTAATGATCTCGGTCTTGCCGGATTGTTCGCCGATCCGGCCGCGCTGCAGAAACTGCAGCCCAATCTCGACCTGATGAAGGTGCTGCTGGCCTTCAAGGGCAAGGCGGACAGAGATCTGGTCGAGGCGATCCGCCGGGTTGTCGATGTCGTGGTCGAAGAGCTCAAGCGGAAATTGAAGGCCGAGATGGAGCGCGCGTTTTCGGGCCGACGCGATCGCTTCAGCCGGGGCAAGCTGCGATCTGCGGCCAATCTCGATCTCCGCCGCACGGTCCGGGACAATTTGCGCCACTACAACCCGGAGCGTAACGCCGTCATCGCCGAGCGGCTGCATTTTGTTTCCCGGAAGAAGCGACGCATGCCATGGACGATCATCCTGTGCGTCGACCAGAGCGGCTCGATGCTGAATTCGCTGATCCACGCCACGGTGATGGCATCGATCCTGGCGGGCTTGCCGGCCGTTGAGGTGCGCTTCGTCGCCTTCGATACCTCAATCGTCGATATGTCCGACAAGCTTGCCGATCCGGTCGATCTCTTGCTCTCCGTTCAGCTTGGCGGTGGCACCGATATTGCGCGCGCGATGACCTATTGCGAGAGCCTTGTCGTCAACCCGAGCCGCACCGTCATTGCCCTGATCAGCGATTTCGAGGAAGGCGGCTCGCTCTCCGAGCTGCTGCGCTGCGTCCGTCGCCTGGCGGAAGCCCGCACCAGGCTGATCGGCCTGGCCGCGCTCGATACCAGCGGTGAGGCGATGTTCGATCGTTCGGTTGCAGGGAAATTGGCAGGCCTCGGCATGCACATCGCGGCGATGACGCCCGATCGCTTCGCCGAATGGCTGGTGGGCATCATGGATTAGAGGTCGCTCACGATCATGTCCCCGCTCATCCCGCTCTACGCGCAGATTGACGAGTCGACCCTGGAGGCCATGGCTTCCAAGGGCATTGTTCGCCGCGCGCGCGCCGATGCGGTCAATGTGCGCTTTGAATCCACCGGCGCCGATGAAATCGTCGGCACCATCGAGGGCGCCACGGTGCGGCTCGACGACAAAGGCCTCGCCAAGGCGCGATGCAGCTGCCCGGCGGCGACCATCTGTCGGCACAAGATCGCCGTTGTCCTGGCCCTGCGAACCCAGGCCGGCGAAAAACCAGCCGCACCAACGGTGGAAATCGATTGGCCGACCCGACTCGCGACGTTCGACCGCAAGACCTTGCAGAGCGCCGTCGGCAAGACCGGCCTGCGCGAGGCGATACGCCTCGTGGCCCTGGCGGAAGCAGCGACCGTCGAAGCCGGCACGCTCTCGCTCAAAGTGGTGCTGCGGTTGAAAACAGAAGAGATCGAGGTCGCGATCCCGGCCCAGGGCGATTTCACCTCCGTCGTCTCCGGCCTGCCCGAGCGCCGCCGACCAGCCAGCCATGCCGCCGCCATTCTCGCGGCCCGCCGCCATTTCGGCCACGAGGCTATCGAGATCGACGAGGCGGAAGCGGCTGCCGATCCGAAGGAGTTCGTTCCCGATGGTCCGTTGCTGGCCGCCATGCAGGATGCGGTTCGCCGCGCGTATTCGCAAGGATTCGCCGTGCCATCTCGCGCCCTCGAAGAACGGCTGATGCTGCTGGCGATTTCCAGTCGCGCCGAGGCGATGCCGCGTCTTTCCGCCAGCCTGCGGCGCATCGCCGAGGGGCTGGAACAGCGCCGGTCGCGCAACGTCAACCATGACGCGGTGGAGCTGCTGCGTGAGATCGCGTTCGCCCACGCCCTGCTCCATGCGGTTTCGCAGACCCAGGATGGCGGACGTTTGCGCCGGCTTGCGGGCACGGTGCGCGCTGAATATGAACCGATCGGCGATGTCGACCTGATTGGCCTTGGCGCGACCCTGTTCGAGACGATCGCCGGCGCGGTTGGCGTGACCGGCCATTTTGTCGAACCGGCAACGGGGCGCCGCTTCACTGCCTCGCTCGCGAGGGGCACCACCCACGACACGCGCTTTGACCCACGCGCCGCCTACCGCACCCAGTCGGTATGGGGCCAGACGCTGGCCGGGCTTTCGTCGTCTACATTCCGCCTGTCCGGCGCGCAGGCTTCCTCCACCGGCCGGCTCTCTTTGTCGCAGACGACCCGCGCTGACGCTATCCAGCCGTTTTGGCCGAGTCTCGAAGGGATCACCGCCTGGGCTCAGGATCGTAATGGTCCGCTCGCCGATCTGGCCCATATGTCCTGGCCGATCCTTGCCGACCACCTTTCCCGATGCTTCGCGCCTTCACTGGATATGCCACCGCTTTCGGCCCAACCGGTGATTCTTGTTCCGAGCCGAGTCGTTCCGGTGACATTTGATGATCTCACTCAGCGGCTGCGTTGGCCGCTCATGGACCTGAGCGGCGCCTGGATTTCGCTCACGCTCGATCATAACGACGAAGGACGCGGACTTGGCGCCACTCGCATCGCAGCCCTTGAGGCCGCGCTCGGCGATGGCGGCAACAAGAGGCCATTTGCAATCGTCGCGATCGCTCGACCCGAGGGTGGACAGATGATTCTGGAGCCGGTCGCGCTTTGGGGAGAGACCCAGACATCGCTCGATTTTCCCGATCGAAGCCTTTCGCAGGGAACCGATGTCGTCTCCCGCATCATGGCCGGCCTGCGCAGGAGAGCAGCCCAGTTCGCCCCGCCGCCGCCGGCCGATATCTCCGTGCGGCAGACGTCTCAATTGTTGCAAAACGGCGTCGATGCGTTGATCGAGTTCGCGGAAGCTGGTCTTCACGGCTCCGCACAAGAGAGGCTGCTGGCTCCGCTGGCAAAGACCTATCAGCTAGCTTCGCTGACCCCGCTGGCTCAGCTATTTTCGCGCACCATCGCAAGCCGCGAAAACGATATCTCTCCGGCAGCCCTGGCCGCCGCGCAAGGATTGTTCACGCTGCAGAGTTTCACCAGCCGCCTTCAGGTCTGGACGTGATCAGCGCGACAATTTCTGCGCGCGCTCTCAACTACGAAAATCGCGGAAACGGCGTGCTCTGGCTGACCCCGTTATAAAAAGATGAGTGGTTTCAACGGAAGCACCGTCCTGAAACGTATTTCGATTGTGGAATTGGCTTGCGGTACGTCGCCGCGCGGCGTAATTTTCAACTACACGTAGTTCATTCGAAGGCAATCTATCGGGTTCGGCCTAGCGGGAGAGAGCGATGGCGGACCGTCCCATGGCACCTTTCCGGTGACTATTTCGAGAATTGCAGTTGCAGCATCGTGTGTCCCTGCCTCGTGTCGGCGGCTCGCCCCGTTGACCGCACGACCGACCGAGGGCTTCTGCAACGTACCGCTGATCTTCCACGTCGAAAGTGGCCGCTATGGCGACATCGCGCTCGATGGACTCAATGTCCTGGTTATCCTCCACGCACCTGGGGTCATGGCAGACGGAGATTGGTCGGTGGCCACCTATATCGATCAGCGCGCCGACGATGAGCAGACCGAGGCTCTAGCTGCGATCTTCACCGGCGCCGCCGGCGGTCCGATGGCCGCGTTCACACCGCTGATCAGCAAGAACCTGGGGGTGAGCAAGGTCCCGATCACATTCCGGATCGACGGCAAGACGCGGTCCGCGGAAATCCCGGGCATTCTGCACATGTCCGTCGATCCGTTGCCGACCATGCATCCGAGCGGGGAAATGTGGGCGAACATCGGCCATCCGGTCAGCCCCGACAGGATGGCGATGGCAGTCGGCGCCGCCGGCAATACGTTCAGCGATCATGGCATGCGCTGGGATAATTCCGGCAAGAACGGCCTCTATGCGCCGATCCGCTGGTCGAACCAGGCCTGATGCAACTCCTGATACCGGCGCCTTGCGACAAGGCCGGCAATCGTCAGTCGCATGACCGACAGCACCCTGGAAGCAGTGCTGCGGCGGGATCGCTTGATCGTTGCCAGCGCGCTCGGCATGATCGCTGCGCTGGCATGGGCCTATGTGCTCTGGCTCGCCACCGACATGGACATGGGTGGCATGGACATGAGCGGGTTCCGCATGGTCCCCGCCGGCATGGGAATGATGGCTCCGGCCAACGCGCCATGGAGCGCAGTCGAGTTCGCTTTCGTGTTCCTGATGTGGGCGGTGATGATGGTCGGCATGATGGCGCCCTCGGCGGCCCGATGATCCTCATGTATGCCCGTGTGGGTCGGCAGGCGGAAAGCGCAGGCAAGCCGCTCGCCGCGACCGGTTGGTTCGCCGCCGGTTATTTCCTGGCCTGGGCCGGCTTTTCGCTCGCAGCCACTCTTGTCCAATGGGTGTTGGAGCGGGCAGGCCCTGCTGGATGCCCGCATGGCGATCGCCAACATCTTGCTCGGCGCAATCGTCCTGATTGCGGCGGGCAGTCTATCAATGGACACCGCTCAAGGACGCCTGTCTCGCCCAATGCCAGTCGCCGTTTCAGTTCCTGATGAGCCACGGCGGCTTTCGCAGCAGCCTGCGGGCTGCCTGCTGCTGGGGCTTCTGCACGGAAGCTATTGCGTCGGCTGCTGCTGGGTTCTCATGGCGCTCTTGTTCGTGGGCGGGGTGATGAACGTGCTTTGGATCGCGCTCCTGGCGCTGCTTGTCCTCTTGGAGAAACTTACGCCGGTGGGACGATGGATCGCGCGCGCTGCCGGCATTGCATGTGTGGCCGCCGGCGCTTGGCTGCTGGTGTCGTTGCTGCCGCAGTGATCGGCGGGCTCGCACTCTCAGTAACAAGCGCCACGCGATCTCGTCCAAACAGGGAGGATTAACGGAAGCGCATTCCAGAATTCGCCGCGGGCAACAACGCGGGAATAGGAGATCGCGAAAACATTTTTCGTATCAATGGTTTATGTCTGTGGTGCGCTCGGAGGGCGGTCGCATTTGCTGTGATTTCAAGGGGTTGACAAGCTCCGTCAAAGCATAAGGTTCATTTCAAGCTCAAAAGTGCCGTTTGGACAGACCTAGGCCCGGCGCTTTTCGTAAACTCGCTTCACGCCTAAGTCCAAGCTCTTGATTCCCGGCGAGAGCCGGGGATTCTGCTCCGGAAGGGCGTATTCTCTGGCAGTCGATCTCTCAAAAAGCTCGCGCCGCTGGGATCAACCATGGACAAGAGGCCCCTACCTTCACTGTTTCTTATTGGACACCAATAGCCAATGAACCGGGCCTGGGCTGACACGGCGCCTTTGTAGATATCCGTGGAGACATCATGCAGGTCGTAATTTGCGGAGGCGGCGTGATTGGAGCCTGCATCGCATACTCCCTCGCTCGGCGCGGGATCGACGTCATTGTCATCGAGCGGACCGAGGTGGCGGCGGCGGCATCTGGCAAGGCTGGCGGATTTCTGGCGCTCGACTGGTGCGCCGGCACTCCGCTCGATAAGCTGGCGCGCCGAAGCTTCCAGCTTCACGCCGCCCTGCCTGACGAGATTGCGGGCGATTGGGGCTACCAGCGCATGACCGCCTATAGCGGGTTCGTCGTCGGCGATCGTGACGCTCGCCGTCACACGCCGGCCAAACTCGCTTGGCTCGCCAGCGGCATTATCATCGCCGATCAACTCGGCACGCCGGCAACAACTGCTATTGTTCACCCGCGCAAATTCACTTCCGCAATCATGAGCGCCGCACAAAAGCACGGCGCCGAACTGCGTGCAGGACAGGTCACCGGGATAGTCTGGAGCGCGGATAGATCGACGGTAAGAGGCGTTGAGGTCGGCGGCGCCCTATTGGAGGCCGATACTGTCGTGATCGCGATGGGGCCTTGGTCGCTAATGGCCGCCGCGTGGTTGGATCTGCCCGCTGTCTTTGGGCAGAGAAGCCCGAGCCTTGTCTACGACACCGGCACGGATGTTCCGGCCGATGCCCTTTTCCTCGAATATCAGGAAGAGAGCGGTGCGATCGTCTCGGTCGAGGTCTTCCCTCGCGGCGACGGGAGTACCCACATCACCGCCTTCTCCAATGAGGCGCCTCTGCCCCTCGAACCGGCCGCTGTGACGCCAGACCCGAGCGAAATCTATCGCCTCCAAGCAATCTGCGGGCGGCTATCACCTGTGCTCCGATCGGAAAGGATAACCGCACGGCAAGCCTGCTTCCGTCCGGTCACGCAAGACGGTCTGCCGCTGATCGGTAAGGTGCCACAAAGCGACGGCGCCTACGTGGCCACCGGCCATAGTGTCTGGGGCATCCTAAACGGACCGGCAACGGGTGAAGCCTTGGCGGAGCTAATCGCCGAGGGCGTATCGCCCACTTTGGATCTGACGCCTTTCGACCCGGGCCGACTCCGGCCATTGCACCCACCGCTGCTGCGCTCCGGCTAACCAATGCTCAGCCTTGTTCCTATCCGAATGAGTTCCACCACCCGGTCCCTCGCGGGATGCACCCAGTTCTTGACCTTCACCCATAAGTTTGGGGGACCACGTTCCATCACCAGCCTAGACGGCCGAACATTGATCGCTCAGAAGGCAAGACCAAACGATCCTCCCATCGAATCTTCGTATTCAGATTGGAAGTCTCGAAATACTGTAGTGTTTTCAAAGGCCGTTCTGACATTTTCGGTGTTTTTGGCCATTGAGATCATTACAGAATTTCTCGTTGTCAGAATGGCGAATGCGCGCCCCCTGGTCGCTGGAAAAACCCGTTCTGCGCCTCTATGGAAATCCGTGAAGCATTGGTGGTAGCGCCTGCATCAGCAACACGGCGCTTCCGCCCAACGCGCTGGCACTCACGACGAGCAAGGACAGAACGTGCTCCCAAACCTGCTCGTTGGTGGCGACGTCATTTGAATTTGGCATCCGTGTGCACCCGCTTTTTTCGTGCGACGAAGGCGTCATAGACTGAGTTGCGGGGGCGCCGAGCGGCGAAATTTGCCGGAAAATTAACTCATGATTCACCGACTCGGGCGCCCTGCTCGATCGGCAATCGGTGTCGGCCTCGCATCGAGAGCGGTTTGCTCCTCCTAATCCTCATCACCGAATGCGAGAACGGCGAAGCTCGCAAGCCAATGCTCGCCCATGTAGTCAATTTGGGGAAGACCTACGGTCAGATGATTTTCGGCCCCCAGGACAAGGGCGCGCCAATCGTCGCCTTCCGGCAAGGCATTGCCGAGAGAGCGCCAGCACCAGGCCCGGCTGAGATTGAGTCCGTCGAGATGAGCGATCTTGCCACATGCGACCGCACGTGATGGTGCACACATCAGGGCGCGCCAATGTCCTTTTCAACTCTATCAGAGAAATGAGCGGACGTAGCGCCGTTTGTCGCAACGCTGGCCCTCATCGCAGCGGCGGCTTGTCGAGCTTCGCGCGTCGGGCGGGATTGCAGAATGTCGGAGTACGACGGCCGGGACTTACGCCATTATAGTCGCAACAGCCTCTAGACTTGACCATCATAATGGGCCTCGTCCGGGCCCACGGACAGGTTGCCCCAGTTCGTCACCCGCTGCACGCGGACCGCTATGACGGGCCGTTCGGCGATCTTCATCGCCGCCAACTGACGGTACCGAGAGCGTAGCAGCTCCTGCGCGCGATCGTGCTCCGCTCCGGCGCGCAGGATCTCAGCCCGTCCACGCAACATCACCCAACCAAGTTGCGTCCAGTCTTCGTCGTACCGATCAACCATAATAGCGACCATCGGGTTGCGCTCGATGTTGCGGACGCGCTTGAGTGCTGGTCCAGCCACACGCTTCGGCTTCTCGTCGATGGTGATGTAGAGGGTGCTTTGCGAAATCGTAAAGCACACCGGCACGACGTGCGGAATGGCCCGGCTATCGGCCGTTGCAAGATGCCCGACCCGTCGCGTCAACAGGAACCTGCGCTCGTGGTCTGACAGCACGTGACGGTCCGCCGCGGATGACTGTCAATAGCGCCGATACTATACGGCTTGGCTCGGCTTCACCACCCAGCAATCGGCGTTCAACTCCATGCAGTCGCTCCAACAACGCCTCAGGGATGCGCCGCGTGCACTCGATCTCGTCGGCCGCGGCGACGATCTCCGCCCCGAGCTCGCGTGTCCGGGCGAAGCGTCCCCTCAGGTTGGCAGGGCATTGCGGCCGCCGCGCGCGGACCGGGCTCCCCCTACCCGCGGTATCTCCACGGCGTGCCGCCGGCCGCGGTCTCGTCAATCGTCCATTGCGGCAGCGCCAGCCCGGGCGCGACATCGGTGAACACCATGCGCACCCGGGTGCCGATGCCTACCCGCTCGACTTCGGCCTTCGGCGCGAGCACGCCGTCCGGCCGCACCAGATTGCCGATCACGCGAAGCCCCTCTTCCTTGGTCGGCATGCCGCTCTGGGTGTCCAGTTCGACCAGCAGCACGAGATATGGCGTGTACTGCTTGAAAGCAGGTTGAATGGCATGATGGACTTCGGTGTAGGAATGCACGGTGCCGCGCCCCTCGACCGGCACCCACTCCGAAATCAGCTCCGAACACCAGGGGCACGCCGTTGTCGGTGGGTAGCGAAGCAGCTTGCACGAGGCGCAGCGCTGGAGGCGGAAATCATGCTTCGCACAGTAGGCGAAGTAGTTGAGGTTCTCATGGTCGAGATCATTGATCTCAAGCGGCATGCCGAGATATTGCGCGGATATCATTTGCCCTACCCCCTCCGCATCACCATGGCCGATCCCGTGCCGGGCATCGCCCAACCAAGATTGGCCGATACCTCGGCATTTTTCACCTGGCGACAACCACCCTCGCGATAATCGTAGGTATGCTGCCGCCTGCCGTCGGGCCCGATCGGGCAACTATCATCCGCATCGTGGCGGAGCTGACGCACGTTCTCGATCACCATGGCGATGCCGTGGGTATAGCCTTCGCAGAGATGGCCACCCGACGTGTTATTCGGCCTTTTCCCGCCGAGCATGATGGTGCCGTCGGAGACGTAGTGGCCGCCCTCGCCCTTCTTGCAGAAGCCGTAATCCTCCAGTTGCAGCATGGTGGTGAAGGTGAAGGCGTCATAGGAGCCCGTGAGATCGACATCCTCCGGGCTTACGCCGGAATTCGGCCAGAGGATGTCCTTGGCGTAGTGACCGGCAACGGTTGAAATCGGCCCGGCCTGGTAGTGCATGTCGACCCGCGGCTTCGAGCAGCGGCCCACCACGCCGCGGATCCGCACCAGCGGATGCTTCAGGTCTTTTGCCCGCTCGGCCGTGGTCACGATGATGGCATTGGCGTTGTCCGTCTCCACGCAGCAGTCGAGCAGATGCAGCGGCTTGCAGATCATGCGGCTGGTGACGACGTCCTCCGCCGTGACGCGCTTCTTGTAATAGGCCTTGGGATTGTTCGAGGCGTGATGGCTGTGGGCGACGCGGACATGGGCGACCTGCTCGGCGGTGGTACCGAAATCGTGCATGTGGCGCATGAAGGTCGGCGCGAACATCTGTCCCGCGCTCTGCCAGCCATAGGCGCGGCTGTGCATCATGTCGCCCGAGACGGGCACTGCGGAGCGCACGCCGGTGCCGCCGATCCGCACCTGCGAGAAACCGTTCATGGAACGGAAGATCACCACCGTCTTGCACATGCCGGCCTCGATGACGCCGATCGCGATCCCGATCAGCGCCTCGGTCGACGATCCGCCGCCGAACACGTCCATGTAGAAATTGAGACGGATGCCGAGGTCGCCGGCGACGAATGGCGAGAACACCGAGTCGTTGAATTGATACGACAACATGCCGTCGATCTCGGAAGGTTTGAGTCCCGCGTCGACCATGGCGTTGCGCACCGCGATCGATGCGAGCGCCCGCGTCGACTTGTCCGAGCCGCGCGTGTAGGCGGTCTCGCCGACGCCGACAATGGCGTATTTGTCGCGCAGGAATTTCGGCGTGGTGGCCTCGACATCTTCTCTCGGCAGCGGCATTTCCTTGGGCTCCCGGTCGGTTTTTCTGTTTCTTGTCCTGTTCTCGCGCCTGAATGAGAATGCTGCATAGCTTTCTCATTGTCCATCACTCGCGACGACAGCGTGAAGTCCTGCAACTGCCAAGATCGCTTCCGACAGTCTCACGCGTTCGCGTAAGGCTTGATGATCTCCTCGCCGAAGCGGGCCAGCGTCGTTTCGAGATCGGGCATGAACGCCGTCACTGGCAGCGCAAGGCGGCCCGCGCCGCGCGCGATACGCTCCTCGACGGCCGCGCGCGGGTCGGTGCCGGAATTCGGCAGCGCACCGGGACAGCCGAGGATCAATTCCACCTTCGCCGGATCGCGGCCGGCTTGCTCGGCCGAACGGCGCACGACGTCGAGCAACGGCATGGTGTCGACCTGGGCGCCGATCGAGGGGAAGAAGCCGTCGCCTAGCCGGCCGGCGCGGCGGGCGGCCGCTTCCGAGTGGCCACCGACGACGATCGGCACTGATTTTGCGACCGGCTTCGGATTGGAGTTGACCTTGTCGAAATTCACAAACTCGCCCGCGAAGCTGGCACTGTCGCTGGCCCACAATGCGCGCATGGCCGCGACATACTCATCGGCGCGCTTGCCGCGACGCTCGAAGGGAATGCCGAGCGCCTCGAACTCCTCCTTTAGCCAACCGACCCCGATGCCGAGTTCGATCCGGCCGCCGCTGAGATAGTCGAGCGTGGCGACCTCCTTGGCCAGCACCAGCGGGTTGCGTTGCGGCAGGATCATCACCGCCGTCATGAAGCGCAGCCGCGTGGTGGCGGCGGCGACCCACGTCAGCCAGATCAGCGGATCGGGAAAGTTCACCGACGGACCGCCCGGCAATCGGCCGCCCGGCGCATAGGGATAGACGCTCGTGTAGTTGTCGGGAACCACGACGTGTTCGACAGCGAACACCGAGTCGAAGCCGGCCGTCTCCGCCAGGCGCACCAGACGGCGGGCGCCTTCCGGGTCGGGGAATGCGAAGTTGCCGAAATGCAGGGCAAATTTCATGGCGGCGGTACCTTCCCCGATCGAGCGGCGCGCTCGATCGGCGCCTTCCAAACGCCATCATGGCACAGGGCGACGGCATCGGGGAGCCACCGTTCATGGCAGCATCCATGCATCCACCGACACTGTTCAAGCGACCCGGCGCTTCGTATCCTCCGGCCAGGGAGGACCGGACGATGAAGCTAGGCCTGTCAATCGGCTATTCGGGCGCAGATCTGGAAGTGCCGGTCGCCCTCGTGCAGCGGGCCGAAGAACTGGGTTACGACTCGGTCTGGTCGGCCGAAGCCTATGGCTCCGACGCGATCACGCCGCTCGCGTTCCTCGCCGCCAATACCAACCGCATCAAGCTCGGCACCGGCATCATGCAGCTGGCCGCGCGAACGCCGGCCAACGCCGCCATGTCGGCCGCCAGCATTGATGCGATGTCCGGCGGCGGCCGCTTCATCGCAGGCCTCGGTGTCTCGGGACCGCAGATCGTCGAGGGCTGGTACGGCCAGCCGTGGGGCAAGCCCTATTATCGGGTCAAGGACTACGTCGCGATCATGCGCAAGATCTTCAAGCGCGAAGAACCCGTGACGCACGAAGGCCGCGAGATCAGCCTGCCCTACACGGGCGAAGGCTCCGCCGGACTCGCCAAGCCGCTGAAGTCGATCCTGCACATGAACCCCGACATCCCGATCTATCTTGCCACCGGCGGCGAGGCGATGGTCAAGCTGACGGCCGAGATCGCCGACGGCTGGCTGCCAATGGGGTTCGTGCCGGGCGCCATGGAGGAGTACGGCCCGTGGCTGGAGGAAGGTTTTCGGCGCGCCGGCAACGGCAAGAGCATGAAGGATTTCACCATCCAGGCCTCCGTCCATGTCGAGGTCGACACCGACGTCAAAGGAGCGCTGACGCGCCTCAAGCCGGAGGTGGCGCTCTATGTGGGCGGCATGGGTCACCGGACCAAGAATTTTCACAACGACATCATGGTCCGTCGCGGCTTCGGCGACGCCGCCAGACGCATCCAGGAACTCTACCTCGCGGGCCACAAGGACGAAGCCATCGCCAGCGTGCCCGACGAGTGGGTCGATCTGAAATCGCTGGTCGGCCCGCCGGCGCGCATCCGCGAACGCTACCGCGCCTGGGAGGACAGCGGCGCGGATTCGCTCAGCGTGCGATCACGCCAACCTGAGGCCATCGAGGTGATGGCCCAGGCCGCTCGGCTGAACTGAGGTCCTGACCGGCGGAGAACAAGCGCCATGCGTCCACCCCTTCGCGTCGGCACCGTCTACGATTTCCGCAACACGCCGAAATCGGGCATGGACATGCCGAGCCTGTACGCCGCGATCATGGACCAGGTGGTCATGCTCGACGGCCTCGGACTGGATCTCGTGTGGTTCACCGAGCATCACTTCCTCGATGACGGCTATTTGCCCTCGTGGGTGCCTATGGCGGGCGCGATTGCCGCGCGTACCAAACGCGTGCGTCTATCGAGCGACGTCTGCCTGCTGCCGTTCAATCATCCGGTGCGACTGGCCGAGGATCTGGCGGTACTCGATAATATCAGCAATGGCCGCATCGAGGTCGGCGTCGGCATGGGCTATGCGCCGCACGAGTTCCGCGGCTTCGGTCTGCCGTCTCGCGCCGCGTGTCGCTGACGGATGAAGGCATCGAGGTGCTGCGCCATTGTTTCACCGGCAAGAAGTTCAGTTTCCA
>CAWBQP010000028.1:0-88763 GCA_963790735.1 uncultured Alphaproteobacteria bacterium | reverse complement strand
GGTGCCAGATCGGGAGCCTCGATCTTGCATGCGGCCGGCACAGTCGGGATATTTTCAGACATCGTCATGGCTGTTGGAGTGCTCTTGGTCGCATTCGAACTGGTTCGGCGGGAACGCAGCATCGCCGCGGCCGGCTGGATCGCCATGTTCTTGAGCATTGTCGTGTTTACGTTTGTCGATGCGATCGGCGGCTACGTGCTCGCACCGCTGGCCAGGCTGAACGACGGTGCAGGTGTCTTTGCTGGATTTAAGCGGCTGTTCGACGTGCTTTTTTTGCTGGGAACGGTCGTGTTCGGTGGCGGTGCCATAGTGGCGCTGGCCGATGAAATGCGGGCCTCGGCGCCGGTCGTCAGTCGACCGCTGACCGTGAATACTGGTGGGACTGGCAGCAGTACTCGCTGCCGCGGCCTGCTTCGTTGGCCTGCCGTTTGGACAGGGCGTCGGCATCAGTATTGGCATGGGTTCGGTATTGTTTGCGGCGGTGGGCGTCCAGCTTGTGCTGAAGCCCGGGTAGCACCGATCCGCTTTGCTACACGCAATGACGAGCAAAAAAACGCCCCGGCAAACCGGGGCGTTTTTGCATTTCTGGGCTGGAAAAAAGAGGGTCGATAGGCCTCAGTCCTTCTTGAGGAAGCCCGAAAACTTCTTCTGGAAGCGCGACACGCGGCCGCCGCGGTCGAGGAGCTGCTGCGAGCCGCCGGTCCAGGCCGGATGCGACCT
Source organism: uncultured Alphaproteobacteria bacterium (assembly GCA_963790735.1). Lineage (GTDB taxonomy): Bacteria > Pseudomonadota > Alphaproteobacteria > Rhizobiales > Xanthobacteraceae > Bradyrhizobium. Next base: position 88,043 of record CAWBQP010000028.1, on the reverse strand, counting down.
GGGGTCGATATCGAGGTTCAGCTTGTCGCCTTCCTTGTCCCAGGTGGAGCGGGTCTGGTACTCGGTCCCGTCGGTCATTACGACCGTAATCATATGATAATTCGGATGAATTTCGGCTTTCATGACTTATCCTTCGGCGCGCCGGCGCCCATCGCAAATGTCAGGGGATACGAGATTTGGCGGCTCTATAACGCAAGAAGGCCGCCAAAACAAGCGTACTAAGTCGCTAAACGATCCCTCCTGATTGGGCATCTCCCGGATTTGCCAGAGGGGCCCGCGGGGCCTATCTGGGGACGGCAAAACCGGTCGGATTTCATGAGCGCAGCGGAACAGCTTGAAGACGTCAAAAGCGCGCCCCCACGGCGTGACGCCCTGCTCGAGGAAGAGGCCTTCATCGAGGCCCAGTTGACGCAGTCGCCGGCCAAGACCGAGCGCCAAGCTCCGTCCGCTGCTGGAGCTGGCGCCTTATGTCGCGCGCTATCGCGGGCGCGCGGCGCTCGCCTTCATCTCGCTGACGGTTGCGGCGATCACCACGCTGGTGGTGCCGATCGCGGTCAGGCGCATGATAGATTTCGGCTTCAGCCCCGAAGGCATCGCGCTGATCAACAGCTATTTCAGCGTCATGATCGCCATTGTCGCGGTGCTGGCTGCGGCCAGCGCGTCGCGCTACTACCTCGTCATGACGATCGGCGAGCGCATCGTCGCCGATCTCAGGCGCGACGTGTTCGCGCATCTGGTCTCGCTGTCGCCCGCGTTCTTCGATTCCGCGCGCTCGGGCGAACTGGTGTCGCGGCTGACCGCCGATACCACCCAGATCAAATCCGCAGTCGGCGCCTCGGTATCGATCGCGCTGCGCAACATGATGCTGTTCATCGGCGCCACCGCCATGATGGTGATCACCAGCCCGAAACTGTCGGGCTTCGTGCTGCTGGCGATCCCGCTGATCGTGATTCCGCTGGTGGCGTTCGGGCGCTGGGTGCGGCGGCTGTCACGCAACGCGCAGGATACGCTGGCGGACGCCAGCGCCTACGCCTCCGAACTGATCGGCTCGATCAGGACCGTGCAGGCCTATACCAGCGAGCGGCTGGCGACCGGCCGCTTCGGCGGCGACGTCGAACGGGCCTATGAGGCGGCGCGCAGCTCGACGCGGGCGCGCGCGGTGCTGACGCTGATCATCATCTTCATCGTGTTCTCCAGCGTCGTGGCGATCCTCTGGGTCGGCTCGCACGACGTGCTGACCGGCCAGATCACGCCGGGCCGGCTCGGCCAGTTCGTGCTGTATGCGGCGTTCGCCGCCACCGGTCTCGGGCAGCTCAGTGAAGTCTGGGGCGAAGTCTCGGCCGCCTCGGGCGCCGCCGAGCGGTTGTTCGAGATTTTGCGCGTCAAATCGCAGATCACGGCCCCGCCGCAGCCGGCAGCACTGCCGCAGCCTGCGCGCGGCGACGTCGGGTTCGAGAATGTCAGCTTCGCCTATCCGACGCGGCCGGACGTGCTCGCCATCGACAACGTTTCGCTCGCGGTCAAGGCCGGCGAAAAGGTCGCGATCGTCGGCCCGTCGGGTGCGGGCAAGAGCACGTTGTTTCATCTCCTGCTGCGCTTCTACGATCCCGCGCGCGGCACGATTTCGCTCGACGGCGTACCGGTCAGATCGGCCGATCCGGTCGACGTGCGCGCGCGCATCGCGCTGGTGCCGCAGGACACGGTCGTGTTCGCAGCCTCCGCGCGCGAAAACATCCGCTTCGGCCGGCCTGACGCCAGCGACGCCGAAGTCGAGCGCGCCGCCGATCTCGCCCATGCCACCGAATTCCTGCGGCGCCTGCCCGGCGGCTTCGAGGCGCAGCTCGGCGAGCGCGGCGTGACGCTGTCCGGCGGCCAGCGCCAGCGCATCGCGATCGCGCGCGCGATCCTGCGCGACGCGCCGCTGCTATTGCTCGACGAGGCGACGTCCGCGCTCGATGCCGAAAGCGAGACGCTGGTGCAGACCGCGCTGGAGGAATTGATGCGGCACCGCACCACGCTCGTCATCGCGCATCGCCTCGCGACCGTGTTGTCCTGCGACCGGATTATGGTGATGGATCAGGGCAGGATCGTCGAACAAGGCACGCATACGGAGCTGGTTGCAGCTAATGGGTTGTACGCGCGGCTGGCGCGGTTGCAATTTGAGGGAGGATAGAAAAAGGCGGGAACCAAAACGGCGCGTGTCTGTTGCAACCTCGTTCTCTAGATCGAACAGGAGAGGGGCATGCCTTACCGCCGCGCAGGTTTTGCGCTTACGCCGCCGTCGCTCGTGATATTCCTGATTTCGCTGGTGCTGGCGGCTCTCGCCTTTCTCGTTCATTATGCCCATGTTTCCGTCCCGATCATCAGTTCGTCGCGGGTCTTCGACGTCCTGTCCATCGCCTATGTCGTATTGATGATCGGCGTGCTGTTTCGGGGTGTGTGACGCCTCAGGCGGCGTCCGTGTCTTCCAGAACCGCATCCCATATCGACAATGCCATGGCTGCCAATGAGCGGCTAGCGATCCTCGCGGCATTTCGGCGATAATATCGGCACGTTCGACCACGGCCAGTTTTTCCAGGAGCCGTCTTTCCCGACGCATGCCGCCGGCGATGTGGTCGGCGCCGATGCTTCGGTGCCATCGCTCGACGTCGCTTTCTTGTCCGTCCCGGTGGCGGCGAGGTGCCGATCCAGATAGGTCTCTGACAGCCATCCGGCGACGATCACCACCAAAAACGTCGCCGAGCCCTTGGCAAATTCGGCCCGCGTCATCGTTTCGTCTCCGCGGTTGCGTTGCGCAGCCGGCTTACCGCACCCCACGCGTCAGGCCCGTGATGACGATCACGGTCTCCAGGTCATTCGCAAGACCGGACGCCCCGATGTCGGGTTGACGTCCTCCCCGGCATGCCCAAAGCCGTTGCGCTCGTAGAAGCGGATGGCGCGGGCGTTATCCTTGTTGACCTTTAGCGTAACGCCGCCGGGCGACAGGCGTTTCGCTTCATCGACCAACGCGCCGGCGAGTTTCGAGCCCCAGTGATCGGGGCTGACCACGAGCTGGTCGAGATAGCCTGATCCGTCGATGGTCACGAACCCGATCAGCGCGTCCGCCTGTTCGGCGACGATGATCGAAGCATTCGGCACCAGCTCGTTGCGCCAGCGCTCGCGCCACCATGCCACGCGCGCGGTGAAATCGATTGCGGGATAGGCCTGCTGCCAGGTCAGCCGCCACAATTCGATCGCCGCGTCTTCGTCCTCGGGACGATAGGGACGGAGCGTGAAATCTGCGGTCATCGCGTGGCGACGTTTTTGTTGGGCATGATCTGATCCGAAAACCGGTGCCCACTTTGCGCTGACGCGGCCCTCCGGGTCGGGATCATGCCCTACCGTTCCGTCAGCTTCAGTTCGATGCGGCGGTTGCGCTTGTAGGCTTCTTCTGTTGTGGCGGTGTCGAGCGGCTGGAATTCGGCAAAGCCGGCGGCGACCAGCCGCTGCGCGGGGACGCCGAGGAAAACCAGATATTGCACCACGGAGATGGCGCGCGCCGACGACAATTCCCAGTTCGACTTGAACAGCGGCGAGTTGATCGGCCGCATGTCGGTGTGGCCGTCGACCCGCAGCACCCAGCCGATCTCGCTCGGAATCTGCTTGTCCAGGTCGATCAGCGCCGTTGCAAGTTTCTCCAGCTCGGCGCGGCCCTCGGGCAGCAGCACTGCCTGACCGGTGTCGAAAAATACTTCGGACTGAAAGACAAAACGGTCGCCGACGATGCGGATATCGGGGCGATTGCCCAGAATGGCGCGCAGGCGGCCGAAGAATTCCGAACGGTAGCGCGACAATTCCTGCACGCGCTGCGCCAGCGCGACGTTCAGGCGCTGGCCGAGATCGGCAATCCGCCCTTGCGATTCCTTGTCGCGCTTTTCGGAGACTTCCAGCGCTTCCTCGAGCGCCGCGAGCTGGCGCCGCAGCGCGCTGATCTGCTGGTTCAGCACCTCGATCTGGGCGAGCGCGCGCGAGGTCACGGTCTTTTCGGATTCGAGCGCCTTGTTGAGCTCGTTGGCGCGGCCCTGGGCGTCGCCGCCGGCGCCGGCCAGCCCCTCGTAAAGCCCCTTGATGCGGTCGCGCTCGCTTTCGGCAGCGGCGAGGCCGGCGCGCAATTGCCCGACCTGGTCGTCGAGCGTGATCTTGCCGAGCTTTTCCAGCGACAGCAGGTCGTTGAGCTGCGCGATCTTGAGATTGAGCTGCTCCAGCGCCTTGTCCTTGCCGGTGACCTCCTGCGACAGGAAGAACTGCACCACCAAAAACACCGACAGCAGGAACACGATCGACAGCACCAGTGTCGACAGTGCGTCGACGAACCCCGGCCAGTAGTTGAAACCGGAATCATTGCGGCGTGCACGGGCCAGGGCCATTCGAAATTCTCTATCTCTTGGGTTGACGCATTGGCGGCAGCTTATCCCTGCCGCGCGTGGCAAACGGCCTCGATATTGTGGCCGTCGGGATCGAGGACAAAGGCTCCGTAGTAACTGGGATGGTAATTCGGGCGTATTCCAGGCGCTCCATTGTCCCGGCCGCCGGCCGCGATGGCTTCCGCATGAAACCGGTCCACCACGGCACGGTCCTGCGCCGTGAAGGCGATATGGGCGCCCGTCTGCGGGAAGCTTCGCCAACTGATCCAGAAGAAGGCCTTGGGAGAGATTCCGTAGCCCGAGGCCGTTTCGCCTTCCGCATACAGGCGCGTGATCCCCAATGGACGCAGCGCCAGATCATAGAAGTTTCTCGATCGCTCGATGTTGCTGACACCGATGGTGACGTGATCGAGCATGTCACAACTCTTGCCGCTAGCTCTTCTCGGGCTGCTTGGCGATCCGCTCCAGCAGCTTCTTGATCTCGCGGTTCTGCTCGCCCTGGCCGTCGGCCCATTCGCGGATCATCTGCTGTTCGGTGCGCATATGCGCGACCAGGCCCTGGATGGCCTCGGCGAGGTTGGCCATCGCCGCCGTGGTGCTGCGGCCGCCGCCGCCCTCTTCAACCACCGTGCGTATCCGTTCCATCGCATGTTGCAGTTCGCCGGATCCGCCATCGCCATATTCGCGCACGGTGGAGGCGAGCCAGTCCTCGAGGTCGGTGTAGAAGCGGTTCTGCGCCTGGCTCGACTGCAGGTCGAGAAAGCCCAGGATCAGGGAGCCGGCGAGGCCGAACAGCGAGGACGAGAACGAAATGCCCATGCCCGCGAGCGGCGCGGCCAGCCCCTCTTTCAGGGTGTCGAACAGGGAACCGGCATCGCCGCCGACCTTCAAGCCCTCGATCACCTTGCCGACGGAGCCGACGGTTTCGATCAGGCCCCAGAAGGTGCCGAGCAGGCCGAGAAAGACCAGCAAGCCGGTCATGTAGCGGGAAATATCGCGCGCTTCGTCCAGCCGCGTCGCGATCGAATCCAGCAAATGCCGCATGGTCTGCTGCGAGATCGTCATCCGCCCTGACCGCTCGCCGCCGAGGATTGCCGCCATCGGCGCCAGCAGCTTCGGGCGCCGCTCGATCGCGAGCCCGGGATCGGCGATGCGGAAATTGTTGACCCAGGCCACTTCCGGATAGAGCCGGATCACCTGCCGGAACGACAGGATGATGCCGATCAGGAGCACCCCGCCGATCAGCGCGTTGAGGCCGGGGTTGGCAAAGAACGCGACGATGATCTGCTTGTAGAGCACGACCATGACCAGCGCGCACAGCACCAGGAACACCAGCATCCGCACCAGAAAAATCCGGGGCGAGGACAGTTTGCTCAGTTCGATCTCCATTTCGGAGCGGGAGGAGGGGCCTGAGGGCATTTGCGGGTGTATCCGTTACGAAAAGCCGAGCTGGGGAACCAATATGGCACAGCGGGCTGGAGAAAAAAGCTGGGTAGCCGCGATTTCGAGTAGACGATGGTGGAACCTCTTCCCGAAGCCCGGCTTTGACATCAGCGTATTTTGGAACGTTTCGATGTCCAACCGGGATTTTTCATGACGGCCTTATATCTTGAGTCGCTGGTGGCCATAGCCGCGTCGTTTTCGGTCCTGATGGCGGGCGCCTGGATGGTGCAGCGGCGGACCGGCAATTCCGGCTGGGTCGATACGACCTGGACCGTTTCGCTCGGCCTGGCCGGCGTCGGAGGCGCTTTGTGGCCGGTCGGGGGTGCCCCGCCTGCCACCCGGCAGTGGCGCTATCGCGACCGCCAGTTGCGCACCAGCCCGTTCTTCCCGCAGCCGCAGGCATGATCCCGCCCCAGAGGGCTGCGTTAGCGCAAAGGGGGAACCGGTTTTCGCTGACGACAAACGCGGAACGCGTTTGCGCGGAGATCATGCTTAAAACGAAGGGAGTGGTGACATGAACTTCGCCTCCACCATCATCGGCACCGCGGAACGGGTACCGTTGCCCGATGTCATCATCCGCGCTGCGATTCACCGGCTGTGCTCGCGCACCGCCGCACGGTTGGCCACCGGGAACGCGGAAAGCGATGCCTGGTTCGCCGACGAAATGGCGGCGCGCGCCGTTGCCGGATATCCCGGCGAGGCCGACGCCCGGCATTACGAAGTGCCGGCGGCGTTCTTCGCCCATGTCCTCGGCCCTACCAGAAAATATTCCTCGTGCTTCTACAAGGAGCCGGCCTCGACATTGCAGGAGGCTGAAGAAGAGGCGCTGCGCCAGACCGCCGAGCATGCCGACCTGGCCGATGGGCAATCGATCCTCGAACTCGGCTGCAGCTGGGGCTCGCTGTCGCTCTGGATGGCGCGGCAGTTTCCGCATTCGCTAGTGACCGCCGTTTCCAACTCGAACGCGCAGCGCGAATACATCGAGGGCGAAGCCGCACAGCGCGGCCTGGCCAATTTGCGCGTCGTCACGCAGGACATGAACGTGTTCGCGCCCGACGCGCAGTTCGACCGTGTCGTCTCCGTCGAGATGTTCGAGCACATGACGAACTGGCGCGAATTGATGACCCGCGTGGGCGCATGGTTGAAGCCCGATGGCCGCTTCTTCCTGCATATCTTCACCCATCGCTCCGGCGCCTATCTGTTCGACCGCGCCGATCGCGGGGACTGGATCGCGCAACGCTTCTTTACCGACGGCGTGATGCCGAGCCATCATCTGATCCGGCAATATGCCGATCTGTTCGAGGTCGAAAAGGAATGGCGCTGGAGCGGCGCGCACTATCAGCGCACTGCGCAGGATTGGCTGGACAATTTCGATTCCAATCGCGACGAAATCGAACGCGTGCTTCGCAAGGTCCATGACGGCGAGACCGCGTTGTGGATGCGGCGCTGGCGCTGGTTCCTGCTCGCCACCGCAGGCCTGTTCGGTTACGCTGGCGGCAGCGAGTGGGGCGTCAGCCATTACCGGCTGAAGGCGGCCGGTCAGGTCGGCCTTAAACTGATTCGTGCCGGATGCCTCGCGCTCGTCACCTGCTGCCATCTCATGCAGCCAAACGACCGTTCCCGGCTGTTTGTTTTCGATCCGAACGCAAATGTTGCGATGGAACCCGGCTCACAATCGAGTGACTCCGGAAAAATGGACGCTAATTCAGCGTGATAGCGTTGTGTGACATTGGGCCGCCGCGAGACCGTATTGCGTCGCAGCAGGCTCTCCCTATCCTATATACCATCAATCGTGAGTTCCCGAAATCTCTACGACAACGTCGCGAATGCTCAATTCGCGCTTCAAACCTGAACTGGGGCAATGCTTTCAATGTCCGGACTACGAACGCGATCGGCATGCATCGTTTTGATGTTGAGTGCGATGGCGCCGCTTTTGGCTGGCTGCAACGAGCCGATCGCCGCGACCGCCGCGGCAAAACCGCAAGAACCTGAAGTAGGCACCTTCACCGTGCGGCCTCAGTCCCGCGCCCTCGTTCGGGAACTGCCCGGCCGCATTGCGCCCACCCGGGTTTCGGAAGTGCGTGCGCGCGTCTCCGGCATCGTCGTCGAGCGCCTGTTCCAACAAGGCACCGAGGTGAAGGCCGGCGATCCGCTGTACCGAATCGACCCCAAGCCATTCGAGGTGGAACTGCAGGCGAGCGAAGCCGCGCTGGACAAGGCGATGGCAGCGTTCGATCTCGCCGCACAGCATGCGCGGCGCATCGCGACGCTGACCAGCCAGCGCGCGGCGCCCGAGGCCGAGAACGAAAAAGCCATCGGAGCCCAGCGCCAGGCCGAGGCCGAGGTCGGCAGCCGTAAGGCCGACGTCGCGCGCGCCAGGCTGAACCTCGATTATGCAACGATCCGTGCGCCGATCAGCGGCGTCGTCGGCGCCGCGCTGGTGAGCGAAGGCGCGCTGGTGGTGCAGAACGAGACCACCAGTCTGGCCACAATCCAGCAGCTCGACCCGATCTACGCCGACTTCACCCAATCGGTGTCGGAGATGCACAAGCTGCGCCGTGCGTTTGACAGCGGCGATCTCGACCGGATTGCACCCGACGCAGCCAAGGTCCGCCTCGTGCTCGACGACGGCACGGTCTATCCGATTGCCGGCAAACTGCTGTTTTCCGAAGCCAAGGTGGATGCCTATACCGGACAGGTCACGCTGCGCGGACAGTTTCCGAATCCGCATCGCGAATTGCTGCCGGGCATGTATGTCCGCGTCCTGATCGAACAGGGTATCGATTCCGATGCCATCGCGGTGCCGCAGCAGGCGATCCAGCGCGATGCCGGCGGCGGCAGCGAGGTGTTCGTGGTCAAGGACGACGGCCGCGTGGCGACGCAGCCGGTCCGCACCGGCGCGGTGCAGGACGGGCTGTGGCTGGTCAGCGAGGGCCTCAAGGATGGCGATCGCGTCGTCGTCGACGGGTTCCAGAAGTTCGTGCCCGGCGACAAGGTCAATGCGAAGGCGTGGATCGATGCGGATGCCTCGGTTGGTTCAGTATCGGGCTCGCTGGCGACGCACACACCGCGCTGAGATTGATAGATGCCCAGCTTCTTCATTGACAGGCCGATCTTCGCCTGGGTCGTCGCGCTTTTCATCTGCTTGATCGGCGCGATCTCGATTCCGCTGCTGGCGGTCGCGCAATATCCGATCATCGCGCCGCCCTCGATCTCGATCTCGACCAGCTATCCCGGCGCGTCGCCGGAAAATCTCTACAACAGCGTGACGCGCCTGATCGAGGAGGAGCTCAACGGCGCCTCCGGCATTCTCAATTTCGAATCCACCTCTGACTCGCTGGGGCAGGTCGAAATCATCGCCAACTTCGTGCCGGGCACCGAAACCGGCGCGGCCTCGGTGGAAGTGCAGAACCGCCTCAAGCGCGTCGAGGCGCGGCTTCCGCGCGCGGTGATCCAGCAGGGCATCCTGGTTGAGGAAGCCTCCTCGGCCGTGCTGCAGATCATCACGCTGAACTCCGCCGACGGCTCGCTCGACGAAATCGGCCTCGGCGATTTCATGATCCGCAACGTGCTCGGCGAAATCAGGCGCATTCCCGGCGTCGGCCGCGCCACGCTCTATTCGACGGAGCGTTCGCTGCGGATCTGGATCGATCCCGCAAAACTCGTCGGCTACGGCCTCACCGCCGACGACGTCAACAAGGCGATAACGGCGCAGAACGCGCAGGTCGCTTCCGGCAGCATCGGCGCCGAGCCGAGCACGCCGGAGCAGAAGATTTCCGCGCTCGTGCTGGTCAAGGGCCAGCTCGCCTCGCCCGACGAGTTCGGCGCGATCACGCTGCGCGCCAATCCGGACGGGTCGACCGTGCGGCTGCGCGATGTCGCCCGCATCGAGATCGGCGGCCTGAGCTACCAGTTCAACACGCGCCTCAACGGCAAGCCGACCGCGGGCCTTTCGGTGCTGCTGTCGCCGACCGGCAACGCGCTCGCGACCGCCAGCGCCGTCGAAGCCAAGATGAAGGAACTGTCGAAGTTCTTCCCGGCCAATATCGGCTATGAAATCCCCTACAACATCACGCCCGTCGTCAAGGCCTCGATCAACAAGGTGCTGATGACGCTGGTGGAAGCGGTGGTGCTCGTCTTCATCGTGATGTTCCTGTTCCTGCAGAACATCCGCTACACCATCATCCCGACCATCGTGGTGCCGGTGGCGCTGCTCGGCACCTGCGCGGTACTGATGGCGGCCGGCTATTCCATCAACATGCTGACCATGTTCGGCATGGTGCTGGCGGTCGGCATCCTCGTCGACGACGCCATCGTCGTGGTCGAGAACGTCGAGCGCATCATGGCGGAGGAGGGCCTGCCGCCGAAGGAAGCGACCCGCAAGGCGATGACGCAGATCACCAGCGCCATCATCGGCATCACGCTGGTGCTGATGGCGGTGTTCGTGCCGATGGCGTTCTTCCCGGGATCGGTCGGCATCATCTACCGCCAGTTCTCGGTCACCATGGTGTCCGCCATCGCCTTCTCCGCGCTGCTGGCGCTGTCGCTGACGCCGGCCTTGTGCGCCACGCTGCTGAAGCCGGTCGAAGCCGGCCATGGCCATGCACGCAAGGGCGTGTTCGGCTGGTTCAACCGCGTGCTGGATTCCAGCCGCGACGGCTATACGCGCACGGTGAAGGGCTCGCTGAAGCGCACCGGGCGCTTGATGCTGATTTATGTCGCGCTGCTGATTGGCCTCGGCTGGGGCTTCGTCCGGCTGCCCGGCGGCTTCCTGCCGGTCGACGACCAGGGCTTTATCACCACCGACGTGCAGACTCCGTCGGACTCCTCCTATGCCCGCACGGAAGCCGCCGTCGAGCAGGTCGAAAAATATCTGCGCGAGCGCGCCGGCGTCGAGGATGTCACGTTCCTGACCGGCTTCAGCTTCCTCGGCCAGGGCATGAACACCGCGCAGGCCTTCATCACGCTGAAGGACTGGTCGGAGCGGGGCCCGAAGGATTCCGCGGCCGCGATCGTCGCCGACGTCAACCGCCACCTCTCGTCGATCCGCGACGCCAAAATTTCGGCGCTGCAGCCGCCGCCGATCGACAATCTCGGCAATTCCTCGGGCTTCTCGTTCCGCCTGCAGGACCGCGGCCAGAAGGGCTATCCCGCGCTGGTCGCTGCGTCCGACCGGCTGATCGCGGAAGCCAATGCCAGCCCGGTGCTGCAGAAGGTCTATGTCGAGGGCCTGCCGCCGGGGCCGCAGGTCAATCTGATGATCGACCGTGAAAAGGCCGGCGCGTTCGGCGTCACCTTCGAGGACATCAACCAGACGATTTCGACCAATCTCGGCTCGAACTACATCAACGACTTCCCGAACCGCGGGCGGATGCAGCGCGTGATCGTGCAGGCCGACCGCACCAGCCGCATGAACGCCGACGACATCCTCAATTACAACGTCAAGAACAGCCGCGGCCAATTGGTGCCGTTCTCCGCCTTCGCCACGGTGCAGTGGTCGAAGGGCCCGACCCAGATCGCGGGCTTCAACTACTATCCCGCCGTGCGCATCTCCGGCGAAGCAAAACCCGGCTTCACCTCCGGCGACGCCATCGGCGAGATGGAGCGGCTCGCGGGCAAGCTGCCGCGCGGCTTCGGTTTCGAATGGACCGGGCAGTCGCTGCAGGAAAAGCTGTCGGGTTCGCAGGCGCCGTTCCTGCTCGCCCTCTCGGTGCTGGTGGTGTTCCTGCTGCTCGCCGCCCTCTATGAGAGCTGGACCATTCCGCTCGCGGTGCTGCTGACGGTGCCGCTCGGCATCTGCGGCGCGGTGATCGCAGCCACCATGCGGGGGCTGCCGAACGACGTCTATTTCACCGTCGGCCTGATCACCATCATTGGGCTGGCGGCAAAGGACGCCATCCTCATCATCGAGTTCGCCAAGGATCTGCGCGCGCAGGGCAAGCCGCTGGTCGAGGCAACGATCGAAGCCTGCAGCTTGCGCTTCCGCCCGATCCTGATGACGGGCCTCGCCTTCGTCTGCGGCGTGCTGCCGATGGCCATCGCGACCGGCGCCGGCGGCGCCAGCCAGCAGGCGCTGGGCACCAGCGTCATGGGCGGCATGATCGCGGTGGTGATCCTGGCGCTCTTGATGGTGCCGGTGTTCTTTGTGAGCGTGCAGCGCGTGCTGGCGGGGGACCGGGAGAAGGTGGAGGAGGCGGTGGGAGCTGAGGTGGCCGGCCCGCCGGCACCGGTGAAGTCATAGACGCTGTCATGCTCCGTGACTTCGCGACGCCAGGGCTTCGCCGGGACTTGCGGTCTCGGGCCGTCGACAAGCCTTGGCGCAGGCGGCGGCCGACGCATCCAGTCCATGAACCCATAAATTTGCCGGGCTGACGCCGCGCCAGCGTCCGCTATGCCCCGATACCCGATTTGCTGCTGCATAGCAGCGAAACGACGCGATGTGCCAATAGCGGACCATCGCGCCCGACTTTCGCGCGGCCGACCTCTCCTCACCGTCGCAGCTTCCGCGAACTGCACTCACCGTACTAGTGCTATCTCGCTCGGTCGCCATGCCTTGGTGAAGAACGGTTCAAGCGGGCTGTAGAGGCGAAGGAGCGTAAACCAGCCCTTTTTGGGATCGGTCTGTATCCAGTTGCCTCGCTTGACCCCGGCAGGTTGCGTCGGGCCGAAATAGACCGTCGTAGTGCCGTCGGCATCGGGTTCGGCGGCGGGCGACGGATAACTTTGGCTACCAGCGCGAGGGTAGCGCTGCGGCGTGTCAAGCATCGAGCGGGTCTGGTTGTCGTAGAGCGTGAACGACCAGAATTTCTCCGCTGGAACGTCCTTCGGCACCGTCACTTTGTAGGTCTTGGCACCGTCGAAATACTGCTTGTCCGCGTCCAAGCTGGCAAAGAGATATTGCGAGCCGATGCCGGTCAGCCGCATGCTCATCGCCGGGGTGATGCCGGTGACGCCGTAGAAGAACGCCGTGCGCGCATCCAGCGTGCGATAGCCCGTTGGCGGGAACGGCTTGACGCCTTCGCGCGTGATCATTGGGATCGGCGTTTCAAACTCGGAGCCGCTGACAAACAGCGGGTTCATCCAAGCCGAGCCGGGGTAGTAGTACCAATCTGTAGCGCGGGGGTTCACAAAAAGCGCGCGTGAGGTAGCATTGGCGACCGCAAGCGCCTCGGTAAGGATCTTCTTCATCCGCTCATCCGGCGCAAAGGGCTTGCCTTTGATGATGCCAATGGCGGCGATCGGGCCCATCAGTTCCGGATCGAGCGAGGTAGCTGGTTCCTGTTGCACGACCTCGTTGAGCACCTCGTAGAAACCGAAGTCATTCGGCGGGATGGTGTTGATCACCTTGCCGGTGAGTTCGTGGAATACGGTCGGCGGCGGCTGAGTTGGGCGGGCGAGTTTGACCTCGCCCGTCAAGAACTCGGCGATGCTGGTGCCGACACCACCGGCTTCGTAGGGGTAAATCTTGGTTGTCTTCCTGATCAGGTCGGCTACAGGCTTGGGATCATTGTTCTCCATGAACAAGCGACCGAGGATTACGACGCGCGTAGTGCGGGACCGAGCGACGTAGTAGCCACCTTCGGGCAACTGACCGTCAAAGCCCGGAGGCAGAAGAAGGTATTTGCCACCCAGGCCACGATCAGGACCCGGCAAGCCGAAATCAGTGATCCAGCGCCACCACATGTCATCGAGTACGCCGAGCGCACCCGGCGGCGTTTCAAACACCATGGGTCCCTTAGTCAGGTCAATGAAGCCAAAGAAGTAGACGGTGTCCGCATTCGCCGTCAGGAAGAGAGCCTTGGCATCCATAAGTTCGGAGAACACGCCGATCTCGTTGTCTTTCACGCCAACGGCGAGTATGCCCTTGCGAGCAGAGGCCATGTTCACACCCTGCATGGTGTTCATGAACGTGTTGACCGCGTGGGTGAAATCCAGATTGTCGTATACCTTCGCCATTGTCGCCGGGCTGGGCATGCCGTCCTTGAAATCGAGCGGACCGAGCCGTGTCTCAACCTTGTCCGGTGTTGTGATCGATGGAGGGATTGAAGGGGGCGTCTGCGCGGCGACTAAACTTGGCTGGATCAGTACGGCATAAACAACGACCGCAACAACGAGCACGACTTGCTTCATGAGGTGCCTCCATTGATTTACGGGGATTTTGTTTGGATTTTGCCTGATCGAATGCGCCAGCGGTATTGCCCCTTGGGGCAATATGCAGTCCGCAATCGCTGCCTACGAGGAGCCCATATCCGCTTTGGGTCAATCGCTACACGGACGACCCAGCGGCAAGTCCGGCCATGTCGGTTATGCCTCCGAAAGCGGAAGTAAATTCAGAGCATCAGCGGCTTCGCTAGAGGCCGGTGCGGATTGATGGCGCTCCCCTGGACGTCATTCAAGCTTCGAAACCGGAGCCTCAAATCATGCGCGGCGAATTCAGCGAACATGAGTGGACCGCCATTAAGCCGATGTTGCCGAACAAGCCGCGCGGCGTTCGGCGGGTAGATGACCGCCGCGTGCTCGATGGCATCGTTTGGGTCCTGCGTTCAGGTGCACCATGGCGCGACCTGCCGGCGACCTATGGTCCCCGCACGACTTGTTACAATCGCTTCGTTCGGTGGATGATGGTCTTATCTCGCTGATTTGCCCGACGTGTCAAATGTCTACTTCGGCACTCGACGAGTGCCGGCTACTGTGCATGGGGTTGTTTTCAATATTTTGGCTGGGAGCGCCGAGGCTCCTCCGTGCCGCCTCCGGAAGGCATCACCCGATCGCGGATGATGCGACGGCGCGTGGCTTGGAACCGTCGCCCTACTTACCCGAGCGGCTTCAGTATCTTCACCAATTCCCCGTGCACGATACTCATTCCCGCAGATCACATGCCCGGTCTTCAGCGGATCGTCGCTGCCCTCGATGCCTGAGATCGTCCCCCCAGCCTCGCGCACCATGATCTGCCCGGCGGCGATGTCCCAGGGCTGCAGATTGCGTTCCCAGTAGCCGTCGAGGCGGCCGGCGGCGACGAAGGCGAGGTCGAGCGAGGCGGCGCCGAAGCGGCGGAAGCCGGCGACCTTGTTCTGCAGCGCGGCCATTTCCTTCAGCGCCAGTTCATGGTCGCCGCGGCCGATATGCGGCAGGCCGCAGGCGACGACGCATTCGTTGAGCTGGCGGCGGCCGGCGACGCGCAGCCGCTGGTCGTTGAGGAACGCGCCCTTGCCGCGTTCGGCGATGTAGAGCTCGTCATTGGCGGGGTTGTAGATCACGCCGGCGATGATCGTGCCCTCGCGCTGCAGGCCGATCGAGATCGCAAATTGCGGGATGCCGTGCAGGAAGTTGGTGGTGCCGTCGAGCGGATCGACGATCCAGGTGTGGCTCTTGTCGGCGCCTTCGCGGCTGCCGCCTTCCTCGCCGATGAAGCCGTAGCCCGGCCGCGCCTTGGCGAGGTCCTCGTACAGCATTTCCTCGGCGCGCTGGTCGGCCTTGGTGACGAAGTTCGCCGGCCCCTTCAGCGACACCTGCAGATGCTCGATCTCGCCGAGGTCGCGCTTGAGGCTGCGGCCGGCGCGGCGCGCGGCTTTCACCATGACGTTGATAAGGGCTGAATACAGCATGATGCGAGCTTATGGTGTGAGGGAACGGCCCAATGCCGTCAGGGGTTGGGGACTGGGTGCCCTGCAGATGTGCCGCCGTCAAGGCGTCATTTGCTGGCGGTGCCACCGGTGGTGCCGGTCCATTTGCGCGCCGCCGCCTCGACCTTGGCGCGGTCCTCGGGGCTGAGTTCCGAGAGCCGTTCATCCAGCTCAGGGTCGCCCTTGCCGGCGGTCTTGGCGACGAGGTGCCACTTCAGGCCTTCGATCTTGTCCACCGGCGCCCCCAGTCCGCTCACCAGCACGCGGGCGAGGCGGTTCTGCGCGATCGGCGAGTTCTGCCGCGCCGCCTTGCGCAGCAGCGCGACCGCCGCGGCCTGGTTCTTCGGCGTGCCGGTGCCGTTGAACAGCGCGATGGCATATTCGACCTCGGCGTCGACATTGTCGGCCAGCGCAGCCGCCTGCAGCAGCCGCACCGCCTTGTCGAGGTCCTTCGGCACGCCGGTGCCTTCCTTGTAGAAGGTCGCCAGCGCGTATTGCGCTTCCGGGTTGCCGGCGTCGGCCGCGGTGCGCAGCAGTTCGGCGGCGCGCTTGGTGTCCTGCGGCAGCGTGTTGCCGTCGAGATAGAGCAGCGCCAGATTGTAGGCCGCCTTGGGGTTGCCGAGCTTGGCCGAGGAGGCCAGCAGCTTGACCGCCTGCTCGCGGTTGGTGGCGCCGCCGCGGCCGGACAGCCGCATCATGGCGAGCGCGAACATGCCTTCGCGGTCGCCGGCGTCGGCTGCGCGCTGGTACCATTCGGCGGCCTTCGCATAGTTGCGCTTGATGCCGAGCCCGTTGGCATAGAGTTCGCCCAGCATCGTCATCGCCTTGGGGTCGGCGTTATATTGCGCGCGCGTGGTGGCGAGATCGAAGGCCGTCTTGTAGAGGCCGCGCTGATAGGCGCCGTAGACGATGTCGACGTTCGGATCGTCGAAGGCGGGCGTCGGCGAGGGGGAGGGCGCCGGCGTTGCCGCGGGCCTGGTCGTTACCGCGGGCTTGAGCGGCGCGGACGGGCGTCGGCGTCGGTGTCGCAGCGGGCTTTTTCGCTGCCGTCGGAGCCTTTGGCTTGGGCGCCTCCTTTTTCGCCGCCGGAGGGCTCGCGGGCGGCTGCGCGGCAGGCGGCGTCAGCGAGACCTGCGCGGTGGCGCCGGTCATCGTCATCAGCAAGCCCGCAAGCAGCGATATGGGACGCAGGAGTTTCATGGTCCGGCGTTATCCGTGCCCGGCCTTGTCAGGGCTGGTTCTGGTTTTTCCGAACGCGGCTTCGTACGCTTCTGCGATCGCCTGCCCGGCATCGGTCAGCGCCGCCTTGGCGCCGCGCGGGTCGGCCCAGATGAAATCGCCGACCAGCACAAAATCCGCGCCGGCGGCGGCGAATTCGGCAGCCTCCTCGCGCGAGGCGGCAAAGCCGATGCAAGGCGGCTCGAACAATTCGTCCCACCATTGCAGGCGCTCGGCGATCGCGTCCACCGAGGGCCGCTGGCCGTTGGCGTCGGGTTCGCCGAACAGCACGTAGTCGGCGCCCCGTTCGCCCGCGGCCATCGAATCGTGCCGCGTGGCAAGGCCGCCGACGCCGGCAATGCGGTCCGGCTTCAGCGACGGCAAGGCATCTTCCAGCGCGGCGAGGCCGTTCAGATGCGCGCCATCGGCGCCCGCGCGCGCCACCAGTTCGACATGGCCGTCGAGCAGCAGCGCCGCGCCGGCATTCTGGATCACGGGCGCCAGCGTCTTCACACGCGAAATCATGGTGCGCTGGTCGGTCGGCTTCAGCCGCAGCAGCACCGCCGCGACGTCGGCCGCGGCCAATAGCTCCGGAAGCAGGCTTGCGAGCTGCGACGGATCGTCCACCTCTGATGTCGCGAGATAGAGGCGCGGCGCCGGGCGCGGCGGAACAGGTTTGATTGGCCAAGTCTAGGCGACCTTCTTTTCAAGGCCGGTTTCCCACTCGCCCTTGCTCGCCAGCGCATTCATCCGCGCACGGTGCGTGAAGGCGCGCTGGCCCGCGGCGATGTTCTCGGCCTTGCCCGACCACGCCTTTTGCGGCGCCGCCTGCAGCGCCCGGCCATAGGAGAAGGTCAGCCGCCAGGGCAGGCCGCCGATCCGGTTCATGGCGTTCAGATGCGCGGTCGCTTCCTCGTCGGATTGCCCGCCGGAGAGGAAGGCGATGCCCGGCACGGCCGCGGGCACGCACGCCTTCAGCAGGCGCACGGTTTTCTCCGCGACTTCCTCGACGGAAGCCTGCTTTGCGCACTTCTTGCCTGAAATGGCCATGTTGGGCTTCAGCACCATGCCTTCGAGTTCGACGCGCTGGACGCGCAATTCCTGGAACGTCTTGTTCAGCACGCGCTGGGTCACGTCATAGCAGCGGTCGATGTCGTGATCGCCGTCCATCAGCACTTCCGGCTCCACGATCGGCACGATCTGCGCCGCCTGGCACAGCGCGGCGTAGCGCGCCAGCGCATGCGCGTTGACGCTGATCGCGGTCATGGTGGGAATGCCCGCGCGCCGATGTCGATCACCGCGCGCCATTTGGCAAAGCGCGCGCCGCGCTCGTAATATTTCTTCAGCCGCTCGGCGAGCTTGTCGAGGCCGACCGTCACCAGTTCGCCCGGACATTGCGGCAGCGCTTGCGTTCCCTCATCGACCTTGATGCCGGGGATGCTGCCTGCCTGCTCGATCAGCTTGACCAGCGGCGTGCCGTCCTTTGCGTTCTGCCAGATCGTCTCGTCGTACAGGATCACGCCCGAGACGCAATTGCTCATCGCCTCGGAGGAGCGGAACAGCATCTCACGATAGTCGCGGCGGTTCTCCTCGGTCGATTCGACCTTGATGGCGTCAAAACGCTTCTTGATCGTGCCGGAGGATTCGTCGGCGGCGAGAATGCCCTTGCCCGGGGTGACCATGGCGAGGGCAACCTTGTTGAGGTCGGCGAGATTCATCGAAGTTCTCCAGAAACATCATGCCCTTGCGCACCAAAATAGGCGGTTCTCGGGCAATTGCCTAGAAAACGTTCGTCGCAGCGGGGGTGTTTGCGAGGCGCGGGCGGCCCCTCAGGCCACCCGCGGGTCAAGCTCGCCCTTGCTGTACCGCTTGGCCATTTCGGCCGTGGTCAGCACCTTCTTGATCTTGCTGGCTTGCCCCGCGGTATTGAATTCCTGCAGCCGCTGCTTGCACAGCTTGGCCATCGCTTCCATCGCCGGCTTGAGATATTTGCGCGGATCGAACTCTTCCGGATTGTCCTTCAGAACTTTGCGGATCTGGCCGGTCATCGCCATGCGGTTGTCGGTGTCGATGTTGATCTTGCGCACGCCGTTCTTGATGCCGCGCTGAATTTCGGAAACCGGCACGCCCCAGGTCGGCTTCATCTTGCCGCCATTGGCGTTGATGATCTCCTGCAGGTCCTGCGGCACCGAGGACGAACCGTGCATCACCAGATGCGTGTTCGGCAGCTTGCGATGGATTTCCTCGATCACCTTCATGGCGAGGATGTCGCCGTCCGGCTTGCGGGTGAACTTGTAGGCGCCGTGCGAGGTGCCCATCGCGATCGCCAGCGCGTCGACCTTGGTCTCCTTGACGAACTTCACGGCTTCGTCGGGATTGGTCAGCAACTGGTCGTGCGACAGCTTGCCTTCGGCGCCGTGGCCGTCTTCCTTGTCGCCCATGCCGGTCTCGAGCGAGCCGAGCACGCCGAGTTCGCCTTCCACCGAGATGCCGCCGAGATGGGCCATGTCGGTGACGGTCTTGGTCACGCCGACATTGTAGTCCCAATCGCCGGGGGTCTTGCCGTCGGCCTTCAGCGAGCCGTCCATCATGACGGAGGTGAAGCCGGCCTGGATCGCGGTCATGCAGGTGGCGGGTTCGTTGCCGTGGTCGAGATGCACGCAGACCGGAATCTGCGGATAGATTTCGGTGACGGCGTCCATCATGTGGCTTGAGCATCACGTCATTGGCGTAGGAGCGCGCGCCGCGCGAGGCCTGGATGATGACGGGCGCGTCGAGCGAGGAGGCGGCCTCCATGATGGCCAGCGCCTGCTCCATGTTGTTGATGTTGAAAGCCGGCACCCCGTAATCGTGCTCTGCCGCGTGATCGAGCAGTTGACGCAAGGTAATGCGAGCCATTCAAATTCTCCTGTATTTGCCGCGCCTTTGGCGCTCCATTAAGTCTTGGTCTAACGCAGTTTCAGAACTTCCACGCCGGGCAGCGGTTTGCCTTCCATCCACTCGAGAAACGCGCCGCCGGCCGTCGAAACATAGGAAAAATCGCCGGCCACGCCGGCCTGGTTCAGCGCCGCGACGGTGTCGCCGCCGCCGGCGACCGAAACCAGTTTCTTGGCCTTGGTCCGCTCGGCGGCATGCTTGGCCGCGACCATGGTGCCGCGGTCGAACGGCGTCATTTCGAACGCGCCGAGCGGGCCGTTCCAGACCAGCGTCTTGGCGTCGTCGATCGCGGAATGAATCCGCGCGATCGATTGCGGCCCGACGTCGAGGATCATGCCGTCGGCCGGAATGGCGTCGAGCCCATAGGCGTGCGAGGGCGAGTTGGCCGCGAAATGATAGGCGACCACGGCGTCGACGGGCAGGATGATGGCGCAGTTCGCAGCCTCGGCCTTTTCCATGATGCGCAGCGCGGTGGCCGCGAGATCCTTCTCCGCCAGCGACTTGCCGACGCCGACGCCCTGCGCGTGCAGGAAGGTGTTGGCCATGCCGCCGCCGATGACGAGCGCATCGACTTTCGTCACGAGGTTTTCGAGCAGGTCGATCTTGGTCGAGACTTTGGCGCCACCGATGATCGCGATGACAGGCTTGGTCGGCGCGTCCAGCGCCTTGCTCGAGCGCATCGAGCTCGGCCTGCATGGTGCGGCCGGCATAGGCGGGCAGCTTGTGGCCGAGGCCCTCGGTCGTGGCATGCGCGCGGTGCGCGGCCGAGAACGCGTCGTTGACCCAGATGTCGCCGAGCTTTGCCAGTTCGGCGACGAACGCCGGATCGTTCTTCTCTTCCTCTTTATGGAAGCGGGTATTCTCCAGGCAGAGGATGTCGCCGTCCTTCATCGCAGCCACGGCCTTGGCCGCGGCCTCGCCGATGCAGTCGTCGGCGAAGGCGACCGGCTTCTTGATGACCTGTCCACAGCGCTGCCGCGACGGGCTTCAGCGAATCCTTGGCGTCGCGTCCCTTCGGCCGGCCGAAATGGGCGAGCAGGATGACCTTGCCGCCCTTGTCGGAAATTTCGGTGATGGTCGGTGCGACGCGCTCGAGCCTGGTCGCGTCGGTGACGCGGCCGTTCTCCATGGGCACGTTGAGGTCGACGCGCAGCAGCACGCGCTTGCCCTTTACGTCGACGTCATCGAGGGTGCGGAATATTTTGGACATTGCGATACTCGAACTCTCGGCGGTCATTCCGGGGCGATGCGAAGCCGAACCCGCGAATCTCGAGATTCCGGGTCTGGTCCTTCGGACCATCCCGGAATGACGGCGCAACACGACAGAATGCCCGGCACAAGGCCGGGCATGACGGAATCGTTTACAGCAGCTTCCCCATCGCCACGGCGGTGTCCGACATGCGGTTGGAGAAACCCCATTCATTGTCGTACCAGGACATCACCCGCACCAGCGTGCCGTTCTGCACCTTGGTCTGGTCCTGTGGAACGTGGACGAGTGGGGATCGTGGTTGAAGTCGATCGAGACGTTCGGCGCGGTGGTGTAGCCGAGGATGCCCTTGAGCTGCTGCTCGGAAGCGCGCTTCATCGCCTCGTTGATTTCCTTCACGTCGGTCTCGCGCTTGGCGACGATCTTGAGATCGACCACCGAGACGTTCGGCGTCGGCACGCGGATCGCGACGCCGTCGAGCTTGCCCTTCAGTTCCGGCAGCACCAGGCCGATCGCCTTGGCCGCACCGGTCGAGGTCGGGATCATCGACATCGCCGCCGCGCGGCCGCGATAGAGATCGCTGTGCATGGTGTCGAGCGTCGGCTGGTCGCCGGTATAGGCGTGGATCGTGGTCATGAAGCCGGTCTCGATGCCGACGGTGTCGTTCAGCACCTTGGCGACCGGCGCCAGGCAGTTGGTGGTGCAGGAGCCGTTGGAGACGACCAGATGATCCTTGGTCAGCTTGTCGTGATTGACGCCGAACACGATGGTCGCGTCCGCGTCGTCGGAGGGCGCCGAAACCAGCACGCGCTTGGCGCCGGCGGTCAGATGCGCGGAGGCCTTGGCCTTGGCGCTGAAGATGCCGGTGCATTCCAGCGCGATGTCGACGCCGAGTTCCTTCCACGGCAGCTTTGACGGATCGCGCTCGGCGGAAACCTTGATCTTGCCGTTGCCGACGCTGATCGAGTTGCCGTCGACGGTCACGATGCCGGGGAAGCGGCCATGCACGGAGTCGAAGCGCAGCAGATGGGCGTTGGTCTCGACCGGGCCGAGATCGTTGATGCCGACCACTTCGATATCCTTGCGGCCGGATTCCGCGATGGCCCGCAAGATATTGCGGCCGATGCGGCCAAATCCGTTGATCGCGACCCGGATTGCCATGCTCGTTTCTCCTCTGATAGCTGGCGCCATCCCCGCGGAAACGTTCCACGAGGGGCTTACGGCGGAACGCCCGGTTCGGCCGGGCGGGAACGGTCAAGATGGGGGTTTAGGTAGTCCTTTTTCCCAGTAATCTCAACCGTCAGCCCAAGCGCTTCAGGGCAGCGTTAACGACGGCCTCGGCGGTAATTCCGAAGTGCTTGAAAAGGTCCTTGGCGGGCGCGCTGGCGCCGAAACCGTGCATGCCCACGAATTCACCATCCGGGCCGATCACGGCATCCCAGCCCCAGCGCACCGCGGCCTCGATGGCGATCTTGACCGGGGCGTTGCCGATGATGGCCTTCCGCCGCTCCGCCGGCTGTGCCAGCAGCAGTTCGAGCGAGGGCACCGAGACCACCCGCGACGCGATGCCGCGTTCCGCCAGCTGCTTCTGGGCCGCCACCGCGATCTCGACCTCGGAGCCCGAGGCGAACAGCGACACCTTGGCGTCGCCCTGCGCCGCGACCAGCTCATAGGCGCCATGCGCGCAAGGGTTATCGTTCGGCGCTGAGGTGCGAAGCTGCGGCAGGTTCTGGCGGGTCAGCGCCAGCACCGTCGGGCCGTCAACACGATTGAGCGCCAGTTCCCAGCATTCGGTGACCTCGACGGCGTCGCAGGGCCGGAACACGCGCATGTTGGGAATCGCGCGCAGCGCGGCGAGATGTTCGACCGGCTGGTGCGTCGGGCCGTCCTCGCCGAGCCCGATCGAATCATGGGTCATCACGTAGACGACGCCGGTGCCCATCAGCGCGGCCAGCCGCATCGCCGGCCGCGCGTAGTCGGTGAACATCAGGAAGGTGGCGCCGTTCGGCGCAAAACCGCCATGCAGGAAGATGCCGTTCATGGCCGCGGCCATGCCGTGCTCGCGGATGCCGTAATGGATGAAGCGGCCCTTCGGCGTCTTGGCCGAGAACGCCACGGCCGATTTCGCCTTGTTGTTGTTGGAGCCGGTGAGGTCGGCGGAGCCGGCGAGAAATTCCATCGGCATCGCGGATGCGATCGCCTCGATCGCGGATTCGGAGGATTTCCGCGTGGCGATATTCTGCGGCGTTTCCAGCAGCGCCTTCTTGTGCGCGCGCAGCGCCTTCGCGAGCGAAGCCGGCCGCTCGTGCCGCATCCGCCGCTCGAACTCGGCGCGCTTGCGGCTGCCGAGTTCGTCGAAGCGGGCCTGCCACTCCTCGCGCGCGGCGGCGCCGCGGCTGCCGGCGGCACGCCAGGCCTTCAACACATCGTCGGGCACGGAGAACGGCTCCGAGCGAGATGCCGAGCTTTTCCTTGGCGCCCTTCAGTTCGTCGGCGCCGAGCGCCTCGCCATGGGCCTTCGCGGTGCCGGCCCGCGTCGGCGCGCCGTAGCCGATGGTGGTCTTGCAGGCGATCAGCGACGGCTTGCTGGATTTCTGCGCGCGGGTGATCGCGGCTGCAATCGCCTTCGGATCATGGCCGTCGATCAGCTCGGCCGCCCAGCCCGCGGACTTGAATCGCTTCACCTGGTCGACCGAATCGGCGATCGAGGTCGGGCCGTCGATCGAGATGCCGTTGTCGTCATACAGCACGATCATCTTGTTCAGCTTCCAGTGTCCGGCCATCGCGATCGCTTCCTGCGACACGCCTTCCATCAGGTCGCCGTCGGAGGCGAGCACGTAAGTGTGATGCCCGACCACCTTCTTGCCGAATTCCGCGACCAGCATCTTTTCCGCCAGCGCCATGCCGACCGCGGTGGCGATGCCCTGGCCGAGCGGGCCGGTGGTGGTCTCGACGCCGCTGGTCTCGAAGTTCTCCGGGTGTCCCGGCGTCTTGGATCCGAGCTGGCGGAAATTCCTGATCTGGTCGAGCGTCATGTCCTTGTTGCCGGTGAGGTACAGCAAGGCATAGAGCAGCATCGAACCGTGTCCGGCCGAGAGCACGAAACGGTCGCGGTCCGGCCAGGCCGGAGCAGCTGGCGTCGAATTTGAGGAACTGCGTGAACAGCACGGTCGCGATGTCGGCGGCGCCCATCGGCAACCCAGGATGGCCGGATTTCGCCTTTTCGACGGCATCCATGGCAAGCCCGCGAATCGCATTGGCCATACGGGTATGATCGACCTGCGTCATGATGAAAATCCGCCTGAAATGAGGTGCTTGGTTGTCGGTACGTACCGGGCGAGGCCGCAATACGGGCGTGGCTTAAGGGAAAGTCGGGGCTGGATAGCACCACAATCCCCGCGAGTCCAAGGCTAAGGGAAACGCGCTTGCCGATGCGAAAAGTTGCTTAGCGGTGCATAGCTTCGCGCGGGCGTTGCGCTTCCCTCGCTTGCCACGTAAATTTCGTGCTCTAACCGCTTGCCGAACCGCGGATTTTGCTGCCGTGCGGCGGGCCTACGCGAAGGTGCGCGCTGCCTCCCATGAGCGATCGTCACACCAACGGGGCCGGCAATGCCGAGCCGGTCTATGCCGACATCGACGCCGCCACGCGGCGCCTGATGATGGCGCTCGATGCGCTCGAGGCGGCGGCCGAGCGGCGGCGCGACGCCGACCGCGACGAGAACGAACTGGCGAGCCGGATCCAGGCGCTCGGCGCCGATCGCTCGCGGCTCGCCGACGAACTCGACGGCTCGCTGGTGAAGACGCGGCGGCTGGAGCGCACCAACCGCGAGGTATCGGAAAAGCTGGACGTCGCGATCGGCACCATCCGTGCGGTGCTCGATGCCGGAGAGGATGAATGAGCCACATCAACGTCACCATCAACGGCCGGCAGTATCGCATGGCCTGCGAGGAAGGGCAGGAAGTGCGGCTCCTGAAGCTCGCCGAGAGCCTGGAAACGCGGGTCGGCGAGTTGCGCGGCAAGTTCGGCGAGATCGGCGATGCGCGCCTCACCGTGATGGCCGCGCTCACCGTGTGCGACGAACTGCTGGATGCCAACGCGCGCATCCGCGCGCTGGAGGGCGAACTCGAAACCCTGCGCAACGTGCGCGTCGCCGCCGCCGACCGCGCCAAGTCCACCCAGGTCGCGGTCGCCAACGCGCTCAACGCCGCCGCCGACCGCATCGAAAAGACCACGCAAATGCTCAACCGCACCATCGGCAGCGGCGTCGCGATCGGGTGAAGCGGAGTTGCGCGTGCGTCTTGCTTTCACCCGCCCCTTGAGGGGGCGGGTCGCCGCGCAGCGGCGGGGCGGGGTGACAGACTATCGTCGCCGGTGGTGCCTAAGTGGAAGCGCTTCAGCTTCACGAGCCCCATACACCTCGATGTAAATTTGCTCCATCACCGCGTTCAGATTTCCAACCACATCCGAATTCCAGAAGCGGATGACCCGATAGCCTTCCCGCTCCAACCAAGCCTGCCTTTCGCTATCGCGCGCGGCTGTCGCATCATCGTTATGGTGCCCGCCATCGAGTTCGACGATCAGTCGCTTTGCCGGACAGAAGAAGTCCACGACATAGGGACCGATTGGCGCCTGCCGCCGGAAGTGAGTGCCTTCGATTGGCAGCTCTTTCAGAGCTCGCCAGAGGATGCGCTCATGCGGCGTCGTGTTAGCGCGCAGTTTCTTTGCCGCCCCGCGGCGGATCGCCGGTGAAACCATAGAACATCTCGCTTGCTGAGAGATCACCCCACCCCGCATGAAGTCGGCGCTGCCGACTTCATGCGACCCTCCCCCTCCAGGGGAGGGTTAAGTCAATCGCAATCTAAGGATGTATGCAACGTCTCGGCTGGCGGTTTCGGTCCGTAGTGCTTACATTGCCTTGGCGAAGCTGCGTCGTGCGTCAGGAGCCATATATCCCCGGGGCCTTATCGATCCTTTAGGGAACTGTCCCTGGCCGGGTCCGTGGATCCGGACATATGGTGCCCACCTACTTTCGTAGGGAACTCCGGGATCGAGTGCTTCAACGGCGTATCGCGGCTTCGCACTTTTGTTTTGGTTGCTTGCGACTTTTTCTTACCCGCGCACGTCCCGTCATACCCCGCGAATGCGGGTATCCAGTACGCCGCGGCGTCTCGGTTGAATCACTGAAGTCTCTGGAATACTGGATCGCCCGCTCCGTGCGCAATTGCGCACAAGGCGGGTGATGACAGCGGAAAGATACTGCATGACGGCAACCCTGTCGAAAGCCGACCTCCGCGCCGCAGCGCTGGCGAAACGCGATGCGTTGAGCGACGAGCAGCGCGCGGCCGCGGCGCAGGCGATGGCCAAGCGCGGCGTGCCGTTTGCGATTGAGCCCGGCATGGTCGTCTCCGGCTACTCGCCGATCCGCAGCGAGATCGACCCGCGCCCTTGATGCGCAAGCTCGCCGAGCAGGGCGCAAAGCTGGCGCTACCCGCGGTCATGGCGCGCGGAAAATCGCTGGCGTTTCGCGCCTGGTCGCCCGACGACCGGCTGATGATGGGGCCGCTCGGTATCCTCGAGCCGTCGCCGGCCGCCGCCGAACTCATTCCCGATATCATGCTGGTGCCGCTGGCGGCGTTCGACCGCGAGGGCCACCGCATCGGCTATGGCGCGGGACATTACGACTTCACGCTCGCCCATTTGCGTAAAGTGAAGGCCATCACGGCCGTCGGCACCGCCTTTGCGTTGCAGGAAATAAAAGCCGTTCCCGCGCTGCCGCACGACGTGGCGCTGGATTATGTGCTAACGGAAAAGAAAGTGTTCGATTTCCGGAGCTGAACTTTGCGCATTCTCTTCGTTGGCGACGTGGTCGGCCGGGCAGGCCGCACCGCGATCGCGGAATATCTGCCCGGTATGGTCAGGGACTGGGCGCTCGACCTCGTCGTCGTCAATGGCGAGAATTCCGCCGGCGGTTTCGGCATCACCGAGGCGATCTATCAGGAATTCCTCGATGCCGGCGCCGATGCCGTAACGCTCGGCAATCACGCCTGGGATCAGCGCGAGGCGCTGGTGTTCATCGAGCGCGCGCCGAAGCTGGTCCGCCCCGCCGAACTACCCAAGAGGCACGCCGGGCCGCGGAGCTGCGCTGGTCGATACCAAGAACGGCAAGCGCGCGCTTGTCATCAACGCCATCGGCCGCGTCTTCATGACGCCGTTCGACGATCCCTTCGCGGTGCTCAACCGCGAACTCGATGCCTGTCCGCTGCGCGAGGCGGCGGACGCGATCGTGGTCGATTTCCATGGCGAGGCGTCGAGCGAGAAACAGGGCATCGGCTTCTTTTGCGACGGCCGCGCCAGCCTCGTCGTCGGCACCCACACCCATGTGCCGACCGCCGATCACCAGATCCTCACCGGCGGCACCGCCTACATGACCGATGCCGGCATGACCGGCGATTATGATTTCGATCATCGGCATGCAGAAGGAAGAGCCGCTGCGGCGCTTCACGACCGGCATTCCCTCAGGCCGCTTCGAACCGGCGGCGGGCGTTGCGACACTCTCAGGCGTCGCGGTCGAGACCGATGATTCCACCGGCCTCGCGCTGCGCGTCGCGCCGGTGCGGAAAGGCGGCAGGCTCGAGCCTGCGGTGCCCGGATTCTGGTAAATCAGAGCCTGTACGCCGTCCTGAAGCCGCCCCAGTGGCGGCCTTTGACGCGGATCGGCACGTCGATCTCGCGCATCATCACGGTGTTGCCGTTGCCCATGTCGCGGGCGTAGCTCTGGATCAGATAGGCGCGCTGGTTGCGCCCGGCGGCAAGGCCTGCCGCATCGTTGAAGATACGGCGGTTGCGGCTGTTGGCGGTGTTCCAGGTGACGTCGCCCGGCCGCTGCGGATGCGAATAGATCTTGTTGTGAACAGGCAGATAGCCGTTGGTGTCGATCATGGCGCAGAACGCCATCCGCTTGTCCTTGGCGAGGAACGCTTCCTGGAACGACGGCAGCGCGCGGTCGGCCCAGTCCAGGATCTTGGTGCGGTATTGCACCGGGTTGCTGCCCGGTATCTCGACATAGTTGGTGTCGAACATGTCCTCGATCGAAATCGCGCCGCTGTCGACGCCGTTCTCGAAGATCTTCTTCAGCGCAGCGCCGGCTTCCATCGCGCGGGTGACCGCCTCGGTGTTGTCGTCCTGGATCGACCACATCTTGTCTTCGATCTTCTCGACCAGCGCGGCCGCCGGCCGCTCGAAGCGCGCCAGCGTGCCGGCCTTCGACCGCTCGCCGATGCGGATCCGGCAGGCGCCGATGTCCTGCAGCGTCGCATCGAAGCTCTGGCCTTGCGCCAGCTTTTCGGCCTCGGTCCCGCAGACCAGAATGCCATCCATCGCAATTTCATAGACCGGCGCGCTGACCGCGCCGCGCGGCATCTGGACTTCGATCTTGAGGCTGCAGGGCAGCTTCTGCTGTTCACGACGTTCCGCGGTCGCCCTGGCGCAGCAGCACCGCGCAGCGCGACTTGAGCTTCTGCGCGAATGTGGTGACGGCCCGTCCGGCCCTGGCGACGCTTTCGCCGTGGGTCTCGGCTTCCTTGGTCGCGTGATCGATCTCGGTGGCGCTGTCGCCGACCGAGCCGATGAAGCTGGAGGCGGAAGCCGCGTTGTCGGCCATTTCGCCGGTCGTCGCGTTCTGCTCGGCAACCGCGCCGTTGACGTTGTCGAACACCGGGCGGATCGCTTCGATCGCCTGCGAGATGCGATGCACGGCGTCGACCGAGCCCGCGGCGTCGCGCTGCAGCGCCTCGATCTTTTTGCTGATCTCCTCGGTCGCGTTCTGGGTCTGCACCGCGAGCGCCTTCACCTCGGTGGCGACCACGGCGAAACCGCGCCCGGCCTCGCCGGCGCGTGCGGCCTCGATGGTGGAATTGAGCGCCAGCAGCGTGGTCTGCCGGGCGATCTGCGCGATCAAATTGACGACATTGCCGATCGCCGCCGAGGATTCCCTGCAGGCGGTCGACATTGGCGCTGGCTTCGCGGGCGGCGTCGCTGGCCTGGTCGGCGAGCTTGCCGGCGTCGCGCACCTGGGAGCCGATGCCCTGCGCCGACTGGGTGAACTTGTCGGCGGCGTGCGAAAAGGTCGTCGCCGTGCCCTGTGCGGCGCTGGTGCGGTCGGTCAGGGCGTTGGTGCGCTGGCGGATGGTGGAAAGCGTTGCAGCCGTCGCCTCGGCGCCGCCGGCGACCGAATTGGCCGCACGTTCGAGCTGGCGGATCATCGCGCCAAGTTCGAGCTCCAGCAGTTCAAGGATCGCCTTGGCCGAATCGTCCCTCGGCGGCGGCCTCGGCCGCGGCCAGGGCCTGCGGAACCTTGGCTTCAGCGGCAGGCGCAGCCGGTTCCGGCACTCGCTTTTTGAACAAACCGAACGCCATGACGTCTCTTAAAAGTTGAGGGCAGGTGCGAAATCCTCTCATCCGAGCATGAAATCATGGTTAACAACTGCCTGATATTCCGGCAGGCAGGCGCTACTTTAGTAGCCGAATCGGCCGCAAATCTTTGATTTTGACCGATTACCGGCCTATAAGGCCGCGCTTTCACCCCGCATCCCTCCCGGACGAATCCGAAGAGACCCCTGCATGGCCGGCCATTCCCAGTTCAAGAACATCATGCACCGCAAGGGCAAGCAGGATGCCCAGAAGTCGAAACTGTTCGGCAAGCTGGCGCGGGAAATCACGGTGGCGGCCAAAATGGGCCAGCCCGATCCGGCGATGAACGCGCGGCTGCGCGCGGCGATCATTTCCGCCCGCCAGGAAAACATGTCGAAGGATTCTATCGAGCGCGCCGTGAAGAAGGCGAGCGGCGGCGACGGCGAGAATTACGACGAAATCCGCTACGAGGGCTACGGCCCCGGCGGCGTCGCCGTGATCGTCGAGGCGCTGACCGATAACCGCAACCGCGCCGCGTCCGACATCCGCTCCTATTTCACCAAGTCCGGCGGCAACCTCGGCGAAACCGGCTCGGTCGCCTTCATGTTCGACCGCACCGGCATCATCGAATATGACGCCAAGGTTGCCTCCGACGACGCGATGCTGGATGCCGCGATCGAGGCCGGCGCCGACGACGTGATATCGAGCGAAAGCGGCCACGAGGTCTACGCCTCGCAGGACACCTTCCGCGAGGTCGCCAAGGCGCTGGAAGCGAAATTCGGCGAAGCCCGCAAGGCGGCGCTGACCTGGAAGCCGCAGAACACGATCGCGGTCGATGACGAGACCGGCGAGAAGCTGTTGAAGCTGATCGACCTGCTGAACGAGCACGACGACGTCCAGAACGTCTACGCCAATTTCGAGATTTCCGACGCGCTGATGGCGAAGATGGGCGGGTAGAGCCTAATTCGCCTGAATACTCCGCTGTCGTCGCCCGGCCTTGTGCGCAATTGCGCATGGACCGGGCGATCCAGTATTCCAGAGCCGGGAGATCATGCCGAGAAGCCGCGGCGTACTGGATCCCCGCCTTCGCGGGGATGACGAGCGGAACGGGCGGCGACTCCGCGGCAGGGGATTTCCGTTCTCTTTATGTTTCGTTCACCCGGCTCTGGCGTTATCACTACGCCATGACATCCCCACCGATTTGCCAACCCGTCCGGATCATCGGCATCGACCCCGGCCTGCGCCGCACCGGCTGGGGCGTGATCGAGACCGAGGGCAACCGGCTCGTCTTCATCGGCTGCGGCTCGGTGGAGCCGCCGGACGATCTGCCGCTGGCCAGCCGCCTCTTGGCGATCCATGAAGGGCTCGCCACCGTCCTCGGCGATTTCAGGCCGGCGGAGGCCGCGGTCGAACAGACTTTTGTCAACAAGGACGGCGTCGCCACGCTGAAACTCGGCCAGGCGCGCGGCGTCGCCATGCTGGCGCCCGCGATGTTCGGCATATCGGTTGCGGAATATGCGCCCAACCAGGTCAAGAAGACCGTGGTCGGCGCCGGCCATGCCGACAAGAACCAGATCGCTGTGATGCTCAAAATCCTGCTGCCGAAGGCCGAGCCGAAATCCGCCGATGCCGCCGACGCGCTGGCGATCGCCATCACGCACGCGCATCACCGCGGCAGCGCGGCGCTGCGGCTGAAGGTGGCGAGCCTATGATCGGCAAGCTCAAAGGCCTGATCGATTCCTACGGCGAGGATTACGTGATCCTCGACGTCGGCGGCGTCGGCTATCAGGTGCATTGCTCGTCGCGCACGCTGCAGGCGCTGCCGTCGCCCGGCGAGGCCGCGGTGCTGTCGATCGAGACCTATGTGCGCGAGGACCAGATAAAACTGTTCGGCTTCCGCAGCGACGTCGAGCGCGAATGGTTCCGCCTGCTGCAGACCGTGCAGGGCGTCGGCGCCAAGGTCGCACTCGCGGTGCTCTGACGCTGCCGCCCGCCGAACTCGCCAACGCCATCGCGCTGCGCGACAAGGCCGCGGTGTCGCGCACGCCCGGCGTCGGCCCGAAAGTCGCCGAACGCATCGTCACCGAATTGAAGGACAAGGCGCCGGCGTTTGCCAATGTCGATCCGGCCGTGGTGCATCTCGCCGGCGCGATCGACGATCACCGCGCGCCGCGCCCGGTCACCGATGCGATCTCCGCGCTGGTCAATCTCGGCTACGGCCAGCCGCAGGCGGCCGCCGCCATCGCCGCCGCCTCGCGCAGCGCGGGCGAGAAGGCGGAGACCGCGCAACTGATCCGGCTGGGCCTGAAGGAATTGTCGAAATGAGTGTCGAGACCGTAGGTGTGGGCAAAGCGAAGCGTGCCCACCATTTGATATAACCGGGGAGATGGTGGGCACGGCGCAAAGCGCCTTTGCCCACCCTACGATCTGACTAAGGAACGCATTCTCCACCATGCCGAGCAAAAAGGACAGGAGCTGATCGCCGCGCCACCGAAGCCATCGGCCAGCGCTATCGCAACGACTGGCAGGAGGTCGGCGCCGCCATGCGCACCCGCGACGGCCGTATCGTCACCGGCGTGAATATCGACGCCTATATCGGCCGGATCGCGGTCTGCGCCGAAGCGATCGCCATCGGCCGCGCCATCACCGAAAACGGCGACCACGGCATCGAAACCATCGTCGCCGTGCGTCACCCCAAGCCCGGCGAGCCCGGCAAGATCGCGGTGGTCTCGCCCTGCGGCATCTGTCGCGAGCTGATCCACGACTATGACGCCAAAGCGCGGGTCATCGTTCCCGACAACGGCCATGCGCCGAAAGTCGTGACCATCGGCGAACTGCTGCCCAACAAATACAAGCGGGGCAGCCGAGTGAACACGCCCTCCCGCATCGTCACGCCCGAGCGCCGTTCCGACGATGTCGGCGACACCGCGCTGCGCCCGCAACTGCTGTCCGAGTTCGTCGGCCAGGCGCAGGCGCGCAAAAATCTCTCGATCTTCATCGAGGCCGCGCGCAAGCGTAACGAGGCGCTGGACCATGTGCTGTTCGTCGGCCCGCCGGGCCTCGGCAAGACCACGCTGGCGCAGATCGTGGCGCGCGAACTCGGCGTCGGCTTTCGCGCCACCTCGGGTCCCGTCATCGCCAAGGCCGGCGATCTCGCCGCGCTGCTCACCAATCTCGAAGAGCGCGACGTGCTGTTCATCGACGAAATCCATCGCCTCAGCCCGGCGGTCGAGGAAGTGCTGTATCCCGCGATGGAGGACTTTCAGCTCGACCTCATCATCGGCGAGGGACCGGCGGCGCGCTCGGTCAAGATCGAGCTGGCAAAGTTCACCCTCGTCGGCGCCACCACGCGCGCCGGCCTCTTGACCAATCCGCTGCGCGACCGTTTCGGCATTCCGGTGCGGTTGAATTTCTACACCGAGGAAGAGCTGGAGAAGATCGTCACCCGCGGCGCCCGCGTGCTCAACATCGGCATGACGCCTGATGGCGCCAACGAGATCGCGCGCCGCGCCCGCGGCACGCCGCGCATCGCCGGCCGCCTGCTGCGCCGCGTGCGGGATTTTGCTTCCGCCGCGGACGCAAGCTCCATCGACCGCGCCATCGCCGACCACGCGCTGAGCGCGCTGGAAGTCGATGCCGCCGGCCTCGACGCCATGGACCGGCGCTATCTCACGACGATCGCGCTGAACTACGGCGGCGGCCCGGTCGGCGTCGAGACCATGGCGGCGGCGCTGTCGGAGCCGCGCGACGCCATCGAGGACATCATCGAGCCGTTCCTGATCCAGTGCGGCTATCTGCAGCGCACCCCGCGCGGCCGGCTGCTGACCTCGCACGCTTTCCGCCATCTCGGCCTCGCCGAACCCGCGCGCGATCCGGCGCAGTTCGGCCTGTTCGGCAACGGCGACAGCGACGACTGATCGCTTCGAACCCGATCATTGCGGCGATGCACTAAGGGCAAATGCCAGGCGCGCTTCAGCGCCGGGTCTGCTTGCCGTGGAGTGCAATAGCGATGGGTTCGACCGAAGACGCCGACATGCTCGCCCTCATCGCGGCGGCGCCGGAACTGGCGACGCCCGACGATACCGAAACCTTCCTCGACGCCATGCCGATTCGCCGAACTCGCCTCGATGTGGGGCGCGCTGCAGCGCCTGAGCCGGCGCGACAAGACGGGCGCCGCCTGGTCGGCGTTCCTCTATTTCGACCATCTGCCGCACAAGCGTGCCGGACCGCGCGTTCGACCTCGCGCTTGAAGTGCTGCGCTCCGAACCCGACAAGCCGACCGTGATGCAGCTCAACGACAAGTTCATGCTGTCGCTGCTCTATGCGCACGGCGCCGCCGTGATCGACCGGATCGAATCCGAGGCGAAACAGAATGCCGGGCTGCGATGGCTGCTGGGCGGGATTTACTTCGGGCCCGATGAGCCCTTCAAGCGCCGCATCGAAGCGATTGCCGACAGCAAGGGCTGGCGCGCCGACGATCTCGCGCGCCGGACGCCGAAGCGTCCGCTTGATTGCGAGGCCATGCCGGTGCCGGAGCTGGCGCGCGCCTGGGTCGAGCAATATTCGAAATCCGAACGTGACCGCGACGACAATTTCTTCGCGATGATGGATTACGAGCGCGACCTGCGGGAGGAGGATCCCGACAAGGCGATCGACTTGATCGTCGAGATCCTGAAGATCGAGACCAATCCGGTGATGCTGTCGCTGCTCGCCGCCGGTCCGCTCGAAGACGTCATCAGCATGGAGACCATCGACCGCATCGAGCGCGAAGCCTCGGTCAACAAGCGCTTCCACGATCTGCTCGGCGGCGTCTGGTATTACCGCGCGCCCGACGAGTTGAAGGCGCGGCTGGATGCGCTGGTGGGGCAGAACCGCTGGTGAGAAGCTGCTGGAGCTCTGCTGACCATCTGCACAAGCGCACCGCAATTCGGGCTCAATCCGCCACCATGTTTGCGCTGCATCACGATTGGATCACATGTTAACACGCCGTCATTTTCTGAAGCCGTGGGTGGATTGGGCGCGCTGGGCGTCTCGACCACCGCTTACGGATTTCAGCGCGCCAGTCGTCCGGCTTCGCGTCGTGCGGTACAACATCTCACCGCCGCAATGGCCGGCAGGGCTCAAGCTCAGGATCGCCGCCATCGCCGACCTCCATGCCTGCGATCCCTGGATGTCGCTCGATCATATCCAGGAGATCGTCGAGCGCACCAATGCGCTCAAGCCTGACATCGTCGTCATGCTCGGCGACTATGTCGCCGGCCATCGCAAGGTGACGCGCTTCATTCCCGATGCCGAATGGGCGCGGCGTGCTGGCCGGCCTGAAGGCGCCGCTCGGCGTGCATGCGGTGCTCGGCAATCACGACTGGTGGGAAGACAAGACCGTGCAGCGGGAAGGGCAGGGATTGCCGTCCGCAGGCCGCGCGCTGGAGGCCGCCGGTATCCCGGTTTACGAGAACGACGCCAAGAAGCTCAGCAAGAACGGCCATTCGTTCTGGCTGGCCGGTCTCGGCGATCAGCTCGCCTATATGCCGGCGCGCCGCTTCAGGCCGCTCAAGCGGATCGGCGTCGACGATCTCGGCGCGACGCTGGCGAAGATCACCGACGATGCCCCGGTCGTTCTGATGGCGCATGAGCCCGACATCGCGAGGCGCGTGCCCTCGCGCGTCGCGCTGCAGCTCTCCGGCCATACCCATGGCGGCCAGGTGCGCATGCTGGGCTGGTCGCCGATCTCGCCGTCCGGGCAGCAGCTCGCCTATGGCCACATCAAGATGAACTGCGACGTCGTGGTCTCCGGCGGCCTCGGCTGCAGCATCATGCCGTTCCGCCTCGGCGTCCCCCCGGAAATCGTGCTGGTGACGCTGGGCGCGCCGCGGCCGGCGGTGGCGTAGCGGCAGTCGCAGCGCTTGCGCGCCGCGCCGATTTTGCGCAAAAGCAAGGCTTTGCAGCGCGATCAGGAACCGCAAGTGGCATTACCCATTCTCGACGGCGAGATCCGTGACGGCCGCCATCACATGCAGGTCCGCGTCTATTACGAAGACACCGATTTTTCCGGCATCGTCTATCACGCCAATTATCTGCGCTTCATGGAGCGCGGCCGCACCAACCATCTGCGGCTGATGGGCGCGTCGCAGCACGCGCTGTTCGAACAGGCGCAGGAGGAAACGCCGGGCTTCGCCTTCGTGGTGCGCTCGATGGAGCTCGATTTTTTGCGGCCGGCGCGGATGGACGACGTGCTCGACGTGGTGACGTGGCCGGTCGCGGTGAAGGGCGCCTCGATCACGCTGGCGCAGGAGGTGCGGCGCGGCGACGAGGTGCTGGTCAAGGCCGCGGTGCGCGTCGCCTTCATCAGCGAGGGCCGGGCAAAACCGATCCCGAAATCGCTGCGGCAGTTGATGAAGGCCGATCTGGCCTCGGACTGATTCTTGCCGGATTGACTCTCTGTACCGATCGGTACAATGTCTCGGGATCGCCATCCGGAGAAACGTCATGTCGCGTCCGCCGCTGCCGCCCTTTACCCGCGAAACCGCCGCCCAGAAGGCGCGCATGGCGGAAGACGCCTGGAATTCGCGCGATCCGGTGCGGGTGTCGCTGGCCTATACCGAAGACAGCCGCTGGCGTAACCGTTCCGAATTCTTCCAGGGGCGCGAAGCGATCGTCGAATTCCTCACCCGCAAATGGGCCAGGGAGTACGACTATCGCCTGATCAAGGACCTCTGGGCGTTCGATCAGAACCGCATCGCCGTGCGCTTCCAGTATGAATGGCACGACGATGCCGGGCAGTGGCATCGCTCCTACGGCAACGAGCAATGGGAGTTCGACGAACACGGCCTGATGCGGCGGCGCGAGGCCAGCATCAACGATATCGCCATCAAGGAAAGCGAACGCCGTTTCCACTGGGCGGCGCCGGGGCCGCGCCCGGCCGATGTTGCGGGGCTGGGGGAGAACCCGCTGTGACGCCATGCTGAAGAAAGGCGTCGAGCGTGGGCAAGTGTTACGCGCGCTCGGCGAGGTGTTTCGCGCCCATGGCTATGAGGGCGCCTCGCTGACGCTGATCACGGAGGCCACCGGGCTCGGCAAGGGCAGCCTCTATCACCTGTTCCCCGGCGGCAAGGAGCAGATGGCCACCGAGGTGCTGGCCGACATCGACGCCTGGTTCGAACTCAACATTTATGCGCCGTTGCGCGAGGCCGACGATGCCGCGCGCGCGATCGCTGCGATGATCTCGGGCGTCGACCAGTATTTTCATTCCGGCGATCGCGTCTGTCTGGTCGGGCTGGTGGCGCTCGGTTCTGCGCGCGACACTTTTGCCGAAGCCGTCGATGATTATTTTGCGCGCTGGCAGGCCGCGCTGGCAGCGCTGTTGCGGCGATCCGGATTGAGCAAGAGCCAGGCGCAGCGGCGCGCGGAAGATGCGCTGCTGACCATTCAGGGGGCCTTGGTTTTGGCACGGGCGCGCAACGACGCCGGAATCTTCCGCCGGGCGCTGAGCGATCTGACGGCGCGGTTGCTGGCGCCGCCAGTCTGACGTTTCGTAGCCCGGATGGAGCGCAGCGCAATCCGGGAACTGCAGCGCAATCGTGCCGAGCAAACCCGGATTTCGCTTCGCTCCATCCGGGCTACGCTGCTCCGAAGTTCTCGCTTACGCCGCCGCCTTGTGCCGCGCGAGTTCGGCCTTGTACATCTCGAACTCCTCGGCGACTGCTTTCGCGATGCTGGGGCGGGCGCGCAGCCGCTCGTGATAGGCCTTCACGTTCGGCCATTTCGCCAGTTCGATCGGCGGCGTCGCCATCGTCCAGTTGATGATGGTGACGAGATAGGCATCGGCCACGCTGAAATGATCGAGCAGGAATTCGCGGCCCTTCAGGTAGTTCTCGAGATAGTCGAGCCGCGACAGGTTCTTGGTCAGCGCATAGGTCTTCGCATCCTGCGGCGCCGTCTTGTCGAGCAGCGGCACGAACAGCGCCTTGTGCAGTTCGGTGCCGATGAAGCAGAGCCATTGATGCAGGCGGCTGCGCTCCTCAGCCGATGCCGCCGAGATGCCGGCGTTTGGAAAACGGTCGGCGACATATTGCAGGATCGCCGCGTTCTCCGTCAGCACCGTGCCGTCGTCGGTGCGCAGCGTCGGCACCAGCCCGAGCGGGTTGACGCTGCGGAAATCCGAGCCGTCCTTCTGCACCACCTTGGTCTTGGGATCGACTTCGAGATAGTTGGCCTCGGCGCCGGCTTCATACAGCGCGATCCGGGTCGCCAGCGAGCAGGCGAGCGGCGAGAAATAGAGATCCATGGTTTGCCTCCTTGGCGGTTGATCAATCGGGCCGGCGCTCAAGGGCGGGCGGGATTGATTTTTATACTGTTCCGCATAATATAAACCCGGTCAAGGAATTTATTGCGAAATGGTACAAAAAAGTAAAAAGCCGCCTGTGACGAAGATCGACGACCCCGTGGCGCCCAAGCGCCGGGGCCGGCCGCGCGCCTATGAGCCGGACGTGGCGCTCGGCAAGGCGCTCGATCTGTTCCGCAAGGATGGCTTTGCAGCGACATCGCTCGACGATCTCTCCGCCGCCACCGGCATGAACCGGCCGAGCCTCTATGGGGCGTTCGGCGACAAGCGCGAGCTGTTCATCAAGAGTTACCGGCGCTATCGCGAGGACGCGCGAGATGCGATGGGCGACATCTTCCGCGACGAGCTGCCGATCCGCCGGCGGCTGGAGCGGATCTATGCGGTGGCGCTCGACATCTATCTGTCCGGCGAATCCGGTCCGCGCGGCTGCTTTACGGTCATGACCGCGGCCTCCGAGGCGGTGCACGATCCCGATATCCGCGCCATGGTGCTGGAAGGCTTTACCGAACTCGACAAGGCTTTTGCCGCCTGTTTCCGGCGCGCCAAGGAGAAGGGCGAGCTACCGGAGAGCGCCGATCCGGTCGTGCTGGCGCAACTCGCCTCCGCCACCATTCACACGATCGCGATCCGCGCCCGCGCGCGGATGCCGCGCAAGGAGCTGGAGGCGATCGTGAACGGCGCGCTCGATGTGATGCTCGGGGCCGCGAAATAACGGCAAAAATTTTGCCCGGCGCTGTCGGCCGCGGCATTTGCCGTTCGTCATCCCCAGGTGAACGAAACCGCATCCGGAGTGCAGCCATGGCTACCGTCCAGATCGTCACCCCCCA
Source organism: uncultured Alphaproteobacteria bacterium (assembly GCA_963790735.1). Lineage (GTDB taxonomy): Bacteria > Pseudomonadota > Alphaproteobacteria > Rhizobiales > Xanthobacteraceae > Bradyrhizobium. Next base: position 49,634 of record CAWBQP010000028.1, on the reverse strand, counting down.
TCTCGTCGTCCGCGACGCCAACGCAGCCCTCGAATTCTACAAGAAGGCGCTCGGTGCCACCGAAACCGTCCGGATGCCGGCCGAGGACGGCAAGCGGCTGATGCATTCGGAAATTCAGGTCAACGGCGCGCGGATTTTCGTCATGGACGACTTTCCCGAACACCGCGGCTCGCATGGCGTCGACGCGGTGTTTCCGCCGGACCAGATCAAGGGTACGTCGGTGACCATGCATCTCGAAGTCGAGAACTGCGACGCCGCAGTGAAGCGCGCCCGCGATGCCGGCGCGACCGTCACGCTGGAGCCATGGGATTCGTTCTGGGGCGCACGCTACGCCCGCATCATGGATCCGTTCGGCCATTCCTGGAGCTTCGCGCACGCGCTGCCCGCGAAGGGGTGAGGGCATTCGTCATTGCGAGCGAAGCGAAGCAATCCATATTCTCGCGGCATAACGATAGGTGGATTGCTTCGTCGCTGTCGCTCCCTTGCGCAAACGCTTCGCGTTTGTCGCAGGCAATGACGGTGAAACTAATACCCCCGCCCGCGATCCACCACATTCTCCAGCGCGCCGCCGGCCTCGAAACGCGCGATCTGCTGCGCGACGTATTTCGATATCTCGTCGGCATCGGTGTCGGCGGCGTTGTGCGGGGTCAGCACCACTTTTGGATGGGTCCAGAACGGGCTGTCCACGGGCAGCGGCTCGGTGGCGTAGACGTCGAGCGAGGCGCCGCCGAGCGTGCCGTCGTCGAGGCATTGCAGGATGTCGGCTTCGTTCTGCAAGCCGCCGCGGCCGGCATTGATCAGCACCGGCGCGCCGAGCGGACTGTTGCGATTCAGTTTCTCGAATCAGCGCGCGGTTGAGAATGTGCCGTGTCTCCGGCGTCAGCGGCAAAAGGCAGACCAGGATGTCGGTCCGCCGCAGGAACGCGTCGAACTGCGCCTCGCCGTGAAAGCAATCGATGCCGTCGATCGTCTTCGGGCTCCGGCTCCAGCCCGCGACGCGAAAGCCCAGGCGCTTCAGCGCATCGGCCGCGTCAGCCCCGAGCGTGCCCAGCCCCATGACGCCGACCGAGATCGCTCCCGCCGCCCATTGCAATTTCGGCGCCCAGCGTTTTGCGCGCTGGGATTCCCGCAAATAGAGCTCCTGCCGGTGGTGCATCAGCACATGCAGCACGACATATTCCGTCATCCGCGCGGTGAGGTCGGTGACGGCCACGCGCACCAGCGGCACGTCGGGCAATGAGCGGTCCGCCATCAGCGCATCGACACCGGCGCCGAGATTGAAGATGACACGCAGGTTGGGGAAGGCGGCAAGCTCGCCCGGACGCGGCTTCCACACCGCGGCGTAATGCACCTCGGCCGGATCGAACGCGGCATCCGGCAGCAGCAGCACGGGCCGGTCCGCGGCAGACGCCGTCGAACCGGGCCTTTCCAGCGCTCCGGCGACCAGTTTTCCGTCCCGCCATGCACCAGGATGGCGAGCGCACCTTTATTCATTGTCATTCTTTCGGCCGTCCTTTTCGTATCGTCACGCCGGCGTGACTTCCATCACATAATCGATCGAACCGCTTCTCTAGCCTCCTTTCATCCGACAAGGGAGACTTCAGATGCGCAAACTGATCCTCATTTCCGCTTTCGTCCTGGCCTCCGCCTCGGCGCAAGCCAGCGACATCGGCAGCCTGATCCCTGCCGCCAACGACACCCCGGCGGCGGCCGTCCACCACCGCGCCGGCGGAAGCCGCAGCGCCGGCAGCGTTCCAGGAAGCGGGCGTCGTCCAGTTCGAAGCAGAGCCTGGCCGCCCGGCGCGAGACCGACGAGCAAAAGGCGCGCCAGATCGCCGCGCAGTATGGCATCTCCTGGTGATGCGCGGTTTCATCATCGTGGCGGTGATGTTCTGGCTGGCGCTTTCCTACCAGAACAATCACCGCGACTTTGGCCCGGCCAAAGTCGAGACCGTCAGATGAAGACGATCAGGAACATCATTCTCATCCTCGGTGTGTGCCTTCTTTGTTCCAAGGCGGTCGTCCACACCTACAGGCACTTGCAATCCGCCGCCGCCTCCGATCGTCGGTCCCTGACCGGCGACGGAACAATTCCAAAATTTCTTCGACGCACCTGTCGGCTGCGGGCATAATCGTTCGTCATCGATGACAACGGAGATGCCAGCCCTCATGCTTTACGCCATCCTTTGCTATCACGACGAAGACACCGTCGGTTCCTGGACCAAGGAACAGGACGCCGCGGTCATGAAGAAACTTGCCGTCGTGCAGGACAAGCTCGCCAAACAGGGCCGGCTCGGCCCGGTCGCGCGGCTGCTGCCGACCACGGCGGCGACCACGCTGCGCAAGGACGATCCGCCGCTGGTGCTCGACGGCCCCTATGCCGAAACCAAGGAGCAGTTGCTCGGCTTCTATCGTCGTCGACTGCAAGAACCTCGACGAGGCGCTCGACGTCGCGCGCGATCTCGGCGCGGCCAATCCCGGCGGCGCCTACGAGATCCGTCCCGTCGGCCACTTCACGCCGGGGAGCGTGCAGCCGTGACCGATACCGCCTGGATCGATGCCGCGCTGACCTCGGCGCGCCCCCAGGCGGTCGGCGCGCTGCTGCGCTATTTCCGCAATCTCGATACCGCCGAGGAGGCCTTTCAGAACGCCTGCCTGCGCGCGCTGAAAAGCTGGCCGCAGAACGGCCCGCCGCGCGATCCCGCGGCGTGGCTGATCATGGTCGGCCGCAATGTCGCGATCGACGATATCAGGCGGAGCAAGAAGCAGCAGCCGCTGCCCGAGGAAGACGCGATCTCCGATCTCGACGACGCCGAGGAGCAGCTTGCCGAGCGGCTCGACGGCTCGCACTACCGCGACGACATCCTGCGGCTGCTGTTCATCTGCTGCCATCCGGACCTGCCGGCGACGCAGCAGATCGCGCTCGCGCTGCGCATCGTCTCCGGGCTCACGGTCAAGCAGATCGCGCGCGCCTTCCTGGTCTCGGAAGCCGCGATGGAGCAGCGCATCACGCGGGCCAAGGCGCGCGTCGCCGACGCCGACGTGCCGTTCGAAACGCCGGGCGCGGTGGAGCGCTCCGAACGGCTCACCTCCGTCGCCGCCATGATCTACCTGATCTTCAACGAGGGCTATTCGGCCAGCGGCGATACCGCCGAGATTCGCAGCGCCCTTGTGCGAGGAGGCGATTCGGCTGGCGCGGCTGTTGCTGCGGCTGTTCCAGAGCGAGCCCGAGATCATGGGGCTGACCGCGCTGCTGCTGATACAGCATGCGCGCGCCGCGGCGCGCTTCGACGCCGATGGCGCGGTGATCCTGCTCGACGATCAGGATCGCTCGCTATGGAACAAGTCCCTCATCGCCGAGGGGCTGGCGCTGATCGACAAGGCGATGCGCCATCGCCGCAGCGGGCCCTACCAGGTGCAGGCCGCGATCGCGGCGCTGCATGCCCGCGCCGAAACGCCCTGCGGATACCGACTGGACCCAGATCGACCTGCTCTACGGCGCGCTCGAGATCATGCAGCCGTCGCCGGTGGTGACGCTGAACCGCGCGGTCGCGGTATCCAAGGTGCAGGGCCCGCAGGCCGGCGCTCGACATGATCGAGCCGCTGGCGGCGCGGCTGTCGAACTATTTTCATTTCTTCGGCGTGCGCGGCGCCTTCCTGATGCAGCTCGGCCGCAACGACGAGGCCCGCACCGCCTTCGACCGCGCCATTGCGCTGGCCAACACCTCGGCCGAAGCCGCCCACATCCGCATGCACCTCGACCGCCTGCAGCGCGACAGCCAGCCCCGCGGCAAGAAGGCGGGGAAGTAATGCTCCTTCGTTTCCTTCTCCCCTTGTGGGAGAAGGTGCGCGCGAAGCGGCCGGATGAGGGGTTCTCTCCGCGGAGACAGACCCCTCATCCGTCTCGCTGCCGCTTCGCGTCGCGATCCACCTTCTCCCACAAGGGAGAAGGAAGAGCGAGCGCCATCGAAAAATTTCGCTTCCCCTGTCGGTTTCCGCTCCCTCCGTTCGTCTTGAAATCGAACAGCCATTCAAGACGACACGGAGAGCATCATGACCGTCATCGCCGAAACCCTTCCAGCCTCCAAGCCCGCACGCTGGACCGGCCGCATCCTCTCCGGCCTCGTCATCGTGTTCCTGATGATCGACGGCGCCATCAAGCTGGTGCCGTGGCCGGTCGTCACCGAAACCATGGACAAGATGGGCTATGGTTCGAGCGAGAACGCTGGCGCGGAGCCTCGGCCTCATCACCATCGTCTGCACCGTGCTCTATTCTATCCCGCCGACCTCGATCCTCGGCGCGATCCTGCTCACCGGCTATCTCGGCGGCGCGATGGCCTCGCATGTGCGGATCGGCAGTCCCCTGTTCACGCACACGCTGTTCGGGCTTTATCTCGGCCTGATGGTGTGGGGCGGGCTGTGGCTGCGCGACAGGAACCTGCGCGGCTTGATCCCGTTCCGCCGCTGACGTGCTTCAACCATCAGTTCACGCATACGGAGCCAGACATGTTTGAAGTCATTGTCATCATCGCCGTCATACTGGCGATCGCCATCGCCGCGGTCCTCGATTCTCGCCGCGACCAAGCCGGGCACGCTGCGCGTGCAGCGCTCGGTCAGCATCAAGGCGCCGCCGGAAAAGATTTTTCCGCTGATCTCACGACTTTCATCAGTGGATGACTGGTCGCCCTATGAGAACAAGGATCCGGCGATGAAGCGCACCTATAGCGGCGCGGAGCGCGGCAAGGGCGCGGTCTATGCCTGGGACGGCGACAAGAATGTCGGTTCCGGCCGCATGGAAATTCTCGAAGCCGCCGCGCCGCAAAAGATCGTCATCAAGCTCGATTTCTTCACGCCGTTCGAAGGCCACAACACCGCCGAGTTCACAATGCTGCCGCAGGGCGATGGCACCCATGTCACATGGCTGATGCATGGTCCCGCGCCGCTTCATGACCAGGCTGATCCAGGTGTTCATGAATCTGGACAATATGATCGGCAAGGATTTCGAAGCCGGTCTCGCCAATACTCGAAGAACGCTCAGCCCGGAGAAAGTGAACGCTCGCTCACCGTCGCGAATCTCCGAGTTACCCGAAGGAGCCAGCGATGCAGGTCAATCCCTATCTGTTCTACAACGGCAATTGCGAGGAAGCGCTGAACTATTATCAAAAGGTGCTTGGCGCCCAGATCGAGGCGATGATGCCGTATGGCGACGGGCCCGCCGACATGCCGGTGCCGGCGGACTGGAAGAACGAAGCTCATGCATGCCCGCATCACCATCGACGGCGAGGTGCTGATGGCGTCCGACGCCACGCCCGGCGATTACCATCAGCCGCAGGGCTTTTCCGTCTCGCTGCAGGTCGAGGATCCCGCCGATGCCGAGCGCCGCTTCAACGCGCTCGCCGAGGGCGGCACGGTGCGGATGCCGTTCGGCAAGACCTTCTTCTCCAACGGCTTTGGCATGTGCGTCGACAAGTTCGGCATCCCCTGGATGGTCAATTGCCCGAAGGAAGATATGTAAGCGTCGCGGCAGGATGCCGTAGGGTGGGCAAAGCGAAGCGTGCCCACCATCCTGATCGCGTGCAAGGATTGGTGGGCACGGCGCAAGTGCGCCTTTGCCCACCCTACGAAATCTCTACCTGCACCGCGGATAGATCGCCGCGAGTTCGCGCCCGCGCAGCAGCAGCAGCCGCGACGTCAATCCGCCGCGGCGGCTGATCCAGTCCGCGCACCGGCGCCGGATAGGCTTCCTGCACCGCGCGCGAGGCCTCCGGCTCGGCATACATCCGGCCGCGGCCGTCGATCGAGCGCGCGGCATGAAATCCCAGCACCGCGCGGCGGGTCACGCAGATCCGCTCCTCCGGTATCGTCATCAGCACCAGCGTGCAGGCCGACAGGCACGGCCCGTCGATCACCACCCGCTCGCCGGATTGGCGCACCCGATCGAACAGTTCGAGGAACGGCCCGACCGCTCCGCCGGGGCTCGCCAGAATGCGAATCTCGGCCCGCGCGGGCGAGGATCGCCGCGAACAGCGCGGCGGCGGCAACGATTATGCTTGATGACCGCCATTCGCATGCGCGGCTCCTTCGTCAGACGAACTGCCCTCCCGGCCAGTTACGCTGAGATATGTGGCAAGGTTTCGTCAATCCTCCGCGCCGGAGACGCCGGCCTCCGCGAATGTCGCCATTCCGGCATGGCAGGCCAGCGCGGCGCGCACCAGCAGGATCGCCACCCCTGCGCCCGACGCCTCGCCGAGCCGCATGTTCAGGTCGAGCAGCGGATCGCAGCTTCAGTTCGCGCAGCAGATCGCGGTGGCCGGATTCGGCCGAGACGTGCCCGGCGCGGCAATGATCGAGCGCGCCTGCATCGAGCCGCGCGAGCGGCAGCACCGCCGATGTCGCCACAAAACCGTCGAGCAGCACCGGGACGTTATGCCGCCGCGCGGCGAGCACGGCGCCGGCGATCGCCGCGAGTTCGCGGCCGCCAAGGGCCGCCGCCACCGCCAGCGGATCGCCGAGAATGCCGCGATGGAAATGCAGCGCGGCCTCGATCGCCGCGCGCTTGCGCGCCAGCCCGTCGTCGTCGACGCCGGTGCCGCGGCCGGCCCAGCGCGCCGCGCCGCCGCCGAGCAGGGCCGCGCACAGCGTCGCCGCCGTCGTCGTGTTCGCGATACCCATCTCGCCGACCGCCAGCAGATCGCAATCCTCAGGCACGGTGCGATATCCGGCGTCGACCGCTTCGAGAAATTCGTCCGCGCTCATCGCCGGCGGCCTCGGTGAAATCGCGCGTCGGCCGTTCGAGTTCGATCGGCACCACGCGCAGTTCGGCGGAAGCGGCCTTTGGCGATCTGGTTGATGGCCGCGCCGCCGGCGGCGAAATTCGCCACCATCTGCGCGGTGACGGCCTGCGGATAGGCCGAGACGCCGCGCGCGGCGACGCCGTGATTGCCGGCGAACACGGCGATGGTGACGCGATCCAGCCGCGGCATCTCGCGGCCCTGCCACTGCGCCAGCCAGATCGCGAGTTCTTCGAGGCGGCCGAGGCTGCCCGGCGGCTTTGTCAGATTTTGTTGCCGCTGCGCGGCCATGTCAGCGAATCGCGGGTCGCCGCCGGGCAGGTCGCGACAGAAGGCGCGGATGTCGTCTAGACTGGCGAACGGCATGCGATTCTCTTTTTGCTTTTGGGCATCGAGCGGGCGCCGCACGCTAAAGCGATTCTCCGGACATCTCCATGAATGAATGGTTCGACGATTTCAAAACCGCCGTCGCGTTCCTGACGCGGCTGCCGATGCCGCATCCCGACGGCGCGATGCCCACAAATTTCGTGCGCGCGCACCGGATGTTTCCGGTGGTCGGCGCGCTGATCGGCGCCGCGGTGGGATTGCTGTGCCTCGGCCTGCGATCCATCGGCGTGCCTGATCTGGCCGCCGCCGCGCTGGCGCTGGGCGGCAGCGCCATCATCACCGGCGCGCTGCACGAGGATGGCCTGGCCGACGTTGCCGACGGATTCGGCGGCGGCCGCAACCTCGAATCGAAACTGGAGATCATGCGCGACAGCCGGCTCGGCACCTATGGCGCCATGATCCTGCTGGTGAGCTTTGCCGCAAAAGCTCTCCGCGCTCGCGGCGATCCCGGACTGCTATGTCGTGCCGGGCCTGATTGCCGCGCATGCGCTCGGCCGCGGCATCCTGCCTGCGATGTCTCTGAACCTGCCTTATGCGCGGAAGGATGGATTGGCGCGTAATGCCGGCCAGCCTGATGCGGTGACCGCGGTCATCGCCGGCGGGCTGGCGTTGCTGATCGCGCTGTTGTCGCTGTCATGGAGCAACGCGTTCTACGCGGCGGTGCTGGCAGGCTTGAGCGGGCTTGCTATCGCGTGGCTGGCGTTGCGGCAGATCGGCGGCCAGACCGGCGACGTGCTCGGTGGCGCGGAGCAGGTGGCCGAGACCGCGATCCTCGTCCTGCTCGCCGCGAGATTGGCGCAGCCATGAATGCCCAGACAAATCTCTGGCTGATCCGGCACGCGCCGGTCGACGGACCGCGCGGGGTAATTCATGGCCCCGACGCGCCGGCCGATCTCGGCGATGCCACGGCCTTTGCCGCGCTCAAGGCAAGACTGCCGGGAGGCGCATTGGCGGTGTGCAGTCCGGCGCGCCGCACGCGGGAGACGGCCGAGAGGCTGGGCCTCGTTGCGGTCGAACAGGCCGCCTTTCGCGAGCAGGATTTTGGCGCGTGGACCGGACGGCGTCACAGCGAAATCGAACGCGAACTCGGCCCGGCCTATCGCGAATTCTGGAAATCGGCCGCCAGCAACCGGCCGCCGGGCGGTGAAAGTTTTGTCGACCAGATCGCGCGTGCGAGCGCAGGCCTTGCGTTGCTGCCGGCAGGCGACGCGATCCTCGTCGTGCATTCCGGCACCATCCGCGCGGTGCTCGCCATCGCGCTCGATCTTGCGCCCGATTCCGCGTTGCGGTTCGTGATCGATCCGCTGTCGCTGACGCGTATCGATCGGCTCGAGCACGGCTGGCGCGTGGTTGCGGTCAACCAGCGTTAGTGACGCAAATCCAGCGCGGCGACACGGTTGATATCGGCCAGCCGTCGGTCGGCATTTCCGTCGAAGTCGAGGCCGGCCACCGCATCGAGCAGACGTCGGTAGGCACGGTCCGCGACCGCAACCGGCAAAGGTTCCTCATCGAAGGTATCGATGTAGCTACCAACGATACCCTTCAGCAGCCGGCACATGGCGCGTTGCCCGGGGTCGCCGTTGCCGAGATCATCCAGTTTTTGCTGAAAGGTGCGGAAGGTCCGCAGGCCGTGGTGCTGTTGCGAAAGCCACGTATGCAAGTCGTTCATAAGAGCCTCTTCAAGTCATGAGAAGAAGCTACCGGTTTATACAGTCGCAGTCGCCGGCGGACAAATGCTGTTTCTGCAGATGTCCGCTGCCAATTATGCAGGCGCGTAATCGCGGACCGTTCAGGCCGCCCGGTTCTTGATGGCGCCGACGATCGCGGTGAGAACGGCGCCGGCGACGCCGCCACCGGCAACCTGGCCGACGATGCTGCCGATATCAGGCGTCGAGGCGCTATTGGCCAGCAACGGAATCAGCATGCCGAGAAGCTGCCCTCCGGCACCGCCGCCGATGGCGCCCGCGATGGTATTTCCAAGCGTGCCGAGATCGATGTTCTTGGCCGCGCCGCCTGCGACATTGCCGCCGATGGCGCCGCTGACGATCTGGATGATCAGGTTGATGAGCATTCCCGACATGACACGTCACTCCCGAGGATCCGGTGTGAAGTTTTTTTGGCATAGGCAGGGCGCCGGAGCATCGCCGCGCTCATACAACCTAAGCGTTTACGACGTGAAGGTCACGCTGCGCCAGCGAACGGCGCTAGCCATTTTGTCATTTGCCACGCCCTCCATTATTTGATATCATAATAATATCTAAAATTAGTCGACGGAGGTCTGTTTTGTCAGCCACGATCATTTCGGCCCCGCCAGTTCGCGGTGCGTTTGCCGACAAGGAACTCTACGCCGTCAGCGGCTTTGTGATGCTGGCGATTGGTCTGGCCTCGATCGCGATCGGTTGTTGGCTCGCCTACATCGGATTCGACCCCAACGATGGTTCTCTCGTTCGAGCCTGGATTGCGCTTTCACCGATAATCATCGCCGTCGCCATTGCCGTTGGCGTCATCAAGGGGCTCGTGGTGCTCCAGCCTAACGAGAGCCTTGTCTGCCTGTTGTTCGGAAGTTACGTCGGCACCGAACACCGGCCGGGCTTTTGGTGGGTCAATCCTTTCAATTCCAAGAGAAAAGTCTCGCGTCGTCTGGAGACGCTGGAGAGTGGCCCACTTAAGGTCAATGATGCCGTCGGCAACCCGATCGATATTGGCGCAGTCATTGTCTGGCGTGTGGAAGACGCCGCAAAGGCACTTCTGGAGGTCGCATCCTACACCAGTTACGTGAAGGCGCAGAGCGAAACCGGTCTGCGGCGGATGGTGAGTGTGCACCCCTACGATCAGGTCGAGACCGAGGAAGCGGAGAGGCAAGGCGAACGACCGACAAGTGGAACAGGGAAGCTGGACCACGATCGCGCAGCGGTGTCGACGGTGAGTTTGCGCGACGGTGGTGACGCAGTCATTGAGGCCTTGCTGCAGGAAATCCGGGCACGCATGGAGCCGATCGGTGTCTCGGTGCTTGAAGCACGAATCTCACACCTCGCTTATTCCTCCGAGATTGCTGGCGCCATGCTTCGGAAGCAGGCGGCCAGTGCCGTGGTTGCCGCCCGGCGCATGATCGTGAGAGGCGCCGTGAGCATCGTAGAAGATGCTCTCAACGAGCTCGACAAGAAGAAACTCGCTGACGCCCTCGATCCGGAACGCAAGGCTGCAATGATCTCTAATCTGCTTGTTGTCCTGGTTGGCGATAGGGAGGTCACCCCCGTGATCAATACTGGCACTCTGTATTCGTGAGCGATCATGGCTCAACGAGGTCGGCCGCCCGGACCGGAACGCATTCCATTTCCGCTCCGGGCTGAGAAAGCGATTCTCGAGGCGGTAAAGCGTTGCGCCGCGGCGGACTTGCGGAGTGTCAACGCCGAAATCGAGATTCTTCTTCGAGAGGCACTGGCTCGCCGCGGCATTCGAATCAAACCCGCGGACAAGGACGGCGAGGACAACTCCAGCAAATGACAGCAACGCCGCGTCGTCTCATTCGCTAAAGGTCTGCACCGTGCGAACCAGCATCCTCAAGGTCATGGTTGGCGTGCCGCTGGCATTGATTTCCGTCGCCGTGGGTACGGCCGCGGCATTTCCGGCGGCACGCCATTTCGTCTCGGCCTTGTGGAACTTGCCGGATCGCTTGCCGTCACTCGCCGAGAACAGCCAGGTTCATTTTGAGCGCGGCGCCGAAGACTATGCGCATGACGTCTCGGCTCTGCTGCCAGCGGCGATCGCTCGGGTCGAGGCTGCGCATGGTCGACCCTTTGCCCATCCGGTTGCCGTAGGCGCGTATGCGACGCCGGCAGCCTATGCAGCTGCAAACGGCCTGGGTTCTATCGTTCCCGTGGGCACTACGTTCTTCGGTCGGGTCAACCTGTCGCCCAAGCTGTTCCGGTCCCAACCCAGGCGCCTTCCCGCAATCCTGACGCATGAGCTCTCGCATGCTCACCTTCAGGGATGGATCGGCGGAAACGGATTTGTTCGCCTGCCAAATTGGTTCAAGGAAGGCTTGGCAGTTATGGTCTCGGGGGGCGGGGGCGCCGAATTGGTCAGCGAAGAGGAAGCGCGAGCAGCAATTCATCGCGGAGAGCAAATAGCGATAGACGACGTTGGCAACCTGCAAAGCTTGGGCGACATTCGGTTCGACAGAGCGCCGATAAAGACGGCCCCTTCCTGGTATCCCGTTGTGATGGCCTACCGGCAGGCCGGAATGTTTGTGAACTACCTTCGAGAGTCAGATGCGCCGGCGTTTGAGCGCATGATGAATGCGATTTTGGATGGACGCCCGTTTACGGAAGCGGTGGACGTCAGTTACCACCAGGACGTTCACGCCCTTTGGCAAAAATTCGCTCAGACCGGCGCCGAGCGGAAATGACCTGCTCGGGTCATTCGCGTCTCTGTCCGTGGGGCCATTTCCAGTCTTCCGATGAACCGAGATCGTCAGACCGCGCTCTCGTGCGCAATCCGCTTCTGGCTGTGCGCTTGTGAGGCCACCCGCTATCCGTTCCGCCGCGCGCCGCGCAGTGTCGGCAGGCCGATGCCGGCGGCATCAAAACCGCCGTCGACGGCGAGGATCTGCCCGGTGATGTAGCTCGAACGATCGCTGCACAGGAAGAAGATCGCTTCCGCCAGTTCCTCCTCGAGGCCGTAACGATTGAGCGGAATGGCGTCGTGATAGTCGGCGCGGATTTCCGGCGTGTGGACCTGCTTCGCCATCGCGGTTTCGACCGGGCCGGGCGCCACGGCGTTGACGCGAATGCCAAGCGAAGCCAGTTCGACCGCGAGCTGTTTTGTGAGATGCGCGAGCCCGGCCTTGCTGGTGCCGTAGGCCGAGCGCAGCGTGGAGGCGCGCACCGCCGAGATCGAGGTGATATTGACGATCGCGCCGCCGCCATGTTCGCGCATCAGGGGCGCCGCTGCCTTGGTGCAGATAAACGGCCCGGTGAGGTTGACCTGCAGGATGCGGCTCCAGTCGTCATCCGAGGTGTCGAGCAAAGGCGCGAACACCGCGATGCCGGCATTGTTGACCAGCGCGTCGAGCCGGCCGAACCGCGCGTTCAGCGACGCCATGGCATTCGCCACCGCCTTGGCATCGGAGACGTCGCAATGCAGTTCCAGCGTGTTGTCCGGGTTGGCGAGGCCGGCGACCGCGCCGCGCAGCAATTCGCCCTCGATGTCGAGCAGCGCCACCTGCCAGCCCTCGTCGAGAAAGCGTTTCGCCGTCGCAAGCCCGATGCCGCGCGCAGCGCCGGTGACGAGAGCAATCTTTTGCGTGGAGGCGGGCATGGGCGGGTCCGTTGGCGAGCGATGAATTTCCCGCTCGTATAACCCATGCCCCGTTCCGTGTCCCGGCCGCGGTGCAACGAAATTCAATGCAGATTCGGGCATGGCCCGATGCGATACGGGAAACGTCCCGTATCGGCTCAATGCGCCGGCCGATGGCGAGGCGTCAGCGCTGGGAGATCGCCTTGGCTTCGGCAGCGGCGCGCTGCATGCTCGACGACATCTCGCTGGTGACGGTGCTCTGTTCCTCGACCGCGGCCGCGGTGGCCGTGACATATTCGCTGACGCCCTGGATCGCCTGCTTGATGCTGTCGAGCGCGGCCACGACGTCGCCGGAGATGCCGTTGAGGTTTCCGATCTCCTGCCCGATCTTGTCGGTCGCCTGCTTGGCCTGGGTGGCGAGGTTCTTGACCTCGGACGCCACCACGGCAAAGCCGCGCCCGGCCTCGCCGGCGCGCGCCGATTCGATCGTCGCGTTCAGCGCCAAAAGGTTGATCTGCCCGGTGATGTTGCCGATCAGTTCCACGATGCCGCTCATCGACTGGGCGGCTTCGTTCAGGCGCTTGGCCTGGGCGTCGGCCGCCTCGACCCGCCCGACTGCGGTCGATGCCGTCTCGCGCGACTTGGTCATGGCTTCGGAGATTTCCCGAACCGACGCGTTCAGTTCCTCCGCGCCCGCCGCGACCGTTTCCATCATGCCGCGCACGCGCTCGTTGCCCATGCGGACCAGCACCTGCGCGGTGGTGTCGGTGGCGTATTTGACGACCTTGAACGGCTTGCCGTTGAGATCGAGGATCGGATTGTAGGACGCCTGGATCCAGATCTCCTTAGCCCCCTTGCCGATCCGCTTGTATTCGGCGGCCTGATATTCGCCGCGGTTGAGCGCCGCCCAGAATTCGCGGTAGGCCGCGCCGTCGCGCTCGGACGGATCGACGAACATGCTGTGATGCTTGCCCTGGATTTCGCCGAGCGCGTAGCCGACCGTCTTGAGGAAGTTCTGGTTGGCGCCGATGATGGTGCCGTCCATGTTGAATTCGATCACGGCCTGCGACTTGCCGATCGCTGCGATCTGGCCGGCGAGGTCGGCGGTCGCAAGCTTCTGGCTGGTGACGTCGGTGGCGAACTTCACCACCCGGAACGGCTTGCCCTTCTCGTCGAGCACCGGGTTATAGGAGGCGAGGATCCAGACCTCTTTGCCGCCCTTGCCGACCCGCTTGTATTCGGCCGACTGGTTTTCGCCGCGGTTGAGGCGCGCCCAGAACTCGCGATAGGCGGCGCTGCCGCGCTCGGCCTGCTCGACGAACATGCTGTGATGCTTGCCCTGGATTTCGGCGAGCGTGTAGCCGAGTGCCTTCAGGAAATTCTCATTGGCGGTGACGATGGTGCCATCCATTTCGAACGCAATGACCGCCTGAGCGCGGCTGATCGCGGCGATCTGGCCGGCGTCCTCCATGCTCTTGATCTTGCGCGCGGTAATGTCGGTCGCAAACTTCACGACCTTGACCGGCTTGCCACTGCCGTCGAGCACCGGGTTGTAGGTCGCCTGGATCCAGATTTCCCGACCGCCCTTGCCGATCCGCTTGTATTCGGCCGCCTGGTATTCGCCGCGCTTGAGGGCCGCCCAGAAATCACGATACGCCGCGCTGTCGCGCTCGGCCTGCTCGACGAACATGCTGTGATGCTTGCCCTGGATTTCGCCGAGCGCGTAGCCGAGGGCCTTGAGGAAATTGTCGTTGGCGGTGAGGATGGTGCCGTCCATGTTGAACTCGATCACGGCCTGCGATCGGCCGAGCGCGGCGGCCAGCGCCTTGTCCGTCGACGAACTGTTCAGAAACTGAAACACGGAAGGCCTCACTTAGATCGAGGGAAATAATGAGGCTGCTGGTCAAACGTTTTCCAGGCCTCGTCGCCAGGATTTCACGTTTGACCAAAGGAAAAAAGAATGCGTTAACGATGTTATCCGTAATATGACGGATACCATCGCAAGCAAACGTGCTGCGAACAAGCATACCTTGATGATACGTCCGCGCAGGCTGCGCGCAGCGCGAGCGCAACGCGTGAGGATCGTATCGATCCGTCGCTACTTTCGGTTAGCGACGCGCTCATACGCCGCCTGCAGTCGTTCGCCGACCGATGGCCCCGCTTTCCTGCGCCGCTTCACGCCGAGATGACCCTCGCGCAATTCGTCCATGAACTCGGCCCACATTTTCGGTCCGCCCTCGCTGAGCAGCCGCGCGCGAATGCCGAGCTCCTCGCTGACGGGAAGATATTTGTAACCCCAGGCCGCCATCTGCGCCAGAACCGGCAGCAGCTCGATGCCCTGTTCCGTCAGCGAATAGATTCCCTTCTGCTTGTGCGTGGGATCGTCCTCGCGGGTGATGATCGCCTCGTCGAGCAGGGTCTTCAGCCGGTCGGCGAGAATGTTGGAGGAGATGCCTTCCTCCGATTTGGTCAACAGCTCGCGAAAGTGCCGGCGGTTGCCGAACATCATGTCGCGGATGATGAGCAGGCTCCATTTATCGCCGAGCACTTCCAGCGAGAGATTGATCGGGCAGCCGGAGCGGCTGGTGTCGGTCATGTTCGGTTCCAGACGGGCGGTGAGGGCGCCCTAAAAAAACTGCTTGCAATATTGCACCGGTTATCTCAGGATACAACCAGTTGCAAATCGCAATCAGTTTTCGGAGGTGTCGAGATGGCGAAGTTGATCATGTGGAACCTGATGACGCTGGATGGTTTCGTGGAAGGTCCGAACCGGGACATTTCCTGGCATTCCGACGTCTGGGGCGAGGAGCTGGAGCAATTGTCGATCGAGCAGTTGAACGCCGCCGGCGGATTGCTGTTCGGCCGCGTCACCTACGAGCTGATGGCGGGCCACTGGCCGAGCGCGACCGGCGAGGTTGCCGACTTCATGAATGCCGCGCCGAAATACGTCTTCTCCCGCACGGTGAAAAAATCCGATTGGAACAACACGCAGATGTTCAGCGCTGACGTCCCCGAGACCGTCGCCAGGCTGAAACGCGACAGCGCCAAGGATATCTTTCTGTTCGGCAGCGCCGATCTCGCCGCCAGCCTGATCCCGCACGGATTGATCGACGAGTTCCGCATCGCGGTGAATCCGGTCATTCTCGGCGGCGGCACGCCTTTGTTCAAGCATGGCGAGAAAGTCAGGCTGAAGCTGATCGACAGCCGGCCGCTCACGAACGGCATCGTGATCCTGCGCTACGCGCCGGCGGCGGCAAAATAATCTTTGGCTCAGAGCATGATCCGGAAAAGTGGAGACCGGTTTTCCCTCGCGACAAACGCGGAATCGCGTTTGCGCGGAGATCATGCTGAAACAAAGAGATGAGATCATGATGCGATTTCGTCAAATCGTATCATGATCGAGATGTCGGCGCGCGCGAATGCGGGCCGTCTTGTTACACCGGGAGTTTTTCCATGTCGCTCACGCTGCATTTCCACCCGCTGGCCTCGTACTGCTGGAAGGCGCTGATTGCGCTGTACGAGAACGACATTCCGTTCACGCCGAACCTGGTCGATCTCGGCAATCCCGCCGAGCGCGCCGCGCTGGTGAAGCTGTGGGGAATAGGCAAATTTCCGGTACTGCGCGACGAGGCGCGGAACGAGACCGTGCCGGAGTCCAGCATCATCATCGAATATCTGGATCGCCACTATCGCGGCCCCACGCGGTTCATTCCCGATGACGCCGGTCTTGCCCTGCAGACGCGGCTGCGCGACCGCTTCTACGATCTCTATGTGCATCTGCCGATGCAGAAAATCATGGTTGATCGGCTGCGGCCTAAAGGGAAACAGGATCCGCACGGCGTCGAGGAAGCCCGCGCGCAGTTACGCACGTCCTACGCCATGATCGAGCAGCAGATGGCAAAGGGAGTGTGGGCGATGGGCGACGATTTTACCCTCGCCGATTGCGCCGCGGCGCCGTCGCTGTTCTACGGCAACATGGCCGAGCCGTTCGGCGGCGCGGACACGAATCTCGCGGCCTATTTCGGGCGGTTGAAGGCGCGGCCCTCGGTCGCGCGGGTGATGAAGGAGGCCGAGCCTTATTTCCAGATGGTGCCCAAGGAGTTCTGAGAAGGAGCGTTGAATGGCGTCCACCAGCAGGGCGGATACGATCCGCGCCATCTTTGCGGCCTATCTGTCGGATGACCGCAAATTCGTCGAGGGGGCTTTCAGCGACGATTTCCGCTTCACCAGTCCCTACGACGACAATATCGACAAGCCGACCTATTTCGAGCGGTGCTGGAAGAACAGCGGCTGGATCGAGCGGCACGAACTGGAGCGGATTTTCGTCGAAGGCGATGAGGCCTTCGTCACCTACCGCTGCGTGGCCAAGGGTGACGGCAAGGGTGACAGCAAGGATGGCCGCACGTTTCGCAATACCGAATTCTTCGTCTTCGAGGGCGACAAGGTGAAGCGCATCGACGTCTATTTCGGCGCGGCTTACGACAATGGCGCGTTCGTCAAACAGCCCGGGTAGCCCGCGGACCCGCTCCCTCATGGGGCGGCCGAATTATCTCCAAAATAATTTCCACCGACATGTCGGGGGCGTAAAAGCCCGCTCGTCTTGTTGACGAAGGCCGGTGCGACACTGGCCGGCCCAAAAAGATCAAAACGGAGCACGACGATGCGATTCATGGTGATTGTGAAGGCCAGCAAGGATACGGAAGCAGGCGTGATGCCGAGCACGGAACTGCTGACCGCGATGGGCAAGTTCAACGAGGAACTGGTGAAGGCCGGCGTGATGGAGGCGGGCGAGGGCCTGCATCCGACCGCGAAGGGCGCACGGGTCAAGTATGGAAGCGGGCAGGGCGGTGTCAGCCGCGGACCGTTCCCGCTCTCCGGCGATCTCATCGCCGGCTTCTGGCTGATCAACACCAAATCGCTCGATGAAGCGATCGAATGGATGCAGCGCGCGCCGTTCGCTGGCGGCGACGAGATCGAAATCCGCCAGGTGTTTGCCGCGGAAGATTTCGGCGAAGCGCTCACCCCCGAGCTGCGCGAGCAGGAAGAGCGGCTGCGGTCCCAGGCCGCGAAGAAGTGACGATTTGTCGTCATTCCGGGGCGGCTCGAAGAGCCGACCCCGGAATCTCGCGCCACAACCTCCAAATTCCGGGTTCGCTTCGCGCCCTCAGCTGCGCGATTGCGCACCCGGAATGACAGCGAAACGAGGACACCACCATGCGATTCATGATGCTGATGATCCCCCTGGGCTATGAGACCGCGCCGCCGGACGTCCAGCTCGACCCCGAACGGGTCAAGGCGATGATGAAATACAACGAGGCGCTCAAAGAAGCCGGCGTACTGATCGCGCTCGACGGGCTGCATCCG
Organism: uncultured Alphaproteobacteria bacterium; assembly: GCA_963790735.1. GTDB lineage: Bacteria > Pseudomonadota > Alphaproteobacteria > Rhizobiales > Xanthobacteraceae > Bradyrhizobium. The sequence goes on along the minus strand of CAWBQP010000028.1, from coordinate 31,794 downwards.
CCGTCGATGGGCGCGCGGGTGTCCTTCGCCACCGGCAAGCCGGTCGTCACCGACGGCCCCTTCACCGAGGCCAAGGAAGTGCTCGGCGGCTACTGGATGATCGACGTGAAGTCGCGCGAGGAGGCGATCGCCTGGGCCAGGAAATGCCCGGCCACCGAGAACGAGATCATCGAAATCCGCCAGGTGCAGGAGATGTCCGATTTCTCGGAGGAAGTGCAGAAGGCCGCGGCCGGTCTCGAGGCGCTGCAACAGGGCTCCACACGCCGTTAGGCCGGGAGTTGATCGCAATCCGCAACGGAGGAGAAACCTCATGAGCACCAACGATACGTTCCTCGCCGTCTTTCTCGGCAGCAAGACCAGTGCGAAAATGGCGGCCTGGAATGCGCTGCCTGAGGCTGAGCGCCGCGCCAGGGAGCAGCAGGGAATTGCGGCATGGAAGGCTTGGGTCGAAAAGCACCAGGCGGCGATCGTCGCCATGGGTGGCCCGCTCGGCAAGACCAAGAAGGTCGATTCAAACGGTATTGCTGACATCGCCAACGAGATGGGCGCCTTCACGGTGGTGCGCGCCGGCTCGCATGAGGCCGCCGCGAAACTGTTCGAGAACCACCCGCACTTTGCGATCTTTCCCGGCGAGCGCGTGGAGATCATGCCGGTCCTCCCGATCCCGGGCGGTTAGACCCGGGCGGTTGGAATCGTCCGGAATTGCGCCGCCCCCGCGCGCCGTTAATCTTGATGAACGCCCGTCAACGGTCTCAAAATAAGTGACTTTCCAGCCGGCTCATGTAAAAGCCTTTCACATGAGCTGGCGAAAGGACCAAGGCCGCAGCGAGCGCGGCTACCACCACGGCAATCTGAAGGAGGCGCTGCTGCAGGCAGCGCTCGGCCTGATCGCCGAAAAAGGCGCGGCCGGTTTCACCTTCGCCGACGCCGCGCGGATGGCCGGCGTCAGCCCCGCCGCGCCCTACCGGCATTTCCGCGACCGCGAGGAACTGCTGTCCTCGATCGCCCAGCGCGGCTTCGAACAGTTCGAGGCGCTGCTGACGCAGGCCTGGGACGATGGCCGCCCGGACACGGTTACGGCGTTCGAACGGGTCGGCAAGGCCTATCTCGCCTTCGCGCGTAACGAGCCCGCGTTCTATTCGGCGATGTTCGAATCCGGGCTTCCCGTCGATGCAAACCCCACATTGATGGCGGCCAGCGAGCGCGCGTTCGCCATCATCCGCGCCGCTGCCGAGCGGCTCGCGGCGCTGGCGCCGCCCGGCATGCCGCGGCCGCCGGCGCTGATGATGGCGCTGCACATCTGGTCGATGTCGCACGGGGTGGCGTCGCTGTTTGGCCGCGGCGACGCTGCGCGGCGCAAATTGCCGATGTCGCCCGAGGAACTGCTGGAAGCCGAAGTGCTGATTTACCTGCGCGGCCTCGGTTTCCCGATTGACCGCCGGCCACCAGACCAGAAGCCGTCAAGCCCGCCGCCGGTGCCGCCTGCCGGCCCCTGGGGAACTCCCAAATAAAAAATTTTCGAGGGTGCGGCCAGCCGCCCGCTTGACAAAAACGTGGGATGGTTTAGGTATGTAAATGTTATTTACATTCACAACGGCGTGATCGCCGTCATGGAGAGGGAAATGGCCTACACCGCAGATGTCAATCGATGGCGCGGCCCGACGGAAGAGCACTATCGCCCGCATATGCTTGAGAGCCCCTGGCACCCCGGCTGGATCGCCGTGACCATCCTCGGCTTCATCATCTGGTGGCCGATCGGCCTTGCCCTTCTCTTTTTCACACTAGGGAGCAGAAAAATGGGTTGCTGGAGTCACCAGGATCGCTGGCAGAACAAGATGGAGCGGATGCAGTACAAGATGGAGCGGATGCGCGGCCGCATGGAGCGCCGCGGTTTCTCAGGCTTTGGCTTCGGTCCGCCCTCGAGCGGCAACCGCGCCTTCGACGAGTACCGCACGGAAACCCTGCAGCGTCTCGAAGAAGAGCAGGTCGAGTTCAAGAACTTCCTCGAGCGCCTGCGTCACGCCAAGGACAAGGAAGAGTTCGACCAGTTCATGGCGCAGCACAAGCAGCGTCCGACCCCGCCGAACGACCAGCCGCAGCAGGGCTAAGCGAATAGCGTTTTCAAGCGAAGTGGGTACCGGTTCGCGTGAAGAAAGCGCGTCAAAAGTAAAGCGCGCGTCGCGAGTGAGAGTTCAGCCTCAGGCGTGATGCCCCCATGATGCCTGATGGCGATACAGCCGCCCATCTGCGAAAGCAGGTGGGCGGTTTGTTTTTTGCACACCTGAAGTCGGCGGTGGCGCTGCTTCATCGAAAAGTTATCTTCGCCGCCTGCTTTGCAATCCAGGCGACGAACAGTGCGACTCGCTTGTCGTTGGCGGGGGCAGCGGGCCAACGGATAACATGCGCCTTGCTGGACGCCCTATCCCGGAGATCGACGACGGCGAGCACGATCCAAACGTCGGCACCGGGACTCGCCATCCCCGGGGGGCGGGGTTCACTTCTCTTTGGCTTGAGTTTCAATTTTGCCTGGAGATGAGATCTTTTCCTTCATTGCAGCGCAGGTCTTGCGTACCTCCGCCGTCACCAACGAACAGGTCTCAATTTGAAGGAAGACGCGCTTGGCCTCCTCGCGGTATCGCCCTGCGGTTTCGTTCAGCTCCCCGATCACTGCGAGCGCCTCCTGGGTCATGGCTTCACATCGCTTGACGTGCCCGACCAACTCAACGCCCAGGTCCTCGATGTCTTTCGCCGCAGCTTCATATTCGCGGACAACCGCTTCCGCCGACAGCTTGCCGATCTCCGTCGCCCCGTCGCGATGCTCGACATAATCCGGCATCGCCAGATCCGGTGCGCTTACGGAAGGCGGCGCGAAGTCGGCCGGCTGGGGTTCGCGAATTCGGCGGCAGTTTTCGAAATTCTTCCTCGATTTCGCGCTCAATATCGATCGCGTCGAAAATCGGCTGTTTTGTTGATTGCACCATGGCAATGCTCCTTGTGCGCGAGCAAAAAAAACTTTCGCAATGTAGCCCAAGTGGTTAGTTGCTCTGGGGAATTGAGCAACCGAATCCCTTTGGTAAGCTTGCTAGTTAAGCTTTACGTCCGCGGTGGAGGTTAATTCTGGAACCGCCAAGGAGCCGCCGCCATGGTGAACATGCGCCGGCTCGAGGAAGAACAGGTCGAGTTCAAGAATTTTCTCGACCGCCTGGGTCACGCCAAGGACAAGGAAGAGTTCAACCAGTTCATGGTGCAGCGCAAACAGCGTCCGACCCGCCGCACGACCAGCCGCAGCAAAGCTGCTCGCGAGTGAGAGTTCAGCCCCAGGCGTGATGCCCCCATGATGCCTGATGGCGATACGGCCGCCCTAAGCCGGAAGCGGACGAGCCGCGGCAACGATACCCATCGCGCCGGCGGGGTTCATGCTGTCCACCATGGCTGTCGGAATCAGAATGGTGGCGCCGCGCTCCTTGGTCGTTTCATAGATGATGTTCATCGCCCGCAACTGGAGTGCAGCCGGGCTGCGCGCGTAGATGTCGGCTGCTTCAACGAACTTTTGCGCTATTTCCTGTTCGGCCTGGCCAAGCAGCACACGCGCCAGCTTCTCGCGTTCGGCCTGGGCCTGCCTGCTCATCGCGTCCTGCAGGTCGGGCGGAACGCTGATATCCCTGATCTCGACGGAGAGCACCGCCACGCCCCATTCCGCGGTCTTGCGTCCGATTTCCTCGCGCAGGAGCTGATCGCCCTGCTTGCGTTCGGACAGCAGCGTCGACAGCAGGGACGAGCCGACGATCTCACGAAGCGAGGTCTGCGCAACCTGGGTAATTGCCTGGCGATAGTTCGTAATCTCGAGCGCCGCGCGCTGGGGATCGTGGATCTGCCAAAAAATAACCGCGTCGATGTTCACGGGCACGGTATCCTTGCTGAGGGCTTTCTCGGCGTTGATTTCGGTGGTCTGAATGCGCTGATCGAGCCAGGAAGCCACCGCATCGATGAACGGCACGATCACGAACAGGCCGGGGCCGCGAATGGCAGAAAGTTTGCCCAACCTCAGGACGACCGCCCGTTCCCACTGATCCGCGACCTTGATTGCCTGAGGGATCAGGACCGCGACAATGAGAAGGACCGCAGCGAGCGCGTAGCCACCGCGTGAGTTCGCTTCGTGGGCAACCCAGCCAACGAGAGCCGCGAATGCCAGGACCACGATTGCAAGCATGATGGCGAGCTGGTTGGCGCCTTTTGCGGTAAAATAGTTGTTCATGACGACTATTCCTTCTGCTTTGCGAGGGCCTTTATTCGATCAGCCAGGGCGGCGGGATCGATACCCGCGGCGGCGGCCAGGGCGAGGGTCTGTTTTGCGAGACTGTCGATCTGCGTCGCCTGCGCACGAACGCCCATGGGAGGCGGAGGCTCGGCCACGAAACTGCCTCGACCTCTGATCAGCGTAATGGCGCCCATTCGCTCCAGCTCGTCATAGGCGTGCCGGACCGTGTTGAGGTCAATCTTCAGAGCTACCGCTACCTCACGCATCGTCGGCATCTGGTCGCCGCGCGCCAGCACGCCTGCGCCAAGATTCCGCAGGATCTGCTCCCGGAGCTGGACGTAAATGGGAACTCCCGAGTCATCCAGACGAAGCGATTTGAGTAGGTCTGTATGCATTAACTAGTACACTACATATATCGCACTCGGGTGTCAATCTTGACTTGGCAGGCCGCCCATCTGCGAAAGCAGGTGTCTGTCTTTGTTTGAGCCGTTTCATTCGATCTGGCCGCCGCTGATCGGAGGAACGAACCTGAGGGTCGGCTGTTCAATCTCCGCTGCAACACTTCTCGGATGGTCCCGGATTTCGTGCACGCCCTTTAGAGTGCATACGATGACCGCAGCTCACTTCCAGACACGCTTGCCAGGATCCCTTGCGTATGAAGGCCGACGGATAGCCCAGGCGCATCCTTATGCAGTAGCTGCAGTCGCGACTGCGGGAGCTTTGGCCATGTTGGCCCTGGTGAACCGCCGGCTGGCCAGGAATGCTGAAAGGGACAATCCTCCCGCTGGCCAATTCCTGGAGGTAAACGGCGTCCGGCTGCACTATGTCGAACGTGGCGCGGGCGCGCCGCTGGTCCTGCTGCACGGCAATGGCAGCATGATCCAGGATTTCGAATCCAGCGGTTTGATCGATCTGGCCGCCAGGAATTATCGCGTCATCGTTTTCGATCGTCCCGGCTTCGGCCATAGCGATCGACCGCGCAATGTTGTCTGGACTCCGGCAGCACAGGCAGAGCTGATCAGTAGCGCTCTCGAACGGCTGGGCGTCTCGCATGCCGTCGTTCTAGGGCACTCGTGGGGTGCGTCTGTCGCCGTTGCGCTGGCCCTCAAATATCCGAGGCTGGTCCAGGGCCTGGTCCTTGCGTCGGGATATTATTATCCGACTTTGCGCCCTGACGTGGTTGCTGTATCCGCCCCTGCAGTGCCGCTAGTCGGCGATGTCTTGCGGTACACCATCGCGCCGATTGTAAGCCGCGTGATGTGGCCGCTCTTGATGACCAAGATCTTTGGACCGCGTTCCGTGCCGGAGAAGTTTGAAGGTTTTCCGAAGGAGATGGCCGTTCGTCCTTCTCAGATTCGCGCGTCTGCCGCGGAGTTGGCACTTATGATTCCGGATGCGTTTCAATTCCGCGACCAGTACGCAAATTTGAAGATGCCCGTGGTCATCGTCGCAGGTGAGGAAGACCGACTGGTCGACATTGATACGCAATCGACACGGTTGCATCGCGACGTCCCGCAAAGCCGATTTCACCGCGTCCCGGGAACCGGCCACATGATCCATCAAACTGCAACCGGTGTCGTCATGTCTGCAATCGACGAAGCGGCGACCGCGAGGTCAGCGTCGGGCTGACAGGAACCGTCGAGGAAGCAAAGGAAGCGAGGCCTATGTCTTCTGACGAAGTGTCCATGCCGGTGTGGCACGAAAAGCACCTGCGGGCTGCAACCCATGCCGCTGGCGTGGCCTTGTGGTCTTGGAATGTCGATACGGACTGCATCGCCATGGATGAACGCGCATATGACTTGTGGGAAGTCTCGAAGGACGAAAAGCAGATCACCTTCGAGATCTTGTCCAGGAACATTCATCCGGCCGATCTGGAAAGGGTGAGGTCTGCGTTTGCCGCTACGCGTGCAGTCGTAGGCGCTTACGAAATTGACTTCCGGATCCTGTCAGGCAGCGATATCCGCTGGATCTCCGCTCGAGGTCAAGGCGACGACGCGGACATAGCCGACCGAATTATGTTTGGCATTTTCCTCGATGTCACCCAACGAAAGCAGGCCGAGGAGGCCAACGAATTGCTGGCGGGCGAGATGAGCCATCGGGTGAAGAACCTTTTGACCATTGCGACCGCGCTTACTCAAATCACTTCGCGGTCTGCGGAGACAAAAGAGGATATGGCCCAGGAGCTGACCAGCCGGCTGATGGCATTAGGACGTGCTCAGGACCTCATTCGTCCCAGCCCGGGTCGAGCAAGAGCCGCAGCGCTTCTTGGTGATCTCATCTCGGTTTTGCTTGCCCCCTATGATGAGAAGGGAGCCAGCGTTCGCATTCGCGTTTCAGTGCCAAAGATCAATGTTGGCGAAGGTTCGAGCACGACCCTGGCGCTGGTCATCCATGAACTGGCAACAAACTCGGCAAAATACGGATCGCTGTCAATTGCGAGCGGCACGCTTGACGTGTCGTGCAATGGTCAGGACGATGAAGTCGTGCTTGTGTGGACCGAACGGGGTGGACCGTCAATTTCGGCTCCCGCCGCACTCGAGGGCTTCGGCAGCAAACTGATACATCGGAGCATGGCCGCCCAGCTCGGGGGCACCATCGCCTTTGACTGGTCGGTGGAAGGTGTCGTCGTCACCCTGCGAATGAGCAAAGGCCGGATCGCGAAGTGAGCGGTTTGAAAACCATCATTCGTGGGCGGCTTGTTCTAGATCATACTTCGGACTGGCGCTGTTCCGCTGCGGGAATATATTACGCGCAGCGCTAATCCGGAGCGGCGGTCATGATCCAGAGCGGAGTTGTTCCCGTCGATCAGCTTTGGCGATCGGTCCGGCGTGAAGCGGAACGCGTCGTTGCCGGCGATCCGGTATTTGGCGCCTCGCTATCTACTGCCATTCTCGATCATCCCGATCTCGCCAGTGCGTTGTCGCATCAGATCGGTGAGCGGCTCGGCAAGAGTCCGGCGGATCGCCGGCAGCTTGCGCAGATCGCCCGCGAGGCATTTGCTGACGCGCCCGATCTGATCGAGGCGGCGAGCCGCGACCTGCAAAGCATTGCCGTTCACGATCCCGCGACGACGGCGCTTCTGCCGCCGCTGTTGAACTTCAAGGGCTACGTCGCGCTGCAGGCCTGGCGCGTCTCCAACCGGCTCTGGCGCCAGCGCCGCAACGATCTCGCGCTGCTGCTGCAGAGCCTGTCGTCCGATCAGCTTCAGGTTTCCATTCATCCGTCGGCATCGATCGGCACGTCGGTGTTTCTCGATCACGCCACCGGCATCATCATCGGTGCCTTCGCCGTGATCGGCGACGAGGTGACGATCCTGCAAAACGTCACCATCGGCCGAAAACAACCAGAGCCCGACCGCGCGCCGAAAATCGGCAGGGGCGTTTATCTCAGCGCCGGATCGACCATTATCGGCAGCGTCAGCATCGGGGATTTCGCCAAGATCGGCGCCGGCGCGGTCGTCGAGCATGACGTGCCGCCCGGCTGCACCGCCGTCGGCGTTCCCGCGCGGTTGACCAATTGCCCGGAGCCGGCGATTCCAGCCTGGCCGGAGTAGCTACAGGTCCGTAGGGTGGGCAAAGGAGCGCAAGCGACGTGCCCACCATCCATCAGCGATCTCGCTGCGAGATGGTGGGCACGCGGAGCCTGTCATCACCGCGCGAGCGCATTTGCGCTCGTCGTTGGCGCGCGTTTCGCGCGACCCGGTGGCTTTGCCTACCCTACGGTCGCCATCGTGTTCAAAACGCTTACCGCACCATGGCGCCGTAGACGATGTCCTGGACCTGCTCGCGATAGTACTTCCGGAGTTCGCCGGGCGCCGCCGTTCCCACGACCACGACAAGGCGCTCTTTCGGGTCGCAGAAGAACTGCGTGCCATACGCGCCATTCCAGGTGAACTCGCCGGGATTGCCCGGAACCGAGGACAGACCCTCGGTCGTACGCACTGCCACTCCAAGGCCGAAGCCAAAGCCACCGCGATGCGGCTCCACATTGGCCACGTTATTCTTGATCTCCGGCCCAAGGTGGTTGGCGACCATGTGATGCACCGTCTTGGGCCCGAGAATGCGCTGACCGTCGAGCTCGCCGCCATTGAGCAGCATTTGCCCAAAGCGCACGTAGTCGCCCACGCTTGCAAACGCGCAAGCGCCGCCGCAGTCGGACTTCGTTGGTGTATCGAGAAGTTTGATCGCCTGCGGTTTACCCGTCAGCGGGTCATTGGGAAATGGCCGGGCAAGACGGGCGCGCTGCGCTTCCGTGGGTTGGAACGTCGCGTCCTTCATGCCGAGCGGTCGCCACACATTGCCGGCCAGGTATTCACCAAGCCGCTGTTCGCTCACCTTTTCGACAACCGCGCCGAGCACATCGATCGAGAAGCCGTACTCGAAAACCGTCGCCGGCTGGTGCGCCAGCGGCAGCTTCGTGATGCGATCGATGAACGCTTGCGTATCACCCTCGATCGCCGGCGCTGTCCCGTCCGGATATTGACGCGCCACTGGACTCGAGCTGTCCGGGCGCCCTCCATACATCAGGCCGGATGTGTGTCGATAAAGGTCGTGGATGTAGATCGGTGAAACCTGCGCTTCGAGCTTCAGCGAACCATCCGCCTGCGGGACGCCGACTTTCATCTCGGCGAACGCCGGATAGTAGTCGGCAAGCTTTGCCTGAAGAGGCAGGCGGCCCTGTTCCATAAGTGTCAGACCCGCGACGGCGGCCATCGGCTTGGTCATGGAGGCAAGCGCGAACACGGCGTCGAGCGGCATCGGCGTGCCTTTCGTCGGATCAAGCTGGCCGTACGCCTTGTACTGAACGAGCTTTCCGTCGCGAGCTATCGCGACCACCGCGCCGGGCACACGTTTGGCGGCGATCTCGCGGGCGAAAAAATCGTCCAGGCGAGCGAGGCCTTGCTGTGAAAATCCGACGTCATCCGGCTTTGCCTCAGGCAGCGGCGCGGCATTCGCCGCATTGGCAGCGATGCCGGCTACAACCGCCGCGGCCATCATTAATGCCTTCATGGTCTTCTCCCTCGCATGCGGATCAGGCCCGCACGATTATTGTGGTTAGGCCGTCATGGTAGATCACGTCTGTAGGAGCAACAAGCCGAGCGCGGGAGCAGGGCATTCGTCCGTCGCGATGGCCGCAAGATGTTGTACGTGCCCGGAGGGCAAATCACCCAGAAGCCGGTCCAGCCCGTTTTGCAAAAATATTCCGCTTAACTTGCAGACCAAATCACCCGCATAACTCCGCTTGTCTCACGGCGGATGAGGGGCGTTGGCCATCGTCACGAACGTGCGGTGAGATGCGATGGACGCGAGAGCTGCGACTGACGTGTGTGGCTTGCGCGTACGGCGAAGTCGTGTGGTTCGGGCGCCGCGGTGCTGGCGTTAAGTCCGAGAGAAGCGAAAGTTTCTCACGGGCGACGGAGGCAAAAGAGCCGTTCTCCGGGAAGAGCACGAAGTAAGCCGTAAAGCCATTGCGCAGGGAAGGCCGGAATGCTCCAGCTGCCCTGTATGCTCGTGTGCCGTTTTGTTTGCGCAAATCGCACGCGAGACCGCGGGTGCAGCAAGCACCCGGTCTTCCCTGCGCCCTCTAAGTTCCGGAGGGACAAACGAAGATGCAAACCTCGGGCGCAATGCGCCGCGAGATCGCGAAGTCGTATCTGCGTAGGATGGGTAGAGCGAAGCGAAACCCATCGCTCACGAACACTGGCACTGAGGTATCGCTTCGCTCCACCCATCCTACGGGACGGCATGACGCGGAAAGGATGGGGCCTCCAAGCGGCCGTCTCGAAGGGCGAGGCCCCACCGTGGCATACCAGGCTCGTGGAACCCGACCCCGAGCCGCCGTAACCGCCCGGCCTGCCTCGATTTCCGGCAGTCGGATTCCCCTTTGGTAACCTAAAGTTAACCAAGCTTAGCGTCTGGTTAGGGACGGAATGACGCGCTGATAGCCCTCGTTTTGACATGTTGGCAGGGGAAGCAGGACCCGGCTTTCGGCGGGCCCCCCATGCGACACCAAGAGAGGCTTTCGCGCTGGCGCATATCGCCGCGCCCGACGCGCGGCTGTGGAACCGGCAGCCGTTTGCTCCCGGAGGAAATAGGGATACTTGCGTTGAGAGGATACCGCTCATGAATCCCGCCGACGTGGCTCCGGCAGCCTTGCCGTTGGTCTCAGCCGACGTATCGCTGATCGCCCTGTTCATGCAGGCCCACTGGGTCGTGAAGACCGTCATGCTGGGGCTCCTGGCCTGCTCGGTCTGGGTCTGGGCGATCGCGATCGACAAGATTTTCCTCTATGGCCGCACCAAGCGCGCCATGGACCGCTTCGAGCAGGCGTTCTGGTCGGGGCAGTCGATCGAGGAGCTCTATCGCGCGCTGTCGGCCAAACCGACGCAATCGATGGCGGCGTGTTTCGTCGCGGCGATGCGCGAGTGGAAGCGCTCGTTCGAGAGCCAGACGCGCTCCTTTGCCGGCCTGCAGATGCGGATCGAGAAGGTGATGAACGTCTCCATCGCCCGCGAGGTCGAGCGGCTGGAACGACGGCTGCTGGTGCTGGCGACCGTCGGCTCGGCCGGGCCGTTCGTCGGCCTGTTCGGAACCGTCTGGGGCATCATGTCGAGCTTCCAGTCGATCGCGGCCTCGAAAAACACCTCGCTCGCGGTGGTGGCGCCCGGCATTGCGGAGGCGCTGTTTGCGACCGCTATCGGTCTTATCGCCGCCATTCCCGGCGACCATTTTCTACAATAAGTTCACGTCCGAGGTGAACCGGCAGGCGCAGCGGCTGGAAGGCTTCGCCGACGAATTTTCCGCCATCCTGTCCCGCCAGATCGACGAGCGGGCGTGAGGACGGCAAATGACGAGCGCATCGTGAGATCAAGATCATGGCGATGAACATGGCAGGTTCGGCGGGCGGCGGCGGTGGACGCCGCGGCCGGCGTCGCGCCGCCGTGATGGCGGAGATCAACGTCACGCCGATGGTCGACGTGATGCTGGTGCTGCTCATCATCTTCATGGTGGCGGCGCCCCTGATGACGTCGACCATCGATATCGATCTGCCGGTCGCCAGCGGCGGCAAGTCGATCGCGGCCAACGCGCCGCCGCTGACGTTGTCGGTCAAGCGCACCGGCGGGGCCTGCAATTCGAATGTCGAGCTCTATCTCGGGGATACGCTGATTTCGGCCAATGACCTCCTGCCCAAGATCAAGGCGATCCGGGAGACCCGGTCGGAGGCCGAGAGCGTGGTATACCTGCGCGGCGACAAGGACGTCTGCTACACGGATATGATGAAATTATTGGGGTATATTCGGACGGCGGGATTCAAGGCGAATATCGTCATCGTGCCGGAGCAGGGCTCCTGAGCCATGAAGCGGCGCGCGACGGCTGACAGCGGAGCGGGAAAGCTCAAGTGAAGGTCAAGGACGTCGACAAGACACTGGTTGCGTCGGTCGCCCTGCACGTCCTCGTGCTGGGGTGGGCGATGGTGTCTGTCTCGACCAAGGCGCTGGAAGTTCCGCCGGAAGATTCGGTGCCGGTCGATGTCGATTTCGTCCGACCAGCTTGCCAAGGTCATGGCCGGCATGAAGACCGGCAAGAAGGAAAACCCGAAGCCGCTGGCCGAGAAAGTCGCCGAAGCCAAGCCGGTCGACGATGCCGTCGGCAAGATCACCGAGAAGCCGCCGGTCGTAACCGAGACCGCACCGCCGCCGCAGCCCAAGGTCGAGGAGAAGCCGGTCGAGAAGAAGCCCGACCCGCCGAAGGTCGTCGAGAACAAGCCGAAGGAAGAGCCGAAGCCGGTCGAGAAGAAGCCCGACCCGCCAAAGGCTGCCGAGAACAGCCCGACCGAGAAGAAGCCGGATCCGGTCAAGCCCGACCCGATCGCCGAAGCGATCAAGAAGGAAGAGAAGAAGCCGCCGCCGAAGCCGGTGCAGGCGGCCAAGCCGCCGGAGCCGGCAGAAGCCGAAGATCGTCGAACGGCACTTCGATCAGACGCAGATCGCGGCGCTGCTCGACAAGCGCGACCCGACGCGCCAGGCCACGACCGGCGATACGCTGAATTCCAATGCCGCGCTTGGCCTCGCCAAGGGCACGGCCGCGGACAATTCCGCAACCTGGGGCTCGATGTTCCAGCGGCAGGTCGAGCGATGCTGGAAGAAGCCGTATGGCGGCATCGAATCGCAGAAGCCTGAAGTCGCGTTTGCCATTCGTCTGAAGCGCGACGGCACCCTTGAAGGCTCGCCGGTCCCGGAAGGCGTTCCGGCGACGCCTTTCCTGCGCGTCTATCAGGAGAGCGCGTTACGCGCGATCATCGAATGCCAGCCGTACAAGCTGCCGGCGGCCTTTTATGAAGAATGGAAATATTTCGCGCCGGTGTTCAAGGAAAAAGTCTGACCGCGCTGCGCCGCATTGGCGATCACACATGAGTAAGATTGAAGCGATGACTGACAAAGATGGATTGCCTGCCATGTCGTTCCGCCCGAGCCGCCGGCAGATCATTTCTGGAATGGCCGCGCTTGGCACGGTCGCGGCCGCGCCGGTTCGCAGCGCATTGGCGCAGGCGCCGAAGCGGATCCCCATTCCCGAAGGTGAGTTTACGCCGCAGCCGATCGCGATCCCGAATTTCGTCGCAGGCACGCCCGGCGATGCCGAGGTCGGCGTCGGCGTGGCGCAGGTCATCACCAACAACCTCAAGCGCAGCGGGCTGTTCGCGCCGATCGATCCAGGCCGCCTTCATCGAGCGCATCACCAATCCCGACAACCCGCCGCAGTTCCAGAGCTGGAAGCAGATCGGCGCGCAGTCCTGGTGACCGGCCGCATGACCCGGCAGGGCGACGGCCGTCTGAAAGCCGAATTCCGCCTCTGGGACGTCAACACCCAGCAGCAGCTCACCGGCCAGCAATACCAGACCTCGCCGGAATATTGGCGGCGGATCGCCCACATCATCTCCGACCAGATCTATGAACGCGCGACCAGCGAGAAGGGCTATTTCGACAGCCGCGTCGTGTTCGTCGACGAGACCGGGATCCAAGGAGCGCCGCGTCAAGCGGCTGGCGCTGATGGATCAGGACGGCGCCAATGTCCGATACCTGACCAAGGGCTCCGATCTGGTGCTGACGCCGCGGTTCTCGCCGTCGACCCAGGAAATCACCTATATGGAGTTCGGCCAGGGCGATCCGCGCGTCTATCTGTTCAACATCGAGACCGGGCAGCGCGAGATCGTCGGCAATTTCCCCGGCATGTCGTTCTCGCCGCGGTTCTCGCCGGATGGCCAGCGCATCATCATGAGCCTGCAGCAGGGCGGCAACTCGAACCTGTTCGTGATGGATCTGCGCTCGAAATCGACGACGCGGCTGACCGACACGCCGGCGATCGACACCTCGCCGTCCTATTCGCCCGACGGCAGCCGCATCTGTTTCGAATCCGACCGCGGCGGCAAGCCGCAGATCTACGTGATGGCCGGCCACCGGCGGCGGCGCGCAGCGCATCTCGTTCGGCGAGGGCAGCTATTCGACCCCGGTGTGGTCGCCGCGCGGCGACTACATCGCCTTTACCAAGCAGGGCGGCGGACAATTCGCGATCGGCATCATGAAGACCGACGGATCGGGCGAACGCATCCTCACCTCGGGCTTCCACAATGAAGGGCCGACCTTTGCGCCGAACGGCCGGGTCGTGATGTTCTTCCGCGAGCCCGGCGGCAACGGCGGACCCTCGCTGTACACGGTCGATATCTCAGGTCGTAACGAATTGCGGGTACCAACGCCCGGTTTTGCCTCCGACCCGGCATGGTCGCCGCTGTTGTCATGATGGAACCCGACCGCGCGGGGCATTGTCGTTAATCGGCAAACATTGCCTAGCCTGCTGATTTTTCAGGCAAATTTTTTCGCGATCCTCGAACAAAAGCAACGTCTCGGTAACGATGTTCCCTCAGAAAGACTTCATCTGAGAAGGGTAGAACTACGTACCCTAACAGGATGCGTGCCCCCGAAGATGCAGCTCGCCAACCAGAGCGGAGAGTCCGATCAGAAGATGTCGCCGTCGATTTACGCGGCGCTGATCGATTCGCTGTTCACCGACCCTGGTCCGATGTTTGCGGGTGCGCTATGCGCCGCCGTCGCCGCGATCATGACGGCGCTGAAGACCGGCAATGTGCTGCTGTGGCCGTGCGTCGCGCTGCTCGTCGTCACCGGTGCGTTGCGCGCGCTCGACACGCGGCAGTACCAGAAAGTTCGTTCCAGCCTGGCGGCCGACGGTGTCGCGCGCTGGGAAGTGCGCTACCAGGTCGGCGCCATGCTCTATGCCGCAGCCCTCGGGCTGTGGTGCCTGGTCACGCTGATGGGCAGCGACGACGCCGTCGCCCACATGATCGCGACCTCGGTCACGCTCTGCTACGTGGCTGCCGGCGGCGGCCGCACCTACGGCCGGCCGTGGATCTTCCATGTGCAGATGCTGCTGGCCTGCGGCCCGCTGACGGTGGCGCTGGCCGCCGATGGCAGCCCCTTCTACATCGGCATGGCCCTGCTGAACGTGCTGTTTTTCTTCTCCCTGAAGCACATCTCGACCAGCCTGCAGAAAATTTTCGTCCACGCCCTGATCGCGCGCGAGCGCGAGGCGGCGCTTGCCAGTCAGTTCGACACCGCGCTCAACAACATGCCGCATGGCCTGGCGATGTTTCGCGCCGACGGCCGCCTCGCGGTCATGAATAATCGCTTCAGCAAGATGATGAACCTGTCCGACGACTTCGTGCAGCGTGGCGCCGACGTATCGGACATCTGCGCGGCCTGCGTCGCAGCCGGAACGATGTCGGAGGCGAGCGCCAGGCTCATTCTGCAGGAAGTCGAACACTCCCGCGCCAGCGACATCATCACGACCGATCCGGACATCAGCAAGAACCGGTCGCTGTCCTGGACGTTCCAGCCGATGGCCGGCGGCGGCACCGTCATGCTGGTGGAGGACATCACCGAGCGCAAGGATGCGGAAGCCAGGATCAGCCATCTGGCGCGTTATGACGAACTGACCGAACTGCCCAACCGGGTCAATTTCCGCGACGAGATCGGACAGCTTCTGGCGGCCCAGCAGGGCGCCGAACAATTGTCGGCGCTGCTGTTCGTCGACCTCGACCAGTTCAAGCAGGTCAACGACACGCTCGGCCATCCCTGCGGCGATCAGTTGCTGTGCGCGGTGGCCGAACGGTTGCGCGAGATGCTGCGGCCCGAGGATTTCGTGGCGCGGTTCGGCGGCGACGAGTTCGTGGTGTTCCAGCAGAACATCCATTCCGCCGACGACGCCGCGGGTCTTGCCCGGCGCATCGTCGATCGCCTGAGCGAGCGTTACAAGATCGACAATCATCTGGTCGAGATCGGCGCCAGCGTCGGCATCGCCATGACCTCGCGCGGCGTCAGCGCCGATACGCTGTTGAAGAACGCCGACATGGCGCTGTACCGCGCCAAGGCCGACGGCCGCGGCACCTTCTGCTTCTTCCGGGAGGAGATGGCGCAGGTCGTCGAAGCCCGCCGCATCCTCGAACTGGACCTGCGCAAGGCGCTGGCCAACGAGGAGTTCGAGCTGTTCTTCCAGCCGCTGGTCAATCTCAAGTCGGGACGGATATCCACCTGCGAGGCGCTGTTGCGCTGGAATCATCCGGTTCGCGGCACGGTTTCGCCGACCGATATCATTCCGGTCGCCGAGGACATGGGCCTGATCGTCGATCTCGGCCGCTGGATTTTGCGCAAGGCCTGCATGGAATGCATGAAATGGCCCGAAGGCGTCAGCGTCGCGGTCAACTTCTCGCCGCAGCAGTTCCATCAGCGCGACGTGCTGAGCGAAGTCCGCTACGCGCTCGAGGTCTCCGGCCTGGCGGCGAACCGGCTCGAAATCGAGATCACCGAATCCTCGCTGCTGCGCAACACGCAGCTGACGCACGATGTGCTGTCGCAACTGCATTCGCTCGGCGTGCGGATATCGCTCGACGATTTCGGCACCGGCTATTCGAGCCTCAGCTATCTGCACAACTTCCCGCTGCAGAAGGTCAAGATCGACCGCTCCTTCCTGGAAGGGATCGACAGCGACCGTCCGCTGACGCTGCTGCGCGGCGTGGCGCGGCTGTCGGCCGATCTCGGGATGTCGGTGGTGGTGGAGGGCATCGAGACCAACGAGCAGCTCGAGCTGATCAGCGCCGATGGCGCGGTAACCGAGGCGCAAGGCTATCTGTTCAGCCCGCCGGTGCCTGCGGTGCGGGTTCGCCAGTTGCTGAATGCCTCGCATGGCCGCCGTCCGGCGGAGGGGCAGTTGGTCCCGCTTCCCTCGCGGTCCATCGCCTGATCCCCGTGAAAATACGGGGGCGGCTCTTAACCCTAAGATTGTGATCCCTTTGCACGGCCGTTAAGAAGATGTTAATCTTTTGGCGTGCCCGCGGAAGTTGTTGGCGGAGCTGGGAGTAATGAATGAGATCCGCCGCTAAAGTAACCGCGTTATTTCCTGAACGAAGCTCAGACCCCCTCGAATTCGTGGATTACCGCCTCGCAGAGACTCCCGAGGAGAAGGACGAGATCTACCGTCTGAGATACCGTGCCTACCTGCGCGAGGGCGCGATCCTGCCGTCCGAGTCCCAGCGCGTTACCGACCGATACGATGACGAGCCGAACAATTTCATCTTCGGCGTCTACTATCGCGACGAGCTCTACAGCTCGATCCGCATCAGCGTTCTCCGCGGCGAGTGGCGCGGGTCGCCGTCGTCGGAAATGTTTGCCGATATTCTGCACCCGGAACTGGATCGCGGCAAAATCATCATCGATCCCACGCGGTTTGTGGCCGATCCGGACAAGGCCCGGGTGTTCCCCGAACTGCCTTACGTCACGGTGCGGCTGGGCTATGTCGCCTGCGGCCATTTCGACGCCGATATCGGCCTTGCCAACGTCCGCCCCGAGCATCGGGCTTTCTATCGCAAGGTGTTCCTGCAGAAACCGCTGGGCGAGCCGAAATTGTTTCCCGGCCTGATCAAGCCGGTCGGGCTGATGGCCGCCGACTATCGCGAGATTCGCGACCGGGTATTCCAGCGCTTCCCGTTCATGCGTTCGAGCGCTTTCGAGCGCCGGATGCTGTTCCAGCGCTCCGGCGAGCGGCATGCTTTCGCCGCGCGGGGTTGTCACCTCCTTCGAGCGCGCCTCGATCGTCTCGAGTTCCTGAACCGGCCAAAACCGCGGCGGCTCCAGGTCGGGCCAGCCCGCGTCCGGGGCATTCTCCCCGCCACGGCTCGATATCCGTCCGCGGGCGGCCCTTTTGCCCATGTCGGACGCCCAAATCCGGTGATTTCGGCCTTTGCGCACTTGCCTTCACCATCGCGCCACATTTACAAACCATTAACTATCGCGGTCGCTTTTCACGGTTTGTCGGCATTTGATCGGGTCCGGCAAGGTTCCATCAAGGTTGACGGAACGTTCGCTTAACCATCGACCTGTAGACCGGATAACAGTCGAAAAACGTGAGCGTGGAGGCTCCGGAATGAAATATCAGATGCGTATCCTCCAGGGATGGAAGCTGGCGGCTGTGGTCGCGGTGGCGCTGTCGATGGGCGCCTGCGCCAAGAACAACGTCGGCGCCGATGGCGCGATGGCGAGCGCGGCAACCCCGGGCAGCCAGCAGGATTTCGTGGTCAATGTCGGCGACCGCGTGTTCTTCGAGAGCGACCAGACCGAACTGAGCCCGCAGGCGATCGCCACGCTGGAGAAGCAGGCGCAGTGGCTGCAGACCTACAACCGCTATTCCTTCACCATCGAAGGCCATGCGGACGAGCGCGGCACCCGCGAATACAACATCGCGCTCGGCGCACGCCGCGCCCAGTCGGTGCGCAGCTATCTCGCCTCCCGCGGCATCGATGCGAACCGCATGCGCACGATCTCCTACGGCAAGGAGCGCCCGGTCGCGGTCTGTAACGACATCTCCTGCTGGTCGCAGAACCGCCGCGCCGTCACGGTGTTGAACGCCGGCGCCTGAGCATCCGGGCTTTCGCAGAGTTTCAAAACCGGCGTCTTCAGACGCCGGTTTAACTGCATTTTAAGTATTTGAACCAAGTGGATGCCGGCTTTCGTTAAGAAGCGCGCGGCAAGAAGTTAATCTAGCGCCTCAGGATGAATTCCCGGAGCAGCGCCATCGCCCGTTCAGGCGCGTCGGGCACCACGCCGTGCCCGCAATCCGCGAACCGTTCGAACTGCACAAGGTGCGGCGGCAGGGCGGCAGCGATGTCGGCCTGGCTTTCGATCGGGTGCATCGGATCGTCTTCGCCGCCGATCACCAGGGTCGGACACTGGATCCGGCCAAGGTCCGGAAACATGTTGAACGTTTCGCTCTCGCCACCCGGTTTGGCGAACCAATGCAGCGCCACCTCCGGACGGTTGATCGCACGGCGCGCCATGTCCGGGTCCCGAGGAATGCGCGTATAGACCGGCAGGGCAAGCTGCCTCCACGCGTCACGCGCCTCTTGGTCTAAAGGGGCCTCGGGCTGCAAAAACCGGCGGCGCGCCAGTGCGCCGACTTCCGGGCCGCCGAAGCGCTCGAACAGCGCCACGCGGCGCTCCCGATAGGAACCGCCGGCGGCTTCGGTGCTGATCAGTACAAGCTTCGAGGGGTGCGCGGGATGGCGGGTGGCGTACGCCAGCGCAACCATGCCGCCGAACGACGCGCCGAGCACGATTGGATCGACGATGCCGAGCGCGTCGCAGAAGGCGCGCACGTCGTCGCCCCACTGGGTGAGATTCCAGTTTTGCTGCGGGCCATCCTCGCTGCGGCCGTTGCCGCGATGGTCGAGGTAGATGATCTGGGCGATGTCGGCCAGGGCAGAGTAGGCCGGCCGGTAGATGGAGTGGTCGAAGCCGGGGCCGCCATGCAGCATCAGCAGGACAGGCTTTTCCCGCATCACCGGGCCGTCGGGCACCAGTTTCGCGCCCTCGACATCGAAGAACAGCCGGACCCCGTTCACAGACACGTGCATGAGCGGGTCTCCCTCGATTTGTGAACGGCCCGCCGGACCGGGCGGCTTGTCTTGAAGCAGATACTAAACCATACCGGAATTCCGCGAACCGAATCGGAAATGCCAGTCACAATTCTGGCGTACTCGCTCTCTCAATGTGTTCTGCTTTCGTTTGACACGTGATTTCGTCGTCAGGGAAAAATGTCATCCAGATTCCTCAATGCTGCCGGTGCTGCGGCGATCGCCGCGATGCTGGGCTTGTCTACGCAGACCTCGTCCGCACAGATCACGTTCCCGTGGGAGCGTTCTCAGCAAGGCTCCCCGCAAGGCCAGGCGCAGTCTGACGACGCCGATCTGGAAATGCGGATCCAGCGGCTGGAAAGCCAGCTCCGGCAACTGACCGGCCAGAACGAGGAGTTGCAATTCCGCAACCGCCAGCTCGAAGATCGGCTGCGCCAGCTCGGCGCCGCGCCGCCGGCGCCAGGTGGCCAGCCGCCGATGGCGCAGCCCAGCGTGGCCGCGGCTCCGCCCGCGGTTCAGCCCGGTCCGCCGCAGGGGCAACAGGGGCTATCCGCAGCAGGGCGCGCGCCAGCAGCAAGGCTATCCGCAGGCCCAACCCGGCTACGACCAGCAGCCGCAGATCGCCTCGCCCGCGCCGATCGTGCAGGACCCGGCAGCCCCGCAGGCCGGCGGCCGCCGCCGCGGCGATGCCTTCGACCCGAACCAGAATCCCAACGCCCCGGGCGCGCCGCGCGCGCTCGGCGGCGGCCAGATGCCGATGCCGAGCGAAGCGGCGGCCGGCGCGTCCGGGCGGGCGCGGTCCGGGCGAACCGCTCAATCTCGGCGGTCCGCGCGATCCCGGTGGCGCCTTGCCGCCGCCCGCTGCAGCCGCACCGCCACCGCGCGGCCCCGGGCCCGGCGCCAGCGCCGCGCTGACCACGCTTGCCGCCCTCGGCCACGTCGAAGGACGAATTCGATCTCGGCATCGGCTACATGCAGCGCAAGGATTATGCGCTGGCCGAAGAGACGATGAAGAACTTTGCCCAGAAATATCCGAGCGATCCGCTGATCGCGGACTCGCAATACTGGCTCGGCGAAAGCTACTTCCAGCGCCAGCAATATCGCGATGCCGCCGAAGCATTCCTCGGCGTGACCACCAAGTTCGACAAGTCGGGCAAGGCGCCCGACGCCTTGCTGCGGCTCGGCCAGTCGCTGGCGGCGCTGAAGGAAAAGGAAGCCGCCTGCGCCGCGCTCGGCGAAGTGACGCGGAAATATCCGCGCGCATCCGCCGGCGTCAAAACCGCCGTCGATCGTGAGCAGAAGCGGGTTAAGTGCTGATCCGCCGCGTCTGCGATTGGCGCTGATTGCTCTTGCGGCCCACGGTGGACCGCAAGAGCCTATCCCATCGATCTATTAGGCCTGCTCGATCGCAGCCGGCATCCTTGCCACCGACATCAGCGATCGCGCCACCTGGTTGAGAAGCTGATCCGAATTCTCTTCTTCGGCCAGCGACTTCGACAACAGGGCGACGACCGCGCTGTGGCGCAGTTGCTGGGCGAGGTTCTTCGCCGTGGTGTAGGCCGAGATCTCGTAGTGCTCCACGCGTTGGGCTGCACCGATCAGCGCAAGGTCGGCCGCGGCGTCTTCCTTTTCCTCGCCTTCGGCCATGACCTCCTGGCCTTCCTCGACCAGCCCCATCATGCCCTTGCAGGGTTTCGCGCGGGCTGTCTTGCCGAGCAGGTCGAAGCATTCGTTGATGCGCTCGACCTGGTTTTCGGTCTCGACCAGATGCTGCTCGAACAGCTCGCGCAGCTGATCGAAGCGCGCCGCCTCGGCCATTTTCGGCAGCGCCTTGGTCAGTTGCTTTTCCGCATGCAGGATGTCGCGGAGTTCATCGATCAACAGATCGTTCAGGCCAGCCTCGTCGGCCGGCGACGAGCTTTCCGTGACGATGGCGCTGGCCGCGCCTGGTTCAGCCTGAATGGCCGGTGATTCCGTGAATACCCAGCCGTTGCCCTCGTTCCAGGGCCCACGGGTGTCGATCTCGCCATGTTCACCGGTTCCGGTGGAATCATTGAAGAACTGGTCGACCAATCCCGGCGTGGGTGCGATGCGGCCGATGCTGAAGGCGGGCTTGCTCATGCTTTCAAGCGCCAGCGAGAACGCCTTCATGTGGGTGATTTCCCGGGTCATCAGGAACTGCAGGGCGTCCTTGGTGCCGGCGTCGTCGCAGAAATTGATCAGCCGCTCGTAGACGATCTTGGCCCGCGCTTCGGCCGCGATGTTGCTGCGCAGGTCGACGTCGAGTTCGCCGGTGATCTTCAGGTAATCGGCCGTCCAGGCATTGCCTTGCGAATTGAAAAGGTTAACCCCGCCGCCACCGGCAATCGCGATGAGCGGATCGGCTTCGGCCGCCTGGCGGTCGAACTTCATCGGCTTGAGGTGCATGCGCGCCAGCGTGCCGACGATTTCAAGATGGCTGAGTTCCTCGGTGCCGATGTCCATCAGGAGGTCCTTGCGGTCCGGATCTTCGCAGTTGAGCCCCTGGATTGAGTACTGCATGGCGGCTGCCAGTTCGCCATTGGCGCCGCCGAACTGCTCAAGGAGCATGTTGCCAAAGCGCGGGTCGGGTTCATCGACGCGAACGGTGAACATCAGTTTCTTGACGTGGTGATACATGGGATGGCCTCGAAGGTTGGGATGATGAGTTCCGAACGGCCCGTTCTGTGCTTCGTTCCTAAACTAAGCCGTGTGGGGGCTAGGCAGTGCTCCGGCTCAATCGGAACTGGTCTCACGCAGCGGTTGCTGGGGTTGCCACCGCCTTGCGATCATCGGCGGATGGCTCCAAACATAGGCGTTCCCATTGCGCCGGCCGAGCCATGCCCGATCCTGACCAGTCCCCGATCTCGGTACCGCAAGCGAAGGATCTGTTCGCACAGTGGAAGGCCGCGCCTGCGCTCGTGCTGGCGGTATCCGGTGGTCCCGATTCCCTTGCCCTGATGTGGCTTGCCGCCCGCTGGCGCCGCGCGCTTTCGCGCGGGCCGCAATTGATCGCCGTCACCGTCGACCACGGCTTGCGGGCCGAGGCCGCGCGCGAGGCGCGCGACGTCAAGCGCCTCGCACATACGCTCGATATGCCCCATCGCACGCTGCGCTGGACCGGAGCCAAGCCGAAGGCCGGCTTGCCGGCCGCAGCCCGCGCGGCGCGCTATCGCCTGCTGGCGAAAGCCGCGCGGGCGAGCGGCGCCACGCACATCCTTACCGCGCATACCCGCGACGACCAGGCCGAGACGCTGTTGATGCGGATATTGCGCGGCAGCGGCATCGCCGGTCTCGCCGCGATGGCGCGCGAGAGCGAGCGCGAGGGCGTGTGGCTGGCGCGGCCGTTGCTCGACGTTCCGAAATCCCGGCTCGTTGCGACGCTGGGCAAGGCGAAGATCGCCTTTGCCGACGATCCCACCAACCGCGACATGAGCTTCACGCGGCCGCGGCTGCGCGCGTTGATGCCTGCGCTGGTCGAGGAGGGCGGCGACAGCCGAAATTTGGCGCGGCTGGCGACAAGGCTGGCGCGGGCGAATGCCGCGATCGAAGTGCTGGCCGACGGCGCCGAGCGCTATCTCGCCTTGCGAGATCGCGATGATGCCTCGCGCTTCGGATTCGACGCTGGCGCCTTTGCCGGTCTGCCCGAGGAAATCCGGCTTCGGCTGCTCAAGCGCGCGATTGACCGGGCCGGTCACGAAGGGCCGGCGGAACTCGGCAAGGTCGAAGCGCTGCTGGCGGTGCTGGACCTGGCCATTGCCAAGGGCGAGAGGCAGGGAAGGCTGAAGCAGACGCTGGCCGGGGCGGCGATCTGCCTGACGGAGGGGCGTATTCATGTCGATCCAGCACCGCCGCGGAGGGGCAACCGGGCGTGAGAAGCGCTCCCATACCGCAATATCAGCGATATCGGCACGAAGAGCCTTAACCACCTCGGAAAAACCCCGGATTTTGCGTCATTTTTTGACCGGGAATCGCGTTAAGATGCGTTAAATAGTCCCGTGTGGTTCCCTTGGCATCGACCCGGGCGCCACCTAGATTGGGTGCAGTGGACCGGGGATTCTCGCCTCACTACCCAAGGAATGCTCTAGGGTTACTGCCAAGGACATAGGGCCGCGATCCGCGCGACCACGAAGGAAGATCAATGAACGCCAATCTGCGCAACTTCGCCCTCTGGGTCATCATCGTATTGCTGCTGTTGGCATTGTTCACGCTCTTCCAGAATCCGGGTCAGCGCACGGCCTCCCAGGACATCACGTTTTCGCAGCTGTTGAGCGAGGTCGACCAGAACCGGGTTCGCGACGTCGTGATCCAGGGGCCGGATATCCACGGCACCTTCACCAACGGCTCCTCGTTCCAGACCTATGCGCCGAACGATCCGACGCTGGTGAAGCGCCTCTATGACGGCAAGGTTCAGATTACCGCGAAGCCGCCCGGCGACAACGTGCCGTGGTTCGTGTCGCTGCTCGTCTCCTGGCTGCCCTTCATCGCGCTGATCGGCGTGTGGATCTTCCTGTCGCGGCAGATGCAGGGCGGCGCCGGCAAGGCGATGGGCTTTGGCAAGTCGCGCGCCAAGATGCTGACGGAGGCCCATGGCCGCGTCACCTTCGAGGACGTCGCAGGTGTCGACGAGGCCAAGCAGGACCTGCAGGAGATCGTCGAGTTCCTGCGTGATCCCGGCAAATTCCAGCGCCTCGGCGGACGGATTCCGCGCGGCGTGCTCCTGGTCGGCCCTCCCGGCACCGGCAAGACCCTGATCGCGCGTGCGGTCGCGGGTGAAGCCAACGTGCCGTTCTTCACGATCTCGGGTTCGGACTTCGTCGAAATGTTCGTCGGCGTCGGCGCTTCCCGCGTCCGTGACATGTTCGAGCAGGCCAAGAAGAATGCACCCTGCATCATCTTCATCGACGAAATCGATGCGGTCGGCCGTCATCGCGGCGCAGGTTTGGGCGGCGGCAATGACGAGCGCGAACAGACGCTCAACCAGTTGCTGGTCGAGATGGACGGCTTCGAGGCCAATGAAGGCGTGATCCTGATCGCGGCGACCAACCGTCCCGACGTGCTCGATCCCGCGCTGCTGCGTCCCGGCCGCTTCGACCGTCAGGTCGTGGTGCCGAATCCGGACGTCGTCGGCCGCGAGCAGATCCTGAAAGTTCACGTTCGCAAGGTGCCGCTGGCGCCGGATATCAACCTCAAGACCATCGCGCGCGGCACGCCGGGCTTCTCCGGCGCCGACCTGATGAACCTCGTCAACGAGGCGGCGCTGACCGCCGCCCGCCGTAACAAGCGGATGGTGACGCAGGCCGAGTTCGAGGAAGCCAAAGACAAGGTGATGATGGGCGCCGAGCGCAAGTCGCTCGTCATGACCGAGGAAGAGAAGCTGCTGACGGCCTATCACGAGGGCGGCCACGCCATCGTCGGCCTCAACGTCGTCGCGACCGATCCGATCCACAAGGCCACGATCATCCCGCGCGGACGCGCGCTCGGCATGGTGATGCAGCTGCCCGAGCGCGACAAGCTGTCGATGTCGCTCGAGCAGATGACGTCGCGGCTGGCGATCATGATGGGTGGCCGTGTCGCCGAAGAGCTGATCTTCGGCAAGGAGAAGGTTACGTCCGGCGCCTCTTCCGATATCGAGCAGGCAACGCGACTGGCGCGCATGATGGTAACGCGCTGGGGTCTGTCCGAAGCCCTTGGCACCGTGTCCTACGGCGAAAACCAGGACGAGGTGTTTCTGGGCATGTCGGTATCCCGCACCCAGAACGCATCGGAAGCGACGGTTCAGAAGATTGACACCGAGATCCGGCGCTTTGTCGAAGAGGGCTACAACGAAGCCACGCGAATCCTCACCGAGAAGCGCCAAGACCTCGAAACCCTGGCAAAGGGCCTGCTCGAGTTCGAGACGCTGAGCGGTGACGAGATTCAGGACCTGCTCAACGGCAAGAAGCCCAACCGCGAGTCGGTGCTGGAGCCGAGCACGCCGCGCGCCTCCGCCGTGCCGCCCGCCGGCAAGCCGCGCCCGCGCCCCGATCCGGATCCCGGCCTGGAGCCGCAGCCGCAGGCGTAAGCAAGGCCTATCCGAACATCGAAAACGCGGCGGCAACGCCGCGTTTTTTTGTGCGCGTTGCGGTCGCTATTCGCTGCTCGCCACCCGCCTGTGGTCCGGATTGTGTCGAGCGCCAATGGCGATCGGGCGGCACCCCGCATTCCCTCAATAGCTGGCGCAGCTTGCGGATCGGCGGAAACACCTCCTGATTCCAGTCGGCGCCCTGCGCGTCATAGGCGACCTGTTCCATCTCGACGATCTCGCAATCCTCCGCAAAGACGCGATCGGTGAACCAGGCCAGTATCGGCCATACCAGATCGAGCGCGCCGGGAAGTCTCGGCCGGCGCACCGACAGGACCACGAAGGCACGGTTCGTGCGCTGCGCGGCATCGACGGGCGTGTAACCCAGCCACACGCTCAACACGGGGTCATCGCCCCGCGTCCACATCCGCAAGCTCTGGTACGGATATTCGGTGCGGACCGTCATCAGGTCGCGCGCCATCTCGGCGCGGCCGCGCAGGCCGCCGACGATGACGGCTTCGCCGAGCGGCGGCTTTTCGCCGGGGCGCGCAAAGCTGTAATCGACTTCCATCCAGCCGTCGCCGTCGCGGCTGCCCAGATAGCGCGGCACCACCTTGCCGGTGGTGCGGCGATGCAGGAACTGATGGTTCATGTCCATCAGGTTCTCATGCATGAAGCTGTAATGGCATCGCACCAGCCGGCCGAATCGACGGGTCTTGTAAGTGGGCTCGGCCGCGGCGGCGATGCGCAACGGCGGATCGTCCGCGGGCGCCTGGCCCGGCCAGACGAAGATCAACCCATCGCGCTCGAAGCAGGGATAGTGGCGCACGCCGTTCGGCAGCTTGCCCTTGCCGAGATAGGGAACATCGACGCAAGCCCCCGACGCATCGTAGCGCCAGCCGTGATAGCAGCACCGGATGGTGCAGCCGTCGACCGTCCCCTTCGACAACGGGACCTGCCGGTGCGCGCAGCGGTCTTCCAGGGCGAACAGCGTTCCGCCCGCCGGCCGCACCAGCACGATCGGCTCGCCGGCAAATTGGGTGGCGAATGTCTTCCCCGCGGTCACCTCGCGCGACCACGCGACCGGATACCAGTAATCCGGATGCGCTCCGATCTTGCGGAGATCGGACGGCTTCGCTTCGCCATCGGCCGGCATCAGCGTCATCGCGCTCCGCCGCTGCGGTGCCAAGATGCATGGCCATGATCCGCTCCGGCGTCTCGCCGACCTCGATCTTTTGCGCCTCGCCGCCGACGAAGGCGAGCACGGTGCGCTCGCCTTCGCGCCACATGCTGCCGACCAGCGCGATATTGATGTGAATGGCCTGCCCCGTCTCAAACCTCGTGCATTCGATCCAGAAGCGCATGGATGATCCTTGTCGGTGCGGTGAGGGACGGGGCAGGCGAGCTGGCTTACGCCGACGCGCGGAGTTCGCGGGCGGCAGCGACCATGTTGACCAGCGCGGGCTGTACTTCCGCCCATTTGCGGGTCTTCAGGCCGCAATCCGGATTGATCCAGAGTTGCGTATCGGAAAGCCGCCGCCGGGCGAGGGTTAGCAGGTCGGTCATCTCGCCGATCTCGGGCACGCGCGGGGAATGGATGTCGTAGACGCCGGGGCCGATTTCGTTGGGGTAGCGGTAGTTCCTGAAGGCATCGAGCAACTCCATCTTCGAGCGCGAAGTTTCGATCGAGATGACATCGGCATCCATGGCGCCGATCGCGTCGATGATGTCGTTGAACTCCGAGTAGCACATATGGGTGTGGATCTGCGTCTCGTCGCGCACGCCGGACGAACAGAGGCGGAAGGCATCGACGGCCCAGTCCAGATAGGCTTTCCATTCGGACTTGCGCAGCGGCAGGCCCTCCCGCAGCGCCGCCTCGTCGATCTGGATCATGCCGGCGCCGGCAGCCTCGAGGTCGGAGACCTCGTCGCGGATCGCAAGCGCGATCTGCCGGCAGGCCTCGCTGCGCGGGATGTCGTCGCGAACGAACGACCAGTTCAGGATGGTGACGGGGCCGGTCAGCATCGCCTTCATCGGCTTTTTCGTCAGCGACTGGGCGTATTGCCACCATTCGACCGTCATCGGCTTCGGGCGCGAAACATCGCCGAACAGCACCGGCGGGCGGACGTAGCGCGATCCGTAGGATTGCACCCAGCCGTTGGCGGTGAAGGCGAAGCCGGCGAGCTGTTCGCCGAAATACTGCACCATGTCGTTGCGTTCGAATTCGCCATGCACGAGGACGTCGAGGCCGATGCTTTCCTGCCAGTGCACCGTGCGGGCGGTCTGGTCCTGCAGGAACAGCTTGTAGGCCTGATCGGTAAGCGTGCCCTTGGCATGCGCGGCGCGCGCGTTCCGCACGTCCGCCGTTTGCGGGAACGAGCCGATGGTCGTGGTCGGGAAGGCGGGCAGGTTGAAGCGCTCGCGTTGAACGGCGGTGCGCTCGACGAACGCGCCGGCGCGACTTCGCATCGCCTCATCGATAGCGGCGACGCGCGTCGCCACCTTGGCATCGTGAATCCGCGGCGAAGCCTTGCGGGCACTTGCTGCCTTGTCCGACGCCTTCAGGCTGGCGTCGGCGTCGCTGCGCTGGCCCGCGAGCGCCGTTGCCAGCGTGGCCAGTTCGCCGAGCTTCTGCACCGAGAACGCCAGCCAACTCTTGACGTCGGGATCGAGCGCGGTCTCCAGCGCCAGATCGATCGGGACATGCAGCAGCGAGCACGACGGCGCGATCTGGATGCGATCCTTGCCGAGTTTGGCGATAATTGGTTCGAGCCGGTCGAGGATCCGGCTCAGATCCGCACGCCAGATGTTTCGTCCGTCGATGACGCCGAGCGACAGCACGCGGTCTTTGGGGAAGTTGACGAGGTCGTCGAGCTGGTCCGGCGCGCGGACGAGATCGAGATGCAGGCCTGCGACGGGGAGCGCCAGCGCGGTGTCGCGATTGCCACCCAGTCCACCGAAATAGGTCGCCAGCATGATCTTGATCTGCGGCACCGCCTTGGCGATTTCGGCATAGGCATGATGCAACGCCTGCTGCCCGACGGCATCGAGGTCGAGCACCAGGCAGGGCTCATCGATCTGCACCCATTCCGCGCCGCGATGCGCCAGCTCGCGGAGGACTTCGATGTAAACCGGCAGCAGCCGCTCGAGCAGCGACAACGGATTGAAGCCGGCATCCTTGCTCTTGGCGAGCTTGAGGAACGTGACCGGACCGACCAGTACCGGGCGGGTCTGATAGCCGAGCGCCCTGGCTTCCTCGTATTCCTCGATCGGCTTGCGCGAAGCCAGGGTGAACTTCTGATCCTTGGTCAGCTCGGGCACCATGTAGTGGTAGTTGGTGTCGAACCATTTCGTCATTTCGAGCGCGGGCACGCCGTGCGCCGGGCCATTTCCATGGTGGGCGTGGCCACAGTCCGCGGCATGGGATTCGCCTTGCGCGCCGCGGGCCATCGCAAAATAGGTCGCCAGCGGAACCGGGCCGCTATTCCAGCCATAGATCGCCGGAATCGCGCCCACCATTACCGCGGTGTCGAGCACCTGATCGTAGAACGAGAAATCGTTCGACGGGATCACGGTGACGCCGAGTTTTTTCTGGCGCGCCCAGTTGGCGGCGCGAAGGCCGGCGCCGGTTTCGATCAGCGCTTTCTCGTCCGACCCGCCGGACCAGAAACTCTCCAGCGCGAACTTCAGTTCGCGACGCGGGCCGATGCGCGGCGTGCCGAGCGAGGCGACGGGAAGTGAGGAGTGTGGAAGATGACGATGTAGAAGACATTGGCTTAACCCCAAAAGTTGGGGGCAAAGGCCGAAGTGACACGTCTGGATTCCGGGCAGCGTAAAGCGCGCGGAATCGCAACCGCACCACCGGGACACCCCGCCCGAGGACGTGTATGTTGTCGAGGCAGGTCTCCTGGCTCACGGGTCAATGCTGCTGTCCGGCCTTCCCGAAACCACGCAAGGTCTCAGTGACTTTGTTGGACAGCGGCTCGCCGCTTACAGTTGCGGGGGCAGCTCCGGCTTTGCACCGGCTTCCCTCTTAGCTTCGGGCCGAACGAGCCCGAAGAACCACGACGGGTTCAGTTAAGGTCAACGGCGATCCCAGTCAATATGAGATCGGGTGGCGCCCTCCGTATCGCCTTTTCAATGAATTCCATTTCGGCCAGCGAGATAGCGGAACCGTTCATTTCTGCGGCATGCCTGCGGGCACGATGGTTCTGACGATGGAGGCGTCGAGCGCCTCGTAATCGTGCAGCCCGATCGTTGCGTAAAGCTCGGCGCGCGTCTGCATCTGGTCGAGCATCTTGCAGGTGCTGCCGTCGCGTTTGAGGGTGGCGAACAGAGTCTGCTGGGCCTTGTTGGCGACGCGGAGCGACGACACCGGCCAGATCACCATGCGATAGCCCATCGCCTCGAACTCGGACGCGGTGAAGAACGGCGTCTTGCCGAACTCCGTCATGTTCGCCAGCAGCGGAACGCCGGGAACGCGCCTGGCGAATTCCTCGAACATCTCGCGCGAAATCATCGCTTCCGGGAAGATCGCGTCCGCTCCCGCTTCCAGATAGAGTTTGGCGCGCGCTACCGCGCCGTCCATCCCCTCGCTCGCCGCGGCATCGGTTCTCGCGATCAGATAGAGATGACGCCGCGCCTTGGCGGCAGCGGCGACCTTGGCCGCCATGTCGTGCGCGTCCGCCAGCTTCTTGTCGTTGAGATGGCCGCATTTTTTCGGAAGCAGTTGGTCCTCGATGTGAACGGCCGCAGCACCGGCGTCCTCGAAGGTGCGCACCATGTTCATGACATTGAGCGCTTCGCCATAGCCGGTGTCGCCATCGACCAGCACCGGCAGGCCGCTGGCGCGCGCCACCTGACGGATGAAGAAGGCGACTTCCTCGATGGTGATGATGCCGAGATCCGGCAGGCCCATCGAAGCCGTCATCGCCGCGCCCGACAGATAGAGCGCGGAAAAGCCGGCGTCCCGGGCCTGCAGCGCGGCCATTCCGTTATGCGTGCCCGGCATCTGGAGAATGCCCGGTCTGTCCAGGAGATCGCGGAAGCGAGCCCCGGCCGGCTTGTCGGCTACGTCGGCACCGATGAGATATACCATGGTTGCCTCCTTACGCGGCGCGCGGGGCGACGGCGGCTTTGCCACGCTCATGCAGCGGCACGAACTTCAGATTCTCCGGGCCGATATAATTCGCAGCCGGGCGAATGATCTTGTTGTTGATGCGCTGTTCCATCACATGCGCCGCCCATCCGGACGTCCTCGATATCACGAACAGCGGCGTGAACATTGCGGTCGGCACTCCCATCGCGTGGTAGGAGACCGCGCTGAACCAGTCGAGATTGGCGAACATCTTCTTGGCGTCGGCCATGACCGCCTCGATCCGGTCGGCGATTTCGAACATGCGGGTGCTTTCGCTTTCAATGCTGAGGCGCCGCGCGACTTCCTTGATCACCTTGTTGCGCGGGTCCGCGATCGTGTAGACCGGATGACCGAAGCCGATGACGACCTCCCTGGCCGCGACGCGTCGGCGGATATCGGTCTCCGCCTCTTCCGTGTCGGCGTATCGCTTCTGCACTTCGAACGCGATCTCGTTGGCGCCGCCATGCTTCGGCCCGCGCAGCGCGCCGATCGCGCCGGTGATCGCGGAATAGAGATCCGAGCCGGTGCCTGCAATCGAGCGCGCGGTGAACGTCGAGGCGTTGTATTCGTGCTCCGCATAGAGGATCAGCGAGGTATGCATCGCGCGCTCGTGCGATGGCGACGGCTTCCTGCCATGGAGCAGATGCAGGAAGTGCGAGCCGATCGAATTGTCGTCGGTTTCGACGTCGATCCGGCGGCCGTGGTGGGCGTAATGGTGCCAGTACAGCAGCATCGATCCAAGCGAGGCCATCAGCCGGTCGGCAATATCGCGCGCACCTGGCTGGTTGTGATCATGGGCCTCCGGCAGGATGCAGCCGAGCGCGGAGACGCCGCTTCGGAGGACATCCATCGGATGTGCGGCGGCGGGCAGCAATTCCAGCGTCTGCAACACCGCGAGCGGCAGTCCGCGCAGCGCCTTCAGCTTGGCCTTGTAGTTTCTGAGCTCGGACAAAGTGGGCAGGCTGCCGTGAACCAGGAGATACGCGATCTCCTCGAATTCGCAGGTTTCGGCGACATCGAGAATGTCATAGCCGCGATAATGCAGGTCATTTCCGGTGCGGCCGACCGTGCACAGCGCAGTATCGCCGGCGATCACGCCTGATAGCGCGACCGACTTCTTGGGGCGGGCTTGATGTCCGTCATCTCAATCTCCCTTATCGATTGCCGGCGGCGCGCTGGGTCGTAACCGGGGCGGCGTCGCGCCAGTCGAAGATTCCATGCGTCAATGTGCTGCCGAGGAATTTTGGATCGACTGCAAAAGTGAGGTCGGTCAATTCTCCTGTTTTGAGCGACACCAGCCTTTCCACCGTAGCGATGAAGCGATCCTGCTCTGCAGCACTGATC
>CAWBQP010000027.1:0-101036 GCA_963790735.1 uncultured Alphaproteobacteria bacterium | reverse complement strand
CCTTTTGACCGTGCGCGTGAGACCGAAGGATCGGCACCTTCGTCGGTTGATCGATGTCTGGAGAAAGGTCTGCGCGCCCGTCAGGGGCAAGGCAAAGCGGCCCAGCAATTCGGCCAAGTGTCGACTGCCCGACATATGGACACGAATTGAGGTGGCGTCAAGGACCACAACTCCACGTTACCGGTGCTCCCATTGGCTCGTTTTAGGTGTTCCCCTTGGCTCGTTTTTGGCCGTGAGCACGATGTTAGAGGGTAGAAGCCCGCTTTGCCCCGGTCAACGGACACCCCCCGCGCTACTCTTCACTTCCGAACGCAATATCCAATCGTAAGGCGCGCTCCAGTGACCGCGCTTGGGTCGGCGGATTTAACTCGCCGGTGACCCAGCCGGCCGAGACCATATTCATCGGGTCCTTGGCGACAGTGTTTGTGAAACTGTGGTCGCATTCCTGCACTCAAGCGTGCGGAGCTCGAGGCCCTTCGGGCCGGGCACAATCCCAACCAGCATCGTGCGGCAAGTCGACGGGAGCTCCACTGTTCAATTTTGCTCATTCCCGGAAATTTGAAGTCGCTTGGCGCAGTCATTGGTCACAGACAGCAGCAAGCCAGCTTGTTCCTTTCGGGCAAACCCCGAGGTCGTCAGCGCGCAGGGCGAAGTAGCGCAGCGTCATCCGCCATCTTATTTGAGACGCAGCGGCGGATGACGCCTTCGTTAATCCGCGCCTTACGCGCTTTTTTGGGGATGGCGGCCCCACCGCGACCGGCGGTATTGTTGCGGCGGTGCCGGATGGTCGCGCGCCGCACCTGACGCCTGAGCCAAACGGTATCGCATGGACATCGACGAACTCGCCCGCCGGATCGCCGCGGGCAAGCCGATCGCCTCCCTGAATGCCCGGGATGACCGCTGGCCGGAGGTCGATTGCGACGGGGCGGTCTTCACCGACTGCGTCTTCGAGGCCGTGCAGTTTTCCTACCCCTCCTTCGTGGACGCGCGGTTCTCCAATTGCCGGTTCGTCTCATGCCGCCTCTCGCATGCGGCGCTGAAAGACGCGGTGTTCGAGACCTGCCAGTTCACGGGTGACGGCGGCAAGGGATGCACTTTCATCTTCAGCGATCTGCAACGGGTCCGGTTTTCCGGAAGCGATCTTGCGCTGGCGACCTTCGAAAGAACTGAAATGTTCGCCGTCGAGATGCACGAATGCAATCTCACCGGGGCGCGCTTCAACAAGGTCGATTTCAGCCGGGCGCTGAGCCGCAAGCAAATCAGAACTCGCGCAAGCTTCCACAATTGCAAGATGGATTTGGCCGACCTGGCCGAGACGAAATTACCAACCTGCAGCCTCGCCGGCAGCCGGCTGCTCGTGAAGCCGACCTGTCCAGCGCCGACCTGACCGACGCCGACCTCACCAACTGCGATCTCTTCCAGACCAACCTCTACGGCGCGACCCTGACAGGTGCGGATCTCACCGGCGCCGAGGTCAGCGGACTGAACCTGCTGACGCTCGCCGATTTCAAGGGCGTGCGCGTCACCGACGAGCAGGTGTTCCGGCTGCTCGACGCCATGGGTGTCGACGTGCGAACGCGGCAACGCTGATGCGGCTTTCGGGGCGGGCGTTTCGCGGCCTCCGAGCCCGCCCGCAACGCGTAGGCGGATTAGCGAGAGCGCAATCCACCCTCCGCGCTAACCTTTCTTCGGCGACCAGCCATAGGCCTTGGCGCAGGCCCCGCCCATCAGCATCGCGCGCTCGCTGTCGCTCAGGCGGTCGTCTTGAGGAACGGCTCGACGGCCTGCTCGTAATTGACGACCGCGAACGCGCGCGTCCAGTCGGTGCCCCACAGGCAGCGATCGAAACCCCAGGCATCGAACACGCGCGCGAGCGGATCCCAGATGTCCGGGTATGGATACGGTTCGTGCGACAGCGTGCAGGCGCCGCTGACCTTGATCACCGCGTTCGAGCGCTTCGCGAGTTCCAGCACCTTCGGCAGATCGGCCCACGCCTCCGGCGGCGCAGGCGGTACGCGCGGCTGCAGGATGGCGAGATGGTCGACGATGAACCGCGTTTCGGGATGGCGGTCGATCAGCGCCGTGCCGGCATCCAGATTGTCCCAGCACAGGATGTTGAGCGGGAAATCGTGCTTCACGGCCGCGCGCGCAATCCGGTCGAGGCCCGGATCGTCGGTCGCGCGCTTCTACTCCTTCGTCAGCATTATGCGGATGCCGACCGCGCCCGGCGTCTTCTTCCACTCGGCAATGACATCGGCCACCGGGATCGTCCGGGTCGACCGGCTTGACGATCGCGAACCGGCCGGGATGGGCCCGCTGCACTTCTACCGCATAGCTGGCGTCGTAGCGGTACATCGAAAAGGCGAGATGAAGATCGCGCCATCGACGCCGACCTTGTCCATCGCCGCCACCATCTCGTCGCCGGTGACGTGATCGGGCCAGTTCGGCACACTTGCCAGGGCCGCTTCGGTGTATTCGCCTCGTAGGCATGGACCTGGCAATCGATGACCGTCATCGCGCGTCCGCTCTTTTCTTTTGCCAGCGATTTTGGACAAAACGGCCGGCCCGTGTCCAGATGGCAAGAACGCCGCGCTGCAATGCGTCCAGCGGCGTGCAAGCGCGCAAGGCGGACCAGCGCAGCGCAATCCGCCATCTCATTGAGATGCAGCGGCGGATTACGCCTTCGGTTAATCCGCCCTGCACGCTATCGCAAGACAAGTCTTGCAAGGAGCGCCGCAAGCTCGCTCTGTCGCGACACACCAACTTTCGCAAACGCCCGCTAAGGAAGACAGGTTGTCCTTCCTTCGAAGGGGCTCAAATAGCGTCAACCGTTCCCGAACCCTCGACATGGGCGATGCTCGTCCTTGGCTTCGCTGGCGTTGGATACATGACGTATCGCCGCCGCAAGCATTCAACCGCGCCTGCCGCAGGCTGATCATCAGCCCCGATCAAAATGCGGGCGCACCGAACACGAAGCCCGCCGCAACAAATCAACTCGGCATCAAATCCGCTCGACCGCAACTGCTCGGCGCCGGCCCGCCCTCAAAACGATCCATCATCCAGGCGACCGCGGCGTTCGCACTTCGCGACCGGAAATCCGTGACCGACGCCCGGCAGCCACATCATCTCGACCTTGCCGCCAACCCTGCATTGCCGCTGCATATAGGCGCGCGTGACTTCGGGGCGGACGAGGTTGTCGGTGGTGCCCTGCGCAAGGAACAGCGGGATGCGCGGCGGCAGCGGGCCGGGCGTGTTGCGCGCCGCCAGCGTATGCCACGGCTCGACCGTGGCGATGTTCGGCACCGACAGGAAATGCTGCTCCAGCGGCTTTTCGGTGCGACGCCGCTCGAGGATGTCGAAGATCAATTCGATGCATTCGTTGGCGAGCCGATCGACGGCCGGCATCGCCTCGGGCACGCACGACCTTGTTGATCGGCGCGCCGATACACGCGCGACCACGACCACAGCGTCATCGCGGTGAGGTTCTTGCCGCCGACGGTCTTGAAGTCGTCGCCCATCAGCGTGACCAGCGACGGTCGCGGGCGCCGCCGCCGCGACGCCGACCAGATTGAGTTCGGGCGCGTAGCTCTTTGCGAGAAGCCGGTATAGAGCGCGGCCTGGCCGCCCTGCGAATGGCCCCACACCGCGAACGTGTTGCCGCCGCCGCCGCCCGGCAGCGACCGCGCCGCCCGCACGGAATCGAGCACGGCACGTCCTTCGCTGGCGCCGACCAGATAGGGATGCGGGCCCGCGGTGCCGAGGCCGGGATAATCGGTCGCGACCACGACCGCGCCCTGCTCTACCAGTTGCCGCAGGCCCTGCATCTGCTGGAACACGAAGATCGCCAGCGACGGCGCGCAATGCGGCACGACGCCTGTGGTCGGATGTGCCCAGGCGACGATCGGCCGGCCGCCGGCCGGCGTCTCGCCCGGCGGAATCACGACGACACCGGACACCGCGATCGGTTCGCCGCGCACTCCCGTCGAGCGATACAGGATGCGATAGGCCTGCGCGCCGCCGGGCGCAAACAGCATCGGCTCCGAGCGGATCAGCGTGCCGGGCGGACCAGCCACCTCCCCTGGCTGCGGCGCATAGAACGCGGTTTGCGCGTTCGCTGGGGCGGCGGCGAAAGCAAGCGATGCAAAACCAGCAAGAGCGAAAAGGCCCCGCACCATCCGGTGAAACGAATTCTTGATCAAAGTAACCTTCACGTCAGCCTCCATAGATCAGCTTGAGCCGGCCGCCAGCCTGCAGGTTCACCTGAATGCGATCGGACAAGAGCTGGACATTGGCGATGCCCGCAGACGTCAACTTTCCTTCGCTGCGAAATCCGTCGCCGAGCGGACGCGTCAGCCGCGCATTGGCCGACGCAACGATCTGGTCAAATCCGGCCTGGAAGCTGACACTCAACTGCTCGCGCAGGGCTTGCAGCAGCGCGGGATCGAACGAGCCTTGCGCCGTTGTTGCATCGGCCGTGATTGCGGCCAGGCCAGGGAAGCGCAGTGATCCCGTGCTTGCATCGGCCTGCGGTGCCGCCGTCAGATAGGCCCACTCGCCCGATTGACCGATACGTGCGCCGATCACGAGGCTGCCCGACGATGGATAGACTTCGATGTCCTGCACCGAAAGGCTTCCTTCGGACTGCGCCGCCATGATGTCCTGCGCTTTCCGCTTGATGGCGTCGTAGTCGATCGCGATCGGGATGATGATATCGAACCGCCCGGGATCGGATACGTCACCGCTGAGCTGCGGCAGCGGCGTCGGCGCATTGGCCGCGGGCTCGCTGCCGATCGAGGTCGTCGTATTGCCTGCGATCTCCAACGATCCTTCCAGCACATCGCCTTCGGCGCGAAGGCCGGAAAAGGCGACGCTTTGCGGCGTGGTCTGCAACCAGATTTCCGGCCGATCGGAGATTTTCACATTGGCAAAGGCGTGCTGCCAGGCGGCCTCGGCCTTGCCCTTGATGC
This sequence comes from uncultured Alphaproteobacteria bacterium, assembly GCA_963790735.1. Taxonomy (GTDB): domain Bacteria; phylum Pseudomonadota; class Alphaproteobacteria; order Rhizobiales; family Xanthobacteraceae; genus Bradyrhizobium. The sequence goes on along the minus strand of CAWBQP010000027.1, from coordinate 96,069 downwards.
CGAGTGCGCGAACGCTGGCCTCGACATCGCCGCGTACCCGTGCGAGCTGCGCCTCGATCTTCGGCGTGACATAGCGCGCCATGTCGATATGGAAGCCGAGGATGTTCAGCACCGGCGGCTCCTGCCAGCGAAAGCCCTCCCTCATGTCGAGCGAGACGACCAGTCGTGATCGAGCCGCGGCCGCGCGCTGGCATAGACTGTCATCTGGCCCTCGGCCGAACCATGCAGAAGGCGGGCAAACCGGCCGATGCCCTGGCCCGACACGGTGCCGAACAAAGGCGCCGCCGCGACGAGCTTTCCATGCTCGGCGCGCAGCGAGATCGGCGCGACGCGCTCGACGGAGCCGGAATAGGCGCAATCGATATCGACCTCTCGGCCGAGGATACGGCGATGCCAGCATTGCGAGCCGCGGTCCTCGATGGAAGCGAGGCGCCGGGGCACCTTGCGTTCCAGCGCGCGGTCGAGCGTGGCAAGGCTGAACTGAACCGTCGCCGACATTGTCGACGGCGCGGTCGCCGGGGCCGGCTGGTCCGGAATTCGATGCCGGCTTGTCGGCGGCAAATGCCGTCGTCGATACCGACGCCAGCAGCAGCAAGGTGGTCGCACGCAGCGATTGGCGAAATGCGGTCATGGTCCTGCTCCTTCTCAGCGTGTCCAGCCGGCGCGCGGGCGCGCCAGCGTCGCGGCGTGTTGCGTCGAGGCCTGCTGCGGCTCGAACATGACAGCGTGGCAGGCCTCGCTCAGGCGCGTTTCATTGTCTCGCAGGCAGGCGACGATCTGGCCGATGTCCGGAATTGGTTGGCGCAGAGGCGGAAGACGTCGCCCCGGCAGGCATCCTGTTGCGCCATGGTGCCCTGCGCGAGCGCCGTGCCGCCGAGGGCGGCCGAGAGCAGGATGACGGCAACAAGCTTGAACGAAGTGTGGTGCATGTCTTTTCTCCATGAATGGCCGCGGCATCTCGCCGAGCGGCAGGTTGTCGATGTCCCAATGTGCTTGTGCCGCACGCCCCGCAGCGTCTTAGATGACCTCACAGGCAAACAGCGTTGCCACGAGGGTGATGCCGACCAGACCACACAGGAAGATCAGGTCGGCCAGCCGTTCGAGACGAACGCTGCGCCCGCTCTGTTCCGCAACGCGGATGGACAGATAGGATGTCAGCGCACTCGCCAGGAACGTGATCGCCGCAATCGCCGCGAACTCATCAACATGCGACGACCCGTGCCTGGCCTGTGCGATCTTTGCGAGCCCGATCAGCGTCGCGCACACGCCGATCATCGTGCCCGAGACCGGCAAGATGTGCGAAGCGAGGCTGTCGCGTCGTGTGTGGAGGATCAGTCGGTTCGACATGGATTCGCTTGGATCGATTGCTTCAGCTAGTCTCGCGGCGGCATGCCGCCGCGAGACTTCCCCGGACCTCAAGTCCATTCGCCGTCAGGCAGGCGGCCATGGAAGGGCGTGTTGCGGCAATGGCCATACGGACCGCGCCAGAAACCGGGAGGGCAACCATTCCAGCCGCTCGGCCTGGCCTTCCAGCCGCCGTTCGGAAGCCGGCCGTAGTATGGGGTATCGCGGCAATGACCCCACGGCCCGCGCCACGCATTGGGACCGCAGCCACCGGCTGCCGGGATGATCAGGGATTGATCGACGCCGGTTTCGAGATGCTCGGCTTCGGCAGGCAATGAGCCTGACATGGCTAATGTGGCCGCAACGGCCAGCACAACGGGTTTCAGCACGGCAAATATCCTTTTGCTCTTGGTCAAATCGATTTTTGAGATGGCGCGGCACCCGGAAGCCAGCTTCGCGAGGGCCGCGGAAATGATCGGGAAAATCGCCCCCGATCGGCGACGCGCGGACCAATGCTCCCGATGCGAAGCAAAAACAAATATGACTTCGATATGCAGGTATCGGCGGCCGATATAGGCTCAAGCAGCCGTGATGTCGCGTGAATGAACCGATGGGAAGAAATTGAGACTTAGTCGAGCCATTCCACGCCGACCAGGCCGGTATCGCGCAGGCGTACACGCAGGAATTCAATCAATATTTCACGAATGGCTTCGCCGGCATGCGTGAGCGGAAAGTCGCTCGAGGAGATCACCGAACAGGTAAGCCAAAGCGCCGGCTCGACCGGGATCGGCTCGGCAAATCCGCCACCCGCAAACATCGATCGATCGGCGACCGGCAGGATGCTGTTCGCTACGCCCGAGCGAACCGCGAGCAACTCGCTGGAGATTGTATCAGCTTCGGCTACCACGTTTGGCGTCAGCCCCCGGTCGGCGAAGATACGATTGATCAGTTCGCGCCGCCCGTTCGGAAGGCCCGGCAGAACCAGCGGCAGTTTTGCGATCTGCTCCAGGGAGGCGGAAGCCGCATCCTTCACGAAGAACGGCTGGCTGCCGACGAGATAGAGCCGCTGCCGAAAGATCGGGCGGCGTGCGGAGCTCGAGACAAACTCGTCTTCATAGACGACCGCCATGTCGAGATTGTTCGCACCGACGGCCGCCTCCAGCGAACCACTGTCGTCGTCGGAAAGTTTGAGGTTCACCTTCGGCAAGGTCGTCTTGACCCGCTCGAGCAGCGGACCGATCAGGATCGGCGCCATCGATGAGGCGAGCCCGACGCTGACCACGCCTGCCGCCTCGCCGCTGCCCGAACGGACTACCCCTGGAAGCTGATCGAGCTGGTGCAAAATCGAAGTCGCCTCACGCAGCAGCAACTCACCGGCGGCCGTCGGGCTCACGCCGCGGGCGCTGCGCTGAAGCAGCGTGACGCCAAGACGCTCCTCCAATTCGTGGATCTGCTGGCTCAGCGCCGGCTGCGCCACGTGAATCAGTGCGGCCGCGCGGGAAAAGCTGCCGGCTTCCACGATCTTCACGAAATAGCGGAGTTGTCGAAACTGCATGGTCAACGATACCCTGCAGGCGCCTCACGGGCCCGCGTCCTCAGAATAGCACATCCGCGCCCGCCAATGACATTCCCTCGCTCGCGTCGCGTTGCCGGCCACGTCAATCGATGACCTTTGCGCCGCGGCGCTTGCTTCTCCTGATGAATTCCTTGACCACCGGGATCAGCGAAGCGCGCACCGCCTCGGTCGCGGCACTGAGGGCGGCGTCGTTGCTGAAGATGGCGCAACAAGTCATCACCAGCGGCGGCTTGATCGGCACCGGAACGGCAAAGGATTCGAAACCGTCCGGAAGTTCGCCGACATTGAGGAGCGTGCTGCCGACGCCGGCGCGCACCGCCGACAACTCGCTCGACAGATTGTCGACTTCCGCCACGATGTTCGGAACGAGGTTGCGAGCGGCAAAAGCGCGATTGATCAGCTGGCGCCGGTTGCGCTGCCGACCCGGCGAGACCAGCGGAATGCCGATGAGCTCCTCGAGCGAGACATGCGGCTTTTTGATCTTGCCGGCATCCTTGCCGATCAGGAAAAGCTGCTGGGAAAAAATGGGCGTGCGGGAGTGCGACGGCACCAGCTCATCTTCGAACACCAGCGCAAGATCGAGGGCATGCGACTGAACGCGTGCTACCAGCGAGCCGCTGTCGCCGTCGGAACAGATCAGGTTGACCTGCGGCAACTCGGACTTGAAGTGCTCGACAATGACGCCGACCAGCGGGCCGGCGAGGCTCGCGACAATACCCAGCCGCACAGTGCCCTGAGTGTCCCCGATAGCCGATTTCAGCATGCCCGGAAGCTGATCCATCCGATGCAGGATCAGCGAAGCCTCGCGAAACAGGGTTTCGCCGGCTGGCGTGGGTTTGACACCGCGCGGCGTCCGCAGCAGCAGCTTCATGCCGATCCGCTCCTCGAGATCGGCGATCTGCTGGCTCAGCGCCGGCTGGGCGACATGCACGACACTTGCGGCACGCGAGATGCTGCCTGCTTCCACCACCGCCACAAAATAGCGCAACTGCCTAAACTGCAAGCTTCAAAGCCTTTCAATCAGGCCAATTCGGGAACTACGGCTATGTAGGAAAACGCCGGCCCTCTTGCGTTATTTTGTACAACGGTGGAATCGGCAGGCAAGAACCTCCGAGACTTGCCTGCGTCTATTATATCCACTTTGGGCGGGAGGATCCGCCTCGGCCGCTTGGTTGCATAAAAGACTTGCCTTCTTTCAGTTTGATCATCGCGCGCATTTCACGGCGCAAATAGCCGCTGCGCAAAAATCGATTTTCTGTAACGACTTCAACGTGATTTGCCCCGTCCAGTCTCGATTGAAAAAATATACTTCTTCGCGCGAGACCCAAATCACCCCTACAACTCGCGCCATCCCGTCCCGGTAGAGGGGCGTTGGCCATCGTCACGAACGTTGGGGCGGGACGCGGTGGACGCGGCAGCGTCGGGCGCGTGGTTGTGTTGGCAGGGCGGGCCTAAAGTCCGTGAGCGAACACAGCGCGTAGACGACTGGCGCTGAAGCGTACGGCAAAGCCGTGTGGTCCTGGCATCCGTTGCTGGTGTCAAGCTGGCGGAGGAAACGTCGACCCAACCGGGTTTCGGCAATCCTTCAATCCGTCAGCGATGGAGGCAAAAGGAATTCGTCTCCAGGGAGAGCGCGGTATAAGCCGTCAAACCATTGCGCAGGGAATGCCGGAGTGCTCCAGCTGTACCTGTATGCTCGTGTGCGTACTCTTCGCACTTATTGCACACGAGACCGCGGGTGCAGCAAGCACCCGGCATTCCCTGCGCCCTCTTCTTTGATGGGCGAATGATTTTGCAAAGCTCGGGCATCGCGCCGCGAGATTGCGGAGGCGTATTCCGTGGGGGCCACGTCATTGCGAGCGCAGCGAAGCAATCCATTGTCACCACGCATGCGGAAAGATGGATTGCTTCGCTTCGCTCGCAATGACGGGTCGTCCCTCAACTCAGAACAATTCGCAACAAATCGCTCCTGCAAGTGAGTGGCGATTGCGCCTCGACAGCCGCCTTTAATCTTGGACAACGCCCTGCTAAACCGCCGCCCATGAGTCATCCCCCCTCCCTCAAGACCAATGTCGCGGCGATCTCGATCTTCGCCAGCGCCGGCATGGCTGCGGCGAAATTCGCCGTCGGCATTGCGATCGGCTCGCTGGCGCTGATCTCGGAAGCCCTGCACTCCTCGGTCGACGTGGTCGCCACCGTCATCACCTGGCTGGTGGTTCGGGTGTCCGACCAGCCGGCCGATGAGGAACATCATTACGGCCACGGCAAGTTCGAGAGCCTGTCGGCGCTGTTTGTCATCGCGCTGCTCTATGTGCTGGCCGGCGGCATCCTGGTCGAATCCTGGAGCCGGCTGCGTGAGGGCGCTCCGCCGCCGACGCTCTCGGCCATACCCTTCGTGGTGCTGGTGATCGATATCGCGGTGAATTTCTGGCGCGCGCGGGCGCTGCATCGCACGGCGCGCGCGACCCGAAGCCAGGCGCTGGCGGCGGACGCGCTGCATTTCGCCTCCGACGTGCTCGGCTCCATCGCCGTCATCATCGGGCTCGTGCTGACCGGCCTCGGCCATGCCTGGGGCGACTCGGCCGCCGCCATCGCGGTTGCCGTGATGATATCGATCCTGGGCCTGCGGCTCGGCCGCTCCACCATCGAAACCCTGCTCGATCGTGCGCCGGAGGGCGCTGCGGAAAAGGCCATCGCCGCCATCCGCTCGGTGCCCGGCGTGGTCGGCGTCGAGCGCCTGCGGGTTCGCATGGTCGGGCCGACGCATTTCATCGATGCCATCGCCAAGGTGCCGCGCACCTACCCGATCGACCGGGTCGAGGCGATCAAGAAGACCGCGCAGGCGGCGGTCACGGAGGCGCTCGGCGACGCCGACCTCACCTTCACCGCGGTGCCGGTCGCGCGCGACAATGAGAGCGTGCGCGAGCGCATCATGGTGATCGCCCGCAATTCCGGCCTCGCCGTCCACCATGTCACCGTGCACGATCTCGGCGAGAAGCTGATCGTCGGCATCGATCTCGAGGTCGACGGCGGCATGGAGCTGGCGGCGGCCCATGAGGTTACCCGCGTGCTGGAACGCAACATCCGCAAGGATTTTGGCGAAGACGTCGAGGTCGACACCCACATCGAACCGCTCGAGCCGGAACTGCCGCACGGCACTGACGCAGCGCCCGAGCGCGTCGAGACCATCAAGGCCGCGCTGACGCGCTTTGCCGGCGACAATGGCGCGATCCACGACATCCACAATGTGCGGGTGCGCGACACCGACGCCGGCGAAGTCGTCAACTTCCATTGCCGCGCCGCGCCGTCGATGAGCGTCATCAAGGTGCACGAGAACGTCGACGAGATCGAGCGCGCGCTGCGCCGCGCGTTTCCATCGATCAAGCGCGTGATCAGTCATGCCGAACCGCCGCGCGCGTAGTTTTGCGGACGCGTTCCCGTTTCGGACTCACCATGACGACGCCTTAATTCGCGTTGGACAACATTTATTTCCAATTAACGAATCGTTGACACTCGACAGCCCGGGAAATCTGGATTCAAATCGCATTGATTCGGAAGCAACGGGGTGCTTCCGGACAATGTGCAAAAGAGCCTTTCGGCGGGGGTCTAAAGCATGGCGCGCGCGCATGCGGCGAACGCGTGTGTCCAATCCGACTCGATCAAGGGATTGGCGCAATCGATCGCAAAACCTGCCTATCACCGGCTGCTCACCGCAGAGCCGGCGCTTCGTCGCGCCGTGCCGACTCTTATCATTGCCTTCCTGATCACCATCTGCCTCGGCGCCTTCGTGCAGGTGATCGACCAGAGCCGGCAAAAGCGCGCCGCCATGAAGCGCGACCTCTCCGCGCTCACCGACCTCCTGGCCGAACGCCTCGATCGCCTTGGTTCCGTCCGGCAGGACCGCGCCGCCAATATCGAGCGGCTGCAGAGCCTGCTGCCCGACCTTATTCCGGCCTGGGGCGTGGCGAGCGGCCGCCATGTCATCATCACCGGCGCCGATCATCGGATTCTGGCCCGCGTCCCGGTCGAGGGCAGCCTTGGCGACAGCGATCGCATCCTCGACATCATCAGTACGGCGCAACTGCTCACCGCCCCCGCCCAGCAGGGCGTCGTCAACGACATGACGCTTCCGGACGGCAATGGCGCCATGGCGATCTCGCGGCTGATCAAGTCGCTGCCGGGCCAGGTCATCGTCATCCAGGAACGGAACGAGCCGCTGTGGGGTTCGGATGCCGCATTGTCGGTGACGCTGTCGGCCACCACCGGCTTCGTCGTGCTGATCCTCGGCTTCGCCTTCCACTGGCAGTCGACCCGCGCCCGCGAGGGCGATCTCATCAACGACGCCGTGCGCGGCCGGATCGACACCGCGCTCAACCGCGGCCGCTGCGGATTGTGGGACTGGGACCTCTCCCGCGGCAGGATATTCTGGTCGGCATCGATGTTCACGATGCTCGGGCTCGACTCCCGCAACGACCTCCTCACCTTCGGCGAAGTCAACGCGCTGGTGAAATCCGACGACATCGACCTGTTCGCGATCGCCGACCAGATGATCGCCGGCAAGCTCGACCACATCGACCAGACCTTCCGCATGCAGCACACCGACGGCCACTGGATCTGGCTGCGGGTGCGCTGCGAGCTCAGCCAGACCTCGGCCGACGGCGGCTTGCACCTGATCGGCATCGCGGTCGACATCACCGAACAGAAGAGCCTCGCCGAGAAGACCGTGGAGGCCGACCTGCGGCTGCGCGACGCGATCGAGACCATCCCGGAGGCCTTCGTGCTGTGGGACGCGGAAGACCGGCTCGTGCTCTGCAATTCGCATTTCCAGCGCCTGCACAAACTGCCGGATACGGCGGTGACCCCCGGCACCTCGTACGAGACCGTGATCGAGGTCGGCAGCATGCCGGAAGTGCGCACCAGGCTGCAGGAGACCGGCGCGCAGGCGCCGGGAGCCCGCACCTTCGAAGCGCAGCTCGACGACGGCAGCTGGCTGCACATCTCCGAGCGCCGCACCAAGGACGGCGGCTACGTCTCGGTCGGCACCGACATCACCCGCATCAAGGAGCACGAGCAGAAGCTGATCGAGAACGACGCCCGCCTGCGCGCCAACGTGATCGACCTGAAGCGCTCGCAGGCCGAGCTCGCCGACCTCGCCGAAAAATACTCGCAGGAAAAGAACCGCGCCGAGGAAGCCAACCAGGCGAAATCCAAGTTCCTCGCCAATATGAGCCACGAACTGCGCACGCCGCTGAACGCCATCATCGGCTTCTCCGAGATCATGGGCAGCGGCATGTTCGGCGTGCTCGGCTCCGACAAGTATCAGGAGTACTGCCACGACATCCTGACATCAGGGAAATACCTGCTCGAAGTCATCAACGACATCCTCGACATGTCGAAGATCGAAGCCGGCCGCATGAAGCTCGACATGGAGCAGCTCGACCTGTCGAAGATACTGGCGGAGTCGCTGCGCGTGGTGTCCGGACGCGCCGAGGACAAGCAATTGACGCTGGACGCCGATATCGAAAGCACCATTTCCGTGATGGCCGACCGCCGCGCGGTCAAGCAGATCTTCGTCAACCTGTTGTCCAATGCCGTCAAGTTCACCCCCGACGACGGCAGGATCACCGTGCGGAGCCACGTGCTGCCGGACTCGATCGTGCTGATGATCGCCGATACCGGCATCGGCATCGCGCCTGCCTCGCTGCGGCGGCTGGGCAATCCGTTCGAGCAGGTCGAGAGCCAGCTCACCAAGACCTACCAGGGCTCGGGCCTCGGCCTGGCCATCGCGCGGTCGCTGACCAGCCTGCATGGCGGAACGATGCGGCTGCGCTCGAAGCTCGGCACCGGCACCGTGGTGCGCATCACGCTGCCGCGCGACACGCGTTCAACCGAGCCGAAGAACCAGGTCGCGGCCTGACTTCCCGCTCACGCGCCCTTCTTCGACCGGCTGGTCGCAATCAGAACCAGCATGAACGAAACCGCGGTCATCAGCGTGCTGATGGCGGCGATCGTCGGGTCGATCTCGTCGCGGAGCGCGGTGAACATCCGCTTGGTCAGCGGCTGATACTGGCCGCCGGAAATGAACAGCGCGACGATGGTCTCGTCCATCGCCGAGATGAAGGCGAAGATGCCGCCGGCGATCACGCTGGGCTTGATCTGCGGCAGCGTCACCACGAAGAAGCTGCGCAGCCTGTTCATGCCGAGGCTGCGCGCCACCATCTCCTGCGTGGCGTCAAAACTCTGCAGCCCCGCCGCGACCGAGATGACGACGTAAGGCAAACCGAGCATGACATTGGCGAGCACGAGGCCGGTCATGGTCGCGGCCAGGCCGACCTTGGCGAAGACGAAGAAGATGCCGACCGCGGTGATGATGATCGGCACCACCAGCGGCAGCAGCAAGGTCATGTGGATCAGCCGCATGATCCGCCATTTCGACTGGCTGATGGCGTAGGCGGCCGCAACCCCGAGCGGGGTCGCGATGACCACGGTGAGCACGGCAACCGTCAGCGTCACGCGGGTCGCCTGCATCCAGGCCGGATTGCCGATATATTCCTGATACCAGCGCAGCGACAGCGACGGCGGCGGGAAGGTCAGGAAGCGCGCGGCCGAGAACGACATCGGCGCGATGATCAGGATCGGCAGGATGAGATAGAGCAGCACCAGCGCGCAGGTCACGACCAGGGCAATGCGGAACGGGCGGGACATCGTCATTTCTGCCCCAACACGCGATCGAGCGGAATGAAGCGGCTGACGGCGAAGAAGATTACGCCGACCGCGACCAGCAGCACCACGCCGACGGCGCTGGCGGCGCCCCACTGGTCGTAGAGTTCGACATTGCGGCTCACCAGCATCGATATCATGATGGTGCGGCCGCCCCCGAGCAATTCAGGCGTGATGTAGAAGCCGAGGGCGAGCACGAAGACCAGCGTACTGCCCGCGAGCACCCCGGGCAGCGAGAGCGGCAGGAATATCCGCCAGAAGGTGAGCATCGGACCGGCGCCGAGGCTGGCGCCGGCCTGCATCAGATCGCGCGGGATCTGCTGCATGGTGGCGTAGAGCGGCAGCACCATGAACGGCAGCAGGATGTGCAGGGTCGCAACGACGGTGCCGAAAGTGTTGTGGACCAGCGCCAGCGGCTCGTCGATCACGCCGAGCTGGCGCAAGAGCTGGTTGATGACGCCGGTCCGTTGCAACAGCGCGAGCCAGGCATAGGCGCGGACCAGCACGCTGGTCCAGAACGGCAGCACCACCAGCGCCAGGATGATGATGCCCCACCTCTTCGGCGCGACGCTCGCCGCATAGGCGATCGGATAGCCGAGCAGCAGCGCCAGCACCGTCACCAGCAGGCTGATTTGGAACGTCAGCGCAAAGCTGCGCCAGTAGATATCCTCGCTCCAGATCCGGCGGTAGTTCTCGAGCGTAAAGCCGTTGTGATAGACCGACTGCCAGGCGAGCCAGCCGACCGGCAGCACGACCAGCAGCAGGATCACGAGCAGCGCCGGCAGCGCCAGCGCCAGCATCAGGCGCTGTTCGCGGCGTTGGTGGAGTACCGAGAGGTCCTGCACGGGGCTGCTCATGGTGATCCTGCGATGGCAAACTATTTCTGCATGAAGCCGACCCAGCGCTTCTCCGCAGCTTCGCCGGCCGGCGACGACCACCAGGCGTAGGACATCAGCGCCTGCTTGGCCGCGTTCTCGGGCGCGCTCGGCAGTTGCGCGACCCGCTCCGGCTTGATGACGCCGGTGTCGAAGGCCTTCGGGTTGGCCGGGCCGTAATCGATATGCAGCGGCAGGTTGGCCTGGTGGACGGGATCGACCGCCTCGTTGAGGAAGCGGACCGCGGTCGCGAGATTGGGCGCATCCTTGAGGATGCAGAGCGAGGTGCTCTGCAGAATGCCCTGATTGTAGGTATAGGCGACCTTGGCGCCTTCCTTGGTCAGCGCGCTGACGCGGCCGTTCCAGGCCATCACCATGTCAACCTCCCCGTCATTGAGGAGCTGCGCCGATTGCGCGCCCGAGGTCCACCACACCGTGATATTGGGCTTGATCTCCTCGAGCTTCTTGAAGGCGCGGTCGACGTCGAGCGGATAGAGCTTGTCGGGCGCGACACCGTCGGCCATCAGCGCGGCCTCGAGCGTGGCGATCGGGTGATTGCGCAGCGCGCGGCGGCCCGGGAACTTCTTCACGTCCCAGAAATCGGCCCAGCTGTTGGGCGCCGCCTCGGCCGTGTATTTCTTCTGACTGTAGGCGAGCACGCTCGAATAAAACTCGTAGGCCACCGAATAAGGGGAACGATAGGCCTCGGGCATCGCGGCGCCGTTCGGCAATTTCGAGAAATCGAGTTTTTCGAGCAACCCCTGCTCGCCGCCGCGCAGGCAATAGCCGGTCGGCACGTCGACCACGTCCCAGGTCGGCTTGCCGCTGGCGACCTGCGATTTGATCGCGGGCCAGGCGTCGGGGATGCTGTCCTGGTTGATGGTGATACCAAGCTTCTTGGCTGATGGATCGAGGATCGCGATCGTCTGCGCTTTCTGGTAGGCGCCGCCCTGGGAGACGAAGGTGATCTGGTCCGCATTGGCCGGAAGCGCCGAGAGCGTCGCGAGGACACCAAGGGAAACGCCGAGCAGTGCGCGCCGGCAGCAGGATGTAATCATCATGTTCAACCCCTCTTGTTATGATCGGGCCCGGAACTCCTAACGCCCGATCGCATCCAGAAACTGATACCAGCCGGCCACCACGCGGACGGCCGGTTCACGCAGCGAATAGAATGGAATGGTCCTGACGCGGCGCGCGTCGAGCAAGCCAAGGTCGACTGCCTCCCCGCGCACAAGCGACGCGAGGTAGCGGCCCATCAGGCTCGACATTGCGACGCCGGCGCCATTGTAGCCGACTGAATAGAGGGTACGGTCATCGATGCGGCCGACATGCGGTACGGAATCGAGCGTCATGCCGACAAGTCCGGACCAGCGAAACTCCAACGGAACATCCGCTAGCTCGGGGAAGATACCGGTCATGGCACGGCGTAGCGCCTCGAACGCGCTCTCCGAATCCTGTTTGCCGAAAGCGCCGCGGCCGCCGAAGATGACGCGATCGTCGACCTTGCGGAACCAGCGCATCATCCGCTTGGTCTCGGTGTAGGTTCGCCCCGTCGGCATCAGGCTGCCGGCGAGGTTCGGTGACAGTTTTTCGGTAGCGATGAGAGCGCTGCGGAACGGCACCAATGTGCGCTGCAGCCGCACCGTCGCCGATGTCAGGTCGGAATAAGAGTTGGTGGCGATGATCGCCTGACGCGCGCGCACGCTGCCGCCGGGCGTCTCGGCGATAACGCCATCGCCGTCGCGACGGAGTGCGAGCACAGGGCTTTCCTGGAATATCGGCACACCGCGCTGCGCAACACCTTTAGCGAGGCCGCGCAGGTAGTTCAGCGGATGGATGCCGCCGGAGCCGGGATTGAGCACCCCGCCGACAAAGCCCCGCGATCCCGTCTCTTCGCGCACCTGATGGGCATCAAGGATACGAACCTCCGTATCGCCCATCTCTCGCTTCATCCATTCGGCTTCGTCGATCGCAGCCCTCAGCGTCGCCTGATTGTGCGCGGCCTTGACCTGCCCGCTGCGCGTCAGCCGCGCACTCTCGATGCCGAATTCGGACACCAGCTCATCGACCATCTCGATGGAGTCATGCGCGATCTCGTACATGCGCCGGGCCATGGCGCGGCCATGGGCGGCGTCGATGTCGCGGAACGACAGGCGGAATTTGGCGGTAATGACGCCGCCATTGCGGCCGCTCGCGCCCCAGCCGGGATGATTGGCTTCGAGCACGACCGGCGAAAGGCCGCTCTTCGCGATATGATGCGCGGCCGACAGCCCCGTGTAGCCCGCGCCGATGATGACGACATCGGCCTTCACCTCGCCGGCAAGCTTCGGAAAGGCAGGCAACGGCTCCGCCGTATCCGCCCAGAGCGAGGCGGCCGGTGCCATTGGGGTCCAGACCTCTGCCATGTCAGCTGCCCTGCCCGTCTCAGCTTCCAACCGCGGCGTCGGCGAACGCCTTCATGGTGGCGAAATGGAAATCGGGTTTTGTGAGCTCCGGCACCTCAGGCGTGCCGCCAAAACCCTTCATGCCCTGGCGCCGCTCGATCCAGCAGACCTTGTAGCCAAGCTTGCGGGCGATACCGATGTCGTGATGCTGACTCTGCGCCACGTGCAGGATTTCGGACTGCTTGTAGCCGAACGCCGATTGCCGGCCCTTGTTGTAGGCGAAGAATTCCGGATTGGGTTTGGCAACCCCGGTGTCGTCGGCGCAGATGGTGTCGTGGAAGGGATTGTCGAGCGCGTGCGCATAGCATGACAGCGCGACGCGATCCGCGTTGGTCATTGCGACCAATCGGAATTTGGTGCGCAACCGCTTCAGCGCCTCGACCGAATCCGAAAACGGCTGCCAGCGCAGCACGGCGAGCTGGAAGGCATCGCAGGCGGCATCGTCGGCCGGCAGTCCCAGTTCCTTGGCGAGATAGCGGTAGACATGGAACATCACTTCGCTCGACCGCTCCGGATGAGCGTCGCGGCCGCGCTTGTAGGATGCGAAGATCTGATCGTCGCTGAGCTCGGCCGCCTTTCGGCCGGAGATCCGGCGCACGGCATCGAGCACGCCGGCTTCGAAATCGATCAAGGTACCGACGACGTCGAAGGTGAGAACCTTGAAGCTATCATAGGACATTTTCATCTCTTGTTTTGGTTGGATCTGGTGTTGCACTCGGGTTTGATGATCGGCGCTCATTCCCGCGCCTTCTCCTGCGCCTTGGGCACGACGATGGTGTCTTCGGGATGGAGGGTGACGGTGAGTTCGCCGCCAACCGGAGGTAACAGGCGCGAGGCCTGGTAATGGCTGGGCTGCCGCAGGCTCAGGCAGGTGCCGTCGGCCAGTTGCAGGAACACGCGAAGGCTTTCGCCCTGATAGACGATGTCGGTGACCTTGCCGGTCAAGCGGTTGAGCGCGGCATCCGCGACGCCGTCCGCAATCAGCAGCTTCTCGCTGTGCACCGCGAGCATCAGCGCCTCACCGTTCGGAATCGCGCGCGCGCTTTTCAGGACAGCCGATCCGAGCGCCACGCTGCTGGCGTCGATGCGACGGACCGGCAACAGGCTCGCCTCGCCGATGAAACTCGCCACGAAGGAGTCGGCGGGATAATCGTGCAGCCGCTCCGGGCGATCGATCTGGACCAGCCGCCCGTCCTTGAGGATCGCCACGCGGTCACTCATCGTCAGCGCCTCGCGCTGGTCATGGGTGACGTAGATGATGGTGGCGCCGATCCGCTTGTGCAGCTCGCGCAGTTCGATCTGCATCGCTTCCCGCAACTGCTTGTCGAGCGCCGACAGCGGCTCGTCCATCAGGATCAGGCGCGGTTCGAAGATCATGGCGCGTGCCAGCGCCACGCGCTGGCGCTGGCCGCCGGAGAGCTGGGCGATGCCGCGCGTCTCGTAGCCCGACAGCCCGACCATCGCCAGCGCGCCGCGCACCTTCTCCGTCCAATCCGCCTTTGGAATCCGTCGCGCGCGCAGTGGAAAGGCGACGTTCTCGCCGACGCTCATGTGCGGGAACAGCGCATAATTCTGGAACACCACGCCGATGTCGCGCTTGTGCGGCGGCAGGAGCGTCACGTCGCGGTCGCCGAAATGGATCGAGCCCGACGAGGGCTGGATGAAGCCGCCGAGGATGCCGAGCAGCGTGGTCTTGCCGGATCCGGATGGCCCGAGCAGGGAGACGAACTCGCGCGGCGCGACGTTCAGGGTGACGTTGTCCAGCGCCCGGACCGCGTCATAGTTCTTGCTCGCGGCCCTGATGTCGACGCTCTCTCCGCCCTGGTCCAATGATCGACCCCGTTGCGTTACCGAGGGCGTGCACCGATGCGCGCCATCGACGTCACCTGCGATATCGCAAGCGACGGTTGAAACCGGCATGATCTCGTCTTATAGACCGGGCACTTCAGGGCGGCTCCCAAGGCCGTCCCCGCCGCGCCAGATTTTCAATCGCTGCCCGTGCTGGCGGGCTATCGCGCAAGCCAACCAGAGTTGGCCAGCAGGGGCAATTGCCAAATTCTCACCGTCAGCATAACATCAGGTTATGCCTGACCTCCGGCGGAAGCTGCCCTCGAGCCACGCGCTGTTCGTCTTTGACGCGGCGGCGCGCAACGGCAGCTTCACGGCAGCAGCCGCCGAACTGAACGTCACCCAGCCCGCGGTCAGCCGAATGCTCGGACAGTTCGAGGACTATCTCGGCGTTCGGCTGTTCGACCGCACCAATGGCCGCGCGGTCCTGACGGAAGATGGCGAGATCCTCTATCGCCACGTATCGGATGGATTCCGCAGCATCGAAGGCGGCCTGATCGAGATCGACCGCCGCCGCAAGGGCACCGAGACGGTCACGCTCTCAGTCTCCTCGGCGTTCACCACCCATTGGCTGATGCCGCGCATCGACAAGCTGCAGCGCCAGTTTCCGACCGTCGATCTCCGCTTCCAGCTGATTTCCGGTCCGCTGCGCGGGCCGGTCGACAATGTCGATCTCGGCATGCGGTTTCGCGACCGATACGATCCCGCGCGGAACGGCGCGCTGGTCATGAAGGAAGTCATGCTGCCGATCTGCAGCCCGGCCTATCGCGACGCCGACAGCGCGGACGGGCCGATCGAGGCCAACACCATCATCCGCCTCGCCGATACGCCGGACGACTGGGCGACAGAATATCCGGCCTTTCTCACCAGACGATCGGGGCCCGCCAAGTCGCTGAGTTTTTCCGACTATGCGGTGGTGGTGCAGGCGGCGTTGCTCGGCCAGGGCATTGCGCTTGGCTGGCTTACCGTCGCGGCGCACTGGCTGCTCACCGGCGCGCTGGTGCCGGCCTCGGAAACGCTCACCACGACACGGCGGCTTTGCGAACTGGTGCACCCGCATGACCGATCGATCCGGCCGGTCGTCAGCGAGATCCGCGACTGGATCATCGAGCAGATGCGCACCGACATGGCCGCGATCGACCGGCTCTACCCGCGTCTGCGGCTGATGCCGGCGAGCTATTAGGCGCGGCAGATCTACTCCAGCGTCGGCGCCACTTCGCGGGCGACCTGCACCAGCGCCGCGATCAGAGGCGTCATCGGATCGCGCTGCGGGATCACCAGCCCGACGCTGTAGTCGACGACGGGATCGACGATCGGAATGCTACGGACGGAATCCGCCAAGCCCAGGGTCTCCGCGAGCTTTGCCGGCATCACGCTCGCCCAGCGCCCGGTCTTCACATGCGTATAGAGGACCACAAGCGAGTTCGAGGTCAGCGTCGGCGTGGCCTCGGCCCCGACCGACGCCAGCGCTCGATCGATGATGCGGCGGTTCTGCATGTCGGGCGTCAGCAGGCACAGCGGCACCTGCCCTACTTCCTTCCAGGTCACCTGCTTGCGATCGCCGAACATGGCGTCGGGCGACGTCAGCAGGCGATAGCTCTCGTTGTAGAGCGGAATCGTGCGCACCTTGCCGATCGGTTCGTTCTCGATATAGGTCAGCCCGGCATCGACCTCGAGATTTTCCAAGAGGCCCAGCACGTCGGCCGAGGTGCAGGACTGGATACGAAAGCGCACGTCGGGATAGCGCGCGCGGAACGGCGTCGTCAGCGACGCCACCATACCGAGCACGGTCGGGATCGCGGCGATCCGGATCTCGCCGGAGAGCTTGTCCTTGAGGCTGTTGATCTCCTGCTTCATCGCGCGGGTGTCGCCGACGATCCGCCGCGCCCAGTCGAGCGTGCGTTCGCCCTCCGGCGTAAAGCCCTGGAACCGCGACCCGCGCTGCACCAGCATCACGCCGAGGATTTCCTCGAGCTGCTTGAGGCTGGTCGACATGGTCGGCTGGGTGACGCCGCAGGCCTCCGCGGCCCGTCCGAAATGCCGCTCCTTTGCGAGCGCCAGCAGCAGTTCAAGCTTGTCGATCAAAGGGATGGTCCCAGGAAGCGTGGTGGCAAAGGCGGTCGCCCGGTGGCCAGAAATAGCACGGACCGGCGGCCATCAATACGTCAAAAGCGGCGTCCGGAGGGCTCGATTTCAGGGGTAATTCGGTTCTCGTATCGCCTCATTTTTTGATCTTATCAACGTCGTTGCGGTCATACCCCGCGAAGGCGGGGTATCCAGTACGCTGTGGTTTTTCGGTTCTATCACTGCCGTCACTGGAATACTGGATCGCCCGCCCCAGTGCGCAATTGCGGACAAGGCGGGCGATGACAGTTGAAGACGTGGCGATCTCACGGCTCCGATCGTCCGAGGACTGGATTCAGCCAGCATCTATCGGAGCAAGCTCCGCCGCGATTCTGCCAGATCCTGCTTCAACGGGTCGAACGTCAGCAGGCTGCAACTGACAGCCGAGATGCGGCAGCGGCGCGACGCCGCGAACCACCGCAAAAACCTCCAGGGCACGATCGTAGCCCTTGATGGCCCGCTCCCCAACGGATGCAAGGGCAATGCGATCCCTGACATGTCCGGTGACAACCGGATCCACCAGTATCTGCGCGTCATCAGCCAAATCGCAAAGCCGCGATGCCAGATTGACGACGTTTCCGATGGCTGTGTAGTCGAGGCGTTCGTGCCAGCCGAGCGTTCCGACAGTCGCAGGTCCCATTGCCACACCCACGCCGAACCCGATGGCGCAACCATCGGCGTTCCAGGCCCCGGCCAGGGACTGCACGGCAGCTTGCATGTCGATCGCAAGCCGAACGCCGCGCTGCGCCGGGTTCGCGCAAGCAACCGGCGCGTTGACGAGGACCATCACACCGTCACCGGCAAAGCGGATCAAGGTCGCCTCATGGCGGGCCGTGACGGCGCCAATGGCTTCATAGTACTGCCTCAGCACGGCCAGAATGGCATCGGGCTCGGCACGCGCGGTAAACGCGGTGAAGCCGCGCAGATCGCCGAAAATCGCGACCACTTCCCGCCGCTGTGCGTCCAGCAGCCGCTGATCGGAGTGCTCAACCAGTTCAGCTACCTGCGGGGCAAGGAATTGCTTCAGGCGATTGATGCGCTCGGACTTCTGCTGTGAAGCCCCAAGCTCCTCCGCCATCTGGTTGAAGCGGATCGCCAATTGCTGCAGCTCGTCGCCGCTTTCGATCGTGACGCGATGGTCGAACTGCCCCATCCCGATCCGTTCGACGCCGGCCTCCAGTTGCCGGATCGGTCCCCACATGCGGCAAGCCCGCCAATAAGCAAGGACACATGCGAAGGCGACGCCGATAGCAATGAGCACCAGAGAACGCCACAGCGCGGCGCGGATCGGTTCAAACGCTTCCAGGACCGGCTGCTGCGCGATCACCGTCCAACCCACGTTGGCGGCGCGCACCGCGAGCGCCACGACAGGCTTGCCGTCCTCACCGGTCGTGGAGACCGCCGATCCATTGGCGGCGCTGACGACCGACTTGAGTCGGTCGAAGTCCCCTGCCCCCGCACCGCTGCGCAGCACAAGGCTGATGTCCGGGTGGGCAATCAGACGCCCGGACTCGTCGACGACAAGGGCGTGTCCGGTGTCGCCGATCCTGATCGCCGCGATGATGTCCCAGATCAGTTTCAGATTGATATCGGCAACGACAACCCCGGCGGCGGTGCGGTTTCCCGCAACCGCGATCCGCATGTAAGGCTCGGAATCGCGCTGATAGTGCACCGGCCCATACCAAACCCGATTGGCGCGCGCGCCCACGACCGCAGGATCCGCCGACATGTCCACGCCGCGGCCGGTCCTGTTCATGCTCACGCGCGACACGAAAACCCGTTCGGTTCCGGTCGGGTCGACCATCGAAAGTGAAACGATCGCCGGCACCTGCTGAAGTAAACGCAACCCGTCGATCCTGCGCCGGTCGTCCTCGCCCTGCGTCCAGGGAAACTGCACGACCCAGCCGAGCTGATCGCGAATTCCATCGGTGAAGGCTTGTATCCGGTCGGCTGCGGAGCGGGCCTCGACCTGAAGGAGTTCATTGAGATCGAAGCGATTGTCGCGAAACGCGAACCAGGCTTCGGTCGCGGAACCAAGCACGAGCGGCGTCACCACTGCGACAAACAGCGTGACGAAGTACTTCATGAACAGGGAGCGGCGCGGACGGGTCAAAGGAAAATCCGATGGAAAGAGTTTTAAACCAATATGATTTTAAACCAATATGAGATGCGTCGGGGTCATTCGATCACCCGATTGGCGCGGAAAAGAACTGAAGATTTGTCCAGGTCGATGCCGAGCCGTTCAGCCGTCCTGAGATTCACGACCAGTTCGAATTTGGTGGGCTGAAAAACCGGGAGATTGGCGGGCTTTTCGCCGCGCAAGATCCGGTCGGCGTAAGTCGCAAGCCAGAAATAAGTCGCGCGCTGGTTCGCGCCGTAGCTCAGAAGTCCGCCGGCGTCGCAATATTCGCTCCAGCCGAACATCGACGGCAGCCGATGCGCGATGGCGAACTCGGCGATCTTTTCCCGGTGCACCAGCGTGAGGACATCAGGGAAGACGAGCAACGCATCCGCGCGCGCGTCTCCCGCCGCGGCCAGTCCATTGTCCAGTTCGTTCTTGCCGGCAAAGGGAACGTAGACGGTCTCGATGCCCAGCGCGTTGGCGGCTTCCCTGGTCGCGCGCCACTCCGATTGTTCTCCCGGATGAAGGGTGTTTGAAAGCACCGCAAGCCTGCGCACCGTCGGCACGGCTTCCTTCAGCAGCTCGACCCTCTTCCCCGCCAGCTCAAGAGAAAGGAAGGTCGAACCCGTGAAATTGCCGTCCGGCTCGCCGAGGCTCTTGACGAGGCCCAACTCCACCGGGTCACCGCTCAACGCAAACAGCACCGGAACGTCCGTTACCGCCGTCATCGCGCGCGTCGCCGGGCCGCTCGACACGGCCAGGTCGATGTTCCCTCGCCTCAGTTCGGATACGACCTCGCGGAGCGCCTGCGGATTACCGGGCGCATAGTGCAGTTCAAAGGTAAGGTTCTTTCCCTCGACGTAGCCCCGCGCCCGCAATCCCTCCCGAAACCCGGCCAGGAACGGGTCGGGCTGGGAGTCGGTGGATACCCAAAAAATACGATAAACTCTTGTCGAATCCTGAGCGAATGCGGCGGCCGGCCACGCCATCGCCGCCCCCAGAAACGCAATGAAATCTCGTCGATCCATGCCGGCCAATATGGCCCGGACCGGCTTGCCGCGCTTAGAGCCCATATTCAGATAATCTAAAGATAATCTTGATTTTGACTTGGCGACTGTGCCGGCCGCTGCCCGCCGGCGACGACGTCGTGCCAAAATACGTCACGGCAACTGACCAACCGTCAAATCTGCGTTGCACCACCTGCGCGGCGTGATCCGGCGATATCCGGTCTACCCAACGTGCTATCGTGCAACGCCGATACATTGATACCGGTGGCGTCGCACAACCGTGTTGGGAGGCCTCATGATCACAATCCCGGAACTGGTCGCGCAAGCTTTGGGTTCGTTCCTGGCTTCAGATACTAGAAGCAGGTTTGGCTCCTCCCAGGCCCGGCTTGCTGAACTTCTCCCCTATGCCGCCAGGCTCACATTGGAATGCATCGGCAACAGCGACGCCCTGTATCACAACATCGAACACACCATGCTCGTGACCCTTGCCGGACACGACATCCTCATGGGTCGGGCGATGCTGCGGCCAACGACGCCAGACGATTATGCCAATTTCATCCTGGCGTGCCTCACCCACGACATCGGATTTGTTCGCGGAGTTGTTCAGGGCGATGACGGGGATTCCTATGTCGCCGATCTCGGCGGCCGGACCATTCGCCTGCCGCGAGGTTCGTCCGATGCTGCGCTGGGGCCCTACCATGTCGACCGCTCAAAACTGTTCGTCTTCGAGCACCTCGACGCTACCGAAGAAGTCGACGCCAGCCGGATCGCCAAGGCGATCGAATATACGCGATTTCCCTATGTTGATGCACCGTCAAATGACGAACTGATCGAAGAAGAAGGCCTGTTGCTGCGCGCGGCCGACCTCATCGGGCAACTCGGCGATCCCAACTACCTGAAAAAAGCGAACGCCCTGTTCTATGAGTTCGAGGAAATCGGCATGAACAGAACGCTCGGCTACGAGACGCCGGCAGACGTCGTTTACAAATATCCGCAGTTCTACTGGAACAACGTCGCACCGCAAATTCAGACGGCAATACGCTATCTCAATGTCACGTCGAGCGGACGGCAATGGATCGCAAACCTGCACAGCAATGTTTTCCGGGCCGAGCGTGAAATGAACTTGTCCGGCCCGCAGCCGTGATCACGAGGCGGTGGTTTGAGCTAGGCCTTTGCAATGCCGGCGACACGCAATCCTTCGACGAACCGATTGATGAAGCCCACATCATTGCAGAAGAAGAACTCCTGTCGCGCCGTTTCAATGTTGTAGTTTGACTTGCGCTGCAGCAGTTCCGCGGCCACCGATTCCGCCTGCGCCCGATCCCCGAGAAGACCGAGCGACGCGGCAAGTGTCGCAAACGCCTGATAGGTAGCATTGGGCTGCCGTGTCGCCCGCCTCGCGAATTCAACCGCTATGTCATACTCGCCCAGGGAGAAGTGCGCCCAGGAGCGGACGTGGTGGAAAGCAGAGATATGGCTGTCGCGCGGACTGAGCATGATTGCCCGATCGAGCAGCGTTTCCGCCTCAATCTCCCGTCCGTGCCACAGCATGTTGAACCCTTGGGCGAAATAGGCCTGCGCAAAGCTTGGATTGAGCTCGAGGGAAACGTCGAGCGTCGCCAGCGCCTCGTCATTCTGATGGTTCAGGCACAAAGCGCGTCCGAGCGCGCAGTGGCAGAAGCAATCGAGCTCGTCGAGCGCCACCGCATGGCGCCCCTGGCGCAACGCGGTTTCCAGCCGCGCCGCGCGATCTTTCGGTTCGTCAATGAACGCGCGTTGCAGATTGACGTAGCTGAGCGCGCCATGGCCACGCGCAAAATTCGGATCGGCGGCAATCGCCCGCTGAAAATAAGCTTCGGCCGAGTCAAATCCCGGCGTGGTGAAGCGCCAAAAATTCCATAGACCGCGCTGGTAGCAATCCCAGGCGTCGAGGTTTTCCGGCGCCTTGCGGGCGGCGAGTTGCTGCTCGACCTTCGACAGCTCGGGCTCGATCGTTGCGGCGATCTGCCGTGCCATCTCCTCCTGGATATCGAAGATATACTCCAGCTGCAGGTCGTATTTATCGGCCCACAATTGCTTTCCGTCCGCCGCGCGGACGAGTTCCGCCGTTATCCGCACAGCATCGCGGTTCTTGCGAACGCTGCCGACCATCACATACCTGACGCCCAGCAACTCACCGATTTCGCGTGCATCCACCACGCGTCCCTGGAACGCAATCGTCGAGTGCCGCGAGATGACCGAAAGCCACCGGTTACGGGCGAGCAGGCGAATGATGTCCTCGGTCAACCCATAGCTGAAATAGTCGTTCTCGGGGTCATCAGACATGTTTCCAAACGGTATCACGGCGATGGACGATCGCGTGACGGCCTCTGCCTTTACGGATTCCGAGACGACATCATCGAGGCGGGACACTTCGGCAGAAACCGAGACGCGGTCTGGAACGTCGCCCGGCGCGTCGGGAACAAGCCGAGCCGCCTCCCCGTCCGTTTTCGGCGCGTCGATGGCCTGAACATCGCCGACGAAGCGGAAGCCACGCTTGTGCAACGTCCGAATGAGGGTCTGGTCGTTTCCGTTGTCACCAAGCGCACGCCGGGCGCCATTGATGCGGCTGGAGAGCGCCGCCTCGGAGATGATCCGGCCGTTCCAGATCGTCTCGATAAGCTCATCCTTGCTGACAATCCGGTCGTGATTGCGCACCAGATGAACGATGAGATCGAATACCTGGGGCTCAATATGTACCGCTTCCCCAAGCCGGCGCAGTTCCTGCTGGTTGAGGTCAATCTCGAACTCGGTAAATCGGTATTTTAATACCACTTCCGTTAATCCGACACGAGGCGCCGCCCCTGTCAGGCGGTTCGCGCTACAAACTAAGCAAAAACAGTCACTTCCGGAGGAAAAACAAAGGTCTTCTCAAGGAATCCGCCAAGCAGGAACAGACATCTCAATCTAAGGACAGGTCAATCATCGTTCAATCGGAGATCACCATGATCGGCTTGTTGCTCAATCCCACCAAGGCGGATTTTTCACCAGAAGGCGTGTTGCCGCACGAGCGCGTCATGCATCCCCAGGCGCGAATCCACACTGGCCCCGTCGCCAGCCCGCTCGTCCCGACCGCGCGCCTGAGGCGCCTTCTCAACGGCTGGATTGCCGCCGCCAGCGCCTACCGCGAACGGCAAGCCGCCTGGCTCGCGTTGCACCGAGCTGGAGGACACGACCTGCGCAACAAGCGCATCTACCGCGGTCCGATCGATGACGTCCTCGAAAGAGCCGCGCGGCTGCGCGAGCGGAGACGCCTCAAGCAGTCCTGACCAAAGCCATTGCTCCCAAGGCAATTTCCCGCTGTCAGCATTCCAGCCCAAGGAGATTTCAAAATGTCGATTACGATGCACACCGGACCGAATGCGGCGCCTCCCGCCATCGCCACTTTTGCAACGAGGCTGCTCACCCTCTGCTACGGCGGCCTCGCCTACCTGATTTTCTTCGGCACGTTCCTCTACGCGGTCGGCTTCGTCTCCGGATATGTCGTACCCAAGACCGTCGATACCGGTTCGACGTCCTCGCTGCCGACGGCCTTGCTGATCAATTTGGTGCTGATGTCGATCTTCGCCGTGCAGCACAGCGGCATGGCCCGGCAGGGCTTCAAGAAGCTGTTCACGCGCTTCGCGTCGCCTGCGATCGAACGCTCGACCTATGTGCTGCTGGCGAGCCTGACGTTGATACTGCTGTTCTGGCAATGGCAGCCGATGCCGTCGATGGTCTGGAACATCGAAGATCCTGTTCTCGCCGGCGTCGTGACTGCGGGCGGCTTCCTGGGCTGGCTCATCGTGCTCTACAGCACCTTCCTGATCAGCCATTTCGAGTTGTTCGGATTGACCCAGGTGGTGACGCATTTTGCCGGGCGCGTGGCTGAACCCATGAAGTTCAAGACGCCGGGCCTGTATCGCCTGATCCGGCACCCGATCTATCTCGGCTTCATCATTGCCTTCTGGTCGACGCCGACGATGACGCTCGGTCATCTGCTGTTCGCTGCGGTGACGACGGCCTACATTTTCGTCGGCATCTATCTCGAAGAACGCGATCTGGTGGCGATGTTCGGCAATGACTACCGGCGCTATCGCGAACGGGTGGCGATGCTGGTGCCCCGTCTGTTCTGAAGAAGACCATCGAACACGTAAAAAGGCGCTCGTCAGGACGCTCTTACGCGCCTGGCGAGCGCAACCGGTTCCGGAATGCGGCAACAAGCCGGCTGCAATCAGGCTGTTAACCAGCCGGTAACCGCTAGCCGCCCCATAGGCTTTGCCTATGTGCGATTTTCAACGCCATCGATAGCATTTTGAAATCGCAACATGAGACAGCTTTATTGATATTTCGAACAATTCCATTTCTATCAGAGGCCACAACCTCTGATCGGAATGCGGATGATGTCGACATACGAACCCTGGAATGAAGCGCGCGGCGCCGAGATCATCGCCGAGCACGGCAAGCTCGAAGGCGCGACGCTGGTGATCCTGCACGCGCTGCAGGAGGCGTTCGGTTACGTGCCGGAGCCCGCCATTCCGATGATCGCATCGGCGCTCAGCCTGTCGCGCGCCGAAGTCCACGGCGTGTTCACGTTCTATCATGATTTCCGACACGAACCCGCCGGCCGCCATGTGCTGAAGCTGTGCCGTGCCGAGGCGTGCCAAGCTGCAGGCGGCGATGCGCTCGCCGCGCGTGCGGAAGCCAGGCTCGGCATATCGATCGGAAACACCACCGCCGATTCGCGCGTCACGCTGGAGCCGATCTATTGCCTCGGGCTGTGCGCCACCGCGCCGTCGGCGATGCTGGACGGCCGTGTCGTCGGACGGCTCGATGAAGCGCGCCTCGATGCGCTGGTGGCGGAGGCGCAGCGATGACGATGCGCATCTTCGTTCCCCGCGATGCCGGTGCGGTCGCCGTGGGCGCCGATGAAGTGGCCACGGCACTTGAGTGGGCCGCCGTCAAAGCCGGTATCGCCGTCGAGATCGTCAGGACGGGATCGCGTGGGCTCTATTGGCTCGAGCCGATGGTCGAGGTCGCGACATCGCAGGGCCGCGTCGCGTTCGGCCCCGTGACGGCGAGCGACGCGCCATCCGTATTCGATGCCATGACCACCGGTGGTTCGCATCCATTGCTGCTCGGCCTCACCGAGCAAATCCCCTGGCTGAAGCGGCAGACCCGCCTGACGTTCGCACGTTGCGGCGTGATCGATCCCCGCTCGGTCAAAGATTATCGCGACCACGACGGCTACAAGGGGTTGGAGCGCGCGCTGACGTTGACGTCAGACGAGATCCTCGCCGACGTCACGGCGTCTGGACTGCGCGGACGTGGCGGCGCGGGTTTCCCGACCGGCATCAAGTGGAAGACGGTGGCGCAGGCCAGCGCCGACCGCAAATACATCGTCTGCAACGCCGATGAAGGCGACAGCGGCACGTTTGCCGACCGCATGATCATGGAGGGCGATCCCTTCGTCGTGATCGAAGGCATGACGATCGCGGGCATCGCCGTCGGCGCCACCAAGGGCTACATCTATATCCGCTCGGAATATCCGCATGCGGTTGCGGCGATGAACGCCGCGATTATCGTTGCCCGGCGCACGGGGTATCTCGGCGAGCGTATCGTCGGCTCCAGCCACACTTTCGATCTCGAAGTCCGGGTCGGCGCCGGCGCCTATGTCTGCGGCGAGGAGACCTCGCTGCTGGAAAGCCTCGAGGGCCGCCGCGGCATCGTGCGCGCCAAGCCGCCACTGCCCGCGCACAAGGGCCTGTTCGGTCGGCCCACCGTCATCAACAACGTCCTGTCGTTCGCGGCGATCCCCTTCATCCTGGATAACGGCGCCAAAGCCTACGCCGATTTCGGCATGGGTCGCTCGCGCGGCACCATGCCGATCCAGCTTGCCGGCAACATCAAGCATGGTGGCCTGTTCGAGACCGCGTTCGGCGTCACGCTCGGCGAACTGATCGACGATATCGGCGGCGGCACTTTCTCGGGCCGTCCCGTTCGCGCCGTCCAGGTCGGCGGGCCGCTCGGCGCCTACTTCCCGCGCGCGCTGTTCGATACACCGTTCGACTATGAGGCCTTTGCGGCGCGCGACGGGCTGATCGGCCATGGCGGCATTGTCGTGTTCGACGACAGCGTCGACATGGCCAAACAGGCGCGCTTTGCGATGGAGTTCTGCGCGGTCGAATCCTGCGGCAAGTGCACGCCGTGCCGGATCGGCTCGACGCGTGGCGTCGAGACCATCGACAAGATCATCCGCGGCGAACGCACCTCCGAAAACCTCGCCGTGGTCGAAGACCTCTGCAACACCATGAAATTCGGCTCGCTGTGCGCGCTCGGCGGCTTCACGCCCTACCCTGTCATGAGCGCACTGAAACACTTCCGGGAAGATTTTGGCCCGGCACCGGCCACCCTGCAGGCCGCGGAATAAAGGACCACGCCATGTCACTCATTCAAGAAATCGACTTCGGCACGCCCCGCTCGAAATCCGAGGCGATGGTGACGCTCACCATCGACGGCAACAGCGTCACGGTGCCCGAGGGCACCTCGATCATGCGCGCGGCCATGGAAGCCGGCACGCAGATCCCGAAACTTTGCGCGACCGACATGGTCGACGCCTTCGGCTCCTGCCGGCTGTGCCTGATCGAGATCGAGGGCCGCGCCGGAACGCCGGCCTCCTGCACCACGCCCGCCATGAACGGCCTCGTCGTGCACACCCAGACCGAGCGGCTGAAGAAGCTGCGCAAGGGCGTGATGGAGCTGTACATCTCCGACCATCCGCTGGACTGCCTGACCTGCGCCGCCAACGGCGATTGCGAATTGCAGGACATGGCCGGCGCCGTCGGCCTGCGCGACGTGCGCTATGGCTACGAGGGCGAGAATCATGTTTTCGCCAAGGCGGACGGCTGCACCAACGACAACTGGATGCCGAAGGACGAGTCCAACCCGTACTTCACCTATGATCCCTCGAAATGCATCGTCTGCTCGCGCTGCGTCCGCGCCTGCGAGGAAGTTCAGGGCACGTTCGCGCTGACGATCTCGGGCCGCGGATTCGACAGCCGCGTCTCGCCCGGCATGAGCGAAAGTTTTCTCGGCTCCGAATGCGTGTCCTGCGGCGCCTGCGTGCAGGCCTGCCCGACCGCGACGCTGACCGAAAAATCCGTCATCGAAATCGGCCAGCCCGAGCATTCGGTGGTCACGACCTGCGCCTATTGCGGCGTCGGCTGCACCTTCAAGGCGGAGATGCGCGGTGAGGAAGTCGTGCGCATGGTGCCGTACAAGGACGGCAAGGCCAATCGCGGCCATTCCTGCGTCAAGGGCCGCTTCGCGTGGGGCTACACCACCCACAAGGAACGCATTCTCAAGCCGATGATCCGCGAGGACATCGCCGATCCCTGGCGCGAAGTGTCGTGGGATGAAGCGTTCAACTTTGCTGCTGCGAAATTCAAGGGCATCCAGCAAAAATATGGCCGGGATGCCGTCGGCGGCATTACCTCCTCCCGCTGCACCAATGAAGAAACCTATCTGGTGCAAAAACTGATCCGCGGCGGCTTCGGCAACAACAACGTCGACACCTGCGCCCGCGTCTGCCATTCGCCGACCGGCTACGGCCTGTCGCAGACGTTTGGAACCTCGGCCGGCACGCAGGATTTCGACTCCGTCGAACATACCGACGTCGTCATGGTGATCGGCGCCAATCCGGCTGCCGCCCATCCCGTGTTCGCCTCGCGGCTGAAGAAGCGGCTGCGCCAGGGCGCCAAGCTGATCGTGCTCGACCCGCGGCGGACCGAAATGGTGGAAGGGCCGCATATGAAGGCGCTTCATCTGCCGCTGATGCCCGGCACCAACGTTGCTGTGCTCACCGCGCTGGCGCATGTCATCGTCACCGAAGGCTTCGTGGACGAGGCCTTTGTGCGCGAGCGCTGCGACTGGAGCGAGTTCGAGGACTGGGCCAGCTTCGTGGCGCTGCCGAAGAACAGCCCGGAAGCCACCGCGATCATGACCGGCGTGGATCCGAAGGACCTGCGTGAAGCCGCACGCCAGTTCGCCACCGGCGGCAATGGCGCGATCTATTACGGCCTGGGGGTTACCGAGCACAGCCAGGGCTCGACGACCGTGATCGCGATCGCCAACCTCGCGATGGTGACCGGCAATATCGGCCGTCCCGGCGTCGGCGTGAATCCGCTGCGCGGCCAGAACAACGTTCAAGGCTCCTGCGACATGGGCTCGTTCCCGCACGAGCTGCCCGGCTATCGCCATATCTCGGGCGAGGCCGTACGCGACCAGTTCGAGGCGATGTGGAACGTCAAGCTCAATCCCGAGCCGGGCCTGCGCATTCCCAACATGTTCGACGCCGCGATCGAAGGCACCTTCATGGGCCTCTACGTGCAGGGCGAGGACATCCTGCAGTCCGACCCCAACACCAAGCATGTGGTGGCGGCGCTGTCGTCGATGGAATGCGTCATCGTGCATGACCTCTTCCTCAACGAGACCGCGAACTACGCGCATGTGTTCCTGCCGGGATCGACCTTCCTGGAGAAGGACGGCACCTTCACCAATGCCGAACGGCGCATCCAGCGCGTTCGCAAGGTGATGACGCCGCGCAACGGGCTTGCCGACTGGGAAGTCACCATCGGGCTCGCCAAGGCGATGGGCTTTGAGATGCGCTACAATCACCCCTCCGAGATCATGGACGAGATCGCGGCGCTGACGCCGACCTTCACCGGCGTTTCCTACGCGAAGCTGGAGGAACTCGGCTCGGTGCAGTGGCCCTGCAACGAGAAGGCACCCGAAGGTACGCCGGTGATGCATATCGGCGGCTTCGTACGCGGCAAGGGTAAGTTCATCATCACCGAATATATCGCGACCGACGAGCGCACCGGGCCGAGATTCCCGCTGCTGCTGACCACGGGCCGCATCCTCAGCCAGTACAATGTCGGCGCGCAGACCCGCCGCACCGAAAATGTCGTGTGGCATGCCGAGGACCGGCTGGAAATTCACCCCCACGACGCCGAGCAGCGCGGCGTCCGCGACGGCGACTGGGTGCGGCTGAAGAGCCGCGCCGGCGAAACCACGCTTCGCGCGGAGATCACCGATCGCGTGGCGCCGGGCGTGGTCTACACCACCTTCCACCACCCGGACACGCAGGCCAACGTCATCACCACGGAGTATTCGGACTGGGCCACCAACTGTCCGGAGTACAAGGTCACCGCGGTGCAGATTTCACCGTCGAACGGACCTTCCGATTGGCAGAAGGCCTATGACGAGCAGGCCCGCCACTCCCGCCGCATCGCGCCGGCCGAAGCCGCGGAGTAAGGCATGCCTGATGCGGTCACTACCGCCGATCGGCAGATCTGGCGCGACGGTCATCTCGGTGAAGGCACCCGCCTGATCCCGGAGGAGACGGCCATTGCCCTCACCTATAATGGCGGCACCTATGCCGTCATGATGGGCTCGCCGCAGAACCTGCAGGATTTTGCGATCGGGTTCAGCCTCAGCGAGGGCATCATCCAATCGCCCGACGAGATCGTCTCGCTCGATATCGTGGAGCTCGACGACGGCATCGAATTGCGGATGTGGCTGGCGTCACCGCAGGCCGAGCGCGTCAACGAGCGGCGGCGGCACATCGCAGGGCCCACCGGCTGCGGCATCTGCGGGATCGAATCCATCGCCGAAGCCGTGCGCCCGGCCGCGATCGTCGCAGCGGGGCGCGTGTTCTCGCCCCACGAGATCATGGCCGCGATGGCGAGCATGACCGTGTTGCAGCAGATCAACATCCAGACCCGCGCGGTGCATGCGGCGGCATTCTGGACGCCGGCGCACGGCCTGGTGGCGCTGCGCGAGGATGTCGGCCGCCACAACGCACTCGACAAGCTCGCCGGCGCGCTGGCGCAGGAGAGCGTTTGCGCGAGCGAGGGCATCGTATTGCTGACCAGCCGGGTCTCGGTCGAGATGGTGCAGAAGACCGCCGCGATCGGCGCGCCGCTGATGGTCGCGGTGTCGGCGCCGACCGCGCTCGCGGTTCGCACGGCGGACGCCGCCGGCATCACGCTCGCGGCAATCGCGCGCGCCGATGGATTTGAGATCTTCACGCATCCACAGCGGATTGCGGTTACACAACATACCGGCGTTGCGGAGGCT
This sequence comes from uncultured Alphaproteobacteria bacterium, assembly GCA_963790735.1. Classification (GTDB taxonomy): domain Bacteria; phylum Pseudomonadota; class Alphaproteobacteria; order Rhizobiales; family Xanthobacteraceae; genus Bradyrhizobium. The sequence goes on along the minus strand of CAWBQP010000027.1, from coordinate 65,851 downwards.
ACCCATGTCGCCTGATCGGCTGATCTACATGGCCAATCAAATCGGAAAATTCTTTCAGAGCCAGGGCCACGACAAGGCCGTGCCGGGAATAGCCGATCACATCAGGAAGTTCTGGGACCCGCGGATGCGCAAGGCGATCTTCGCGCATCTGGACGCCGGCGGCACCGGGCTCGACCCCAATGTCCGCGACGCGCTCGAGACGCTGAAGAAGGCCGCCTGACCGCCGCCCGAGGCATGCCTCTTACCCCGATCGACGATCGAGTTCAACTCGGCGGGTGCCAGTTGTCAGACGAAACGCAAACCGCTCAGTCAACACCGGACCGAGGACTGATGTTGCGAACACAAGCACAAGCACGACATTGAGCATTCGATCGTCGAGCAGTCGTTGACCGGCCGTACCGAGCGTTTCATGCGCGACAAGTGTCGCGGCAAGCGTGGCGGCAACTTGTGGCAGCGTGAGCGACCAAATCGTGAGCTGTTCATTCCGGTTGTAGCCAAACGCACGACCCACGCCCCAGGCGGCTATCCACTTGCCGACGAGCAAGGCACCGATGATGCTGGCAACGAGCAGGAAGTTGTCGAAAATCCCGTAAACAAAGGTGATCGGGTTGATCAGGAATCCTGTAACGACAAAGAAGATCGGAATGAACAGCGATTTGGCCAGAAACTCAAGCTTGACACTGGCTGGCGCGTTTTGTGCCGAGGCGTTGATGGCTAGTCCCGCAAGGAACGCACCCACGATGCCCGGCAGCTGGATCGCATCCGCAAGCACGCCCGCGATGGCCATGATGCCTAGCATGAGAACAAAGTAAGCATCCTCCTCATTCTCGACCCGCTTGAGCACATAGGCGCCGAGGCGGCTTAGGCCGAACAGGACCAGCACGATATAGCCGGTGATCTCGGCCAGCAGGAGCGCCAGACCAGACGGAGAAAAACCGGTCGTGTAAATCGAGACGCAAACAGCGAACACCACGAGCGACAGAGTGTCGGACATGACCGTGGCACCAACCGCTACCGTCACCGGCTCCAGACTGCCCAGGCCGAGCCGGCTCACTATGCTTAGCCCCAGCAGTGTATGCGAAGCCAGCAGCGACCCGATCACGATCGCCGGAATCGCGGCGTAGCCGAATGCGAGCCCAACGATGGTGCCGAGCACCAGAGGAAATACGGTCGTGGCAATGCCGAGGGCAATCGAGCGGTTTCGGGCGCGCCGAAACAGCTCAAGATTGATTTCCAGGCCCGCAAAGAACATCAACAGCAGCTTGCCCAATTCCGCCAGGAAATCTGCGATCGGTCGGACCTTGCCAAAGATGTCCAGAACATACGGCCCAACTAAAACGCCGCTAAGCAGCAGACCTACAGGTACAGGTACATGCAATCGGCGGGAAAGCCTGGGGATGATGACAAGCATCACCATCCCCACCGCGAACTTCGCGAGCACCGGCATGGTGAAGAGGTGATCCCGGAGGAAACTGATCGTGTTAGACAGCATGTTTCGACGGCGCCTCCTCTCCAGCGAGCGCGTCCATGCGTGGAGTTCGGGTCAATCAACCATCACGTTGACCGAACTCGGACGTCAAGAAGGAAAAGATCCGCTTCCAGTCGTTCTTCATGTCGACCACGGTCCACTTGTTCACCGCTGCGGCGTCCAGCGCTACGTCGAGCTTGCCGACATGCGAATGGCGGTCGTAGGCATATTCGCGCACCGCGTCGGTGTGGTGGACGATCAGGCCGAACCGCGTGCCACTGGCGCCGAGTGTTGCCCATTGCAGCATTTCGAGATCGCCGTCGGAGTTGCCGAAGGCTGCAATCGGGCGGCGACCGATGTGCTCGTTGATGCCGATTGGCTTGCCTGCCTTGTCGTCGACGAAGTTGATGTCGGGTAGCCGGAAAAGCGTTGGCGCACCGTCTTTCATCTCAAATCGGGTCTTGATCGATGAGCCGATGACCTGCTCCGGCGGTATTCCGTAGATCCGTTCGGTCCACGGCCGCATGAACTCGATGCCGCCGCCTGACGCGATGAAGGTCTTGAAGCCGTTGGCCCGGAGGTAGGCGAGCAGTTCGAGCATCGGCTGGTAGACCAGTTCGGTATAGGGCCGCTTGAAGCGGGGATCACGCGCGGTCGCCAGCCAATCCGTGACGATCTTTTCAAACTCTGCCGTGGTCATGCCGGCATGTGTCACGGCGAGGATTTCGACCAGTCCCTTTTCGCCGGAAGCCATCACCGCCTTCAAGTCGCCGTCCAGCACCGCCGCGAACGGCTGCTTGGTCTTCCATTCCGGATGCATCGGCGCCATGACTTTCACGCGGTCGAGTGCGAAGGCCAGTTGCACATACATCGGCTGCTCGATCCAGAGCGTGCCGTCATTGTCAAAGGTCGCGATGCGCTGATCGACCGGCACGAAGAAAGGCCCGCCTTGCGTCGTGACGCGCGCGACAAAGTCGAGGATCGACGATTTGGTCGCGCCCTCGTTCCAGGACGGCAGCGGATCGCGTTGTGCCTGTGCCATCGCCGAATTGGAACGAAGTGAGGCGGACAGGATCGGAAGCATCGCCAACGACGAGAGCAGGACGCGGCGATCGATGGCAGGAAAACGGATAATCGGTTTCATGGTGTGTTCCCTTCGGTCGGGGAATAACGTCGAGAATGAGCCGGACAGCCGGCTTTCGGTGCATCGGTCTGGTGTTGTAATCCAAGCGGGCGCACAGGAATTCGGCGCGCCCGCCGTAAATCAGCGAAGCCGTGGCGGCTACTTACCCATTGCCGTCCGAGCGGCCTCGATTTTCGCCTTCACTGCTTCGAGATTGAAGCTCGCGCCCTTTTGCATCGGCGGAAACTCGATCGCCGTCCTCGCCAGCTTTTCCACCTGCTGCTGGACAAACACGAAGCGCCAGAATTCGTATTTGAACCAGTCGAAGTACTGCTGAGCACCTTCCTTGGTCCCGCTATTGGGCCAGCCCGTGCGCTCGAAAGGATCGAGGCGAAGGTTGATCAGATAGGGCACGTCAGGTTTGGTCTTTTCGCCGAGCCAGCCTCCAGGCTGGTCGATGAAGCGATATTTGTAGTCACCGATACGCACGGCACCGAGCTCGCTTTCGCCGAAATACCAGATCTCGTGGCGGTTGGACGGTCCCTTGCCGGTGATCATGTCCATCTGGTTGTAGCCGTCCAGATGACACTTGTAGGTGCGGTCGCCGATCTGCTTGCCCTTCTTCAACTCCTCGACGATGTTCGGGTTGCCGGCGGCGGCCATGAATGTCGGGAACCAGTCGAGCCCGGAGATGATGCCGTTCTCGACCTTGCCGGCCGGCACCTTGCCCGGCCAGCGGATCATCGCCGGGGCGCGGAAGCCGCCTTCCATGACCGTGCCCTTGCTCTGCGCGAACGGCGTCTGTCCGCCGTCCGGCCAGGTGAAGACCTCGGTGCCGTTGTCGGTGGTGAAGACGACGATGGTGTTGTCGTCGACGCCCATGTCCTTGAGCTTCTGCATCACGATGCCGACATCGTCGTCGAGCTGCGCCATGCCGGCCTCATGGATTGACCAGCCGTTCTTGGAGTTGCGCATCGCCTGGTACTTCGGCGACAGATGCGTGACGATGTGCATCCGGGTCGGATTGAGCCAAAGGAAGAACGGCTTGTTGTCGGCCTTGGCCTTGTCGATGAACTTCAGGGCGAGGTCGCGGATTTCGTCATCCACCGTTTCCATTCGCTTCGGATAGAGCGTTCCGGCGTCCTCGATCCTCTGCTTGCCGACCTTGCCCCAGCGCGGATCCACGGTGGCATCGTCTACGTTGGTCGCCCACGATGGACCATGTTGCGCGGACCGACGTGTGTCTAAGCAACTCCTGCGGATAGTTGGGATGCGCCGGATCTTCCATCGCGTCGAGGTGATACAGGTAGCCGAAGAACTCGTCGAAGCCGTGCACCGTCGGCAGAAATTCGTTTTTGTCGCCGAGATGGTTCTTGCCGAACTGGCCGGTGGCGTAGCCCATGCCTTTCAGCGCGGTGGCGATCGTCACCGCCTCCGCCGGCAGGCCGAGTGGCTGCGCCGGCCTGGCCGACCGTGGTCATGCCGGTGCGGATCGGCAGTTCGCCGGTGATGAAGTTGGCGCGGCCGGCCGTGCAACTCGCCTCGGCGTAATAGTCGGTGAACAGCATGCCTTCGGCGGCGATCTTGTCGAGGTTCGGCGTCCGGCCGGCCATCATGCCGCGGTGGTAGGCGCCGATATTCCAGATGCCGATGTCGTCGCCCATGATGACGACGATGTTCGGCCGTTGTCCGGGCGCAGCGGGCGTAGGAGCCGGCGTTGCTGCGGTTGCTGCGCTTGCGCCGGATTTGTCAGCCCGAGGGCCGTAAGCGCCGAGGCGGCGACGAGTGAACTTCCGCTCAGCAGCAGATCGCGGCGTTTCATTCCGCCGCCCGATTGCGGCGCAATGTCGTGGGAATCTTCTGGCGGACGCTTGCTACTCATGACGTGCTCCTCCCGTTGTTATGCAATTGGCTCTGTTTGACGCATCGGAAGCGGACGTGGCTTGTGGAAGTGGCGACCGGCCCGGCGGGCCTCCTTGATCACTCGCTCGCTATTCCGATGGCGGGCGCCCCGTCGTGGGGCGCCCGCTTCGTCAGATCACGCTCGTGGCTCGCAGCTAGTCGCTGCGACCGGCAGTCTTGGCCTGCTTGATCTGCTGCATGACCTGGTCGAGGTTGTAGCTCGCCGGGTCCTGCAGCGGCGGGAACTCATTGTAGGTCTCCAGTTCCTTCAGCCAGAGCGCCTGGCCGATGGGCAGCATGTTCCAGTCGTAGATGTAGGCGGTAGACGGGGAGCCGATCGCGCCGCCCATGCCCATGAGCGTCTTGTATTGTGAACCGATCGAGGTCTCGAACGGATCGCGCTTGATGTTGACGACCTGGGCCCAGTGATAGGGCAGCACGCCGGCAATGAAGCCCGCCGGGTCGTCGGACACCATCGTGAAGTAGATCTTCCAGTTCTTGTAGCGGACCGCCGACGGGTCCTTGCCCGAATAGTAGAAGAACGTGTCGCGCGCCGACTTTTCCGAACGTCCGGAGAGGTATTCGGTCTGATCGACGCCATCGAGCGTGGTCTTGACGATGCCGGGATATCTGCCGGCCTGATGCGCTTCTTCAGCGCATCGCCCTTTGCGCCGCCGGCGATGTTGACGAGCGTGGGCAGCCAGTCGAGCGACGCGAACATGTCGTTCTTGACCGTGCCGGGCTTGATGACGCCCGGCCAGCGAACGAGCGCCGGAGCGCGCATGCCGCCTTCCCAGGTGCTCAGCTTGCCGCCCTTGAACGGCGTGGTGCCGCCGTCCGGGAAGGTGATGGTCTCGGCGCCGTTGTCGGTGGTGAACACGACGATCGTGTTGTCGAGCTGGCCCATGTCTTCGAGCTTCTTGAGCACGACGCCGATGTTGTCATCCATCTGCTTCATGCCGGCTTCGTTGAGGCCCCAGTCCTTGCCGCCGGGCTCGCCGACCATGGCCTCGTACTTGTCGGTCAGCACGGTCGTGATGTGCATGCGCGCCGGGTTGTACCAGACGAAGAACGGCTTGTTGGTCTTCTTCGGATCGTTGCGATCGAGGAAGTCGATGACCTTGGCCGAGATTTCCTCGTCGACACGTCTTCGATCGCTCGAGCGTCAGCGGGCCCTCGTCCTTGCACGTCTGAGTTCTTGGCTGTGCCGTCGGACGATTGCACGACAGCACCGGGCGCGGAGGCGTCAGGCAGACCGTCGTCTTCGGATCGACCGCGCCCGGGAACTTCGGGAAGGCCGGGGATCGGCGTGTTCTTGCATGGCGGCGCGACCGTCTGCTGGGTCGGGGTCTTGTTGATGTCCGGGAAGCTCACGCCCTGCATCGCGTCGAGGTGATACAGGTAGCCCCAGAATTCCTGGAAGCCGTGCGCGGTCGGCAGCGCGTCGGTGTGGTCGCCGAGATGGTTCTTGCCGAACTCGCCGGTGTTGTAGCCGAGATCGAGCAGGAACTTGGCGAGCGCCGGCGTGCCGGGCCGCAGATAGGACGGGCTGCCGGGCAGTTGCGGCAGGATCATGCCGGTGCGCAGCGGATGCATGCCGGTGAAGAAGGCGTTGCGGCCGGCGGTGCAGCTCTGCTCGGCGTAGTAGTGCATGAAGATCGCGCCTTCATTGCCGATGCGATCGATGTTGGGCGTCTCGCCGACCATCAGGCCGCGATGGTAGATGCTCGGCTGCATCCAGGCCGATGTCGTCGCCCATGATGAAGAGGATGTTGGGCTTCTGCTGCCGGCTGCGCGGCTGCCGGCGTGCTGACCGGTCCGGACAGCGGCATCAGCATCGTCGCGCCAAGCAGCGCGGCGCAGGACCGCTTGGACAGACCGGCTGTCTTGCGTGGCGGCGTTGCAATCGAGGGCGGCTTGTCGGTCGAATATGGAACTCAACATGGTGTCGCTCTCCCTGTTTATGATGCGTCAGTGGCTCCTCGCCTGATGCATCGAAAGCCGAGATGACTGGTGGAAGTATCGACCGGCTCCGCGTGGCGCGCTGCCGGCCGGTAGCGTCGGCAGTAGTTCGGCGCGCACAAATGCGAGCCGCCCTTGATGACCTTCCGTGGAATTTTCACATTGGTGGTTCTGGGGTCGTAGCTGTCGGCCTCGCGGCCGCCGCGCGGGTTCTCCGGAATGCAGCAGGCCTTCGGCGCATCGGCCTGATGCTTTGGCGAATACCAGTCGGCCGTCCATTCCCAGACGTTGCCGATCATGTCGTGGAGGCCGTAGCCGTTCGGCGGGAATGCGGTGACCGGCGAAGTGCGCTCGAAGCCGTCGGCATTGACGTTCTGGCGCGGAAACTCACCCTGCCAGGTATTGGCCATGTGACGGCCGCCCGGCGTGAACTCATCGCCCCACGCAAATTCGGCGCCGTCGAGCCCGCCGCGCGCCGCAAACTCCCATTCCGCTTCGGTCGGCAAATCCTTGCCAGCCCATGTGCGCATAGGCGAGCGCATCGCTGAATGCCACATGCACGACCGGATGATCGTCCAGCCCACGGATGTTGCTTCCGGGTCCGTAGGGATGCCGCCAGTCCGCGCCCTTGGCGAACGTCCACCACTGGCTGAAGTCGCGGAGATTGACCGGATGCGTCGGGCGGAGAGAACATCAGCGAGCCCGCATAGATCATATGCGGGAGCATTCCGGGATAGTCCTTCGGGTCAGGCGCGATCTCGGCGACGGTGACGTGGCCGGTCGCCCTTACGAACTCCTTGAATTGCCGGTTTGTCACGGGATAGCGGTCCATCCAGAAGCCATCCACGGTGACGCGATGCGCCGGGGCTTCTTCCGGATAATGCTTGTCCGATCCCATGCGGAAAGTGCCGCCGGGTATCCAGATCATCGCGTTGGTCTGCGAGAGGCACCATCACCGTGACGCATCGGCCTTGAATGTGGTTGCAGGGAAAAGCGCTGTCATCTCGAGCGTTGCCTCCCGATCGATCGCCGAAATAGCAATCCGGCCCGGGGGCACGCTACGCAGGAGCCCTGTCACAGGCTATTGGACCGTGGTCCAACATCGAAGCGATCCAGCCAGCTCATTGGCGCGGACCTTGCGGCGCCCACGCGCATGGATTGCGCCGCGGGAACGTCGGCCGGCTGTTTCCGTCGGACGAAAAAACCCCGTTGATTTTGCTCACAAATCCTCAACGGGCGAGGCGGTATATGTCCTCAAAATCGTGGTATGGTTGCAAGGCGGTAACGTCGGGCCGCTGCGGGCAGATTTCACGTTTTGTGAATTTGTAATTGTAGCGTTTTGAGTGGCGGCCTTTTCAACATGACTACGACGCGCATCGCTCGTGTGGAGCATCGGACTCCTTTTGTTGCTCGCGGGGGAGGCCCGCGCTGCGGAGCCTGCGCGCGTTCTTATGCTTCACGCTTTCAACTACTCATTTCCCGCCACCAGCACTGATCGCGGAGGCCGCTCGAAAGCGGCTGGTGGAGCACTCGAAATCAGTTGAGATCGATGCAGAATTTCTCGACCTCGGCCCGAAATACCGGACGAAGCCCATGCGCTGCGAATGGCGATGTTTATTCGCGACAAGTACGGGAAGCATCCACCGGATTTGGTGATAACGTTTGGCAGCGCAGCTCTGCCATTCATCGTCAAGCATCGCGACATATCTCCCCAAACGTCCCGGTCGTATTCACATCCATCTCGCCACAGAACTATGCGGCGTTGCGGCCGCCACCGGAGATCACCGGGATCATCACCGAGTTTGATCTGGCGAAGACGCTTTCGCTCGCGGAGCGGCTGCAGCCGGAGGCTCGCCGTCTGTTCGTCATCGCTGGAAGCGGCGAGGCGGATCGGCGGTGGCAATCGTCTGCCCGCAAGATCATCGAGCAGCGCGGTAGCAAATTCGAGACGACATTCCTGTTCGAGCTTTCCTATTCAGAACTCGTTGCTGAACTGTCGAAGGTTCCCAAAGATGCGATCGTGATCCTTCTGACGGTTTTTGCCGACGGCGAAGGCAAGGCCTTTGTCCCGGCGCAGGTCGCGGCCGATCTGTCGGCGCCTCACCCGCACCGGTTTACGGCCCTTATGATACGTTTATCGGCAATGGCGCCGTCGGCGGCTTTGTTGAGACGTTCGAATCGATTGGCGCTGCAGCGGCTGAAATGGCGATCGAAATCATGACGGGCGCGGATCCGGCCACGCTCGCGCCCCGAACAAATCCCGCGCAGCACTACCGCGTCGATTACCGGGCAATGGAACGCTGGAATCTGAAGGAAAAGAGATCTGCCTCCCGGCACCGTCGTTTTGTTCAAAGCCAGCCGACGATCTGGGATGAGTATCGCGGCACCGTTCTTGCGGCACTTTTCGTGCTCGGTCTTGCAAACGGTATTTCTGGGCGCCTTGCTGATTCAGCGGCGCAGGAGGCAGCGCGCCGAAGATCTGCTCAAGGATAGCGAAGAGCGGATGACGTTTGCCGCCGCTGCGGCAAATATCGGGCTCTGGCAGTTTGACCGGGATACCGATGAGTTGTGGGTTACCGAACATTGCAGGGCGCTGTTCGGGCTGCCGCGCGATGCGCCTCTCACCCGCGAGGCATTCCTTGCCGCTGTTCATCCGGATGATCTCGAAACCGCAAGCCGTTCGCTTCGAAGGTCCTTCAGGAGGACGGAACGGTCTGCCGCCAGCGACGTACGAATTGTCTTGCCGGGCGGCGAGATGCGTTGGATCCGCATGCGCGCCCGCTCCTATGCGGAGAGCAACGGTGAGCCAAAGCAACTAGGCGGCATTTTCGTCGACATCACCGACCAGAAATCGGCCGAGGCCGAGACCGCACTGCAACGTCTGGAAATTGAGCACCTGATGCGGGTGTCCGTGCTCGGCGAACTTTCCGGCTCGATTGCGCACGAAATCAACCAACCGCTCACTGCGATCCTGTCAAATGCGCAAGCGGCTCTTCATCTTCTCGGGCAGAATTCCCCGGATCTCGACGAAATTCGCGATGCCCTTGAGGATATTGTGCATGAAGACAATCGGGCCGGCGAAGTTATCCACCGTCTCCGCGGCCTTCTGAAGAAGGGCGAGCGGAAGCTGGAATAGCGTCAACATCAATGACCTTGTCAGATCGACTGCCGGCCTGCTGCACAGCGAGCTGATCGGCCGCGATATCAGCCTCAGGCTTGATCTGGAGAACAGATCCGTCTCCTGACGCGCGGCGATTCTGTGCAGCTGCAGCAAGTCCTGCTTAATCTTGTCATGAATGCGATGGATGCCATGGCCTCGACCCCGATCGCCCAGCGGTTATCCTGATCTCAACCCGAGGGGCGGAAAGCGGAATCAGTAGACGTGCTCGTGAAGGATCGGGGGCACGGCATCCGTGCCCAAGGAAAATGGCCGGCTGTTTGAACCGTTCTACACCACCAAGGACCATGGCCTTGGCCTGGGTCTGGCCCTCTGTTCGACGATCATAGAGGCGCATCACGGACGGCTGACTCTGGTCAACGACGAGGGCGGTGGCGCGATTGCAGTGATTTTCGTTGCCCGCTCAGCAGTCTGCGGTCAGTTCTGCATGACAGATGAATTCACTGTCTATCTGGTCGACGATGACCCCGGAGTGCTCAAGGCCTTGTCGCGACTGCTCCGCGCCAAGGGTTATGACGTCAAGCCCTATTCTTCGCCGCAGGCATTCCTCGAAGAGCACGACGCGGCAATTCCCGGTTGCGCCGTACTCGATGTTTCGATGCCGGATCTTGATGGTCTGGAGATTCAGCATGTGCTGACCGCCGCCAGGGCTCGCATCGTCCCGTCGTGTTCGTTACCGGAAAAGGCGACATTCCCACCAGCGTGCGCGCCATGAAGGCCGGCGCGCTCGATTTTCTGACCAAGCCGGTAAAGGACCAGGATTTGTTTGAAGCGCTGTCCCGCGCTGAAGCCAGGGACGCCGAGTTGCGCCGGCTTCGATTCCGAACTGGACTCGATCCAGGCGAAGGTCAGCACCCTGACCCCGCGCGAACGCGAAGTGTTTACGCATGTCGTGGCGGGCCGGCTCAACAAGCAGATTGCCGGCGATCTGGGTACGGTCGAAAAGACCATCAAGGTTCACCGCAGCCGGATGATGGAGAAAGCTTGGCATTCGCACTGTCGCCGACCTGGTCCGGATGGCCGAGAAGGCTTAACCTGTCGAAATAGGGAAAACGCACCCATTGGCCCAAGGGCCAACTCGACGGCGCGGGGCGCAGCGGCAATAGTCTTCCATGGCGGAAGCTTCCCCATCGATTGCTATTGTGGACGATGATCCGGCCGTGCTCAAGGCCTTGAGCCGGTTGCTGCGTTCGCACGCTTTTCGTGCCCAGACTTATGGATCGGGACATGAATTTCTCGCGGCGTTGCCGGCCGGTCTTCCGGACTGCCTGATTGTCGATCTCCAGATGCCGGAAATGAACGGTTTGGAACTTCAGCAGCATCTTGTGAGCAACGGCATAAAAATTCCGACAATCCTAATCACTGCGTATGCTGACGTCGCGTTGCGCGATCAGGCAGGGCTAGTTGCCAGCCTCCGGAAACCATTGCAGGAAAAGGCCTTGTTTGACGCTATCGACAAAGCGGTCGGTGACTCGCGTAGCGCCGGGTAGAGAACCGTTGCATGCTCCGCTTCATGTAGGCGGACGAGAAGAGGAGCAGCGCCGAGATGGCAGGATCCGCCAAGAATGCCGTGATACGGCACTCCCAACAGTTGCACCTGACCACGGAAAACGAACGGCACAGGCCGGCCACCCGGCACGCCGCGACGCGCTTGAGACGCTGAAGAAGGCCGCCTGACCGCCGCTGTCAGCGCCGGCCGACCCGATTGACCGGGCCGCCGCGATTCATCGGTGTTCCTCGCCGAACTCCAACACCAACGGCGCCCACGCCGGGGGTCACCACGGCTCGCGCGACCGGCCGCGGCCGCAGCACGACGCCGGGCCTTACGACGCACCCGGCCGGATAGGAAACGTATTGGCAGTACACCACGGCACCGGCCTCTTCGGTGCTTGCGGCCATGAACCCGGTTATGAGCAGCGCTGACAACGCGATCGAAAGCTTCATAGTCGTCTCCTCCAGGTAGTTGGGACAGATTTTCGTCTAAGACCTCTTTTCTTCGTTTCCCGCTGACAGGGCCACGACGCACCAGGCGGCCAGTGCGGCGTGAGCCAGGACCACCGGCCAGAAACCGATGCCGCCTCGCCCCGAACTCGTCCACGCAAGGACGAGGACGGCAACCACGGCGATGTTGTAGAGCAGCATCGCCGCGACCAATCCTTTCGCGGCACGGCTGGCTGCGTCCTCACGCGCGAGCCAGCACGCCACGCTGAGGGCGAGCAGCGCCACACCGGCCACGCGGCTCACCGTGACGCCGGACGGCGTACCAGGTGATAATCCAAGCAAAAGTTCGACCACCACCGACGGCATCACCAGCAACGGAATCACGCCGCCAAACGTGCCCGGCGCGCCGAAGCCGGCGTCGTCGGTCATGATGAGCAATACGTTGGGCGCGCCCTTCGGCGGTACGACGCGCGGAGCCCACCAGGGTTTTGACTCCGAAGCCTTCTCCTTGATCACTCCGCCGAACGCGGCCGGCGGTGGCGGAATTTGTTTTCCGGTGATCGTCGTCGTGGCGCCGGGCGAACCCAATTCCCCCGTCACTACCTCCCCGCCGGCGGGTCCGGAAAGCGCGGTGAGACCCAGGAGGAGGACGACCAGGCTGCTGGGTTGCAAGACATCACGACGAAAACGCATCGGAAGAGTTCCTCTTCTCGGTTACGTAGCGGATTCCTCCGTCCCACTTAGTCGCTTGACGCAGCGAAATCCGACATGGCTCGTGGACGTATCGATCGCCTCCGCATGCCGCGCGGCCGGCCGATAGCGGCGGCAGTAGTTCGGCGCACAGAGATGCGAGCCGCCCTTCAGGACTTTTCGCGGAATTCGGATTTGCGGTTGGCGGGGATCGAAGCTTGCATCCTCGCTCCCGCCGCGGGGATTTTCGGGGATGCAGCACGCCTTCGGCGCGTCCGCTTCATGCTTTTGCGAATACCAGTCGGACGTCCATTCCCAGACATTGCCGATCATGTCGTAGACGCCGTAGCCGTTGGGCGCGAAGGCCGTCACCGGCGAGGTGCGATCGAAGCCATCGGTGCAGAGGTTTTGTCTCGGGAATTCGCCCTGCCAGGTGTTGGCATGATGCTGGCCGCCGGGCGTGAACGCGTCGCCCCAGGCATATTCGGTCTCGCTCAATCCGCCGCGCGCGGCGAATTCCCATTCCGCCTCGGTCGGCAGGTCCTTGCCGGCCCAGCGCGCATAAGCCAGCGCGTCGGAATAAGCGACGTGCACGACGGGATGGTTGTCGAGCACGTTGATATTGCTTTTCGGACCCGCGGGATGCCGCCAGTCGGCGCCTTTCATGAATTGCCACCACTGGCTCCAGTCGCGCAGATCAACGGCCCGCGACGGCGGTGAAAACACCAGTGAACCGGCATAGAGCATATGTGGCAGCGCGCCGGGATAGTCCTTCGGGTCGGGCGGAATTTCGGCGAAGGTGACGTGGCCGGTCGCCCGCACGAATTCCTTGAACTGCCGGTTCGTCACCGGCGTGCGGTCGATCAGGAATTCATCGACGGTCACATGATGAGCCGGCGCTTCCTCGGGATAATGCTTGTCCGATCCCATGCGAAATGTGCCGCCGGGAATCCGCAGCATGCCGTCGAACGCAGTACCAGAACGGTCGATCGCCGCAACGCATCGCATCGGCATGGGCTCCGTGTCGCAGGATCCGCCAAGAATGCCGTGATACGGTACTCCCAATAGCTGCACCTGACCATGGAAAAACGGACGGCACAGGCTAGCTGACCATCACGCCACGACACAATCGAGACGCTGAAGCAGGCGCAAGCCAGCGATAGGCCTGAGGATCGACCCTGGCGCAGGATGCGCCAGGGTCCAGGCATCGAGGGCGGCAGGAGTCTCCTACATTCCCATGATGGCGATGTCCTTCACCGTGCCGCTGACGCCGGCGATCTGTGCAGCCTCGGTCGCCTTTCCGGTGGCGAGGTCGATGCTGTAGAGCGTGCCGCCGGCCATCAGCCAGGCTTCGTTCTTGCCGGCGCCATCGGACCAGATGTCGAATGCGACGCTATCCGCCTTGATGCCGAGCTTGCCGATCGCGCCGAGCACGCCGTCATTCGGCGGGGCCTGCTTGATCAATCCGCCGATGGTGCCATCGATGTTGAACAGCGCCGTCTCCTTTGCGCCCTTCACCGAATTGATATAGGCGCCGGCAACGATGTTCGGCTTCTCGCCCTTGTGCATGTCGCCGTCGGCATATTTGTGATCGCCGTCCTTTGTCACCTTGCCGTCATCGACATTCGCCCGCAGGTTCATCCCGTCCGCGCCCATCACGCGCAGGCGGTCCGCCACCGGGTTAAAGTCCACCGTCGCGGCCACGCCCTTGGCAAGCATGGTGTCGAGCTTCGACTTCATCGTGGCCTTGCCGTCCGTCGCGATGGTCACAATGGTGCCATCGTCGACCAGTCCATAGAGCAGGCCGTCGGCCGGACGGACGTCGATGCCGACCAGCGCACCGGAAATGCCGGTCACCTTGACGGACCCGGTCGCCTTCTTCTGCGCGGTATCGACCATCGCAATGGTGTCGCCGCCGATCAGGGCTGCGACCTGCGCGGCGTTGGCGGCTGCGGATGACAGCAATAGTGCGGCCGAGGCGGCGAAAATGGAACGATAATTCATCGGTGAGCTCCCTGTGTTGCTATGATCCTCTCGGGATCAACACAGCGGGTACCGGCGGCGCGGCGAAACGGATGCAGCACACCAAAAATAATTTTCGGAACATGCATCCAAATGCCGCATCTCAAGGTAGAACAACTATGCAAGGGCATAGACATGACCGGAAATGGCACCATCACCGCGAGCCTGCAGGCTCCCGACCAGCTCGATCGGGAGCGCGAGGCGCAGCTTGCCGCGGCCCTGGCGCGCTGCGCGGCCGGCGACCGCACCGCATTGCGCGTGATCTACGACAGCGAGGCGCCGCGCATGACCGGCATCGCGCGCCGCATCCTGTTTCGGCAGGACCTTGCGGAAGAGGCGGTGCACGACGCCTTTATCCGGATCTGGCGCGGCGCGGCCGGCTTCGATTCGCGCCGCGGCAGCGCGCGCGGCTGGCTCTATGCGGTGGTGCGCAACCGCGCGCTGAGCATTCATCGCGATGAGCACCGCTATGAAGCATCAGATGAAAACGTCGAGGATGTCGACTGCGAGGCCACCCTGTCGCGGATGCCGGAGACCAGCGCGCTGCGCCGGTGTCTCGAGCAGATCGACCGCCCGCGCCGCGACGTGGTGGTACTGGCCTATGTTCACGGCATGAGCCACGGCGAATTGGCGGGAAGGCTCAAGGTTCCACTCGGCACGGTCAAGAGCTGGGTCCGGCGCAGCCTCTTTGCGCTGCAGGAGTGCATGGGATGAACCCGCACGACGCCGATAACGCCATGGCCGCCGATTACGTGATGGGCCTCCTTGACGGTGCGGAGCAAGCCGCCGCCGAACGGCGCATCGAGACCGACCAATCGTTTGCGCAGGCTGTCAGCGCCTGGCGGGGACGGCTTGCGGACCTCGATCTCACGGCCGAGGAAACGCCGCCGGGCCCGGCGCTTTGGCAGCGCATCGCGGATGCAACCAAAGTTGCGCCGATCGACGCCCTTCCCTCCGCACGCGCCGCGCTGCGTGGCGCCACGCTTTGGCATGACATCAGGTTCTGGCGCGCCGCCGGCATCGGCGGCACTCTCGCCGCGCTATTGTTTGCGGTGATCATGATCGGCGCGTTGACAACGTCGCGTCACCTTCGCAACGACCTGATTGCGCTGGCGCAGAGTAAACCCGTCTACGTCGCCGTGCTGGTCAACGACGCGACCAAAGAGGCCGGAGCCATCGTCAACGCATTTTCGAATGGCCGCGTCGAGCTCATTCCGCTACGCCCGATCGAGGTTCCTGCCGGCCGCACGCTGCAGGTCTGGACCTTGTGGGATCGCACCGTTGGCCCGAAATCGATCGGCCTCACCGGTCAGTCGCGCACGCTGCAGCTGAATCTGGAGTCGTTGCCGGAGACCGTGCAAAACCAGCTGTTCGAGATCACGCTGGAGCCTGAGGGCGGCTCTCCCATCGGACGGCCGACCGGTCCAATCCTGTTCAAGGGCAACGCGGCACGGGCGTTGTAGCGGAGTAAGCTGCAAGCGCTCGCGATCCGTTCCCGTAGGATGGGTAGAGCGCAGCGAAACCCATCATCCCTCCGGTGGACGCGATTGATGGGTTTCGCTGCGCTCTACCCATCCTACGAACGATCGCCGCCCACCAACGCCAGGAACACCCGCCTCACCTCGGCCTGCGTCTCGCGCACCCTGGCTTCCAGCGTCGAGAAATCAGGCGTGTCGCCGGCGCGCGCCATCACGTGCAAGAGATTATCGCCCGAGGTTTCCGGGTTGAACTTGCCGGTGACGCAA
This sequence comes from uncultured Alphaproteobacteria bacterium, assembly GCA_963790735.1. Lineage (GTDB taxonomy): Bacteria > Pseudomonadota > Alphaproteobacteria > Rhizobiales > Xanthobacteraceae > Bradyrhizobium. The sequence continues at coordinate 49,820 of CAWBQP010000027.1, read as the reverse complement.
AGCCTGATGATCTGCGTCAGGTCGTGATAGAGCCGCGCCGCCGAGCGCAAAATCTCGGCGTCGGATTGCGGCAGCACGCCGAGGCGCGCGGCGTTGTCGAGCACCTGCAGCGTGGAGACGCTGAGGATTTCGGGTTTTTCCGAGGCGTGAACGAGCTGCAGATACTGGGCGATGAAATCGATATCAACGAGCCCGCCGGCGGCGAGCTTGAGGTCCCAGATGTCGTCCTCGCCCTTTTCCTGCGCAATCGCGCGGCGCATGTCGGCGACGTCGCCGGCGGTAGAGGCCGCGTCGCGTGGCCGCGTCAGCACACTGCGGATGATGTCCTCGATCCCTGCGCGAAACGCCGGTGAAGCCGAAATCACCCGCGCGCGCGTCAGCGCCATGTGCTCCCAGGTCCAGGCTTCGCGTTCCTGGTAGTCGGAAAAGGAATCGATCCGGGACGCCACCGGGCCGGCGCGACCCGACGGCCGCAGCCGCATGTCGACGTCGTAGAGCACGCCGTAATTGGTCCGCGTCGTGAACGCCGAGATCAGCCGCTGGGTCAGCCGCGCAAAATACTGCGCGCCGTGCAGCGACCGCTCGCCGTCGGAATCGGGATTGTCCGAGTCGAAATCGTACAGCAGGATCAGGTCGAGATCGGAAGACGCCGTCATCTCGCGGCTGCCGAGCCGGCCCATCGCGAGGATGGCAGTCTCCTGCCCCGTGATGCGGCCGTACTGGGTGGCGAACTGATCCCTGACCAGACCGTGCACGGTGTGCACGATGCCCTCGGCGACGTCGGCAAAGGCGACGCTGGCCTGCTGGGCGGACACCGTGCCGGACAGGATGCGCGTGCCGATCAGGAACAGGCTTTCCTGGCCGAACAGCCGCAGGCGATCGAGGAAGTCCTCGTAGGAGTCCGCGTCCTTCAGCGTCGCCGCCAGCCGCGCCGACAATTCCTTCTGGTCCGGCATCGCGCCGAAGAAACGGGGATCGATCAGGCCGTCCATGATCTGCGGCTGGCGCGCCAGCATGTCGCCGAGCCGCGGCGCCGCGCCGAGGATCAAGGCCACCAGCGCGACCAGTTCGCGGTTCTCCCTCAACAGTGAAATCAGCCGGCCGCCGCGCTGCAAGGCGCCGAGAAAGCGATCGAACGCGGTCACGGCGTCATCAGGGTCTTCGGCATGCGCCAGCCCGTCGATCAGGCCGGGCACGAATTCGATGAAGGCGGCCTTGGTCGCTTCATTGCGGAGCGCGCGATAATTGCCCTGCATCCAGAGTTGCAGGGTGCCGGCCACCGCGACCGGCTTCTTGAAGCCGAGCGTCGTCAGATGGTCGAGCAGGCGCGCATCCTCAGGACCTGCGGCATAGTTGACCTGCGGCAGTTGCACCGTGCCGGTCGGATCGCCCTCGAACAGCTTGCCGTAGTGCCCCTGCACGATGTTGAGATGGCCGAGCAGATCCTTCGCAAAGGCTGCCCGGCTCTCATAGCCGAAGAAGTTCGCAAAGCGCTCCACGGCCTCGGCATCTTCGGGCAGCGCATGGGTCTGCTCGTCGCAGATCATCTGCAGCCGGTGCTCGACGCGGCGCAGGAACTCATAGGCATCCGTCAATTCTTCGCGGGCCTGAAAGGTGATCCAGTTGCTGTTGGCCAGGACCTGCAACGCGTGCAGCGTCGGGCGCACCCGCAATTCCGCGTGGCGTCCGCCGGCAATGAGCTGTTGCGTCTGCGCGAAGAACTCGATCTCGCGGATGCCGCCGCGGCCGACCTTGACGTTATGGCCTTCGACCGCGATCTCGCTCTGGCCGCGATAGGTCTGCATCTGCCGCTTCATGTCGTGGACGTCGGCGAGGGCTGCAAAATCCAGATGCTTGCGCCAGACGAACGGCGAAAGTTCTGAGATCAGCGCCTCGCCCGCTTTGGCGTCGCCGGCGCAGGCGCGCGCCTTGATCATCGCGGCGCGTTCCCAGGTCCGCCCTTCCCGCTCGTAATAATGCAGCGCCGTCTCGGTCGAAATCGCCACCTGCGTCGAGGCCGGATCGGGCCGCAGGCGCAGATCGACGCGGAACACGTAGCCGTCGCCGGAGCGTTGCTGCAGCAGGCGGGCCAGCGCCTGCGTCACGCGCACGAAGAACGGCGCCGGCTCGATGTCTGCTGCCAGCGAGGTGGCGGCGGGATCGAAAAACACGATCAGGTCGATGTCGCTGGAATAGTTCAGTTCGCCCGCGCCCATCTTGCCCATCGCGAGCACGATCAGGCCAGAGCCCTCCTCCGGCCGGTCGTGATTGACGGCGGTCATGCGGCCGCGCGCGACCTCCTGGCGCAGCAGGAAGCGCAAGGCGGTCTGCACCGAGGTTACCGCAAGATCGGTCAGCGCCGCCGTCACCCGCATCACCGGCCAGACCCCGCCGATGTCGCACAGCGCGATCAACAGCGCGGCCTCCGACTTCATGCGGCGAAGCAGAAGCATCACGTCGGCCTCGCCGGCGGCGGCGAGCACGTCGCGCGAGGTCTTCTCGATCAGCGCGGTGAGATGCTGTTCCGGGTCGCATGCCAGCAGGCGGATCAGCCGCGCGGCATCGGCGCGGATCAGGTCGAACAGGTATGGCGAGAACTCGACGATGCCGAGCAGGATGGCCCTGGCGAACGGACGATCCAGCCACGCGCCGATCTCAGCCGCCTGCTGCGGCTCCAGTTCGGCGAGCCAGTCTCCCAGGCGTTGTTCGGCATTGCTGCTGGCGGTAACATGCGGCCCGCTCACGAACCGCGCGGCCAAGGCGGAGGAATTCATGCCACCTTCTGTGGCACATCCGGCGTTTGAGCCGCAAGCCTGTCACCCGCGGCAGATAGCGCCGGGATGACCAGCGTCACGGTCAGGCCGGGATGCGAATCGCCGAGCCTGAGTTCACCCCCGTGCAGGGTCGCCACCGCCGATGCCAGGCTGAGGCCGAGGCCGGAACCCGGCAGCGTCCGGCTCGCCTCCAGCCGCACGAACCGCTCGACCGCGTGCTTGCGGTCCCCTTCGGGAATGCCGGGCCCATGATCGGTGACGCTGAGCAGCACGTGGTCGCCCTCGCGCCGCGCCTCGATCACGATCTCCTTGGTGCGCGCGGCGGCGGCAGGATCCAGCGGCTGCACCACCGGCGACGGCTTGCCGTATTTGATGGCGTTCTCGACCAGGTTGGCGAGCGCCTGGCTGATCAGCTCACGGTTGCCGTGCAGCCGCGCGGTCGCGGCCTTGACGCGCAGGGTCATGCCGTCGTCCTCGGCCAGCGGTTCATACAATTCCTGGATGCCCTTGGCGACGTCGGCGGCGTCGAAATCGTCCATGTTGCCGCGCGCCTGCCCGGACTCGGCGCGTGCGATCATCAACAGCGCGTTGAAGGTGCGGATCAGGCCGTCGGATTCCTCGATGGTCCGTTCCAGCGCCGCGCGGTATTCGGCCTCGCTGCCGGAACTCGCCAGCGCCTCCTCGGCGCGGTTGCGCATGCGCGTCAGCGGCGTCTTCAGGTCGTGGGCGATGTTGTCGGAGACTTCCTTCAGCCCCATCATCAGCGCCTCGATCCGCTCCAGCATGGCGTTGAGGTTTTCCGCGAGGCGATCGAGCTCGTCGCCGGAGCGCCCGACCGGCAGGCGCCCGGAAAGGTCGCCGGCCATGATGCGCCTGGTGGTGCCGGTCATGGCGTCGATCCGCTGCAGCACCCGCCGCGCCACGAAGATGCCGCCGCCGAGGCCGAGCACGATGACGACCAGCAGCGACCATTGCGCGGCATTCGCGACGATCCCGAACAGCCGCCTTCGTTCCTCGAGATCGCGACCGACCAGCAGGCGGAAACCGTTGTCGAGTTGGGTGACGCGCACCAGCGCGCGGTGGTTGGCGGTATCCCGCTCGTCGAGCCGGCGGTACGCCGTCTCGGACCAACCTGTCGAGGCCATCACGCCCGGGGACAGCGATTCGACATTGCCGCCGAACGCCCTGCCCTCCGGCGTGGTGACGAGATAGAGGTTGGCGCCGGGCCGCAGCGCCCGGTAGCCGAGCGTGGTGGCAAGGCCTTGCAGCCCGCGGCGTGCGTAGATGATCTCGATCTCGGCGATTTCGCGCGTTGACGGTGGTGGTGATCTGCTCGTTGATCAGCCGGCGCGTATTCCAGGCGAAATAGCCCAGCAGCGAGGCGGCGAACAGCGCAAACAAAAACAGATAGACCAGCGTCAGCCGAAACGCCGTGGTGCGGATCAGTTTACCGAAGGCCGTCACGGATCATGTATCCGGCGCCGCGGATCGTGTGCAGCAAGGGCCGCTCAAAACCCTTGTCGATCTTGGAGCGCAGCCGCGAAATATGCACATCGATGACGTTGGTCTGCGGATCGAAATGATAATCCCAGACGTTTTCCAGAAGCATGGTGCGGGTCACCACCTGGCCCGCATGCTTCATCAAATATTCGAGCAGGCGAAACTCGCGCGGCTGCAGCGTCAGCTCGTCCTTGCCGCGCGCGACCCGGTGCGAGAGACGGTCGAGCTCGAGATCGCCGACGCGGTAGGTGGTCTCTTCGGCCGGGCCGACATTGCGGCGCGACAGCACCTCGACGCGCGCCTGCAATTCGGCGAACGAATAGGGCTTTGGCAGATAGTCGTCGCCGCCGGCGCGCAGGCCCTTGATGCGGTCGTCGACCTGGCCAAGCGCGGAGAGGATCAGGACCGGCGTGCGGTTGCCCTTCTCGCGCAGCGCACCGATCACGGACAGGCCGTCGCGCTTGGGCAGCATGCGATCCACCACGAGCACGTCGTAATCGCCGCCATCGGCCATCGACAACCCCTCGTCGCCATCGCTGGCGAGATCGGCGACATGGCCGACTTCACGGAACGCCTTGACCAGATAGTCGGCGGACTCGCGGTCGTCTTCGATGATCAGCAGGCGCATTTGTGGGGCAGTTGGGGTCACGGGATTGGGCTTTCTCTCACCATGGCGCGGCCGCCCTGCACATGCAAGGCGACCGGCCGTTCTCTCGATGAAGTGAAAAAAGCGGGCGGTGAAGCTGGGGGACCTCACCGCCCTTAGGCCCTTCCGACGGAGGGGGGCGTATTCCGAAGGAAGGTTGCCTAGAGGGAGCGAGTTTTGGACCCGCTCCCCGGAAGGAGACGTCGGCGGGGGCGACGAATGCCGGCGAAACCCTCCATCTGATATCTAGTCCTCGCTTAGCCCTTCGCCAGCGGCACCGCGACGAAGCGCGACGAACCGCCGCTCTTCACGCGCATGAGAACGCTGTTCTTGTTGTCGGTGCGAGCGGCGTCGATCGCCTCGCGCACCTCGCCGGCACTGGTGACGCTCTTGCCGGCAACCTCAAGAATGACGTCGCCTTCCTTGAAGCCGCGTTCGGCCGCCGCGCTCTTCGGGTCGACCTCGGTGACCACGACGCCTTCCTTGCCGGCGCCGGCCACGCTGTTGGCGGGGGCAACCGTCAGGCCGAGTTTCGGCACGCCGGTTCCCTTGGTGGCGCTACCCTTGTCTTCCTTGTCGGTGTCGGCCTTGGCCTCGATCGTGTTCGGCAACTGGCCGAGCGTGAGGTTGATGACCTTGTCCTGGCCCTTCTGCAGCACGTTGAGCTTGACCGCATTGCCCGGCGCGAGACCGCCGATGGTGCGGGCGAGTTCCTTGGCATCCTTGACCGGCTCGCCATTGACGCCGGTGATGACGTCACCGGACTGGATGCCGGCCTTGGCCGCCGGACCATTGGCCTGCGGTTCCGCGACCAGCGCGCCTTCCGCCTTCTTCATGCCGAGGCTGTCGGCAATGTCGGACGTCACCGGCTGGATCTGGACGCCGATCCAGCCACGGCTGACGGAACCCTTGTCCTTGAGCTGGGCGATCACGCTCTTGACCGTCGAAGCGGGGATCGAGAACGCGATGCCGACGCTGCCGCCGGACGGCGAATAGATCGCGGTGTTGACGCCCATCACTTCACCGTTGGTGTCGAACGCCGGACCGCCGGAATTGCCCTTGTTCACGGGCGCGTCGATCTGGATGAAGTCGTCATACGGGCCGTTGCCGATGTCGCGGCCGGAGGCCGAGACGATGCCGGCGGTCACGGTTCCGCCGAGGCCGAACGGGTTACCGACCGCGAGCACCCAGTCGCCGATCCGCGGCTTGCTATCGGACAGCTTGGCGAACGGGAAATCCTTGCTGCCCTCGACCTTGATCAGCGCCAGGTCGGTGCGCGGATCGGTGCCGATCACCTTCGCGGTGTAGGTCTTGCCGTCGTCCATCGTGACTTCGACCTTGTCGGCGCCGTCGACCACGTGGTTGTTGGTCACGGCAAACCCGTCAGGCGAGATGAAGAAGCCGGAACCCTGGCCGGTCACCGGGCCACGGCCGCCACGCGGTCCGCCGCGCAGGCCCGGGGGCAAACCATCCGGACCGCCGAAGCGGCGGAAGAAGCGCTCCATCGGCGAGCCTGGCTGGAACGGCGAGTCCTCGTCCTTGTTGGCGTCATCACCCTTGGCGACCTTCTCGGCGATATTGATCTTGACCGAAATCACCGACGGTTTCACGCGCTCGACAATGTCGGCGAAGCCGATCGGCCGCTCGACCTTGCGGACCTCGTTGTTGACCTGCGCGTGCGCCGCGCTGGCGAAGACATCGAGCGGGCCCTGCTGCGGCGAGAAGCCGTACACGGCCGCGCCGAGGCCGGCGACGACGGAAGCCATCAGCGCGAACTTGCGCGCGGAGAACAGCGAGCGGCGCGCTGCGCCGTAGGACGGAAGCTGGGAAAGATCGACGGGGCGTTCGGTCATGTTTCTAAAATCTCCAGAGAATCTGAATTCGACGGTGTGGGGGCTGGGCACCTGACAGGACGGAAGATGGGGTTTGTCGCCTTACCGCGCGCTGGCTGGGGAATTAAACTTTTGTAATGGAAGCGGCTATGGATGCGGCAGAATATCGCGGGCATATCAGGCGGTTAGGACGACGCCTGGAAGTTTCTCCGCAACCAGTCGCGAAAGGCGATGAGGCCCGGATCGGTTTCGCGAAACGGACGGTAAACGAGATACCAGGCCCGCCCCTTGGGAACTGAAATGGGAAATGGCGCGACCAGGCGCCGCATCGCGATGTCGTCTTCCACATAGGGACGCAACCCGATGGCAACCCCGACGCCATCCAGCGCGGCCTGCAGGGCCATGCCGTAATTGGCAAAGCTTGGGCCGAGCCCCTTACGGCGCAGTTTCACACCGGCTGCAGCGAACCATAACGGCCAGTCCTCCGGCGAATGCACGACCTGCAGCAAGCTCTCGTTGGCCAGATCCGACGGCTTGGCAAGCCGCTGCGCAATCGCAGCGGTGCATACCGGAAACAGGTCGGCCGAAAACAATGGCTCGGCTGCCAGTCCGGGCCAATCGCCGTTGCCGAGGAGGATGCCGCAGGTCCAGTCGTCCTTGAAGGGATTGATCGCGCCGCCGGTCGCGAGCCGCACCTCGATCTCGGGATGCGCGTCGTAAAAGCTCGCAAGGCGCGGGATCATCCAGCGCATCGCGAAGGAAGGTCCGACACCGATCGTTAAAACCGGCGTGGTCCGCATCGCCACGACCTGCTCGACGCTGGAAGCGATCGAATCGAACGCCGCCGTAAAACTCGGCTGCAGCGCCTTGGCTTGCGCGGTGAGCGCGAGACCGTTGGGGAGCCGCTCGAACAGCTCAAGGCCGAGGCGGGCTTCGAGCAGCCGCACCATGCGGCTCACCGCCGCCTGGGTGACGTTCAGCTCCTGGCTCGCACCGACGAAGCTGCCATGGCGCGCCGCGGCTTCGAAGGCGCGCAAACCATTGAGCGACGGCAGACGGCGCATGAGGTAGCCCTGTTAGACTAACTTTTCCTTAGCCTCTGGCTGAACTAAACGCGTTTGCGAAGCGCGTGTCAAACGCGCAAGGAGCGGCATCGGATTTAACCGGACGACGCCCATGCTCAGCCTCCCACTCGCAGCCGGATTCGCCGCCGCCATCGTATCGACCTCCTTCATCTCGGGCATCTTCGGGATGGCAGGTGGCATGATCTTGATGGGTATTCTGCTGATATTCATGCCTCTGGCGCCGGCCATGGTTCTGCACGGCCTCGTGCAGACAGCCTCGAACGGCTGGCGGGCCTGGCAGTGGCGCGCGCATATCGATTGGCGGATCGTCGCCCATTATGCCGCCGGCGCCGGCGCCGCAGCGGCCGTGGTCAGCGCCATGGCGGTTGAGGCGAGCAAGGCGATAGCCCTAATTATCGTTGGTGTAAGTCCTTTCCTGGGACTTCTGCTTCCCGCCCGGCTCGCGCCCGACATTGGAAAGCCCAGCCACGGCCATCTCTGCGGCGCCCTGTGCACCATGCTGCAGTTCCTGGCCGGCGTTAGCGGCCCCATCCTCGACGTGTTCTTTGTGCGCTCGCAGCTCAACAGCCGGCAGCTGATCGCCACCAAGGCCGCCGTGCAAGTGATCGGGCACTTCCTGAAGGCCGCCTATTTCGGCCACCTGCTCGCCGGCGGCGAGACCGTATCGCTGATCGCCGTCATCGCAGCGATCCCGCTTGCGATCGCCGGAGGCTACCTCTCGCGGTTCGTGCTCGAGACCATCAGCGAGAAGCAATTCCGCGCCTGGTCACGCTGCGTGATTGGCGCAGTGTCCACCGTCTATCTGATTCAAGGCATGGTGCTACTGTGATCCGCGCCGTGCACATCGAAGGAAAACCGGCGTCCCTCAGGTCTTCATCACAATGGAGGTCTCCAATGACCATCGCCAGGCGACACGTCATCCTGCGCGCCAATGCAACGTTTCTCCTGGCAGCGTCCGCGGGCGGTTTTGCAAGCGACGTACGCGGAATCTTCTTCGGCCTTGGGCCGGTCGCCCGTCTCGTGGCCGAGGCGCCCTATGCCGGACTTGGCTTCATCGAGGCGCACGGGCTGGCCTTCATCCTGGGCATCCTGATGTGGCGCGCACAGCCAGCGCGCGGCTGGCACCTCGCCGCCGCGGCAATTCATGCCCTGCTCGGGACCGCCAATCTGGTATTCTGGCAGCTCTTCATTGTGTCCGACATGCTGCTGGTCGGTTACGTCACCACGGCGCTGCATGGCCTGTTCGTCGTGTTGCAGATGTCTGCCGCGATCTCGGCCCGGATGCCGGACAGCGCAGCGGTTCACGCCGGTCCGGTTTCGTCCGGCCATCGATAATGGAGACGCCCCATGACCCAGGAACAGAAAACCATTGCACAACACGCTGCAGCAATATGTGCTGTTCGTGATCGGCACATTGGCTCTGAGCGTCAGTCTCCCGGCCAGTCAGTTGAAAGTCATCGCTGCGGCGACCATCGTGTTCATCGTCGCCCGATTTGCATTCTGGATCGGCTACCGGATTCACCCGCTCTATTGGGCGTTCGGCATGGCGGCACGATGTACCTCAATATCGGCATTCTCGCCTGGGCGGGCTGGAACATCCTGGGGAGGTGAATGGCGTCAAACCGGACTTCTCCGCAAGCCGCGGGCGCCGCTGGCACTGCTCGCACCGCCGACCACCATATTAACTCCCCGTTAACATATCGAATTCGATAGCCGTCGAACGAGACCCTCATAAACTTTACGTTAGCCAAATCCATGTCACAACCTCTGCACGAACAAGGAGAGCGAGGTTGTGGGTCGCCGAAGGCGAACTTCAATCATCGCCGTCAACGACAAGGATCAGGAAGAAATCCATGGTCAGCGCCGTTTCGAGCCAAGCCGCCACATTGAATCCCCTCGCCTATACGGCTCTCGACGGGGGCAACAACGCCAAACAGCCCGCATCGAACGCGACGCCTGATGACAGCGACCGTGGCCCGGCCACGCAGGTGTCGTTGTCGCAGGATGCGTTGGACCGTCTGCTAGCTGCGGCCAAGCAAGGCCCGGACGCCGCAAGTCAAGCCATGAACGCCTTATCGCAAGCAGGCCATCGCCGGGGCGAATTGGCCAAAATCAATAGCCAGCTCACTTTGCTCGATTTGCAGGACGCAAGGCAGGAAACGAACAAGGCCGGCATCGGGAGACTTCAGAAATCTTACGACAAGATGCTGAACTCTCCGATATCTCCCGAAGTAACGCTCAATGCTGCGGACGCCGCCAAGGCATTGCAGATGTTAAAGGACGCCGGCCGGACACTGCCTCCTCTAGGCCCAAACGTTACCTATGGCTTCGTGAAAGACGGTATCCAGTACAATTTCCGGGGCGACGGCACAGTGACGACCCGGAAGGAAGGCATCGCAACATCAGTCGAAGATCAGCAGAAGTCTTTGGCGACCAGACGTGCCATGATGGATTTGATCTCGCGCGATATCCGAGACAACAGCGACGCTCGTGCGAGCCTCATCGCGCAGCGCGATGCGCTGATGGGTCAATAACAGCCAGTTCTCAAAGGAATGGCGCAGGAGGTTTCTCTCCTGCGCCGTTTTCTTTGGCTCCTACAGCTTAGCTGATCTGGATGCCGTTGCCGTTGATGTCGAACACATACTCGAGCGTGTCCGTGTTGGCCGGATCAAAGAAGCCGACCACATCAACGAAATTCTCGAAGTTGGTGTCGAGCGCATCGGCGTGGGGGGCGCAGCGATTGCGTCTCGCCCCGCCTGAAAAACCCGCTCACTTCTTCAACTTCAGCCGGCCCATGAAATCCCGCTTGCCGAGCGGAACGCCGTTGGTCCGCAAAATGTCGTAGGCGGTGGTGGCGTGGAAATAGAAGTTGGGCAACGAGAACGACATCAGGAAGCCCTCTGAGGTGAAGGGCAGCTTGTGATCGCCGAGCAGAAAGACGACGTCGCGGCCACCGAGCGCATTGACGGCGTCCGGCGTCCAGCCCTCCAGAGCTTCGCGGGTTTGCGCGACCAGTCCCTGCAATCCCGCATAATCGTACGGGGTCTTGAACGAGGGCGGACGAAATTCTCCGCTCTGCGCGGCCTCGATGGCGCCGCGGGAATGCTGGGCGATGGAGATGATCTGGAAACGCAAGCGGCAGCATGTCCTGCGCCAGCCGCGCCTCGACCATGGTTTCCGGATCGATGTTCTTTTCGCGGAAATGAACGAGGCCGCGCTCGAGGAAGCCGCCGACGGCGCCGAGGGTCTGCAGATAATTCGCCACGGTGGCGTCGTAGAGTGAAAGAGCCATGTCCGGTTTCCCCCTGGGCTATGTTTGTTTTTGAACAGAGGGAGTCTTAGCGGAAACCCGCCCGCTTGCAATGGCGCGGGCTTAAGCCTGCTTGTCCGGCGCATCGGCCGCGAGCAGGCGCTGCAGCCTCGCCTCTTCCTCTTTCGTCAAATGCAGGAGCGAGGGATCGGTCGGGCTGCCGGCATTCGCGCGGCGGCGGCTGTAGAACCAGAGCGCCAGCCCGCCTCCGATCAACGCGAGCGGCGGCAACAGCCACAGCAGCAGCGTGTGCGGCGTGAAGCGCGGCTTCAGCAGCACGAACTCGCCATAGCGCGCCACCAGGAAATCGATCACCTGGCCGTCGCTGTCGCCGGTCGCGATCCGCTCGCGCACCAGGAGCCGCAGGTCGCGCGCCAGCGGCGCGTCGGAATCGTCGATCGACTGGTTCTGGCACACCATGCAGCGCAGCTCGCGCGACAGGTCGCGCGCGCGCGCTTCCTTCACAGGATCCGACATGATCTCGTCGGGCTGCACCGCGTAGGCGGCCGGGCATCCGGCCATCATGGCGACGACGAATACGCTGGCGAGAAGCTTCCTCAACGGCTCACTCCGCCGGCTGCAGCGCGCGGGCGGCTCTTGGCAGGCTTCGGCGCGCCGACGCGCAGCCGCCGGTCCGAGAGCGACAGCAGGCCGCCGAAGGCCATCAAGACGGGGCCCCACCAGATCAAGAGCACCAGCGGCTTGTGATAGATGCGCACCGCGATGGCGCCCTCGGCGTTGGTTTCGCCGAGCGAAACGTAAAGCTGGCTGGCGCCGCGGGTCAGCAACGCGGCCTCGGTGGTCGACGATCCCCGCGTGGTGAAGTTGCGCTTCGACGGCGTCATCACGCGCAACTCCTCGCCGTCGAGGCTGACCGTGAACTGCGCGATCATCTCGCGGAAATTCGGTCCCTGCCGCTGCGTGACGCCATCGAGCTTCAGCTGATAGCCGGCGACATTGGCGACATCGTTCGGCTTCATCGAGCCGATATATTCGCTGTTCCAGGTGGTCTCGCAGACGATCCCGATCAGGGCGATGCCGACGCCGGCATGCGCGAACGCGGCGCCCCAGGTCGCGCGCGGCAATCCGCGCGCACGGGCCATCGCCACCGCCAGCGGCGCGCGAAACAAAGCTGTGCGCTCGGCCAGATCGCTCAAGGCGCCGGCGATGACGAAGACCGCAAGCCCGATCGCGAGCGGCGCGAACGTGGCTCCGCCCCAGGTCCACGCCCACAGCACCGCGATCGCGATCAGCGCCGCAATGCCGGCCGCCGTCAGCCGCTGCGCCGCGCCGAGCAGATCGCCGCGCTTCCATGCCAATAGCGGCGCGAACGGCATCGCCGCCATCAGCGGCACGAACAAGGGTCCGAAGGTCAGGTTGAAGAACGGCGCGCCGACCGAAATCTTGTCGCCGGTCACAACCTCCAGCGCCAGCGGATACAGCGTTCCGATGAAGACGGTGGCGCAGGCCGTGGTGAGAAAGAGGTTGTTGAGCACCAGCGCGCCCTCGCGCGAGATCGGCGCGAACAGTCCGCCCTGCTTCAGCGCCGACGCACGCCAGGCGTACAGCAACAGGCTGCCGCCGATGAAGATGCAGAGGATCAGGAGAATGAACACACCGCGCGCCGGATCGGTCGCGAACGCATGCACCGACGTCAGCACGCCCGAGCGCACCAGGAAGGTGCCGAGCAGCGACAGCGAGAAGGTCAGGATCGACAGCAGGATGGTCCAGACCTTCAGCGCGTTGCGCTTTTCCATCACGACGGCGGAATGCAACAGCGCGGTGCCGGCAAGCCAGGGCATCAGGGAAGCATTCTCGACCGGATCCCAGAACCACCAGCCGCCCCAGCCGAGTTCGTAATAGGCCCAGTACGACCCCATCGCGATGCCGAGCGTGAGGAAGATCCACGCCACCAGCGTCCACGGCCGCACCCAGCGCGCCCAGGCGGCGTCGATGCGGCCTTCGATCAGCGCGGCAACCGCAAAGGAAAACGAGATCGAGAACCCGACATAGCCGAGATAGAGCATCGGCGGATGCACGGCGAGGCCAATGTCCTGCAGCACCGGGTTGAGATCGCGGCCCTCGATCGGGGGGCTCGCGATGCGCAGGAACGGATTCGAGGTGACGAGAATGAACAGATAGAACGCAGCCGCAATCCAGCCCTGCACCGCCAGCACATGGGCGCGCAGCGACAGCGGCAAATTGTTGCCGAAAGCGGCGACCAGCCCGCCGAACAGCGCCAGGATCGACGACCCACAGCAGCATCGATCCTTCGTGATTGCCCCACACGCCGGTGATCTTGTAGAGCAGCGGCTTCATCGAGTGCGAATTCTCGAACACGTTGACGACGGAAAAATCCGAGACGACGTGCAGCATCACCAGCGCGCTGAACGAGGCCGCCACGAACAGCAATTGCGCGAGTGCTGTGGAGCGCGCGACATTCATCAAGGCATGATCGCCCCAGCGCGCGCCGAGCAGCGGCACGGTGGACTGGATCAGCGCCAGTCCGAGCGCCAGCACCAGCGCGTAATGCCCGGCTTCCGCGATCACTTCGAAGCCCCCTGGACCGGCGCGGCCGCGGCTGCGGCGCCGGGCTTGGCGCCGTAATCGTCCTTCCAGTGTCCCTGCTTCTTCAGGGCGTCGGCGACATCCTTGGGCATATAGGTCTCGTCATGCTTGGCGAGCACGGTATCGGCCCTGAAGACGCCGGAGGCATCCAGCACGCCTTCGGTGACGACGCCCTGCCCTTCACGGAACAGGTCCGGCAAAATTCCCTTGTAGGCGACCGGCAGCGTGGCGCTGCCGTCGGCGACGCTGAAATTGACCGCGAGATTGTCGCCGCGCACCAGCGAGCCCGGCTGCACCAGGCCGCCGAGGCGGAACCGCTTGCCGGGCGGGATCTGTTTCTCGGCCGCCATCGTCGGCGTGGAAAAGAACACGATGGAGTCACGCATGGCGTTCAGCACCAGCGCCGCGGCAATGGCGAGCACCGCGAGCGAACCGCCGATCATGGTCAAACGCCGTTGCTTGCGCGTCATTCTATCCTCTGTCTTCCCATGCGCGTCCCGCCATCCTGGCTCACCCATCAAGCCCGAGATTCTTCACGCCCTCATTGAGCTGGCGCAAGCGCTCCGCATCGCTGGCGACCGCCTGCCGCGCCTCGACCAGCGCGCTCAGCGCCTTGTCGCGCTCCCCCATCACCATATAGGCCCGCACCAGCCGCAGCCATCCCTCGACATCGTCGCCGTTCTGCTTCAGCCGGGTCGCGAGCCGGTCGACCATGCCGCGGATCATGGTGCCTCGGTCGGCCTCGTTCATGTCCTTGGCCGCGGCCATCGCATCGTTGGAAAGCGCCGGCGCGGCAGGATCGCCGACCCTCGCCAGCGCCGCCTCGATCAGCGGCCGCCATGGCGCGTCGGCCGGCGCCTTGGCGAGCAGGCCGCGCCAGATCGCGGCGGCATCGGCCTGCCGGCCGTCCTGTTCGGCGGCGATCCCGAGGAAATAATTCGCCTTGGGCTCACCGGCGCTCTGCGCCACCGCGCGTTCGAATTCGGCCTTGGCCTCCGCCGTGACGACGCCGCCCGCCGCGCCCGCAAGCGCTTCGCCGAGATCGGAGCGGCGCTCCGCGCTGTCACCGGCATAGGTGATGGCGTTGCGGTAGGCCCGGACCGCATCATCGTAACGGCCGAGACGCGCCAGCACCGGCGCCAGCACGGTCCAGCCGCGGCCGTCTGCCGGATTTTTTTCGAGATGCGCCTCGACCTGCGCCACCATGTTGTCGAGCGGCTGGTTGACATCCGCCGTGCGCGTGCGCGAGGCCAGCGGAAAATCACCGAGACGCGGCGAGCCGAACGCGAGGTAGAACGTCACCGCCGCGATCGGCAACCCTACCAGCGCCACGATCGCGGAAGCGCGGCGCAGACCGAGGTTCGACCGCACCGGCAGGTCGCGCTCGCCGTCCGCGGCGGCGAGCAGGCGGCGGCCGATTTCGACACGCGCGGCCTCGGCCTCGGACACGCCGATCAGCCCGGCTGCGACATCGCGGTCGATCTCGGCAAGCTGATCCCTGTAGACCACAGCCTCACTGCCGCCGGCCGACGCCGAAGAGCCGCGGCCCAACGGCCAGAGCACGGCAAAGATCGCCGCGACCGTCATCAGCGCGAACACAAACCACAGCGTCATCAAGCAGTTCCCGGGCGGAACGGCGCTTTTAGAATGAGAATAAGCGCCGCCGCTGCGCCGCTTTACACCACCGGCGGCAAGCCCGGCAATTGACAATTACGGCAGGAAAACCGCCCGAATGGAGGTTCTCGGGCGACCGGTCGGCGGGTTTCGGCAAATGCGCGGGGCTCAGCTCGCCCTGGTCGTCTTGCGCTCGCCGGTCACGGCATTTTCGGCCGCCCGGCTCATCAGCGACGCATAGTCATGGCCGAACAGGATTTCGCAGAAGCGGATCGCCGCCTGGGCCTGCATCTGGCGGTAGGCGCGCGCCCTGGTGTCGCCGCCGCGCAGCGCCTGCACCAGGCTCTCGGTGGATCGCTCGACGTAATGCTGCAGGTCGGAATAGGTCCGCAAGGTCACCTCGTTGATGGCGAGTTCGCTGGCATAGGTGCGGCACACCGCCACGAAGTCGATCAGGGCGGCGATCTCCTCGATCTCCGGGGCGTCGATCTTGGGCGCGGCAGCGATATCCTTGTCGGCGCGCTGGCGCAGGATGCGGCGGACCCGGCCGGGCACGCTCTCGATCTCCGACTGCAGCGAATTGGAAATCTCGGCGCGGATCGCCGTGAGCTGGCGGCCCCACGCGGAATCGTTGCGCAGATCGAGTTCGGTGCGCAGCCCGCGCACGCCATCGTGCAGGATTTTCAGTTGCTCGCCGACATTGTCGAAATGGCCGCGCTTGATGTCCGTGCGCAGGCAGGCCGTGAGGAACGACAGATCGTGCAGCGCGATCGTGACGGCGATGCCGTACGGCGTGGCGGCCACGCGAATCTCGTCGTCGGACGCCGCCATCTTGATCGCGAGGCGGATGATCTGCCACGGCTGCGCCAGCCGCTGCATGATCAGCGACAGCGCGAACGGCAGCAATTGCGGCGTCTGCAGCGAGGGAACGTTGAGCGCCGACCCCACCGAGGCAATCTGGGATTCCGAAAATACCCGCATCTGGCCGGGCATCCGGCTGCCGAGCGTATCCAGCGTCTCGCGCGCCCGCAGCACGCCTGCGATCGACAACAAGTCCTCGACGACATTGGGCGGGCCGATACGGGCGAGCGCCCGCTGCCTGTCTTCGCCCGGAACCGGTGTGGCGATCTTGATGATCGCGTCGGCTGCGGCGAGCTGGAACTTGCGGGTCGCGCCTTCGAGGCCGGCGTTGCTGCCGCTCTGCCTGATCTCGGCGAGCGCGGTTTCGAATGCGCGCGCGGCATCGGGCGCCCCGTCGCGGCCCAGCCATTGCCAGATCGGCAGCAGCGATGCACGCCGGATCTGCCCGACCCTGACGGGAAAATTGCTCTCGACGAGAAAAGACTCGAGCGGACCATAGAACAGGCGCGCCGGATCGTCGGTCCGCGGACGCGTCTCGTCGTCTTCCTCGGTTCCGCGCACGACCTTGCGAAGTTGCTCGAGCACGAAATTGGCGACGGCAATGTCTTCGCCGCGCTCAATGGCGCGCTCGAACTCCCGCATCAGCAGCGCCTGCGATTGGGGCGGGAGCTGGGCGAGATAGTCCCTCAGCCGCTCGGTCGATGTCTGGCTCATTCGCCTGGTGTGGATATGCGTGTGTCACGTGGACGGCAAAGCGCGTCCAGCGCAATCTTAGTAGCGTGCGCGTTAAGAAGTCGTTTAGGAATAACCAAGTCGGGCATTGCCGGATACCGTCGCCTCAACCCCAGGTCATCGCCCGGGCGAGACGTTCAGACCCCCGGCAGCACCAGTTCCGCCCGCAACCCGCCGATCGGGGCGTCGCCCAGGACAAGGCTGCCGCCATAAAGGGCGGCGAGATCGACCACGATCGAAAGCCCGAGCCCGGAACCCGGCTTGGACTCGTCCAGGCGCTGGCCGCGCCGGGACACCTGCGCGCGCTCGGCGGCGGACAATCCGCGGCCATCGTCATCGACCATGATCCGGAGCCGCGGCCCGGCACGGGGCTCTGACGGCGGCTCCACCCTCACCTCGATGAAGACCTGCGAGGCCGCCCATTTGCAGGCATTGTCGACCAGATTGCCGGCCATCTCCTCGAGGTCCTGGCGCTCGCCGCGGAACTTGGCATGCGGATCAGCCTTCGCCGCGATCGTGATGCTGCGATCCCGATGGATCTTCTCCATGGTCCGCCGCAGCGCCTCGATGGCGGGCGCGACCTCCGTGACCGTGCCGACGATGGTGACGCGCGCGGCGATGCGCGCCCGTTCCAGATGATGCGCCACTTGATCCCGCATCACATCGGCCTGCTCCAAGACCTTGCTGGCAAAGGGATCTACCGCGTGGGCGGCAGCCTCGTTGACGATGACGGAGAGCGGCGTCTTGATGGCGTGGGCGAGATTGCCGACATGGGTGCGCGCGCGCTCGACGATCTCGCGGTTGGCGTCGATCAGCGCGTTGGTCTCGCGCGCCAGCGGCGCGATCTCGACGGGAAACTCGCCTTCCAGCCGTTCGGCGCGGCCGGAGCGGATGTCGGCGATCGATTCCGAAATCCGCTTGAGCGGCGCCAGCCCGAAGCGGACCTGGAAGATCGTGGTCAGCAGCAGCACGATACCGAGCGCTGCGAAGGTGCCGCCGAGGTAATAGTCGAAGGCGCGGATTTCGTCGAAAATCTCGGATGCGTCGCCGGCCACGCTGACCAGGAATTTGCCGTCGACGCCGAGGTCGACCGGCCGCTCGACGACCCGCAGACTCTGGCCCTCGGGCCCGTCGACGTAACCGAGGCGGATGCCGGCGGGGGTCAGTTCCGCGCCGATCTCCTCGAGCTTCGGCAGCTTCTTGTCCCACAGCGAACGCGACGCCCGCGTCTCGGCCTTCTCGTCGGTACGGACGATCTGCCAGTACCAGCCGGACAGCGGCAATTCGAACAGCGGCTCACCGAGCGACTGGAACTGGTGGTCGGGCGGTTCGTCCGGGGTCGCGACTTCGGCGATCAGGGTGCGGAGGTAGAGATTGAGGCGGCGGTCGAAGGCGCGCTCGGTCGCGTTCCGATAGACCGACGACAGGATCACGCCTGTTATGACCAGGATCACGACCACCCACGCGGTCGCCGACAGGAACAACCGCGTGGCGAGCGAACTTCCGCGCATCAGAGCAAGATCCCGAAAAGCGTATCCCCAGGCCCCGATCCTGGGGATGGAGACTGGCCTTCGGATAAGATCATGCTCGAATAAAAGAGCAAGGCTCATCAGTTGCCGGGCGACGGCGGCGTCAGCAGATAGCCGAGCCCGCGCACGGTCTGGATGATGTCGACGTCGAGCTTCTTGCGGATGCGGCCGACGAATACTTCGATGGTGTTGGAGTCGCGGTCGAAGTCCTGGTCGTAGAGGTGCTCGACCAGTTCGGTGCGCGACACCACGCGGCCGGTGTGATGCATCAGGTAGGCCAGCAGCCGGTATTCGTGCGAGGTCATCTTGATCGGATTGCCGGAGACGCTGACGCGGCCGGTGCGGGTATCGAGCGAGACCGGTCCGCAGGTCAGTTCGGACTGGGCGTGGCCGGTGGAACGGCGCAACAGCGCGCGAATTCGCGCCAGCACCTCTTCGAGGTGAAACGGCTTGGCGACGTAGTCGTCGGCGCCGGCGTCAAACCCCTGCACCTTGTCGCTCCAGCGGTCGCGCGCGGTGAGGATCAGGACCGGCATCGCGCGGCCGCCGCGGCGCCACGCCTCCAGGACCGAGATGCCGTCCATCTTGGGCAGCCCGATGTCGAGCACGACGGCGTCATAAGGTTCGCTGTCACCGAGGAAATGCCCCTCCTCGCCGTCGAACGCGCGATCGACCACATAACCGGCATCGGTCAAAGCCGTCGTAAGCTGACGGTTGAGATCCGGATCGTCCTCAACAACGAGCAGGCGCAAGCTGGCCTCCAAAAATGAGCCGTACGATATCAGATCTCAAGATGAGGCTAACCGGCGTGAACGGGCCATGAACGAGGGGCACGGGACAATGTTACTTTTTCGTCATAACGCTTTCGGCGGCCAGGCATGGCCACAGGCCGAACGCCTAGCATGGCCAATTGACTGTCCCAAGGGGGCACGGCAGGTCGCTTGCGTCGAGAACTTCCGAAAAGGCGGCACGCTTCCCGTCCGCAAGCGGCGCGCAAGCCCGGTCGCGTCGCCCGGTCAGCGGCTCACGTGCTGAAGAAGACGAACCAGACGATGCCCAGGATCAGAATCGCAAGCCCGGTCGAAACCGTCAGAAGCGCGAGCACCGACGGGCCGGGTTCGGCCTGGCGCGCCTCTGTCGGGGTTTCGACGATCTGGCCATGTCGTTGCGTTGCCATGGGGACCTCTTCGAGTAAGTGCCTGTAATACCAGCGAATGCTTCGACACCGCCGGTTAAAGCAACGCATGATCGAAAGCGATGTTCCGAGCCTTTGGGCCCTGCCGGGCGGCGGCGGCGTCCAAAAGGTCGCAGGCCGGCCAAAGAACGGGGCCGTTCGGCGGTTAACGCCGTTGCGCGATTCCCCGCCCCGCCATGTTTGAGACAGGGCAATCCGATGGTATCCTTGCCGGTCGTCTGTCGCGTTTTTTTTCGGAGTAGCCCATGGCCCCCCGCGCCAATTGGAAGGGTTTTCTGCGTCTTTCCCTCGTGACCTGTCCGGTCGCCCTCTATCCGGCGACGTCGGACACCGAGAAGGTTTCCTTCAACCAGATCAACCGCAAGACCGGCCATCGCATCAAATACGCCAAGGTCGACGCCGACACCGGCGAAGAAGTCGCCAACGACGACATCATGAAGGGCTACAAGGTCGACACCGACACCTACATTGAGGTGACGAAGGACGAGCTTGACGAACTCGCGCTGGAATCGACCCGCACCATCGAGATCGACGAGTTCGTGCCGAGGGCCGATATCGACAGCCGTTACGTGATCCGGCCCTATTATCTCGTGCCGGACGGCAAGGTCGGCCACGACGCATTCGCGGTGATCCGCGAGACCATCCGCAGCATGGACAAGGTCGCGATCGGACGCGTGGTGCTGACCAACCGCGAGCACATCATCGCGCTGGAGCCGCTCGACAAGGGGCTGATGGGAACGCTGCTGCGCTATCCCTACGAGGTGCGCAGCGAGACGGAATATTTCGACGATATCCAGGACGTGAAGATCACCAAGGATATGCTTGATCTGGCAAAGCATATCGTCGAGCAGAAATCCGCTTCGTTCGAGCCCGAGCAGTTCGAGGACCGCTACGAGCAGGCGCTGATCGACCTGATCAACCAGAAGCGCAACGGCCTCAGCACCAAGCCGAAGGCCGGCCCGAAGACCGGCGGCAACGTCATCAACCTGATGGACGCACTCAAGCGCAGCCTCGCCAGCGAAAAGCAGGCCACCCCTGCCGAGACCAAAACCAAGGGCAAGAAGCCGAAGAAGGCCGCCGCCGGCCAGCGCGAGATGCTGCTGCCGATCAGCGGCGGCGGCAAGCGCGCTGCCAAGGAGACGGTTAAGGAAGCGCCGAAGAAGGCCGAGAAGCCGGTGCGGTCAGCCGCCCGCACCAAGAAGGCCGGATGATTGGGCAAGGAGCGCGATAGCATCATCTAGCGCGCGATGCCCTGGTCGACCCCGTTCGATGATCCGATACCGCTTCCCGGCGGCGGCAGGCTCGCGACACTGCAGCAGGCCGCCGACCATGTCATGGCATTGCCGGAAAAAGTGCAGCACGAGGCGCACTGGCAGACCGCGGTCGAGAATCTGATCAATGCGGCCGAGACCGGCGGTGGCTGGCTGATGTTCGCGCGGATCGCGATGATGCGGGCGCTCAATGCGGACGGGAAAAAGAAGGCTAGCCGCGGGCTTCAATCGCCGCCGCTGTCCCCGTCCCCAGCTACTTGATCGAGGTGCTGACGTCGGTGAATTTCGTGCTGAGCGCGGTGCCGATGCCGCTGACGGCGGTGACGATCACGATGCTGATGCCGGCCGCAATGATGCAATATTCGATGGCGGTAGCACCGCATTCATCGTCGACAAATCGTGCCAGTAATCGACGCATAGACAAACTCCTGTCGACGCTCCCCGGATTTCTCCCGCGCCATAATTGTTAAACTCTAGGCGGGAACGGTTGAAGAGGCCTTGACGAACAGAATGAACGATCGATTAAGGCGGACGAAGAATCCGCGCCCCCCGGAATCATACGGTACGGAAAATTTACCATCGATTGCGCACCGCCCGTCCATCGTCGCCCGATCGGCGTCTTGCGGAGTGAGGCACATGACAGCGCAGAAGCGCGAAACGGGAAGGAATTACATCGGACTCCTGCACGAGGAGGCCGAGGAGCAGCGTATCGCCGACATGTCGGCGGCCGCGGAGCACCGCATCATGAATCACATATTCGGCCTGATGGCCGCGATGTTCAGCCGCCGCGGCGAAGCGAGGTAGTTGCCCCCGCCCCGCCGCGGCGTTGAACGAGGGACCGGGCACAACGGCCCGATCCGGAAGTCGTACTCAGAAGTTGCGCTGGGGCGTGGAATTGAAGCAGGACCATGTTCTGATCCTCACGGATTCCAGTTGTGATTGAACGCGCCGCGGACGCCCCAGGCCGTCGTCAGGACGATGCCGCCGGTACCGCCTGCGCCGGGCGATCTGCTTTCGCCTTCTGCCTGCGGTGTTGCGCGCAAGCGGCCTGCTCCCGGTAATTTTACCGAACGGGCCCTCAAGCGGCAAAACGCATATCAGCACTTCCGTCCCCACGCGCCGCACGCGCTTTACCGCGCGGTAAAATCCTGCTCCAACTGTCGCAACTCGGCCGGACCGAACCGGCCTGCCATCCATGGGGAGACCGTCATGAAGCTCGGCGCCGCCATTGCGGAAATCATGAAGCGGGAGGGAATCGAAATCCTCTGCGGCTATCCGGTCAATCATCTCATTGAATATGCCGCCAATGCCGATATCCGCCCCGTGATGGTGCGCCAGGAACGCATCGGCATCCATATGGCGGACGCGATCTCGCGCGTCACCTCAGGGCAATCGATCGGCGCGTTCTGCATGCAGCATGGGCCCGGCGCCGAGAACGCGATGGGTGGCGTGGCGCAATGCTACGGCGAGTCGGTGCCCGTGCTGGTGCTGCCGATGGGCTATGCGCGCAGGCTCGCCAATATCGACCCGAACTTCAACTCCAGCCAGGCGATGAAGGCGTTCTCGAAATCGTCCGAGCCGATCAACATCGCCGCCGAAGTCTGCAACATTTTCCGGCGCGCCTTCACCAAACTGAAGAACGGCCGCGGCGGGCCGGTGATCGTCGAAATCCCGGCCGACATGTGGAACGAGGAAGTGCCGGAACCGCTGAACTACACGCCGGTGCTGCGCACCCGCTACGGCGCGGATCCCGTGCATGTGAAGGAAGCGGCTGCCCTGCTCGTCGCGGCGAAGCGCCCGGTGATCTATGCCGGCCAGGGCGTGCACTACGCCAAGGCCTGGCCGCAGCTCAGACGGCTGGCCGAGCGCCTTGCCATCCCCGTCACGACCAGCCTTGGCGGCAAGTCGTCCTTTCCGGAAACCCATCCGCTGTCGCTGGGATCGGGCGGCCTCGCCGTGCCGCGCGCGGTGCCGAAATTTCTGGGCGACGCCGACGTGATCTTCGGCATCGGCTGCTCGTTTACCGAGACGTCATTCGGCATCGCCATGCCGAAGGGCAAGACCATCATCCATTCGACGCTCGACCCCAACCATCTCAACAAGGATGTCGAGGCCAGGATCGGCCTGGTCGGTGACGCCGGGCTGGTACTCGACGCGCTATTGGAAGAGATCGGCAAGACCGTCACGACGGATCGCGACGCGACGGCGGTCGCCGCCGAGATCGCGGCCTCCCACAAGGAGTGGCTGGCGAAATGGCTGCCGAAGCTGACGCATAACGACGCGCCGCTGAACCCCTATCGCGTGCTGTGGGATCTGCAGCACACCGTCGACATCCACAACACCATCATCACCCACGATGCCGGCAGCCCGCGCGACCAGCTCTCGCCGTTCTGGAAATCGGTCGAACCGCTCTCTTATATCGGCTGGGGCAAGACCACGCAGCTCGGCTACGGCCTTGGGCTGGCGATGGGCGCCAAGCTGGCAAAGCCCGACAAGCTCTGCATCAATGTCTGGGGCGATGCCGCGATCGGCTTCACCGGCATGGATTTCGAAACCGCGGTGCGCGAGCGCATCCCGATCATGTCGATCCTGTTGAACAATTTTTCCATGGCGATCGAACTGAAGGTGATGCCGATCTCGACCGAAAAATACCGCTCCACCGACATCTCCGGCGACTACGCGGCGATGGCGCGCGCCTTCGGCGGCTATGGCGAGCGGGTGACGAAGCCGGAAGACATCATCCCCGCCATCAAGCGCGGCATCCAGAAGACCAAGGAAGGCATCCCGGTGCTGCTCGAATTCATCACCAGCAAGGAAACCGAGGTTTCGAGGCCGGGGACCTGAGGAGCGGCGCAACCGATTGCCGGATAGTCACCGATGCCGCGAATTACGATCCTGGAGACCGGACTGGTCAGCCCGAAAAATCGCGAACTCCACGGATCGTATCCGCAGATGTTCGAGCATCTGATCGGCGCCGCCGACGCCACCGTCACTTTCAATACCGTCAGCATTCCCGCCGGCGAGCCGCTGCCGGATGTCGAAGGACTGGAGGCGATCCTCATCACCGGCTCCGCGGCCGGCGTCTACGACGGGTTCGACTGGATCGCGCCGCTCGAGGGATTCGTGCGCACAGCCCACGACAACAAGGTGCCGATGGTCGGCGTCTGCTTCGGCCATCAATTGATCGCGCAGGCGCTCGGCGGCACGGTGCGCAAATCGGAGAAAGGCTGGGGCCTCGGACGGCACGTCTACGACGTGGCGCCCGGCAACGACCTGATCGAGGGCACGCACATCGCGATCGCCTGCTCGCACCAGGATCAGGTCATCACGCCGCCAGCGGGCGCCAGGACGATCATGTCCTCGGATTTCACGCCGCATGCCGGGCTGCTCTACGCCGGCGGCACCACGCTCTCGGTGCAGCCGCACCCGGAATTCTCCGTCGGCTTCGCGCTGGCCTGCTGCGAGATGGTGCGCAGCAAAGGCCATGCGCCCGATAGCGTCGTGACATCAGCGCAAGCCTCGCTCGCCGAACCGCTGGAGAGCGCACGGCTCGGCGGCGCGATCACGCGCTTTCTCACCGGCGCGTGCCGGTAAGCCCAAACTGCCCTACTCCGCGATCTCCGCCGGCGTTGAGGGGCCGGCGAGCGGCCGTTCTTCCATGAGGATGATGCAAAGCGCGGCACAGGCCAGCAGCGCGGTGGCGGCGCCGAACACATAGTGGAACGCGGTGATCATGTCGGCGACCGGAATCGCGTTCGCGGGTCCCCGATGTTCGCCGAGCGAGATGCCCGCGCCCAGCGCCATCAGGAGGATCGCGCTGAAGGCGGCGACCATGAACGACGACATCAGCGAGCGGAAGAAATTCATCGCACCCGTCACGGTGCCGATCTGCGCGCGCACCACCGAGTTCTGCAGCGAGACCACGCTGACCGGGAATGTCGTGCCAAGCCCGAGGGCGAACAGCGACAGCACGACCAGCAAGCCCCACAGCGGCAGCGTCGTCACGGTCAGCACCAGGCCGAAGATCGCCGACGCCGAAGTGCCCACGATCGCCACGCGCTTGTAGTGTTTGGCGCGCGCCATGGTCCGTCCGGCGATCGCAGCCCCGCAGGTGGAAACCGCGGCGAGCGGGATCAGCGCCAGCCCCGCTTCGCTCGCGGTCAAATGATAGACAACCTCGTAATACAGCGGCAGGTGCACGGTGAGCCCGGTGATGGCGCCCAACGCGCAGCCGCCGGCCGCCATCGCGTAAGGCACCACCGTTCCGCCCATCAAGGGCAGCGGCAGGAACGGTTCGTCGGCATTGCGCGCGTGCCAGACGAAGGCGAACGCCAGCGCGACAGACGCACCGATCATCGCCATGATCGCCGGCGACAGCCAGGCATATCGGTTGCCGCCCCAGCTCAGCACCAGCATGACGACGACCGCAGACGCCATCAACAGCACGCCGCCGAGCCAGTCGACCTTGCGGCGACGGTGGAACGTGGGGATCTTGCCCATCTTGGGCAGCAACAGGAACAGCGCGCCGACGGCGAGCGGCACGTTGATCCAGAAGATCATCGACCAGTGCAGATGCTCGGCGAACACGCCGCCGAGCACGGGACCCATCAGGCCTGCAGCCATCCAGACGCCGCTGAAATAGGCCTGATACCTGCCGCGCTCGCGTGGGCTGACGACGTCGGAGATCACGGTCTGCACGACCGGCATGATGCCGCCGCCGCCGAGCCCCTGCAGGCCGCGCGCGATGATCAATATCGTCATGTTCGGTGCGACCGCGCAGAGGATCGAGCCGGCCGTGAACAGGACAAGCGAAACGGTAATCATGACGCGGCGGCCGTAGATGTCGCTCAGCGTGCCGAACACCGGGTGCCACCGCGGTCGAGGCCAGGAGATAGGCCGTGATGACCCAGGACAGGTTGCTGACGTCGTTGAACTGGCGGCCGATGGTCGGCAGCGCCGTCGCCACGATGGTCTGGTCGAGCGCGGCCAGGAACATCGTCAGCAACAGGCTCATCAGGATGGTGCGAACCTCGTCGGGGCTCAGCGGCGCAGGCGGCGCGATCGGCGGCGCATCGCTGACATCGATGACCTCGGTCGTGATGCGCGAGAGCTCGCTGCCGATATCGTCAGGCAATGTCGTCTGGTCGGCAGGCTCGCGGCCCTGCCGCTGGTGCTTGTTCATGTCGGACGTAATATTGTTCTGCGCGGCCAAAGCCGCCGAGATGGAATCGCCATATCGGATGCACCTTAGAGGTCAAATTCCTCTGCGCGGCAGCACCTTGCGCGCATGGGTGCATCCCGCAGGGGTATCATCGCGTTTCCGTGAGCGACGTTTGGAGCCTGCGCCGGCGCCTTCGGCGCCACCCTGATTGGCACTCCAGGAACCACCCCCGTAAATCTCCGGTCGGCCAGCCTAGAGCTTCAAAGGCGTGAGCAGATTGATCAGATGCGGCTTGCTCTCGTCGACGATGGAGAGCTTCGCCGCCATTTTCGGGTTGTTCTTGAAGAATGCGACCAGGCCGTGCTTCTCGGGAGACCAATCCTCCCGCACCTCCTTCTTGGATGCCGGATTTTTCTTCTTCCGGGCCTTCTCCTTCGCCTGCTCCTCTTCCCATTCCGCCTTCCGTCCCGCATCGATCTCCGCGACCGGATAGGTCAGATGAATCGTGTAGCCGGCGTCGGCGCCCCGCGCATCCAGCAGCATTTGCAGCGTGGCGCGTTCCGGATTGCCATGCTCACCGTCGCCGGAGAAAACGTAGTGATCGGCCGGCACTCGCTTGAAGAAGATGGTGGCCATATTGTTGTCGCTGCCGTGGTGCGGGACCTTCAAAAGATCGACATGCCTCTTGCCGCCCGCTTCCAATAGCCCGGCCAGTTCCATTCCTTCCAGAATCTTGTCGCCGCGGGCGTCGCCCGTCAGCAGCATGCTTTTGCCGCCGAGTTCGGCGAGGACGACGATGCTGGACAGGTTGGGAACGGATTCATCCACGAAAGCCGCCAGCGCCGCTTCGGGCGACTTCTTTTTCTTCTCCTTCTGAGCACGCAGCCATTCATCATGCTGCTCCTGCAACGCCAATAGCTCCTGCTGCATCGGCCCGACCACCGTCACCTTCAAGTCGCCGAGCGTCACCGGCTTCGCGGCCTTGGCCGCAAGGATAAGCTTGCCCTTGAATTTGTGGTTGGGTTTCCACCCGAGCGCCTTGGCATCGTCACGCAACGTGCGGCCCTGCGGGATGCTGGACAGCACCTCGACCGTTTGATGCATATCCTCATCTTCGATCTCTGCGTCATCCCTGAGCATGCTGGCTCCGAAGCTGGCCAGCACGCTCCCGGAATCGATACCCGCCTCACCTCCCGCAGCCGTCGCCTCGACCGATGCGGTGCCGAACCCCGCCACCAGTTCATCGGGCTTGGTCTTGAGCAGATCGTCGAAACTGTTGTGCCACAGGCTCGTCACGCCGAGCCGCACATCCGGGCTCTTGGTGCGCTGCTCTTTGGTGAGCTCGAGAATTCCCTTGATGTGGTCGTCGTCGACATGGCTCACCATGACGACGTCGACCGGGAGGGGCTCCTGTTCGTCGAGATCACGCGCTTCGTGGATCTTCTGCAGCCGCGGCTTGAGAAATGGCCCGTAAACATTCGAAGGACCGCCATCGATCAGGATCAGATGCGGATCCTGCTCCGATCCGAAGTGCAGCATCAGGCAATCGCCCTTGCGCGCCCGCAATACATCCAGACTGAAGAACATTTTCCCGCCTCCCTAGATGGATTGAAAGGCACGCAGGACGTCCAGCATGCCGTGGCCCTGGAAACTTCGCTCGCGGCCGAGATCGGTCGCGCTTTCGCACAGGATTTGTTTGACCCGGCGAGGCTGGCCGATCAGTTCCTCGTAGCGCGCCAGCAGCATCGCGGCGGCACCGCTGACGTGCGGCGCCGCCATGCTGGTGCCGGACTCAGGTCCCCATTCGTTGTGATTGCCGCCGGTGATGCAGGACTGCACCCGCTCTCCCGGGGCCACCAGATCCGGCTTGAGGCGGCCATCGCCGGTCGGACCGCGGCTGGAGAAGAAACTCACGCCATAGGTATGCGGCCAGTTTCCGTGCGTGGACCCGACCGTGATGACGCTCTCGCTATTTCCGGGATCGGTGATGCTGAAAGCGGCGTAGCTTTCGAAAACGCCGCCATCCGTCGTTTCGAATTTCTGGAAGCCGCGATTGCCCGCGGCGGCGACCACCACGACCCCGCTCTCCACCAGCCGCTCGCATTCGTTGCACACCGGCGTGCGCCCGCAGGCGTAGTTGCGGACGTTGTGTGGAATGGACAGGCTGAGATTGGCGCCGTGAATCGTGATGTAGTTGTGCCGCTCGTTCACGTAACGAATATATTGCAGCGCTGCGATGACGGCGAATTCGGTATCGTCAATGGTTTGCCGAGGACGCGGAAATCGTACAGGCGGATGTCGGGACACATGCCGTCGGGATGGTCGATCATGGCTCCCGTTGGCACCGATGATCCCCGCGACGTGCGTGCCATGCGGGCTGGACGGTGGTGGCGGGTTCTTGAGCGTGATCAGCTTTTCAACGATCCCCCAATTGATCGGACGTTTTGCTCTGGCATCCTCGGCAATCGCCTTCAGATAGCCGGTGCCTCGGCCGCTTCGATGCCGGCAGCTTTCGCGAGTTCCTTGAGTTCCGCGCGGATCGATGTCGGATCCTCGTCATGCTGACAATCTCGCGGATTTTCGTGAAGTCGAAGGTCTTTCTGACGCGCGATCTGCCTGGCTTTCCTGATCGACGAAGGCCGCGTGCTTGTCGTCGATGCCGGAATCGAGCACCGCCCAAACGATGTTCTTGCAATTCACCTTGAACAGAGAGTGCGCGGCATCGGCCTTTACGGCCGGAACGGATCGGTCGAGTGCCGCCGTGCGACGCGGTTCAGCGAGATCTGGAAGACGTAGCCTTCGACTCCTGCTTCGATAACGTCGCTTGTCGTCGCGCGACCAGCTCCATCAGTCGCTTGGCGGTTCGCCTGAATGACCCCGTAGAGCATCAAAATCCCTCTGATGATCTCATCGGAACATAGGGTTGATACTTCGCGAATGCTTCCTCGAATTTCAACGGCTTGAGCGGCGGCAAGCGGCGGCCTTGCGACTGGCCGGCGTGGTTGCGGACGCCGGCAGACCGTGGACGCTCCAGTTTGCCGACCCAGTAGATCAACCCGGCCAGCGCGATGTATCTTTCGAGTGATGTAAAGTTCTCCGGCATCGTTGCCGAGCCCGGTCTGGCGTCCCGCTCGAGCAATTTGCGCAAGTTTCCTTGGCCTGGTCGATCTTCAGTATTCTTTCCTGGAGCTTTGACTGGCTCCACCATTGCGTCAATGGCACGAGGATGCAGCAGCACTTCGTCGAAATACAGCCTGCGCCCCCACCAGGCCTTGCAGATAGGCGACCTTCGGCCTTTCCTTGTCGCTTGGACGGCGGCGGCTTCGGCTTGGCGCTCCCTTGCTCGCGCAGCGTCTCATTCCCAGCCTTCCGGAATGATGTTGGGCGACCACCGCGGCGGTCGCGTTTTTGTGCGGCGTGATCAACACGTCCTGAACGACGCCCGGATCAAGCGCATATGCGGTCCAGACGTCTCCCAGCAGCGGGGAATCCTGCAGTACGCGGCGGTCGTCGGCGGGGCCCAACAGGATGTGTTCGACCAGTTCCGCAGGAATCGAGAATTGCAAGGGTCTGTCGGCTTTGGTTGCTCGCGTCTCGCGGGCGGGGGCTGCACTGTGCCGGGCTGCGCATCTGCAGGCGTTGCATTTGCAGGCGCCGCGTGCCGGATGCCGCTCCCTCCGGCTCCGCGGCGCTCGGCATGGTCTCACTCGCCGATTTCGGCTTGCTCCGCCGCGATCCGCCGCCCTGCTTGCGTTCCTTTGCCACGTTCGGCCCCCCGCCTCCGCCTCAGACCCCGGATTGAGGATATGGAAAGACCGGCTTCGGCTTCAGCGCCGCAGTCCAGATGCTTGCGCAGCGCCGCGTCGCAGACCGCGTAACCCCAGTTGATCAACCTCTCCTGCGTCACAGCGTCGAGCCGCTTCAGGCGCGTCGGCAGTTCGGCAAGCTGCGTCGTGCGATCCAGCGGACAGTTGAGCGCATCGGGCAGTTGGTAATCCGCGATATCGGTGCGGATGCCCCAGTAGGCGCCCTTGCGCGTTCCTGATGTGAAGGAGTCGATGACCTGGCGCCTGCGCAGCGAACGCACCTGGTTGTCGATCAGGTTCAGAACCCGGTAGGAATGCCGCGGCCAGTCGGTCTCCGGCTCTTCCTCTTCCCGGATCTTGCCGCCGGCATCACTGACCAGAACCGTCTGGTGCCGCTTCCATGCGGTCTCCAGGCCGAGATTGTCGTAGACGCCGCCGTCGCTGAGAACGACGCGGGTGGTGAATGGCGGCCGTTGCAGATCGAGCCCGCTGCCCGGCACGAAGTCCCCGTCCTTGAGGCGCAGTTCGAACGGGGACAGGACCGGCGGAAACGCGGATGAAGCCGCGACCGCCTGCGCCAGGGTAACCTTGGGCTTCTCCACCTTGCCGACGCGGTAGTCGCGCATATAGGGCTTCATGAAACGCCAGAGCGCGCCGGATTGCACATTGGTCGCGTTGATCACGAAGCGCGGCTGGTCGGGCATGTCCTGCAGCGTCTTGCCGTGAAACAGGTGCTCGTCATACGCCTTGGCGATGCGGTCGCCGACGCTGCCCGGCAACAGCGCGCCCAGAATGACGGATTCCGCGTCGATCGTGACGCCGGCGAAAGCGCGCAGCGGCTCGACGAATTTGGGAATGAAATGGCTCCTGACGCTGTCGGGTCCAAAGCTGAGGTTGCGCCAGGCCAGCGCCAACTGGCCGGCCGTGATCGAGCCGCCCGAAACGCTTGATATCCGCTTGATGTTCTGCAGCAGCCCGGTCTCATAGAGGCGCCAAAGCACGCCGATATGAAACACCATCGCGCGATAGCCTCCGCCGGAAAGGCACAGTGCGGAGGTCGGCTCAGGCGGTCTGTTATCGTCGTCCGTCGGAATCGGCTGAACCGGACCAGTATTCATGGGACACCTCAATAATTGAGGGACATCTCACTGAAGAAAAATCTCGCTGACGGAAAATCGAAATCCAATGCAAAGCTTAAGGCTGTCGATCTTCAAATATGCAACCACCCTAGCGCTTTGACGGCCGAATGGAAAGGCGCATGTCGCCTCGACCGGAGCGTGAGTGATCAGGGCCGCTTCTTCAGCCGCGCCCGCTTCGGCAACAGCGCCGGCCATCGCACGATGTGGTCCTCGAGATCCTCATCGGCGATCTCGTCCTCGGTGCCCTGCACCCTGCCGCGCACCGAAACCCCGGCTTCATGCACGGTGTTGGGGTCACCCGAAATCAGCGGGTGCCACCAGTAGAGGTCGCGTCCCTCCGCGACCAGCTTGTAGCCGCAGCTCGGCGGCAGCCAGTTCAGGGTGCGGACGTTCTCGGGCGTCAGGCGGACACAATCCGGAACCTTGTCGGAACGTTTCTGGTAGTCCTTGCAGGCGCATAGGCCGGAATCGAGCAGCTTGCAGGAAACATGGGTGAAGTAGATTTTCCCGGTATCCTCGTCCTCGAGCTTTTCCAGGCAGCAGCGCGCGCAGCCGTCGCACAGGCTTTCCCATTCGGCGCTGGACATTTCCTCCAACGTCTTGGTTTTCCAGAAGAATCCCTCCTGGCTGGAAGCTCGCTTGGGCGGCGCGGTCATGAGGTCGGTTGGTTTACGGCTCGAGTTCGGCTGCAGCCCTTCTAGGGGGTCCGGCAACCAGGGCGCAAGCGGGCTGACTACGGACGCCAAAAAGGGTGGGAACGCGTTAGGGCTGACCACCAAAATGGTGAGCGAGAGCATTGGTTTATAGCCCCTGCTCGGATAGAACAATTGCGAGTCCCCAAGAGTCCTGAAAGCGCCTTGGGTTTGCCGCAACATTGAAGCATGACGTCTCGATAGCGCCCGGCCGGGTGCGTGAGCGTTTCGAACGACCAAGGGTCCCGGTGCGCCAGATCGTACCTCCGCAGTGGAAGCAGAAGATCCGGAACTTCTTCCTGGATCTGGATGCGCGCATCGACTCGACGCTGTTCTCGTCGGGCAAGGGCCTGCGCGAGCTGTACGAGCGCTACTCCACCTTCATGGACCGCTTCTATGTCGGCCGCTGGAAGCGCTGGGTCTTCATCGAGCCGTTTTCGGAAGCCGCCACCATCGGCCTCGGCGGGCTGATCGTGATGCTGGCGCTCGCGGTTCCCGCGTTTCGCGAAACCGCCGACGACGACTGGCTGAAGAAATCCGATCTCGCGGTGTCGTTCCTCGACCGCTACGGCAATCCGATCGGCAGCCGCGGCATCAAGCATAATGACTCGATCCCGCTGGAAGACTTTCCGGACAATCTGATCAAGGCGACGCTCGCGACCGAAGACCGCCGTTTCTACGACCATTTCGGCATCGACATCGCCGGCACCGCGCGCGCGCTCGTCACCAACGCGCAGGCCGGCGGCGTGCGCCAGGGCGGTTCGTCGATCTCGCAACAGCTGGCGAAGAACCTGTTCCTCAACAACGAGCGCACCATCGAGCGCAAGGTCAAGGAAGCCTTTCTCGCGATCTGGCTGGAGACGCGCCTTACCAAGAACGAGATCCTGAAACTCTATCTCGACCGCGCCTATATGGGCGGCGGCACCTTCGGCGTCGACGGCGCGGCGCATTTCTACTTCAACAAGTCGGCGCGCGACGTCAATCTCGCGGAATCGGCGATGCTGGCCGGCCTGTTCAAGGCGCCGACCAAATACGCCCCGCACATCAACCTGCCCGCCGCCCGCGCCCGCGCCAACATCGTGCTCGACAACCTCGTCGATGCCGGCTTCATGACCGAAGGACAGGTGTTCGGTGCGCGGCGCAATCCGGCGATCGCCGTCGACCGCCGCGACGAAAATTCACCGAACTATTACCTCGACTACGCCTTCGAAGAGATGCGCAAGCTGGTCGACACCTTTCCGAAATCCTATGTCGAGCGCGTCTTCGTGGTCCGCACCGCGATCGACATGAACGTGCAGCGCGCCGCGGAGGAAGCCGTCGAAAACCAGTTGCGCCAGTTCGGCCGCGACTATCACGCGACGCAAGCCGCCACCGTGGTCGCCGATCTCGACGGCGGCGTTCGCGCGATGGTCGGCGGCCGCGACTATGGATCGAGCCAGTTCAATCGCGCGACCGACGCCTACCGGCAGCCGGGGTCGTCGTTCAAGCCCTATGTCTACACCACCGCGCTGCTGAACGGTTACACCCCGAACTCGAAAGTGGTCGACGGCCCGGTCTGCATCGGCAACTGGTGCCCGCAGAACTATGGCCACTCCTACTCGGGCTCGGTGACGCTGACGCAGGCGATCACCCGCTCGATCAACGTCGTGCCCGTAAAACTGTCGATTGCGCTGGGCGGCAAGTCGCCGAACCCCGCCAAGGCCGGCCGCGTCAAGATCACCGAGGTGGCGCGGAAGTTCGGCCTCACGGCCCCGCTGCCGGATACGCCGTCGATGCCGATCGGCTCCGACGAAGTCACCGTGCTCGAACACGCGGTCGCCTATGCGACCTTCCCGAACAAGGGCAAGTCGGCGAAACCTCACGCGGTGCTGGAAGTGCGCACCGGCGCCGGCGATCTGGTCTGGCGCTTCGACCGCGACGGCAAGAAGCCGGTGCAGGCGATTCCCGCCTCCGTCGCCGCCGACATGGCGTGGATGATGAGCCACGTCGTCAGCGAGGGCACCGCCCGCCGCGCCGCGCTGGACGGCATTCCGACCGCGGGCAAGACCGGCACCACCAACGCCTACCGCGACGCCTGGTTCGTCGGCTACACCGGCAACTTCACCTGCGCGGTCTGGTACGGCAATGACGACTACTCGCCGACCAACCGCATGACCGGCGGTTCGCTGCCCGCGCAAACCTGGCACGACATCATGCTCGTCGCGCACCAGGGCGTCGAGGTGAAGGAAGTCCCCGGCATCGGCATGGGCACGAAACTGCCGCAGCCCGCCCTGCCCGCCAGCGTCGCAGCCAATGGCGCGGCACGGGTGCTGGAGACCAAGCCGGGGCCGCCGCCGGTATTGACCAAGCGCGGCGCGGATATTCTGGTGCGCGTCGAGCGGCTGCTCGACGAGGCCGGCAAGGCCGCAGGCAAGACCTCGTCCAACGACCAGAAGCAGCCCGCCAAGCCGGTCACGTCTGGCGCGCTGGCGTTTCCGGAGAACTATATTGCAGCCGCTGGCGACCAGCCTGCGCCGGCGCAGCGGAAGAATTAAAAGGCATGATCCGGCAGAATGTTAACCGGCTTTCCTCGGAACAGATGCGAGGCGTCTGCGCCGACATGCCAAAACAAAAAGAAGCGCTTCAGGTTTCGGATGAAGCCGGTTCGACCGGGATCTGATGCCGTGAGATTTCGGAGCACTGGCCTGTGCGGCTGATCTTCATCACCTTGCTGGCGTTGGCGCTTGCCACGGCCGTCGGTCTCGGCTCGACCTACATGACGGCGACGCGCGGCACCGATCTCGGCACGCTCACGATCGGCGCCTGGACCGCGCGCCCCAAGAGCGGCACCGCCGAGGTCGATCCCTATTCGCGCGCCTTGATCGCCCGCAGCGGCGAATTGCCGATCGGCACCGGTGACGGCATCGCCTTCTCGGCCACGTCAGACGACAAGAACAAGCCGCTCGACGGGCGCTGCGACGTGGTCGTCAGCGGGGTGACGCCGGCGGCCCGGTTCTGGACGTTGACCCTGTTCGACCGCAAGGGCCATCTGGTCGCCAATTCGCTGCAGCGCTACGGCTTCACCAGCCAGGAGATCGTCCGCGGCTCCGACGGCGCGTTCGAGATCCGCGTGGCGGCGCGGTCGCGGGCCGGAAACTGGCTGCCGACCGGCGGCATCGAGCGCTACGCGCTGATGCTGCGGCTCTACGATACGCCGGTTGGCGTGGCGACGCGGACGCAGCGCGACGCGCCGATGCCTTCCATCACGACGGCAGGCTGCCCATGATCCGGCTGGTATTCACCATCATCGCGGGCGTGCTGCTGGGCGGCGTGGTGCATCTCGTCAGCGTGCTGGCGCTGCCGCGCATCGCCACCCAGGACGCCTATTCGCGGCTGACGCCGATGACCAAAGAGAATGCCGTCACGGCCCTTCCGCTCGCCGAGCCCAACAACGCGCCGATGCCGTTCATGGACCCGGCCTTTGCGGTCGCGATCTGCCGCTACGACCTTTCCGGCGGCCCCATCAAGCTGACGGTGCCGGTCAGCCAGGCCTATACCTCGGTGTCGTTCTACACGCGCAACGAGGTCGCCTATTACGCCATCAACGACCGCTCGGCCGGCCGCAAGGTGATCGAACTCGACCTGATGACGGAAGAGCAGCATTCCGCATTGCCGGAGGATGAGGAAGTCACCGCCGCCGACCGGCTGATCATCGACTCCCCCACCGCGACCGGCCTGATCGTGCTGAAGGCCTTGGCGCCGGAGCCGGGGTTGATGCCGCAGGCGCAGGCCTCGCTGGCGGCATCGCGCTGCACGTTGCAGACCGAGCCACCGCCGGCCAAGCAGCCCGAACCGGCCGCACCCGCGCCGGCCCCTGCGCCAGCGCCGCGGTCCAAGCGGTGATCATAGCTTGAGCTCGGCCATCTCTGCCCCGGGGCCAACAACGGACGTAGACGTTTCACCCGATTATCCTGTCGGCGAACGAGAAGCGCCGCGGGATCGTCTGCTCAGCGCCCTTCTGTGAGGGGCCCCACAGCCTCGCTCCGGCGTTGGTCCTCGGATACCAGCGCTTCGCGAGACAAAAACGTGGTTCTCGCCATGGGGTGGAGTAAACTGAGTTTCTCATTCTGGTGGGGCGGCTTGACCGTCGGCGCAGGCCGGCGCTGTGGCTGCTATAACCAGTGATGAGTGCGGCCAAGTGTGCGTGTGAACGCCATGGATATCTCTACCTGGCTGCGCGGCCTCGGCCTGGAACGCTACGAGCAGGCGTTCCGGGAAAACGCGATCGATGAGGCAACTCTACCCAAGCTGACGGCCGAGGACCTCAGAGACCTCGGCGTGACGGCGGTTGGACATCGCCGCATTCTCCTCGATGCGATCGCCGCGTTGCGGGCCGAAGCTTTTGGCGACACGACCGAACATTCGGTCGAGCCCGACCGCTCCGGCGGCAAGGCTCCCGAAGCCGAACGCCGCCAACTCACGGTCATGTTCGCCGACCTCGTGGGTTCCACGGCGTTGTCGGCGCGGCTCGATCCGGAGGAGCTGCGCGACATCATCGGCGCCTATCATCGCTGTTGCGCCGAGGTAATCACCAGGTCCGGCGGCTTTGTTGCCAAGTACCTCGGTGACGGCGTGCTGGCTTATTTCGGTTACCCGCAGGCACATGAGGAGGACGCCGAACAAGCGGTGCGCGCGGGCCTTGCCTTGATCGAGGCCGTGACGAGCCTCGATGCGGGCCAGGCGAACTCGTTGCGGGTGCGTGTCGGCATCGCCACGGGCCTCGTGGTCGTCGGTGATCTCCTCGGTGAGGGCGCCGCTCAGGAACAAGCGGTCATTGGTGAGACCCCTAACCTTGCGGCACGGCTTCAAGGGCTTGCCGAACCGAACGCGGTTGTCATCGCCGACAACACGCGCCGCATGCTTGGTGGCCTGTTTGATTATCGCGATCTCGGCACATTGCCGGTCGCAGGAATTGACTATCCGGTGCATGTCTGGCGGGTCTTGGGCGCGAGCCAGGTCGGCAGTCGGTTCGAGGCCCTTCGGGCCGCCAGCACGCCGTTGATCGGTCGTGAGGAAGAGATCGCATTGTTGACGCGGCGCTGGGAGCGGGCAAAGGCCGGCGAAGGTTCGGTCGTCCTGATCGTAGGCGAGCCGGGCATCGGCAAGTCGCGGATCGCACAAACCCTGCTGGAGGAGTTGGGCGGGGAGCCGCACACGCGGTTGCGCTTTTTCTGCTCGCCACATCATCAGCACAGCGCGCTTTATCCCAGCATCACCCAGCTCGAACAGGCGGCCGGATTTCGACGCGAGGATACGGCGGAGACCCGTTTGGATAAGCTTGTGGCGGTGCTGGCTCTGGCAAACAGGGAGCTGAACGAAGCCGTCCCTTTGTTGGCGGACTTGCTGTCGATAGCGACCGGCGACCGCTACCCGCTGCTCAATCTCACGCCGCAGAAGCGCAAACAGAAAACGCTTCATGTGCAGGTGGCACAGGTCGAAGGACTCGCGGCGCGGCAGCCGCTGCTGATGCTATGGGAAGACATCCACTGGAGTGACCCCACTACGCTGGAGTTGCTTGATCTCCTTATAGATCGAGCCGCGACGCTGCGGGTCCTGATGATTCTCACCTTTCGACCGGAGTTCACGCCGCCCTGGGTCGGCCGTCCGCACGTGACATTGCTCAGTCTCAACCGCTTGCCACCCCGGCACCGCGCCGAGATGATCGCGCACGTAACCGGGGGCAAGACATTGCCCAAGAAGATTGCGGATCAGATCATTGATCGCACGGACGGCGTGCCGTTATTCATTGAGGAGCTGACCAAGTCTATCGTTGAGAGCGGACGGATGACCGATGCCGGCGACCATCTGGCGATCCCAACGACGCTCCAAGCCTCCCTTCTGGCCCGGCTCGATCGATTGGCGCCGGTGCGAGAAGTGGCTCAGATCGGAGCGGCGCTCGGTCGGCAATTCTCACATGAGTTGATCAGCGCAGTGTCGCGGATGCCACAGCAGGAACTGGACGACGCCTTGGCGCGGCTCGTCCGCGCCGAGTTGATTTTCCGGCGCGGGACGCCGCCTGACGCGGAATACACTTTCAAGCACGCGCTTGTACAGGATGCCGCCTACAGCACCTTGCTGCGCGGCCGGCGCCAGCAACTTCACGCCAGCATCGTACGGGTGCTGGAGGAGCAGTTTCCAGGTACCGGCGAAACACAGCCCGAGCTTCTCGCCCACCACTGCACACGAGCGGGTCTTGTTGAGAAAGGGATCACCTATCGGCACCGGGCGGGACGTCACGCGATGGCGCGCTCGGCCATGATCGAGGCCGTGGCCCAGCTGGCGCAAGGTCTGGAACTATTAGCCGACCTGCCAGCCGGAGACGAGCGTGACCATCTCGAGCTTGACGTGCAGGTAGCGTTGGGGGCGGCGATCGCCGCCACCAAGGGCTTCGCTGCGCTGGAGGTCGGAAGCGCCTATGAACGTGCCCGTGAGCTGTGCCGGCAGGGGGCCGACCATCCCGAGCTGCCCGCCGTTCTGTGGGGATTGTACGTGCATCATCTGCATCGATCCGGCGTCCATGTCGCCTATGACGTTGCCGAGGAGCTGCTGCGCCTCGCAGAAAAGCGGCGAGACCCAGCTGCATGCGCCGTTGGCCATCGGTCCTTGGCCGTCGCCGCGCTGCACCGGGGCAACCAGCAGCTTGCGCTCCCGCATTTCGAGCTGGCTCTCGCGCATTATGATCGGGCTGACCACCGATCTCCCGTGCTCCTGTTGTTGTCTAATATCCGGGTCGCGTCCCTTAATTTTATCCCCCTGATCCTGCTGTGGCGTGGCGAAATACACCAGGCGGTAATCCGCAGCCGCGCGGCACTTGCCGCGGCAGAGGAGCTAGGTGATGCCTTTACTCTCAGTCATGTCTTGCATCTGAACTGCTGGCTCAATCAGCATCTCGGCGATTCGACGACCGTGAGAGAGCGGGCGGAGGCGGCGATGAAGCTTACCGCGGAGCACGGGTTTTCGCTCTGGGAAGTTTGTGCTGTGTTTTGGCAAGGCTGGGCGCTCGCCACCGCCGGTGAGGTTACAGCGGGCTGTGCCCAGATGCGCAGTGCCATAGCGGCCAACAACGGCCTGGGCGTTGTCAACCAGGTACCCTTTCTTTTGGGCCTGCTAGCAGACATTCGCACTCAAGCTGGAGACCCAACCGAAGCGCGTCATCTGCTGACCGAGGCGCTGGGAATTGTCGACAGAACGCAAGAGCGGTGGTTTGAAGCGGAGCTGCATCGCCTCAGGGCCGAAGCGCTCCTTGCGAGCTCGCCCAGTAATTCGGCAGAAGCCGAAGCCTCGCTCCGCCACGCCCTGGCCGTGGCTCGAGACCAGGAGGCCAGGTTTTGGGAGCTGCGCGTCGCCACCAGCATGGCCCGCCTTTGGCGCGATCAAGGCAAGGGCACCGACGCGCGCGACCTGCTTGCGCCGATCTACGGCCGCTTCACCGACGGCTTCTATACTCGCGACCTCAAAGAGGCCGCCGCGCTACTCGCTGAATTGGCCTAATTAGACATCGTGCCGACCGCAGCGGCAATTCTCGTAATCCACGGGATCATGGCTATTGAAGATGGTCACGGCATCGCCATGCTTTGCCTTGAGCGTTCGTAGCCGTTCCTGGTTTTCAATGCGCATGGCGCGGTCCATGTCGCCGCGGCGCTGGAACATGCCGAGCACCAGCGGCACCCGCGGCGAAGCCTGCATTTGGCCGTGGAAGAAATAGGCATCGCCGGCGTGCAGCAGCCATTTGTCCCCGCTCCGCACGGCGATACCGCAATGGCCTAACGTATGGCCCGGCAGCGGGATCATCAGAATATCGGGCTCGCGATCGCCGAGCGCGCGGACGCCCTTGAAGCCGAACCAGTCCTCGCCGCCCTCGTCGTAGAACGCCCATTGCGGACCATGCTTCCATTGCGCGGTGATGTAGCGGCCCTTGGGAGCCGGCGCCCGGCCGGTCACCGCCATGTCGTGCTCGCGGCGATGGACGTGCACCTTCGCATTCGGAAAATCCGGAATGCCGCCGGCATGATCGCGATCGAGATGCGTCAGCAACAGATGCCGCACGTCGCTTTTGGAATAGCCGAGCGTCTCGATCTGCCGCACCGCGGTCTCGGCCGGATCGAGCCGCGGCGTCGTCTGCCGGACCCATTTGGGTCCCAGCCGCGGCGGGTTGGCGATGTCGTCCAATCCGATGCCGGTATCGACCAGCGCCAGCCCGTCATTGGTCTCGATCAGCAGACAATGACACACCATGCGCGCGCGCTGGAAAATGCTGCCGGTGCCGTTCACCAGGCGCCGGCCGATCGGGCACATGGTGCCGGTGTTGAGATGGTGGACGCGCATGACGATGTCTCCTTCGAGGTCAGGCGCCTTGCTTGCCATTCCGCATATCATAGGTAAAATATCGATATCTGATACTTTCAATAGGAACAGCCTATGGATATCCGCGAACTCCGCTATTTCGCGGCCGTGTTCAGGGAGCGCAACCTGACGGCGGCCGCCAAGCGCTGCTTCATCTCGCAGCCCTCGATCTCGGCGGCGATCACCCATCTGGAAGCCGAACTCGGCGCGGCGCTGTTCATCCGGCACAAGAAGGGCATGGCGCCGACGGAAGCGGCCGAACAATTCCATGCCGTGGCCCGCCGCATCATCGATGAGGCGGACGCCGCGAAGAACCTGTTCCGAAAACCTGCGACGCGGAACGCGCTCACGCTCGGCCTGATGCGCACGCTCGACCGGCCGCGAACCATCGCGCTGCTGAAGCCGCTGACCGGGACTTCCGACATCGCGCTTCGTCTCGTTGGCGTCGACGAGCCTTCGGATGCGCGGATCGTCTCCAAAAATCTGCTGCGCGCCGACGAGCATTTCGTCCTGCTCTGGGTCGAGCGCTACGTCGCAGCCCTGCCACCGTCGCATCCGCTGACGCTGAAGGAGCGGCTGCGCACCGCGGACCTCGCCGGCGTCGACATGGTCGATCGCTGTCATTGCGAGCAGAGCGAATTTTTCGGCCGCGCTGCATCGGCGTCACGGCAGCCCGCGGCGATCGCCGAATCCGAAGACTGGGCGATGGCGCTGGTGGCCGCCGGTGTCGGCATTGCCATCGTTCCCGAAGGCGTGGCGCGCGCCAATTCCGATGTCGTCGTGCGCGAGATCGACGTCGACGTGAAGCGTGAGGTGGGGCTCGCCTACAGCGCGGCGCGACCGCCGTCGAAGGCGCTGCAGAATTTTATCGCGACACTGCAGAGCCAGCGACCCAAAGCGGGCCGCGCTAAATCGGCGGTCAAGACCGGGCGCTAGGGCGTGTACCCACAAGACGAGAGACGGCTGCTTTTGAGGCAAAAGCAGACATGCTTTGGTCACTGCGGAATTTCGTCTTTTGACCCAACGCGGACACGGCATGTCGCTCACGGTGCGCGTCGTCTCCGCGGCTGCTCCGGGCGGGATGCGGCTCTCTGCGCGATGGGTTTCGATTGGGACGGCCGCGTGATGGGGAACACGTTGCACATATGCTCGGCCAGCATGTCGCCGAAGCGCGTGGCATAGGGCGGCAGCGGGCGCCGCTTATCCCAGAAGAGTGCGAGCGGCTCGCGCAACGGCTTGCCACGGTAGGTCAGGCCGATGATCCGCAGCGTGTGCCGGTCGGTCCGCAGCGCTGATGGGATGACGGCCACGCCATGTCCGCGCTCGGCCATCGCGAGCAGCGTGTGTGGCCCCCGGCTTTCAAACCTGATGCTCGGCGTAAATCCTGCGAGGCGGCAGGCAGCATCGAAGTTGCGGCGGAATACAAAGCTGCCGTCGAGGAGAAGCAAAGGGTATGGCGCG
The DNA here is from genome assembly GCA_963790735.1 of uncultured Alphaproteobacteria bacterium. GTDB lineage: Bacteria > Pseudomonadota > Alphaproteobacteria > Rhizobiales > Xanthobacteraceae > Bradyrhizobium. Next base: position 8,262 of record CAWBQP010000027.1, on the reverse strand, counting down.
AGACGCGCAATCTCGATGGTCTTGCCCGGGCTCGGCAGGAGCGATGGATGGCAGGCTGCGAGTAGATCTATCGCTGCCAGCCCACGGCTTCCAAATCGCTGGTCTCCGGGTTGAACGGCACGAACCAGATTCTGGCCAAGGTGGACCTCGCCGCGTTCGAGCATCGCCGCAGTGTCCGGCCACCCCAGAGCCTCGATCAGTTCCACTTTCACGTTGGGGTAGTCACGCGCGTACGCGTGCAGGAAATCAGCGAGCACACCTTCGATGATCTGCGGAGACGCGGCGACCTTCAACACCCCGGTATCTCCACCCCGGAGCAGTTGTGCGCGCTCGCCGAGCGCGCTCGCATAGTTCAACAGAACGCGGCAATCGGCCAGCAATTGCTCGCCCTCGCTGGTCAACACCAGGCGGCCGCCCACGCGGTCGAACAGCTTCAGGCCGAGCTCCTGCTCGAAGGCGCTGATTTGTCTGGACAGGGCGGGCTGAGCAATGTGCAGACGTATTGCTGCCTTGGATACGGTGCCCACCTCGGCGACCGTGACAAAGGTCTGCGCATATCGAAGGTTCATGTCCCGCCTATGCCGGATCGGCATCACCGATCAGGCAAATTATGTATTGGACGTATCGGTCTTGCAATGGTCATCATTTTCCCCACGGCGCCGCCGCGTCGGGGAGCTGGCTTGTTTCAATGGAGGACGGTCATGAAGCGATTTCGTTTAATGTCGGCGTGCACGCTGACCCTCGCGCTTCTTTCCTTCGACGCCTCTGCGCAGACCTGGCCGGCGAGACCGCTGCGGGCGGTTGTGCCGGTCGCTGCGGGCACCATCACCGACATCGTCCCGCGCGTGGCCTTAGAGCCAGTCTCGACGCAACTCGGACAGAACATCATTGTCGAGAACCGTCCCGGCGGTGGAGCAACCACGGCTGCCGGCTTCGTCGCGAAGGCCGATCCCGACGGCTACACCATCCTGGTCAACTCGGCCGCGCATGCGATCGCGCCGGCGCTATATCCGAACCTCAGCTATAATCCTGCGACGGACTTTTCGGCTGTCGCTTTACTGGGCGTTGTCCCGAGCGTGCTAGTCGTTTCGCGGGCAAGCGGGTTTAAGACGATTGCCGACTTTGTCGCCGCCGCGAAGGCGAAGCCGGGCGCCATGAATTTCGGTTCGGCCGGTGTCGGCACGGCCACCCATCTCAGCGCGATGCGGTTCATGTCGAGCGCCGGGATGCAGGCGGTGCATGTTCCCTTCAAGGGCGGACCGGAGGCGATCAACGAGATCATCGCCGGCCGGCTCGACTTCTTCTTCGCGCCGGTCGGAAATGCGTTGCCGTTTGTGAAAGACGGCATGCTCACGGCGCTCGTCGTGAACAGCGCGACAAGATCTGCCGTACTCCCCGAGATACCCACGACCGCCGAGGCAGGTTTCAGTGATGCCGAGTATCCGCTCTGGATCGGCATGTTCCTGCCCGCCAAAACACCGCGTGCCATCGTCGACAAGCTGCACGGCGAGGTGGCGAAGGCCTTGGGCACGCCGAGCGTGAGGTCCAAACTGGAGGCACTCGGCGTAGATCCGATGCCCATGTCCCCAAGTGAGATGGACACGTTTGTCCAACAGCAGATCGCCGCCAACGCGACGCTCGTCAAGGCGGCCGATATCAAGGCGCACTGACACGTGCCGAGCGATAAAAGGCGATGGACGCCCGCATGCAACACATCCGCTTCGAGGACGGAGACGCTTACGAGCGGGGAATGGCCCCGTGGAGCCGGCTCGCGGGAGAAACGTTCCTCACGTGGCTTGCGTCCTCTTCCCACTTGCGATGGGTCGACGTCGGATGTGGAACGGGGTCCTTTGCGGCACTGATTTCCGAACGATGCGCTCCGGTCGAAGTCCAGGGCGTCGATCCGAGCGAAGGGCAGCTCGCAATTGCCCGACAACGACCGGGCGCGCGTGGCACCGCGTTTCTTCAGGGTGACGCGATGGCGCTGCCGTTCGAGCGACAGCGGTTCGACGCGGCCGTCATGGCCCTCGTCATCTTCTTCGTCCCCGACCCCGCCAAAGGCGTCGCCGAAATGGCACGGGTGGTTCGGCCGGGTGGACTGGTTGCCGCCTATGCGTGGGATGTGCTCGGCGGTGGCTTTCCTTTCGATCCGATCTGGGAGGAGACCCGGGCGGCCGGTGTAGCTCCCCTCCTTCCTCCCAATCCATCCGCCGGCGGATTGGAGGCGCTTCGCGGTGTGTGGACAGCCGCGGGACTCGAGGCGGTCGAAACGCGCGAGATCACGGTGGAGCGCACGTTTTGCTCTTTCGAGGACTATTGGGCGACGAGCACGATTACGGGAGGCGTGCGTCCGACTTTGGAGGCAATGTCGGTCGAGCAACGCGATAAACTGAAGGCGCGGGTGCGCGCGCGCCTTCCAACCGATTCCATGGGCCGTGTCGCATGGAGGGCCCGTGCCAACGCGGTCAAGGGGCGTGTGGCAACTTGAGGCGCAGGTTCTGGCGCGGAAGCGAGTGGACGCGGCAGTGGAAAAAGCCTGCTGCTGTGCTCCGGCTGCAAACGTCCGCTTCTGGCACGAACCAGACCAAGCCGGCCAGCCTGTCGATGTCCGTTGATCGGGGTTGACCGGAAGTGGCCGGCCGGTCGCCAAAACGATGCTTTTGACCCCAACCCGGAACACGTCCCGAATATCCTTATCGCTATCGATTCCGTTTGGTTACTGTCGCGCGATGCTCTCTCCGCGCAACGTCTTTCGCTTTCTCCACACGCGTAGATCAACCATGGCTTTTACGGTCGCGGCGAGGACCAGCGCGCAAAGCGCCACCTTCGAGACCGTCTCCATCGTCCCCTCGTCGATCAGTATGCCATGGACCACACTCCCTACGACGATGACAATCGCGAGGAGCATATGGGCGGTGCGCCACGTTTGCGGTCGCAGTCCCAATCGGCGGCGAAGTGCGGCTAGAAGCGCGACGGCGAAGATTGCCCACATGGCGATCACACCAAAGGGGGAGAACGGCGTCGGCGATGAGAAAAGAAGCGCGTCAATCATGTCCGGCGGACTGGTGATCCAAAGGCCCCCGACGTGGATCACCACCGCCACGACCAGCGCGCCTCCGATCCAGTGATGTGCACGCCGCGCAATACGGCCCGACAATCCCGGTAAGTATCCGCCAATCAAAAGAGGCTGAAAGAGCATGATGCCCAGTGCGATAATTCCTGCGAATCCGGCCAGGATGTAGACCGGACCGCGCCATGCGAGTAGCGGACTCGCCGCCGCAGCGGCGATCGGCACACAAATAGCTGCTGCGAGGCCGACCCAGATCAGGGTCACCTGGGCCAATCTCCATCCCTTCGTTCGCAACTCGATCAGACCGGCTGAAGGACGAAGTGCCCCTCCAGGCTGGTTTCCTTTGCGCTCCGCATCACGGGGCGTAGAAAGACGGTTTTGAACTCACCGCTGTCATAGGCAAGGTGACCATGCGGCTGGCCGAAGATCGGAATGATCTGCGGCATTTCGAGACGGAATGCCCCGTTCTTGTCGGTAAGCGTGGCGCCATGACTTTGCGGCTCGTGCTCCTGCCCTTCGGTCGTGTGCGCCCAAATCTGGATGCGCTGCCCGGTAAGCGGAGTTCCGTCGCCTGCCCGGCGCACGGTGCCACTCATCCAGAAGCCACCCTTACCGATCCGGTCCACGATCGCCGCGCCCTTGCGGTAGTTGTTGGCGCCGCCCGACATCGAAGCGGTCGGCGCGAGGCCTTCGGCGCGGGCGGGCAACAGGAGCCCGGAAACGCCGGCTGCCAGGACGGAGCCGCCAGCGGCAAGGAGGTGACGGCGGTTGAGCACGACTGATGTCATGTAAGTTCCTCCTGAGACCGTGCAGTTGTCCGGCGAGATTACAGCAACAAGCGCGAGACGCACAGTTGAGCGAGGCGAAGTGCGCCCTGGTCGCAATAAAAGTGTTGTGAACGATGTGCCGGCCGCTCAACCACCGCCGTTATTGACGGGGCACACGCCCCTATCTAGCCCTTCACCGTCACTGCCCGCCCGATCACCGGCTGGGCGGCGACCGGCGGATCGACATTTTTTGACGATCTCTCGGAGTCGACCGGCTGGCACCATACGAGGTATCAAGCAAGGCACCCGGTCCTCGTTAGCCCCCGCAAGATTCATCTGGTGGTCGAATACACCCGCAACCGCTCAGATGGCTCTGTGATAACCAGCCATCGAAATCTTTGGATTGTGACGTTCGATCGAGGAGCTTGGGGTATCAAGCAACGATCATATTGAGTGAGATTTCGGATGTGGCCCAAGCATTCCGCAGCAGGGATCAATGGTGCGACCGCTTCGCTGATCCTGGATCGACCTGCACCGTGGCGGTCAATCCGGCCATCAGCCGCACGCCGCTTGGCACGTCATCGAGATGGATCCGCACCGGCACGCGCTGCGCGAGGCGGACCCAGGTGAAGATCGGATTTACCGAGGCGAGACCGGACGTATCCGGCTGAGCGTTTGGCACATCGATGCCGCGGGCGAAGCTCTCGACGTGCCCACGAACGACTTCGCCGTGGCCCATCAATTTGATCCTAGCGACGTCTCCTTCGAGAATCCCTCGCAGATTGGTCTCCTCGAAATAGGCATCGACCCAAAAAGAATCGGCGTTGACGAGCGAGATACTCTTCTGTCCGACAGTGACGAAATCGCCGAGTTGCACCTGCAAGTTCGTCACATAGCCGTTGACCGGAGAGAGGATGCGGGTGCGCTTGAGGTCGACATGCGCCTGGTCGCGTCTCGCAAGCGCCTGCTGATAGGCCGCAGTGGCGCTCAGCGAGTTGCTTGTGAAGGTTTGCTGCTCCTCCTGCGAGACCGCCAAATCCGTCAGCTTCTGCCGGCGCGCCGACTGTGCCTGCGCATTCTGCGCCAGCGCCTTGGTCTGGTCGACGGCGGCATCTGCCAGCCGGGCGGCAATCGCGAAGTTCGTGGGATCGACGACCATGAGCGTGTCGCCCTTGTGGACGAATTGATTGTCGGCGACCGGCAGCTCCACAATCCGGCCGGACACTTCGGGTGCCATCGTGACGACATAGGCACGCACGGTGGCATCGCGCGTCCACGGTGCGTCCATATAGACGGCCCACATCGCCCAGCCGAGCAGCCCGGCAAGCGCGACGGTCCCCAGGGTGATCAAGAACGGAATGACCTGGATGCGACGCCTGACAGGCGCGCAGATTTCCGGCTCAGGGGACGGCCTCTCGTCACCATCATCGGGCATCTTGCCGCGTTTGGATATGATTTCGGTAAAGGTGACGGTCATGGCAGCAAGCTCCAGCGTTCGAAGATCAGGATCCAGGATGAAAGAACGTACGCCGCAAATACGAACAGCACCGGATGCAAAACGTAGCGCGGCAAGCCGAAGCGGCCGGCGAACCGGCGCAATGCAATCACGACGAGCCAGGCGCCGATCATGATGAGCGGAATGGGCGCAACGGAGACACCGAACAGGGTGATCTCGGCGAATCTCATGCGGTCGATTCTGCGTCGAAGCAAGACGCATGCGGCCTTTCCGTGCCTCAACATGATTTCAGTAACGGTCATAGTGGCGAGCTCCAGCGGGCCAAGATCAGGACCCAAGACGAAAGAACGATGATGTAGGCGGCAAACACGAACAGGGCTGGATGCCAGACGTATCGGAGCAAGCCACGGCGGCTGGCGATCCGGCGCAATGCAATAGTGACGAGCCAGGCGCCGACCATCATGAGCGAGATGGGCGCAACGTACACACCGAACAGGTCGACCTCGACAAACCTCATCTCACTACTCCCGTATCGAAGTAATCGGCGTGCTCAAGCAGCACCTGCGATAGCGTGAGAACGCGAGCGCGTGACCGCTCCGCCTCGCGCTTGGCGCATTCGTTGCCGGCGAGCGCCGCGTCAAGACGAGTGAGGCGCGCAATGGCCGTTGAACTTTTGCCTTCTGCCAGAGAGGCGAGAGCGTGTTCGAGATCGGCGCCGACGCCGAGCCGTAGAGCCAGAGGACGTAGCCTGACTATCTCGGATCCCACTGACAGCGACGCGAATAGTTGAGCACGCTCCAGGGCGGTCGCCTCTTGCGGCATGGCCGAGAGCCGGCCATGGATGTGGCCCACCCAGTCGCCTGACGTCCGCCCCATCGCGAGACGGCGCAGATCGCGCAAGGTCAAGGCCAGCAACCGGCGGGTCCGGAATGCCGGCGACAGCTGTGGCAGCAGGCGAAAGGACAGTACCACGGCGCCGATGCCGGCGATGATCGCGAGCGCCGCGTTGTAGAACTGCACGGTGTCGTAGCTCATCTGGTTCTCAGGCGCGAGCAACGGCACGAAATACGTCGCCATATAGGTGAGCGCGCCGCTCTTCCATTTTCCCGCTGCGGCACCGGCGGGAACCAGCCAAAGGCCAATCGCGAGGCTGAAGGCGGCAAAGGTCTCCAAGTGCGGCAGCACCGCGAATCTGATGATCGCCGCGCCAACAGCGGCGATGCCGGTGCCCACCATGAAGCCCATGGCTCCCGCGTGAGCCTGATCGGCTCGCGGGCCGAACAGAATGACGGAGATGGCGGCGAAGTTGATGGCCATAGCGCCGCTTGGCCAGGCGGTAACGATCCAGAACAACGCGACGACGCAGATCGTGACGAATGCGCGCGCGGCATTGACCAGAGCCGGCAGCCAGTCCGCCACGTGCAGGCGAACGACATTGCGGCGGCGCGGGACAGGTCGAACGGGATCAGCGACAAGCAAAGCCAGCCCGTTCACCGCATGCGAAATTCCGGCGAGCGCTTCGGCCGTCTCGTCGGCGAGCAGGCGGAGCGATGGGGTGCGAGAGGGCAGTTCAATCAGCCGGTGCGCAGTCGTCTCACAGAGCCGGCCCAGACCGGTCGGATTAGCGATCCAGCGCGACGGATCGGCGTTCGTGGATCGCAGTTCGAGCGGCAGGATTTGCAGTATAATTCCCGCTTCTTGCCGAGACTCTGCGCTGGGCAGTTGGACAATGTGATTTGCCACCGTGCGCCAACCCGCCAGGGCGGCGAACAAGCTGTCCACTGCCCTTTCCAAAACCGGTGAATGATGTCGGATCTGAGCGGATTCCCCGAGCGTTTCATCGATCATTGGGTCGAGGGCAATAACTCTCTGCATGAGTGCGCGCCGCATCGATCGCGTGGCAGATGGTTCGGGCCCGGTCGGTGCGAACGTGCTGGCAAGTCCGGCCGCGATTTGTGCCGTCAGGTCTGCAAAGTGCGTGGCCAGCAGCCTACGGGCGCCGCCGAGGTCGGTTGCAGCGAGAACGATGCCGGCGCAGACGATGCCAATGCAAGTCTCGCTCGCACGGGTGACAGCCAGCATGAATACGTCACCGTGTGCGCCTCCGGTTGCACCGAACTGATCGCTGGCAACAATCGCTGCTGTATAGCCAGCCAATGACGCGCCATAGCCTGCAAAGTTACGGACTAACGTTGCGACGAAGGCACATGCCGCCCCCCACAGGGCCAGCCCGACGAGAAACAATGAGCGATCCTGCGGAAAGCATACGGTCAACACGACGATCGCGACAGCGCCGACCAATGTACCGATCATGCGGAACCACCCCTTGCGCAGCGCTGCGCCGAGTTGCGGCTGACAAACGATCGCCGCCGAGGTGCCGGCCCAAAACGGGCTGTCGAGTTCGAGCCAGAAAGCGATATAGAGCGCGAGACAAACAGAGGCCCAAAGCCGCAGGCCAAAAAGAAGCGCGGGAACCGTGCCTGCAGCCACCCTGTTCAGGCGCCCGAAATCAAGCGCACGGATTTGACGCTCAAGGCGTCTGGGCGACATTCGGCTGGGCTCATCGGTAATCATTGACCGTTTTTCCATCGGTCGCGCCATCTCGCTGCGCACCAGGCGGCCGGGCGGAGAGCACGGCGACGCGACTGGCCGCTCGGCGAACCGCTTCGCGTGAACCTGGTCGAACGGACCCTCGCGCGGATCGCTGACGATCTTGGTGCGCTGGGCAGCCCTGGGCGCTCGTCGGCGGCTTTGCGGTGTCCGTACGCGCCGAACCTCGCCTCACCCGGGATGTCGACGTTGCCGTCGCGGTCGCCGACGACGCTCAGGCGGAGAACCTCGTGCGCGCGCTGATCGGTCGGGGTTACCGGGTTGCAGCGACGATCGAGCAGGACTCGACCGCGCGCCTCGCAACGGTTCGCTTGATCCCACCAGGATCCCGCGCCGACGAGATCGTCGGTCCATACGAC